>NZ_JAFEUX010000001.1:0-657327 GCF_016901055.1 Alteribacter salitolerans | reverse complement strand
TTTGTAATTTCGATTATGATGCATCAAAAGGTCCTCCTCTTGGTGTATTGGGTTCGCAACCTGCATCATAACGGAGGACCTTTTTTTGTGCAAGAGGCCACTTCACCTACTAACAGGAATGCTCCTGCGGGAGCAACGAGCGTTTACATCACGAATAAGCTACGAGTTGCTTCGACGCAGAAAGCTGCGAAGCATAACTGACAGAGGAAGAAGCAGTGGTGCTTCCTCTGCCGGCGCCCCCGCGGAAAGCGAAGGGGATTCCGGCTGCATCCTGACTTCTTCTGCTTCAAATTCTTAAATCCCTTAACTTGACGGCTATGGGGGGAGATCCCGGAAGCGCAATGAGACAAATTAACTCATACTTACTAACAGAACAATATAAGTAAAAGGCGATAATTATTATTATTTAACAGTAACTCTAATTGTGAGTTTGTAACAATTCTTATTTGACACCTTTTTTTAGCCGGGAGTATAATAGAGTAGGAAACGGCAGATTAAAGGGGCGTTAAATATGGAGCAACGTATTGAACGAATAAAAAAACAACTGCACTCTCAAAGCTACAAGCTTACACCGCAGCGTGAAGCAACCGTAAGGGTTCTGCTTGAACATGAAGAGGATCACCTCAGTGCGGAGAATGTATATCTGCTTGTTAAAGAGAAGTCCCCTGAAATTGGTCTTGCTACGGTTTATCGAACCCTGGAATTACTGACTGAACTTAAAGTGGTGGACAAAATAAACTTTGGAGACGGAGTATCAAGATACGACCTTCGTAAAGAAGGGGCAACACATTTTCACCATCATCTCGTCTGTATTGACTGTGGGTCAGTGGATGAAATACAGGAAGACCTTCTGGGAGATGTGGAGAAAATAGTAGAACGCAGGTGGAACTTTGTGATCAAAGATCACCGGCTTACGTTTCACGGTATCTGCCACCGCTGTAACAGCAAAGAAAAACCCGAAAGTGAGTAAAAAAGCGTTAAAGCAACGAGCGTTGTGACTGCTTCTTCTGACAGGTTGTTACTGGAGCAGCTCAGACAGCCGTTGCTTTATTCTTTTTTACTGTTTCTCCTCTTAAATTGAATATACATAACAACATACCCAGTATAAAAAGTTCTCCTGCCGGCATATTCTTTTAACAGGCTCATTAACGAAGCCTGTTCTGTTGCAATTATTTGGAAACAGTTTAAGGGGAGAATGTGAGGTGTGTTGAAATGTCATTTATACGGTCACTGTGGGAAACGCTTTGTGTGTTTGTATTGTTTATGGGGTGCACGCTTATTTTTTACTATGGTATTATATGGGTGAGTGATGAGTACGAAAGGTACCATCGGTTTGATGAGCCAAAAGGAAGGGCAGTTAAAGTCATTGGTCAGGTTCAGGAAGATTCAATTTATAAAGAAGCACTGGACAGGCTGCGTATTTTTTATCTTCATGGAGAATAAATGAGAGGAGGCAGAGTGCAAAATGGAGCAGGCTTTGAAAGAATACCTCCACTACCTCGTAGTTGAAAAAGGGTTGTCGCAAAACACACTGGAGGCTTATAGAAGAGATATCTCCAACTACCTTCATTATCTAAAACATGTAGAACAGCTGGACAATGTTGAGAAGGTTCACCGGACAAATATTGTATCCTTTTTATTTCATTTGAAAGAAAAAGGCAAGGCTTCTACCACTGTTTCAAGGCAGCTGTCGTCGCTGAGGTCCTTTCACCAGTTTATGATAAGGGAAGGGCTTGCAACTCATGATCCCAGTACATTAATAGATATGCCAAAAGCAGAGAAGCGTCTTCCAAAAGTATTGAATATGGAAGAGGTAGAAGCGCTTCTTGAGGCACCGGACGGGTCATCACCCCTTGGCTTGCGAAATAAAGCTATGCTGGAAATGCTCTATGCCACGGGACTCCGGGTTACTGAACTCTGTTCAATGAATCTGAGCGATCTTCATTTACAAATGGGCTTTGTAAGGTGTATCGGTAAAGGAAATAAAGAAAGAATCATTCCTCTGGGCAGGACTGCCTCCGATGTACTTAAGGCATACTTACAATCCAGCAGGCCGGTACTTGTAAAAAAACAGCGTCATGATGTATTGTTTGTGAATCATCATGGGAGACAGATGTCCAGACAGGGGTTTTGGAAAGTGCTCAAGTCCCTCGCAGCAGAAGCAAAAATAGAAAAAGAGCTGACGCCTCACACACTTCGGCATTCCTTCGCTACCCATCTTCTTGAGAACGGTGCCGATCTTCGTGCTGTTCAGGAGATGCTGGGGCATGCGGATATATCTACGACACAGATCTATACACACGTAACGAAAACGAGATTAAAAGATGTTTATGCAGACTTCCATCCAAGAGCGTAAAAGAGAGGAGTTGGAAGATTTGCACAATTGTGAGGTCTGACTTCAGACATGGTGATTTGACAATTTGAAACAATACCTTTCCTGAAAAAGGGTATAATTAAAAGATGAAAAACGTGACTACATAAGGAGGATTTGCAGCATGAAAAGTAAGCGCTTTAAGAGGATTTTTGTAGTGGTAATGGATTCAGTAGGGATAGGAGAAGCCCCGGATGCCGCAAAGTTTAATGATACGGGAGCCAATACCCTCGGTCATATCGCTGAAAGAATGAACGGGTTAAATATGCCGAATATGGGAGCACTCGGCCTTTCAAATATTAGAGAAATACCAGGAATAGAAAAAGCGGATACGCCTTCTGCGTATTACGGTCTTATGGAAGAGGCATCAAACGGAAAAGATACTATGACCGGACATTGGGAGATAATGGGCCTTCGCATTGAACAACCATTCCGCACCTTTCCCGATGGTTTTCCAAAAGAATTAATAGATGAATTGGAAGCAAAAACAGGAAGGAAAATCGTAGGGAACAAACCAGCTTCCGGTACTGAGATTCTCGATGAATTAGGGGAGCGCCACATGAACACGGGGGATTTGATTGTTTATACCTCTGCCGATTCTGTCCTGCAAATTGCTGCCCATGAGGATATCGTTCCTTTAGAGGAGCTTTACCGCATCTGTAAGATTGCCCGTGAATTGACTCTCGATGAAAAATACATGGTAGGCCGTATCATTGCAAGACCTTTCCTTGGTAAAGCAGGGAACTGGGAACGTACTTCGAACCGTCATGATTATGCTTTAAAGCCATTCGGCAGAACGGTCATGAACGAACTGGAGGACGGCGGGTTTGACTCCATTGCAATTGGGAAAATTTCTGATATTTATGATGGAGAGGGAATTACAAAATCCCTGCGCACAACATCGAATATGGACGGTATGGACAAGCTTGTTCAAACAACAAAAATGGATTTCACAGGTATCAGCTTTTTAAATCTTGTTGACTTTGATGCAAAGTTCGGTCATAGAAGAGATCCGATCGGTTACGGCGAAGCTCTCGAAGAGTATGATCAAAGGCTTCCTGAACTTCTGCAGGAGCTTAAGGAAGAGGACCTGTTAATCATTACAGCTGACCATGGAAATGATCCGGTTCACCCGGGTACAGACCATACCAGAGAATATGTACCGCTTCTTTGCTATAACAAACGCTTCAGTAAAGGAGAGCGGATGGACGACAGAAAGACCTTTGCGGATGTAGGAGCTACCATTGCAGATAACTTCGGTGTGAAAATGCCTGAACATGGCAAAAGCTTTTTAAATGACTTGAAATAAGAGAGGACTGTATTTTTATGACTAATGCACTCATTGAAGCGAAACAATTTATTGAAGGTAAACTAACGAAAAAGCCACAAGTCGGCCTTATTTTAGGTTCGGGTCTTGGCGTTCTTGCAGATGAAATTCAAGAAGCTGTGAGTGTCCCCTACAGTGATATACCAGGGTTCCCGACCTCAACTGTTGCAGGACATAAAGGTCAGCTTGTCATCGGTACTCTGAATGGAAAAAGTGTTGTTGCCATGCAGGGCCGTTTTCATTTTTACGAAGGCTACGATATGAGCCTTGTTACTCTTCCGGTGAGAGTGATGAAAGCCATCGGTGTTACAGACCTGATTGTGACAAATGCAGCAGGGGGGGTAAATGAATCGTATGAGCCTGGTGATCTGATGCTCATCGAGGACCACATCAACAATTTCGGAACAAATCCATTAATTGGTCCGAATGATGAAGAAATGGGACCGAGATTTCCTGATATGAGTGAAGCTTATACGAAAGATCACTTATCTCTTGCCACAGAGACTGCAAAAGAACTTGGGATCAATGTGCAAAAGGGTGTGTATGTAGGGAATACCGGCCCTTGTTACGAAACTCCTGCTGAAGTCCGTATGCTCCGTGCAATTGGAGGCGACGCAGTAGGAATGAGTACAGTACCCGAAGTAATCGTTGCCCGCCACAGCGGACTTAAGGTTCTTGGGATTTCATGTATTTCCAATATGGCAGCAGGGATACTCGATCAGCCGTTGCATCACGATGAAGTGATTGAAACAACGGAAAAAGTAAAAGCAAACTTCCTGGCCTTAGTAAAAGAAATTGTCGGTAAAATGTAGAACTTCTAATGATATGAGGATGGTGGCTTACTATGAGAATGGTTGATTTAATAGAGAAAAAGCGTGATGGTCATGAACTGACACAAGAGGAAATCACCTTCATTATTGACGGTTATGTAAAAGATGACATTCCAGATTACCAAATGAGCGCCTTTTCCATGGCTGTGTTTTTCAGAGGTATGACTGATGAGGAGAGTGCCTTCCTCACAGACGCTATTGTTCATTCCGGTGAGACCATTGACCTCTCAGCTATTGATGGAATTAAAGTGGATAAACACAGCACCGGTGGTGTAGGGGATACGACTACACTTGTCCTGGCACCTCTTGTCGCCAGTGTTGGTGTACCGGTGGCGAAAATGAGTGGACGGGGTCTGGGTCATACCGGTGGAACCATTGATAAACTGGAAGCCATCCCAGGGTTCAGTGTTGAGATTACAAACGATACGTTTATTGACCTGGTAAACAGGAATAAAGTAGCCGTAATCGGACAGACAGCAGATTTAACGCCTGCTGACAAAAAACTTTATTCCCTGCGTGATGTAACAGCAACGGTAAATTCGATTCCTCTTATTGCAAGTTCTATTATGAGTAAAAAGCTTGCTTCAGGTGCGGATGCAATCGTGCTGGATGTTAAGACGGGTTCAGGTGCCTTTATGAAAAAGCTGGACGATGCAAAAGAGCTTGCGAGAACGATGGTGAAAATCGGAAACGACCTGGGGCGCAGCACGTCCGCTGTCATTTCTGATATGAGCCAGCCTCTTGGACAAGCAATCGGAAATGCACTTGAGGTTAAAGAAGCAATTCTGACACTGAAAGGCGAGGGTCCGAAAGACCTGACCGACCTTTGTCTAGCACTTGGAAGTCATATGGTTGTCCTGGCAGGGAAAGCAAAAGACGATGAGGAAGCAACGGAGATGCTTAAAGGTGCTATTAAAGACGGCTCTGCCCTGGAACACTTTAAGCTCTTTGCCAAGTCCCAGAATGGGGACCCTGAAGTGATTGCCGACCCGGATAAGCTTCCAAAAGCGAATTTCATTTTTGATGTAAAAGCAAAGGCAGACGGTATTGTTTCTGCCATTACCGCGGATAAAATCGGAACCGCTGCTATGATTCTCGGAGCGGGACGGGCAACGAAAACATCTGAGATTGACCTGGCTGTGGGTCTCGTTCTCAACAAAAAGATCGGAGACCATGTTACAAAAGGAGAGTCTCTTGTAACCATTCACAGCAATCAGGAAAATGTGGACGCTTGTATGAACCGGATTTATGAATCATATACCATTTCAACTGATGAAGTAAGTGCACCTCCACTTATTTATGACGTGATAAAAAATTAGGCTGCTCTGAAAAAGAATTCAAACTCAACTTCATTGAACGGAATACGCTCCCTTTCCGCTGGGGCGCCGGTGCAAAGAAAGCACCCCTGAAATCTGGATGCTTGCCGGCACCGCCACGGAAAGCAAAGGGAACGCAGGCTGCATCCGCACTTTTTGTACTCTAAAGGCAGTAAAAATAGCAACAATCTGCGCGAAAAAAAGCTAAAAAATAAGAACATCAAAGTCTGCCGGCGTTTATGGCAGACTTTTTCTTTTCTTTGGCTGGTGAAGGGCATTCTCAACCTTTTATCGATTATCTTAGCTTCGTTGAGAAATGAGAGGATAAAGATAACCTGGCAAAAAAAGACCACATGTTCTTTTAATACGCCATTACCTGCACCTTTTTAGAATCGTAAAGTACGAAGGCTTCTTCTGCGTTTAAAGTATAAAGCAGGGTAACTGGGGCAGAATGGTAAAGAAAATGTGGTGTCTCTCTTTTCTGTATGGGAGCGCCTTCATTCGTACAGAACACTTTGGAGGGATATCATGATGAAACAAAGTTTAAGGATTTTACTTGCATTAATTATTCTGATGGCATTAATGACAAGCATAATGACTCCTGCCTCTGCCCGTGAAGGTGGCGTAAAACTTGCTGATGATGCCAGCTCGGCAATCTTAATTGAGCGAGATACAGGAAAAATAATGTTTGAAAAAAACAGTAATGAAAAACTCCCCCCTGCTTCCATGACGAAGATTATGACGATGCTTCTTATTATGGAAGCAATCGATAATGGGAAGATAACGTTAGATGAAAAAGTCCGCACAAGTGAACGTGCTGCATCAATGGGCGGATCCCAGATTTTTCTGGAGCCGGGTGAAGAAATGACCGTTGATGAAATGCTGAAAGGCATTGCCATCGCTTCAGGGAATGATGCTTCTGTAGCCATGGCTGAACACCTTGCAGGTTCTGAGGACGAGTTTGTAAACATGATGAATGACAAAGCAAAAGAACTGGGATTAAAGGATACAAACTTTGTGAATTCAAACGGGTTACCGGTAGCAGACCACTACACTACGGCACATGACATGGCTATGATGTCCCGGGAACTTCTGAAATACGAATCAATTACCGATTATACAAGCCTTTATGAAGATTACCTCCGAGCAGACAGCGATAAAAAATTCTGGCTCGTAAATACAAATAAGCTTGTAAAATTTTATCCTGGTGTTGACGGCCTTAAAACAGGATTTACAAGAGAGGCAAAATACTGTCTTACCGCCACCGCGAATAAAAAGGATATGCGGGTAATTGCTGTTGTGATGGGGGCTTCGACACCTAAAGACAGGAACCGTCAGATTACAGAGATGCTTGATTATGCATACAGTCAGTACCAGGTGCATAAGCAGTATGACCGGGGAACGGTCATTGCCCAGGTAAAAGTATATAAAGGCGCAAAAAATAAAGTAGATGCTGTAACCGCTGAGAATGTATCCATGCTTACAAAAAAAGGAGAGTCCCTTGAAGGTGCAACTGAAGAGGTCGTCTGGAATGAAGATGTGAAAGCGCCATTAAAAGAAGGACAAACCGTAGGAACGCTGAAGGTAAAACTGGACGAAAAAGTACTTTCGGAAGTCTCTCTTGTACTTTCAGAAGATGTAGATGAAGCTTCTTTATGGCAGTTTATAAAACGGACAGCATCTATTATGGGTGGAAAAAGAGAGTCATGATTGGTCGTTAATTTAAATACTTTGACGAAGTTGCACTAGTTTTGTTTCTGTGAAGGATTACAGGAATATAAAATCGAAATTCCCTTTACGTGTATTCCGAGAGATGCAAGCCTTAATGCGGAATTCATAAACCTTAAGGCAAGGAGTGGAGGGGCAGTGAGCTTACTGATTGATTTAGAAAAAAAGGAAAATGTCCTTTGTGTAAGACTGGAAGGTGAGCTTGATCATCATACAGCAAAAAAGCTAAAGGAACGGGTTGACCAGGCTATGAAAGAACATCACCTGACACACATGCTGTTAAATTTAGAACAGTTAACTTTCATGGACAGTTCCGGGCTGGGCGTCATTCTGGGCAGGTATAAGTTCATTCAGACATTGGGAGGAGAAATGGTTGTATGTTCTATCTCTCCGCAGATTAAACGATTGTTTGACATGTCCGGACTGTTTAAAATCATACGGTTGGAAACTGACGAGGATCGTGCATTATCCATGCTGGGGGTGGCGTCATGAAAAACATCATGAAGTTGGCATTTAGTGCAATCAGTGAAAATGAATCCTTTGCGAGGGTGGCAGTCGGAGCCTTTATTGCGAAGCTCGATCCGACTATGGATGAGCTTACTGAAATTAAAACCGTCGTCAGTGAGGCGGTAACGAATGCGATTATTCACGGTTATCCCAATGAAGATAATGGAATGGTAAAAATTGAAGCAGAGCTCACTGATGACACTGTCCGCATTATGATTCAGGACGAAGGTGTGGGAATGAGTAATGTTGAGGAAGCAAGACAGCCTCTTTACACATCAAAGCCTGAACTTGAACGAAGCGGCATGGGCTTTACGATTATGGAGAATTTTATGGACGATGTAGAAATCCGTTCAGAGCCGATGGTCGGTACTACGGTACGTCTCACAAAGCGCCTTTCTAAACAAAAGGCCATGTGTAATTAGGGGTATGCTATGGAAGTAAATGTTAAACAAAAGAAAGAGGTGTATCTGAAGGACGAGGAGCTGAAGCGCCTTATCGCTGAAGCACAAGAGGGAAACCAACAATCAAGAGATCGCATCGTGAGTTCCAATACCCGCCTCGTCTGGTCGGTAGTGCAGCGGTTTTTAAACCGCGGATATGAACCGGATGACTTGTTTCAGATAGGCTGTATCGGTCTGATCAAATCCGTAGACAAATTTGATCTGAGTTACGATGTGAAGTTTTCGACTTATGCAGTACCAATGATTATTGGTGAAATTCAGCGTTTCCTAAGGGATGACGGAACTGTTAAAGTAAGTCGTTCAATTAAGGAAAGCGCTAATAAAATCCGGAAAATGAAAGAAGAGCTTACAAAAACACTAGGACGGGTTCCTACCGTCAACGAAATTGCAAAGAGTCTTGATATGTCTCCTGAGGATGTTGTGTTTGCACAGGAAGCAAGCAGGAATCTGACATCGATTCACGAGACTGTCTATGAAAATGACGGCGATCCTATTACGCTCCTTGATCAAATATCAGACCAGAACGAAGGAAAGTGGTTTGATAAAATTGCATTAAAGGACGTAATCGAAAAGCTGGAAGAACGGGAAAGGCTCATTGTTTATCTGAGATATTATAAGGACCAGACGCAGTCTGAAGTTGCTGAGCGCCTGGGTATCTCACAGGTTCAGGTATCAAGGCTTGAAAAGAAAATATTAAAGCAATTAAAAGACCAACTGGGTGATTAAACTCAGTTGGTTTTTTGTGGTGCGTTCTCGCATATCCTGGCTTTTTATTCTTGAAAAGGATGATGGATTATGGACGAGGCGTGTGGCGTAATCTAAACGTAGAATATTAGTGGTTAATTGTAGAAAAGGTCGCTGTAAGTGCAAAATTTAGTGAATTAATTGTAGAAGTGAATGGTGTAAATGTAAATATGCGGGGCAGCACCTGGGGAAAGTCATACAAGCGGGTTTTGGATCTCATCGTTTCCCACCCCCGGTTGAATCCCGCCTTTCTATAAAGTGTGAGACGTGTCAGGCATGAAATGCATGATCCGGATTCTTTTATCTCATACTAAGATAAACAAAGTGAAAGAGAGGGTGGGGTAAATGGACGAGAGAGTCTATATACGGTTAAAAGCACGTGTAAGAGCCCCAAAGCCCGAGACTCTTATGTTAAAAGATATAGCCCAGCTCATTGCAGATGAACAGATGCTCAGGAATCTTGAGATTATCCCTGTAAATAAGGCTGTGGAAAAAGATCAGGAGAGTCCTATCGTCATTGATTCCATGAAAATTGTAGAACTGATACTGAGTGCGTGCCCAAACGCTGATGTTCAAGTAGTGGGGCCAGTCCAGACCATCGTCTGGCATGATGTAAAAAAACAACCGATGAAGCCTCTTATGTTCAGTCTGGTCTGGTTTCTGCTGTTTGTAGGATCAGCACTGGCAATTATGAATTTTCATGAAGATGTAAGTATGTCAGGTGTTCATAAAAAACTTTACAGAGTGATTACAGGTACAGAAGTGGATCATCCATTGTGGCTTCAGATTCCGTATTCCTTTGGACTGGGGCTGGGAATGATCCTGTTTTTTAACCATTTGTTCCGTAAGCGCATCAACGATGAGCCAAGCCCGCTGGAGATGGAAATGTTTAATTATGAGGACAACATTGACCGCTATGTAGCTCTGAATCACCGCCGTGAAGACAAGAGGAAACAGGAGAATAAAAAGTGATTGACCCGATTGTTACAATTCTTGTCGGTCTTGCAGGGGGGATTGCTGTCGGGAGTGGTCTTGTGGCTTTCCTGACAGTTCTCGGTATCATTCCGCGACTTGCCCAGCTGACAAATACAAGCAGGCTTGTTACCAAGTACGAAAGTGCTGTCATCATAGGAGCGCTCAGCGGTGCATGGATGAGTCTCGGTGACCCCGGACTGAGTCTGCTTCCGGCTGTGGCATCTCCGGTAGGCCTCGCAGCGGGGATGTTTGTAGGACTTCTTGCAGCAGCGCTTACAGAGGTTCTGAATGTATTCCCGATTCTGGCAAAAAGAGTGGGGGTGGCAGAGAGGATATCATGGTTGCTTTTTGCTATTGTCCTTGGCAAAATAACGGGCTCTCTGTTTCACTGGTTATACTTTTATCCTATGAGGTGATGGTTCATGAAATCGGCTGAACAAATAAGAAAAGACCGTTTCGAAGAACGGAGAAAGAAGCTCATCTCAAAGACAACATGGATAAAAAACTGCCTGATTGCATTTGCTGTCGGAGGAATCCTTGCTGCTTTTGGTCAATGGCTGTTTAACCGGTATATCGTGTGGTTCGGTCTGACAGAAAGAGAAGCGGTTAACCCAGTCCTGGCTACATTTATTTTTCTTTCCTGTTTACTTACGGGGATTGGTATTTTTGACAAGCTGAGTGAAAAATGGGGAGCAGGCCTTATTGTTCCGGTAACAGGTTTTGCAAATTCAGTTACAAGCAGTGGAATGGAATCGAGAGCAGAAGGAATCGTATTCGGTGTTACAGGCAATATGTTCCGCATTGCAGGAGTCGTGCTTGTATTTGGTGTTGTTTCTGCGTATCTTGTTTCCTTCATAAGAGTTCTGATTGAAACGCTAATTCGTTAACGGGGGAATCAAAGTGAAAGACATTAAACAGACCTGGGTATTTGACAGCCCCGTATATATTGAATCCTGCGCAAGTGTATCGGGGCCTATGGAAAAATCAGGTCCTGTCGGCCGTTTTCTTGATAAGTCCTTTGAAGATTTGTACTGCGGCGAAAGTACCTGGGAAAAAGCTGAAAGAGCGTTGATGAAAGAAGCAGTATCACTCTGTCTGAGTAAAGAAAGTATACAGAAAGAAGAAGTGGGGCTGTTTATTGCCGGGGACCTGCTCAACCAAAACGTAACAAGCCATTACACAGCACGTGAATATCCGTGGCCGTATTTAGGCATGTTCAGTGCCTGTGCAACGTCAATGGAAGGGATCGCGATTGCATCTATGTGTGTACATTCTGGAATGGTCCAAAGAAGTCTTACTGCAGTTTCCAGCCATTATGGTGCAGTGGAGAGGCAGTTCAGACTGCCTTTGGAACATGTGAAGCAACGGCCGAAAACCGCTATGAGAACGGTGACCGGAGCAGGTGCTGCTGTTATATCGGGGAAGAAGAGTCCGATTGCTGTCCGTTCTGTAACCATTGGCAAAGTAGTGGACTGGGGATTGAGAGATCCTCTTGACATGGGTCAGGCAATGGCACCTGCTGCTTTCGACACATTAAAAAAACATTTAAACGATACAGGAAAGACTGAAGAAGACTACGATCTTATCATTACGGGAGATCTTAGTATGTTCGGCTCCCGGCAGTTCCTTGAGTTGTGCGAAGAGGATGGACTGTACATAACAGACCGGTATCTGGATGGCGGGAATACGGTATACGGGTATCATCCTGAAGGATATGCGGGAGGAAGCGGCGCCGGTTGCAGCGCTCTTGTTCTTTACGGATACGTGTTCAGGAGGATGCGTAAGGAACATTGGAAAAAAGTGCTCTGTATAGCAACAGGAGCGTTGTTTAACCCTTTAACGATAAGACAGAAAGAAACGATCCCCTGTATTGCTCATGCAGTGGAGTTTGAACTGACAGCCGGTTTGGAGGAATAATACTTATGGAGTACGTCTTCGCATTTTTAGTCGGAGGATTCTTTTGTCTTACTGGTCAGCTATTTATGGATATTGGCAAATGGTCCCCGGCTCACATTATGGGCGGATTCGTTGTGGGCGGGGCGCTAATGGACGGGTTTCATTTATATGATAAGCTGATTGACTTAGCTGGCATGGGTGCTATTCTCCCAATTTCAAGCTTTGGACATTTCCTTGTTCACGGGGCAATGACAGAAGCAGAAAGATACGGATTTTTAGGAATAGGGATGGGTATTTTTGAAGTAACGTCTGCAGGTGTATCTACAGCCATATTGTTTGGTTTTCTTGCGAGTATCATCTTCAAGCCGAAGGGGTGACTGTCAGGATGGAAAAGAAAAAGCGGGTTATATTAATCACTGACGGTGATACGTCAGCAAGGATGGCCGTTGAAGCGGCTTCAAGGAAATTAAATTGTTGCTGTATATCCAAATCCGGCGGAAACCCAAGTCCACTGAGCGGGGAGGAGCTGGTGGAACTCGTTATGGAATGCCCGGACGATCCTGTGGTGGTGTTATTTGATGATTGCGGCTATCCGGAAGAAGGTCCGGGTGAGAAGGCCATGATAACGATTTGCAACCATCCTGACATTACTATTCTTGGTGCCCTTGCAGTTGCCTCGCAATCCTATTCCCATGAGTGGGCAAAGGTGCATTTTTCACTTGACAGAAATGGAGATCTTACGGAATACGGTGTTGATAAAGACGGCATAATTGATACAGAAATAAGGCGTATACGGGGAGATACTGTTTATATATTGGACCAGATTGACATTCCTATTGTTATTGGTATTGGAGATCTTGGAAAAATGGGGGGCCGTGATTCTGCAGAAAAAGGGGCACCGATTACGACACAGGCTATACAAACCATCCTGGAAAGGAGCCAGAGCGAATGACAGATTCTCATCAAGATGAAACAAAACAAAATCATCCTTTGTCACGAAACATCCTGGATAATGAAAGAAGAATGAAAGAACGTGTCGGGATCGGTAAAAGCTTTGATGTAGGAGTACGTAAACTACATATTTTAGACAAAGAAGTCCAGTTTTATTTTGTCAACGGTCTCTGTGACACCCAATATATCATTGAACTCCTAAGAGAATTAATGTTTATTGATGTTGCCGACCGTAAAAAAAGAAACGTCCGGGATCAAATTGAAAATCATCTTGCCCATATGCAGGTTGAATATGCAGATACTCTTGATGATGCCATTCGCCAAATGCTATCGGGACTTATATCCATTTTTATTGATGGTGAAGCACAAGCTATTATTGTGGACGTTCGAAGTTATCCTGGCAGAGGGCCGGAAGAACCGGACCTTGAAAAAGTCGTAAGGGGAAGCCGTGACGGATACACAGAAAATATCATTCAAAACACCGCACTTACAAGAAGAAGAATCAGAGACGAACGCTTAAGAAACGAAATTCTTCAAGTGGGAAGACGTTCAAAGACCGACATCAGCCTCTGTTATCTGGAAGGGGTTGTTGATAAAGATCTGGTGGGTGTCGTAAAAAAAGAGCTTGAAGGAATCGATATTGATGGACTGACAATGTCAGATAAGCTCGTAGAGGAATTTATCGTCAAACAGGGCAATAACCCCTTTCCTCTCGTTCGTTACACCGAAAGACCTGACGTTGCAGCTACTCACATTCTGGAGGGACATCTTGTCATTATCGTAGATGCCTCTCCGAGTGCCATGATTCTTCCTACGACGTTTTTTCATCACGTCCAGCATGCAGAGGAATACCGGCAGGCAGCATTTGTCGGAACATTCTTGAGGTGGGTCCGGTTTGCTGGAATAGCGTTCTCGTTATTTATTCTGCCGTTATGGCTTCTGATGGTAGTAGAACCGAGTCTTCTGCCCCCGGGGTATGAGTACATCGGTCCCGATGAAACAACCAATGTTCCAATCTTCCTCCAAATCATCCTTGCAGAACTTGGGATAGAACTCCTCAGGATGGCGGCCATACATACGCCGTCCCCTCTGGCTACTGCTTTGGGGCTTGTGGCTGCTCTGCTCATCGGGGAAATTGCTATAGAAGTAGGGCTCTTTGTGCCTGAAGTTATCCTTTATGTTGCAGTCGGAGCCATCGGGATGTTTGCAACACCAAGCTATGAACTGAGTATTGCTCTTCGTATTATGAGGCTTGGTCTCCTTGTTGCTGTTGTACTGTTTAAAGTGCAGGGCTTTGTGATCGGGACGACGGCGTTGTTCCTTGCTCTTGCATCAATAAAGTCTTTGAATGTTCCATATATGTGGCCATTCCTTCCGTTTTACCCAAAAGCCCTTGCAGATGTCATGATGCGTCAGGCCGTACCGATGAAAATGAAACGTCCAAGTATTGTTCATCCGAAAGATCCGGTCAAACAGGCCAAAAGCAAGACATAGCAGAGAACTCCGGGGCGGATCCGCGCTCCGGAATTTTTTGTGGAAATAAGTTGCCGTACTGAGCAAAGTGTGTTAAAGTCTTGACTAATGAATGCCCAAATGGTATAAATGTTTCTATAATTTCATATTCTCATGTAAGTCATGAGGTAGAGGAGCAAAGCGAAAGAGTACACTGTCAGAGTGCTGGGGCACTAAGACGGCGGTGGAAAGGTCAATTTGCCGAAGAAGGATAATAACTCCAGTGTTTATCTTTCTGGGGTATTGCCGAACAGGCAATACACTGTCACTGCAACTGTAGTGGAGCACTATCCGGATGATAAGAGGGTTTATTTTAACCATCCCAAGGTAATTAGTGCAGCCATGCATTAATTGCCTTTTTTATTATTCAGGACAATTCTTTTGAAAACAGCCCCAAATGGAGTATGAAATCTTGCTTGAGGTCTTTTTCGACTGAATATCTCTACTGTGTTCACAACGAAGCTGAATTTCGATGGATGAAGGGTTATAACACCCTTCCTGGTTTTTTTTTAGTAATAGCTTTAATTTAAAAGTCCAGTACGGTTATTGAGGGGAGACTGAGGATGACTACAAGAAACCATGATGTAAACAGTAAAGGGAATCTGACAATCAATGGTGTTGACACCACATATCTGGCGGAAAAGTACGGTACGCCATTATATGTCTATGATGTGGAAGATATCTGCATCCGTGCAAATGCCTTTAAAGAGGCTTTTGAAAAGGAAGGGATTCAGTACCAGGTTGCTTATGCAAGTAAAGCATTCAGTTGTGTGGCTATTGTGCAGCTGATGGATGAGCTCGGGTTAAGTCTTGATGTTGTGTCCGGGGGGGAGCTTTACACTGCTCTGGAAGCTGGCTTTCCTCCTGAACGCATTCATTTTCATGGAAACAACAAATCACCAGATGAAATAGAAATGGCTGTCAAAGCGGGAATAGGCTGCTTTGTTGTCGATAACTTTCATGAACTGACGTGGCTTACGGGTATAACACAGACCCTTGAAACTTCCATGAAAGTACTGCTTCGTATAACGCCAGGAGTCGAAGCTCATACCCACGAGTATATCAGTACAGGTCAGGAAGATTCAAAATTCGGCTTTGATATTACAAGCGGGCAGGCAGAAAAAGCCATCGCCCAGGTCCTGGATGAGGACCGTCTTGAACTCCTTGGGGTTCACTGTCACATCGGGTCTCAGATCTTTGAGACTAGTGGCTTTGTTTCAGCAGTCGATGAAATATTCAACCACTTGCAGGAGTGGAGAGAAAATACAGGCTTTACACCTGAAGTTGTGAATTTAGGTGGAGGTTTTGGAATTCGTTATAACGAGGATGATACACCTCTGCCCCTCGGTCATTATGTTGAGGCTATGGTCAGGTCTGTAAAAGAGCATGCAGAAGCGAAAGATTTTCCTATACCTGAAATATGGATTGAACCTGGCCGTGCACTCGTAGGGGAGGCCGGCACAACCCTTTATACTGTTGGGTCCCGCAAATCAATTCCAGGTGTGAGAGATTACGTATCCGTGGACGGAGGGATGACCGACAACCTGCGCCCGGCTCTTTATCAGGCAAAGTACGACGCGATTGTAGCGAATAAGGCACAGAAGGAAAAGACGGAGACAGTTTCGATTGCCGGTAAGTGCTGCGAGTCCGGGGATATGCTTATCTGGGATGTAGACACACCTGTCCTTGAACAAGGAGATATTCTTGCTGTCCCATCTACAGGGGCGTATGGTTATTCCATGGCAAATAACTATAACCGTATTCAGAGGCCGGCTGTGGTATTTCTTAATAACAAAAGCGATCAGTGTGTGATCGAACGGGAAACCTATGCTAACATGACGCGTCTGGACAGACCGTGGAAAAAAACAGAAGCAAAAACAAAGGTGTACAGCTGATTAGGAGTCCTGGGCAGCATCGTGAAAGTGGAACCAAGAAACCAGGCTGGCTGTCCGTATGTGGAGATCCTCCCGTTACGGACAGCTTCTTTTCTTTTTACAGAGATTTATAGTAAAATGAAAATGATCGGTACATACATTACCTTCAGAGAGGACGTTTTATAATGAAAAAAGGAACGATCGTATTAGACAATGGAAACAAACTTGCTCTTGAATTTTATCCTGAGGCAGCGCCAGGCACAGTAGCTAACTTTGAAAAACTTGCAAATGAAGGGTTTTACGATGGCCTTACTTTTCACCGTGTAATCCCTGGATTTGTTGCTCAAGGCGGCTGTCCGATTGGAAACGGGACTGGCGGAAGTAAAGAGACAATTAAATGTGAAACCGAAGGAAATCCTCATAAACACGTACAGGGCACCCTTTCAATGGCTCATGCCGGGAAAGATACAGGGAGCAGCCAGTTCTTTATCGTTCACGAACCTCAGCCGCACCTTGATGGTGTGCACACTGTTTTTGGTCAGGTAACTGAAGGCATCGAGGCAGTTCTTGACATTAAAGCCGGCGATGTTATGCAGGAAGTCCGGGTTTTCGACGAAGAATAGAACACTGATAAAAAAAGCGGTCCTCAAGTTTGCAGGATCGCTTTTTTTGTCCGGTTTTGTAAACGCTTACGATCAACGAAGCAAAATTCGACCACGGAAGAAAGTTTTGTGATATACTATACAAAACTGAACAGCTTATTTCCTTCGGGGTCGGGTGAAAATCCCAACCGGCGGTGATGTGGCCATAGCAGCCCTAAGCCCGTGACCCGTTTCCACAGTGTAAACAGAGGAAACGGTGGATTCGGTGAGAAACCGAAGCCGACAGTATAGTCTGGATGGGAGAAGGAAACGATAGAAAAAACCGGTATAACTATCCCGGGCACCAGTGTGTCTTTTTGACACAGCTGCAGACTTTTCTGCAAAAATGCCTCCAGGAGTGGACACCTGGTTTATTTCCTATTGTTTACTTTTTACTGACACCTGAAGGAAGAACCTTCAGGTTTTTTTATATTTCCGGGAGTGAAGCACTATGCTCGATGAACGATTTATGAATCTTGCCCTTAATATGGCTCGTACCACAGAAGGACAAACTGCACCAAACCCCGTTGTCGGGGCAGTCCTTGTTAAAAATAATCAGGTAGTTGGAATGGGGGCTCATCTAAAAGCAGGTGAACCTCATGCTGAACGGCACGCTCTGGCCATGGCGGGCCGCAAAGCAGAAGGATCAACATGTTATGTCACACTTGAACCGTGCTCCCACTATGGCCGTACACCACCGTGTGCGGATGCTTTGATTGATGCTAAAGTGGAGCGGGTTGTAATAGCAACAAGAGACCCCAACCCAAAAGTTGCCGGCAGGGGGATTGAGAAGCTTAAGGAAGCGGGTATTTTAATTACTGAAGGCGTTATGGAAAAGGAAGCACAGGCTTTAAACCGGACTTTTTTTCATTTTATTAAACACCGGCGTCCTTTTGTAACGCTTAAATCAGCAACGAGCATTGACGGTAAGATTGCCACTTCCACGGGTGAGAGCAAATGGATTACAGGACCTGAAGCCAGGCTTAATGTCCATCAGCTCAGACATGAAAACGATGGAATCCTCGTTGGGGTGAAGACGGTTATTGCAGACGATCCCCTTCTGACAACAAGGCTTCCCGGCGGCGGGAAGCATCCTGTCAGGATTGTTCTCGATCACTCTCTTAACATTCCTGTTACTGCATCGTTGGTTACAGACAGGAGTTCACCAACATGGGTAGTGACAAGCGGAAACCATAACGCACAAAAAAAAGAGGAGCTTGAATCTGCCGGGGTTCGCGTATTACCCATTAATGCTGCTTCGATTGAGATTGAAGATGTCCTTAATCTTCTTGGGGAGCTTGGTATTATGTCTCTTCTCGTTGAAGGAGGAGGACATGTGAATGACAGTTTCCTGAGATCAGGTCTGTTTGACCAGGTTGTCGTTTATCTTGCTCCTTTGATAATCGGAGGCCAAAACGCACTTTCCTCTTTTTCAGGAACAGGAATTGAACGGCTCAGTGACGGGAGCCGTTTGAAGATTAAATCAGCTGAAATGGTCGGTAAAGACCTCAAAGTAACAGCAGTGAAGGAGGAGAGATAATGTTTACGGGTATTATTGAAGAAAAAGGAACAGTACAATCCATTCGCCAAGCCGGAGAAGCGATTGTAATGAGGATCAAAGCTCCTTATATTCTGACTGATGTAAAGCTTGGAGACAGTATCGCCGTTAACGGTGTGTGTCTGACCGTTACTTCATTCGATGAGAACTCATTTTCGGTTGATCTTATGCCGGAAACAGTGAGAGCAACGAGTTTAAGAATACTGAAAAATGGCTCCACTGTAAATCTGGAGCGTGCCATGGCTGCAAACGGCCGGTTCGGCGGTCATTTTGTAACCGGGCATGTGGACGGTACCGGTACCATTTGTTCGAAACGAAAAGAATCGAACGCCGTTTATTATGAAATAGAAGTAAGTGATGAGCTTTTAAAATATATGATGCATAAAGGCTCTGTGGCCGTAGATGGTACAAGTCTTACCATTTTCGGGGTAGCCGATTCCACTTTCCTGATCTCAATTATTCCTCATACAATTGAAGAAACCATAATCGGTTCAAAGGGGCCTGGGGACATTGTTAATATTGAAACGGATATGCTCGCAAAATATATGGAACAGCTCATTTCCAGACAAATGAAGAATGATAAGCCTGATAAGATGTCCGAATCCTTTTTGAAAGAACATGGATTCTAACTAACATTAAGGACCAATGATGAAAGAGAGGTCGTAAACCATGATCGAATTTGATCGGATTGAAGAAGCAATTTATGATTTAATGCAAGGTAAAATGGTGATTGTGTGTGACGATGAAGACCGTGAAAACGAAGGAGATTTCGTTGCCCTGGCTGATAAAACAACACCGGAAGTCATTAACTTTATGATCACCCACGGCCGCGGCCTTGTATGTACACCGATAACCCAAAAAAGAGCTGAAGAGCTTGAACTCGTGCCTATGGTTGACCACAATACGGATCCTCACGGAACAGCATTCACGGTAAGTATTGATCACCAGTCTACGACAACAGGAATCTCTGCACATGAGAGGGCTGCTACGGTTCAGGCGCTAATCAAGCCGGATACGAAGGGTACAGATTTTAAAAAGCCCGGACATATCTTCCCCCTTATCGCAAAAGACGGAGGCGTTTTAAGACGTGCAGGTCATACAGAAGCTGCTGTAGATTTGGCAAGACTGTGCGGCTCTGAACCTGCGGGGGTTATCTGTGAAATTATAAAAGAAGATGGAAGTATGGCAAGGGTCCCTGATCTTCGGAAAATTGCAGATGAACACGACCTGAAAATGATAACAATTAAAGACCTGATTCAGTATCGTAACCGGAAAGACAAACTTGTGAAAAAAGAAGTTGAAATCACCATGCCTACAGAATTCGGTGAATTTAAAGCTGTAGGTTATTCAAATGTTGTTGATGGAAAAGAACACATCGCTTTAATTAAAGGGGATATTAACCCGGAAATACCAACCCTTGTGAGGGTTCATTCAGAGTGCCTTACTGGAGATGTGTTTGCATCAGAGCGTTGTGATTGCGGTCCGCAGCTTCATGCAGCCCTTGAGCAGATTGAAAAAGCCGGGGAAGGTGTACTCCTTTATATGAGGCAGGAAGGCCGTGGAATCGGACTGTTGAATAAAATGAGAGCCTATAAGCTGCAGGAAGAAGGGTTTGATACTGTAGAAGCGAATGCCAAGCTGGGTTTTGCACCTGACCTGCGCGACTATGGAATCGGAGCTCAGATTCTGCGTGATCTCGGGGTAAGTAAGATGAAGCTTTTGACGAATAACCCAAGAAAAATTACCGGTCTGAAAGGATATGACCTGGAAGTGGTTGATCGTGTTGCCCTTCAGCTGCCGCATACGAAAGCGAATGAACGCTATTTGAAAGCAAAAAAAGATAAACTTGGACATATGCTTCATTTCTAAACGATCAACGCGCTGGAAATACGGCACTGTACTTAACAAAAGACTGAATTAAAGGTTTCGGCGGATGCGGTACACCCGGGGACAACGTGTTCCGGGAAGCTCCGCATCCGCTATAAGAAAAGAAATAAAAAACAGCATCTGACAGAAGTTAATGAATCTTTTTATTGTAGATCAGACAATTAATCAGGAGGCGTTAAAATGGGAAACGTATATGAAGGACAACTCACAGCAACAGGACTTAAAGTAGGGATTATAGTAGGGAGATTCAACGAATTTATTACCGGAAAGCTCCTAAGCGGAGCCGAGGACGCATTACGAAGACACGGAATTGACGAAGCTGATGTAGATATTGCATGGGTTCCCGGTGCTTTTGAAATTCCGCTTATTGCAAAAAAAATGGCAGACTCGAAAAAATATGATGCTGTTATTACGCTGGGAACGGTTATAAGAGGGTCAACCCCGCACTTTGATTATGTGTGCTCAGAAGCGGCCAAAGGGGTATCAAGTGCTGCAATGTCAAGCGGCATCCCTGTGATTTTTGGAGTACTTACGACAGAAACGATTGAACAGGCGATTGAAAGAGCAGGAACAAAAGCAGGTAATAAAGGTTGGGAAGTAGCAGTGGCAGCGATCGAGATGGCAAATCTCACAAAAACGATCGAGGGCTAGAAAGAAGGATAAGTATGATTATTCCTTATCATCGTGATTATGAAAAAATCGCTATGGGGTTATTGTCTTATACCCCGAATGAAAAAAAAGTCAAAAAACTTCAGCATACAATGAAACAGTACGAGACTGAACAGAATTGGCAGCTGTATTTTTGGAAGGAAGAAGAAGCCATCATAGGTGTTATCGGTATCGAAATCGAGGAAAACACAGCGTACCTTCATCATCTGTGCGTAAATCCGTCCTACCGGGAAGAAGGAATAGGGACAAAAATGGTTCGGGAGCTGGAAAAATATACGGGGCATAAGCTTTGTTCAACAAAATCAACCAGTTCCTTCCTGGAATCCTGCCAGAGCCAGAAAGAATAAACAACATACCCATAAAAGGAACCATACACCGGTAAGAGTGTGGTTCCTTTTCACTTTAGAGTATGGGGGAAATCAACACCTGACTTTTCTGAGTCTATTTAAAAAATTGTACTTTTTCAGTGGCCACGCGAAGCATGAGGAGGCTCACCAGCCTTCCTCCGAAAACGAAGTATTTTTCAGGAGCGATGTATTTGCACCGCATATTACTAATACCCTCTTGTCCCAGCCTCTATGTCGTTTAACCACGTTCTTTTTTCTTTTCCAGCAGGCTTGTTTTACGGGCTTTAATAACATCTGTTCTGTCTCTTCTTTTATGTCTGTAGATCAGGTTTTTGTCAGTCAAATCTTCCGTGCTTCCCCACTTAACACCGCGTGCTGCACACAGGCTGATACAGTCTTTCTCAAGTTTTTGATCATTTAGTGTAAGGTTAAAGGTTTCGTAGGGCTCTTTATTGTCGATCTTTACTTCTCTTCGTTTTAACTGACCAAGAAGGGAAGGAGTATCAATGCCAAGTTTGGTATAGCGGAAAGGATCTGTTTCGATCATAGCAATCACTTTCTTTAACAGCTTTTTAGCACCTGGGTAGTTCTCCTGACGGTGATGATACATGGCTACTGCAAGCTGTATAAGAGCGAGCCATTGAGGCTGCCGGTCCTTTTTCCAGTACTCCTCCATTACTTCATGACATTCAAATAAATCACGTTCGCCTTGAAAGTAGACGAGGTATTCAATGTAGGCTTCAGGATAATTTTTCATCAGGGGACCTCCAGTGTGGTAATTACTTATACTTTATCATAATCGATGGGCATTCTTCACAGTAAAAGAACGGCCTCAGCCCTGATTTTTCAGGGCGGAACAAAGCATGGTATGGTATAATGCTACAAGAATATAAATGAAATGGTGAATAAAAAATGCAATATAGTGTGAAGTTGAATACCTTTGAAGGACCGTTGGATCTGCTTCTTCATTTGATCCAGAAAAACGACCTTGACCTGTACGATATTCCTGTTGCGAAAATTACAGACCAGTATATGAACTTTATACATACAATGCAAGTTCTCCAACTTGATATTGCAAGTGAATATCTGGTAATGGCTTCTTCCCTTCTGGAAATGAAAAGTAAACTGCTTCTGCCTCCTAAAGAGGAAGACGAGATATATGAAGAGGAGTACTATATGGAAGGTGATGACGATCCCAGGGATGATTTAATGAAGAGGCTGATTGAATACAAGCGGTATAAGGAAGCCGCAGGGGAGCTTAAGGAAAAAGAGATTGAGCGGAGTCAGCTTTTTTCGAAGCCTGCTGCAGATTTGAGCCCGCTTCTTGAAGAAGAAGAAAAAGAACCGGCAAATGTAGATGTGTCACTGTATGATATGCTAAGTGCTTTCCAAAAACTTGTAAAAAGGAAGAAAGACTCAAAACCGGTCTACTCTAAAGTTCACCGTGATGAAATTCCAATTGAAAAGAGAATGACTGAAATCATTACCCGACTGGAATCAATGCGTGGAAAAACGAGCTTTTCATCTTTGTTCGATACTGATTCCCGCAGCCAGAAGGTTGTTACATTTCTTGCGGTTCTCGAACTGATGAAGTCAAAGATGATTGGCTGTACACAGGAAGGCAATTTTAATGACATTGTTGTATATCAACGAGAGGTGTTAACGATTGACGAATAGTGAAATTAAAGCAATTATTGAAGGTCTTTTGTTTGTTTCGGGGGAAGAGGGAATTGACCTTAAACAGCTCAATGAAGTTCTTCAGACAGACTCAGACGTTTTAAAAACATGTTTAGATGAAATGATAGAGGAGTTTCAGGCTAAGGAGCGGGGGATACAGGTTGTGGAACTTGGAGGAAGTTACCTCCTTACTACAAAAGCTGAACATGCATCATATTTTAAAAAACTGGTCCATTCACCAGCCACGGCTACCCTTTCCCAGGCTGCCCTTGAAACCCTTGCAATCATCGCATACAAACAACCGATATCACGTGTTGAAATTGAAGATATTAGAGGAGTGAAATCCGAACGTCCAATCCGTACCATTCAGGGCAAAGCGTTAATAAAAGAAGTGGGTAGGGCTGAAGGGACAGGCAGGGCTATTCTTTACGGCACAACAAAAGAGTTCCTTGATCAGTTTGGACTCCGCTCCCTCGATGAACTTCCACCAATGCCTACGGAAGTAGAAGAAGAGGATCCTGAGGGCGAGGCGGACCTTTTCTTTGAAAAATTTCAGGAGCAAATTGAACGGTAACTCTGGCATCATTTTGTACAGGCTACATAAGATGTAGTATTGAATGTCGAGGAGGAAGTTATGGCTGATAACCAGGTGAGAAACCAGCTATCGTTCACTGAAGAAAGACTGTCCTGGGCTTTGTTTGAAATCCGGCAGTTTCTAAACAGTGTGACACTTGAATCTCTGTGTTCAGACGGAGTGGAAAAAGCCTCTGTTGAACCACTGTTGGATGATATCAGACACCTTTTTGTATATTTTGATGAAGGATCGGATGCGAGCAGAACCATTCTTAAGTCCGGTATTTTCAGAGAAGCTGCTGCAAAAAAGACAATGTACTGGATTTTCCATAAATGTGTAGAAGCATTTTTTCAGCCCCGTCTTGACGGGTGGTACGAAGACAGCCGCGCTGCCTACAGCGGTAAAAGTTCGATCAGGTTCAGAAGTGTCCCCCCGGAGCAGGTGCGAATACTCCTGATCAAAATTGAAGGCCCGATTCAGGAAATAAGAGAAGAACTTGAATATTACGAATCAGGCTATTCAGCAAGGTAGTCCAATGGTTATAAAGAGAATGTTTCAGGAAGGTCAACCTTCTTGAGACATTCTCTTTTTTTATCTATTTCTACACGTCAATATTTTTAACAAAGGGATAGTGGGAAATCTGGACATACAAAGGTTCGCCTTCGCTAAACTCGGCGTACATAATATCCCCTAAATTAAGACCCTCCCTGGAGAAAATATCAGACAGTAAGTTTACATTCAGCCGGGTCTGATGAATATTTTTCTCTACCCATTCGCCGTCACTTATGATTGAAATCGGGAGTGAGACCTTTCCTTTGGTACCTGGGTTTAAATCTTTCATTAATACAGACTGAAAAGGTGTTTTCTTTAATACATTTACTGTTCCGTTCGGTTCTAAAATGGCGTATTCTACTTCTTTAAATGAAAATACATCTTTATCCCTGAGAAGGTGCTGCAGCTGATCGAGGTCAAGCTTGTTCTTTTTAAGCTGGTTTCTGTCTATGACTCCTTCACGTATAACAATCGAGGGCTTGCCTTCAAGTATGGAACGGGTCCCCTTCCATTTTTGAGTAATGTATTCAATGAAATAAATAAATGTTCCCCACAATCCGATGGCATATAGGACGTATTTCAGGCCGATTTCTTTATCGTAGATGGCGTTTCCTACAAGTTCACCAAGAACCAGAGCTGAAATGAAATCAAAGGGGGTAAGCTGGGTAATTTGCGTTTTCCCCAGTACTTTCGTCAATATAAGAAGGGCAAAAAAACCAATCAGCAGCTCAATGGTCAGTGAAGGAAAAGTGGTATTCAAGATCATCACCTGCCTCAAGGATTCTTATCATGATTACAATGTATATCCTTCTTATAGTAAGCAATTGATTGATTAAATACTCTAACCTTTTCCAATTATGATTTTCCCTTTGTTGAGAAAGCTATAGTTACCAGGGCAAAAATGATTAATCCTTTCAAAGTGATGTCGCTGCCCATTTTCCATATACATATTATCTCTTTGTTTCTTCATACTAAAAGTACGATGAAAGGGGTCGACGATCGTGAGTAAAAAGAAAGTTATTCTGCTGAGTCTGGTTCTTATCTTGCTGACATTCACCTCGGGCTGTGGGGGGCAGGATCAGTCAAAAGGACAGGAAAAAGAAGCTGAGGTTATGTACATTGAAGCTAAAAGTAAAGTGAATCAGGAAAAAGCGGATTCGGCTAAGCGGGAGCTTGTGAAAATGAAAGAAGTAAAGGAAGTACGTGGCGCAGCGGTAGACGATGACATTTATCTTGCCCTCACAGTTGAGGGATTCGACCGGTTGTTTTTAGACAGGATACGAAAGGATGCCCATCAAAAAATCAAAAACAAGTATCCGGATGACAACATCCATATAACCACAGACAGAAAACTTTCTTCAGATTTAGAGAAGCTTGAGAAAAAGCTATCCAAAGATGGAGTGAAAAAGGGTGATTTAAAACAAAACCTGAAAAAAATTGAGGACGACATGAAAGGATAGAAGGGAGGCATCCGTGTGGGTAAGAAAACAAAAATTCAAAAATTGACACCCGAGCAAAAAAAGTATCAGCAGACGGCACAGAAGCATGAAATAAAACGCCCGGTAATTAAAAACATTATTAAAGCTTTTTTTGTAGGGGGATTTATTTGCTGCATCGGGCAGGCGATTCAGCTTTTTTATATGTATCAATTCGATTTTAATGAGAAAACCGCAGGCAACCCCACAGTAGCTACACTCATATTTATAGCTGTCCTGTTAACCGGCTTTGGTGTTTATGACCGTTTTGCACAATTTTCAGGTGCCGGTACAGCTGTTCCTGTTACCGGCTTTGCCAACAGTATTGCCTCCGCTGCCATTGAGCATAAAACAGAAGGCTACGTTCTGGGTGTAGGCGGTAATATGTTTAAACTTGCAGGTTCGGTGATCGTTTTTGGAACCTTTGCTGCTTTTGTTATAGCTTTAATTCTTACTTTAACAGGAATAGAGGGAGGTTAAACTATGCTGGCGGGTCAACGAACATGGACGTTTGCAAATCGTCCGGTCATCGCATCAACAGGAGTCGTAGTAGGTCCATTTGAAGGAAACGGCAGGCTTTCTGATGACTATGATACCATTCATGAAGATCTATGGTGCGGTCAGGACTCCTATGAAAAAGCACAAAAGAAACTCTTTGAAGATGCTGCATTAAAAGCTCTGAGTAAAATTAATAAAAAGCCTGCTGATGTTCAGTTTATTTTTGCCGGAGATTTATCAAACCAGATCACGACAACTTCATTTGCATGCAGGACATTATGTATCCCATACATAGGCTTATTCGGAGCATGCTCTACTTCGATGGAAGGGCTGGCTCTGGCAGCCTTTGTAATGAATAATGAGGGGGCAGACCTGGTCGTTACAGGTTCATCGAGTCACAATGCAGTCGTTGAGAAGACGTTCCGCTACCCAACTGAGTACGGAGCGCAAAAACCGCCTACTTCACAATGGACAGTCACAGGAGCAGGTATGGCATGCCTGACGAAATCAGGTGATGGTCCTGTTGTTACTGCTGCAACAATCGGCAAAGTTATCGATATGGGTATGAGTGATCCTTATAATATGGGAGCGGCAATGGCACCAGCTGCAGTGGATACAATTAATGCACACCTCAGTGACCTTGGTATTACAGCAGACTATTATGATCTGATCGTAACTGGCGATCTCGGGAAAATCGGCCGTTCGATTGCTCTTGATTTATTCGAGCAGCAGGGCACACCTGTTTCTAATGAACTTTTTCAAGACTGCGGATTGCTTATTTATAAAGAGGATCAGCCTGTTTTCGCCGGTGCAAGCGGTGCGGGTTGTTCAGCAGCGGTAACTTACGGTCACCTCCTCAACCGGATGAAACGCGGAGAATTAAAGCGCATGCTCGTCGTAGCCACCGGGGCTTTGTTATCTCCACTAACGTTTCAGCAGCATGAATCCATTCCATGTGTCGCTCACGCCGTGGCTATTGAAGCAGGGGAGGTGAAAAGCCAGTGATGACATTTGTCTGGGCGTTTATTGTAGGCGGACTTATTTGCGTCATCGGCCAGATTCTGATGGATGTCGCCAAACTGACCCCGGCTCATACTATGAGTTCACTTGTAGTGGGAGGGGCAATCATGGACGGTCTTGGTTTGTATGAGCCTCTCATTGACTTTGCAGGTGCAGGAGCAACGGTACCGATTACAAGCTTTGGTAATGCTCTTGTGCACGGGGCGGTTGCAGAAGCGAATCAGCACGGCATTATCGGAATTGTGACTGGTATTTTCGAAGTTACGAGTGCGGGGATATCATCAGCAATAATATTCGGTTTTCTGGCTGCACTTATTTTTCGTCCGAAAGGTTAAACGAATGACTATAAAAACAGGGGGATATGTTAATGCCGCAAGTAAATCAGGTTAAAGCATGCCTGGCTTCATTAAAGTCGCTGGAGGCCGGGTTAAATGAATTGCAGATTCAAACCACAGATGAAGATGCTCACGATGTTTTCAGGGAAGGCGCTCTGAAGGTAAGAACGATTGCCAGAGAAGTGGAAGATCAAATACACGTACTTGAGTTAAATAAATCGAAAAACCTATCCAATTAAAAAGGGGGAATTTCTATGCCGGGATGGTTGGAAGTGACTGTAAGAACAATCAGTGCTTTAGTACTCATATTAGCTTCTGCGAAGTTGCTGGTCAGAAAAAACCTTGCCCACATGACTCAGATGGAGTTCATTATTATGGCTTTTTTCGGCGCCATGCTTGGTGTTGGAGCTGTAAATCTGTCCATTCCAATTGCCTTTCCTTTGCTTGGTTTCTTCATTGCAACATTATTCTTATTCAGTGTGCAGCTTTTAAAATTAAAAAGCAGAACGTTCAGGGTGTGGGTGCAGGCGCAGCCGGCACCGGTTATTAAGAACGGTAAAATTCTGGAAGAAGAAATGAAAAAGCAGCGGTTTACAAGTGATGACCTTGAAACCGAACTCAGAAGAAAAGGGATTTTTAATGTTCAGGATGTGGAATTCGCAATGCTCGAAGGATCAGGAGAAGTGGATGCCCTCCTTAAAAAGGACAGACAGCCTCTGACAGCTAAAGAAATGAACATTGCATTGGGGACGGTGAAAGAAGCAGAGACTGTAATCCGAGACGGTAAAATTCAGGATGAGGCGTTGAACCGTCTTGGTTTCAGCCGACGGTGGCTGGAAGAACGAATTTCAAAAAAAGGCTATTCAGTTGATAATATTTTTCTGGCACAGGCAGACAGGGACGGGGAAATTTACACTGATCTGTATGATGATCAGATCAAACAAAGACCGCAGACTGAAAAAGAAGCCTTGTTTATAACACTGAAAAAAGTGCAGGCGGAGTTGGAGACTTTTTCTCATGACACAAAAGATGTAACAGCAAAACAAATGTACACAAGGAATGCGATAGAACTGGCTGATTTGAAAAAGAAACTTGAAGTTTACCTTCTGATCTGAAACTCTAATGATAAAAGGCAGGTCCTTCACTTCTGTACTCATTTTCCGAGATGTGGAGTTCCAGGTTGTCGTTTATGCTTGCATAAAAAACCTGGGATGTATTTTGATACCCCCTTTCTACCAGCTGCTCATGAAGCCATGAGAGAGTAAGTCCGAGATCTTCAAGAACACTCACGTACACTTTTCCTTCCAAAATCACCGGATAAGCAATGCCCGGTGATTTTTTTGTGAGGTTTAAATCCTCAATCGTCACGTTTTCCTTCTGTCCTTCCAGTTGAACAGTGAGGGCTCCATTCCCTTCTACAATAGCCAGCTTGACACTGGAGATATCAAATACGTTTTTTTCCCGTAACATCTGAAGAATGTTGTCAACGGAATATCTGAGTTTTTCAAGGTTGCCGGGTAACAGCTTGCCGTTATGGATGACAATTGTTGGTTCAAAAGTCATCCACCTTCCCACTTTACGGTTTTTTATTATCATATGAGACGCAAAGCGCTGCAGAAGTGCAATACCGATAATGGCGACGACAGTGTGAATATGCTGGACATCCGGCTGGGCAATATCAGCCCCTGTAACTGATGCCAGTGTCATAATGACCAGGAAGTCGAACACTGGAAGAGCGCCAATCGAACGTTTACCCATAAAGAGAGTAATGGCAAGCAGCAGCGGCAGTATTGTCGCAATTCGAAAGACAACAATAAACAGTTCTTCGATTAACCCCATCAATGATCCCTCCCTGTAATAACCTCTATTTTCTTCCATTCTCAGCCATTTATACTCTCCGGTCTTTCTGCATAACCAACCCGCTCATGCATAGACTTGTACAAATGCTTTATAAGGGACGGTGTGTGATGAAAAAGCCAATAATACTTCTTATCCTTGTTATGATTATGGCATTAACGGCCATTTTGCCTGTCCGTGCAGGTGCCAATGTCTACCCGGGACAGACTTCGGCGCAGGGAGCGGTGCTGATGGAGCTTGAGAGTGGGCGGGTTTTATATGAAAAAGAAGCGCATACGCAAATGAGAATTGCGAGTATAACGAAAATCATGACTGCCCTCCTTGCCATTGAATCAGGGAAGATGGACGAGATGGTCACGATTTCTTCAAGAGCAGAGGGTACTGAAGGGTCATCTCTTTACTTATATGCAGGGGAGAAGCTGCCTTTAAAGGATCTGGTTTACGGCCTTATGCTCCGGTCTGGTAATGATGCAGCGGTGGCCATTGCTGAGCATGTCGGGGGGAGCCTCGAAGGGTTTGTGTATATGATGAATGAAAAAGCACGGGAAATCGGGATGACAAATACGGTTTTTAATAATCCCCACGGTCTTGATGACCATGAAGAGCACTATTCAACAGCATATGATATGGCTGTTCTTGCCCGTTATGCAATGGAAAATAACCAGTATCGGGAAGTGTCAGGCACTAAATCCTATAAAGCATCAGAGCGGGAAAACGGCTACAGAGTTTTTAATAATAAGAACCGTCTCCTTACCCAGTTGTATCCATACTCTACAGGAGGGAAAACAGGATATACGAAAAGAGCAAAGCGGACACTTGTTTCTACTGCAGAAAAAGATGGTGTTGAACTGGTTGCTGTGACATTGAATGCCGGCAGCGACTGGCACGATCATATGAATTTATTCAACTGGGCTTTTAGTGGATTCCAAATGATGGAAATTGTAAAAGAAGGACGTATTAATAGTATTAAAGATCCTTTTTATAAGAATAAACTTTACGCTGCTTATAATTTTGAATATCCTCTTACAGATGAGGAGGCAGATCTTGTGGAACAAAAAACAGTTCTCCTCTCTCCTGATGAGAGATGGGAGAAGACTGGTTATCCTGACCCGATAGGTTCCATCCAGATTTCACTGAATGGGGAGAGAATCGGGGTTGTACCTCTGTCTTTTGAAACTGAAGTGGAAAATAAGCCTTCATTCTTCAAAAGGATGTGGGATGCTTTGTTTATGATCAGTGGTGTGAAGGACAGTGGTTAATCTAATCTGGGTCATCCTTTTTGTTGCCGGTATTATATTCGCGGCAATTAACGGGACGATGGATCAGGTGAACAAAGCAGTTTTTGACGGTGCAAAAGAAGCGGTAGCGATCTGTATCGGATTAATGAGTGTCCTGGTTTTCTGGCTGGGGCTTATGAAGGTTGCGGAAGAAGGGGGCATTTTAAAAGGGCTCAGCGGCCTGATGGGCCCTCTTGTCAGACGGCTTTTCCCGGAAGTCCCGAAAGATCACCCGGCTATGGGCTATATTTTATCCAACATGAGTGCAAATTTGTTCGGCCTTGGAAATGCGGCAACACCAATGGGGATAAAAGCCATGGAAGAGCTGAAGAGACTGAATGGAGGGAAAGATGAAGCGACCCGGTCCATGATTACCCTCCTTGCAATCAATACGGCAAGTATTACCCTTATTCCGACTACTGTCATTTCCATAAGATTAAATTACGGTTCGGTGTCTCCGACAGAAATTGTCGGAACAACCATCCTGGCGACAGCCTGTTCCACTGCAGGCGCCTTATTAATTGACCGGTATTTTCATTACCGGAGAACGAGAAAAAAAGGGGTGTGACCATACATGGAGTGGATAACCTATCTGTCACTATGGATCATCCCCGGGTTGATTGCTTTCATTCTGGTTGTTGCAACGATAAGAAAGGTTCCTACCTACGAAATGTTTGTTGAAGGAGCCAAGGAAGGCGTATCAATGGCGTTCTCTGTCATACCATATCTCGTTGGAATGCTTGTTGCGATCAGTGTGTTCAGGGAGTCAGGGGCGATGGATTTTTTTATCAACCTTCTAAGGCCTGCCCTCCAGGCTGTAGGAGTCCCGGCTGACATCGTTCCTTTAGCCATGATAAGGCCTTTGTCCGGTACAGGAGCACTGGGAATGACATCAGATCTGATTGCCACCCACGGACCTGATTCCTTTATCGGGAGACTTGCCTCGACAATGCAGGGAAGTACAGATACGACGTTTTATGTGCTTACGGTCTACTTCGGTGCCGTAGGGATAAGGAAAATGGGGGATGCCCTAAAGGTAGGGCTCTTGGCCGATGTAATCGGTATCCTTGCAGCGATCATTGTTGTTACCCTGGTTTTTGGATAAGAAGAGGCGTCCCGCAGTCAGCCCAACGCGGAACGGCTCTTTTTTTTAGTGTTTCCCCTGAAAACACAAATAAAAGAAAGTAATAACGCTTCTTAATTAGCAAGATTTGTTGAACGGAATACGCCCCCTTTACCCGGACTCACACTGAACCTCATCATCTCTGTGCCTCTGCGGGGGCTTGCCTGTCTCGAACTTATGGCCGCTGAAAAATTCCATTTTCTCAGAGAAGTAAGGTGTTGATTTCCGCTAATTTCACTTAATGAATATACCCTTACGTCAGGTTCGTAAAGCTCCGCTGAAGGTCATCCGCTCACTTTCCTTGGCTGTGCCGGCACAGCCAAGGAAAGTGAAGGGCACGCAGGCTTCATCTTCTGTATTTTGAAGAGTTCGGGAAACAGCCGTATATTTTCCTTTGCTAAAGGGAAGTAAACAGTACTGTATTTAATGAAGGTTATGTTTGAGAAATGGGATGAGGCATGCAGGCAGTATCAAAACCCTGCTTCCTTTACTCCCATTCATTTAAAATGGTGTAAATAAGAAAAAAACGTTGAGACTCTCATGAAAAAAAGCTAAAATTAAGGTTTGAAACAGAAAGGGATACGCCGACAATGCTAATGAGAAACATGAACGGATTTGAAGGCTATAGAAGAGGTGGAAAAAATGGAGAGACTCCAAAAAGTAATTGCCCAGGCGGGTGTTACGTCAAGAAGAAAAGCAGAGACATTGATTGAAGAAGGAAGAGTAACAGTAAATGGTAAAACGGTAACGGAGCTGGGAACCAAAGTAGATCCCCATAATGATAAAGTGGAAGTGAACGGCGTACCGATCGACAAAGAAGAACCAGTCTATTATCTTCTGTATAAACCACAGGGAGTCTTATCGAGTGTAGAGGATCACCTTGACAGGAGAGTCGTAACAGACCTGATTGAATCAGAGAAAAGAATTTATCCGGTCGGACGGCTGGACTATGATACATCCGGTCTCATTTTACTTACGAATGACGGAGAATTTGCCAACGTACTTATGCATCCGAAATACAGAATTCAAAAGACGTATATCGCTAAAATCCGGGGCATCCCTTCAAGACAGAATCTGAAATTACTTGAACGGGGCATAAAGCTGGAAGACGGTAAAACAGCGCCGGCAAGAGTCAAACTGGTCAAAGCTAATAACCAAAAGGGAACGGCGATTGTGGAAATAACAATTCATGAAGGGAAAAACCGTCAGGTCCGCAGGATGATGGAGGCGATTGGCCACCCTGTTGAGAAGCTCAAGCGGGAGCAGTATGGTTTCTTAACATTAAGAGGACTGAATGCCGGGGAATTCCGGGAATTGAAGCCTCACGAAGTGAAAAAGTTAAGAGAACTTGCCGTCACATAATCGTCATTTTTTGATAGGTCTCTTCACTGTAAAGACTTGTGGAGTAGTGCTAATATGAAAATAGTACTCGAAATCTGTGTGAAAAATGAGGGATGAAGATGAAAAAGAGGAGACTGATCATACGTTCAGCCATCTTAGTTGTCCTCGCAACAGCCATTGGATACACCCTTTTCACCCATTTTTCTGAAGAGAGGGGACTCGTTGATGCAGGAGACACTGCACCGGACTTTGCCCTTGAAGATATGGATGGGAATCTTGTTCATTTGGACGAGCTGAAAGGAAAAGGCGTTTATCTTACATTCTGGGCAACATACTGCACATATTGCCGGGATAAAATGGAGTACCTGAAAGAATATCATGAAGAATACAAAGAAAAAGGTGTAGAAGTGGTTGCATTGAATGTTGATGAATCAACCGTTCAGGTGCAGCGCTTTCTGGACCGTCATAATGTTCCATATACCAACGTTATCGACCGGGGGATGAAAGTAAGCAACGCCTACGGTGTAAACAGTCTGCCGGCCGTTCTTTTAATTGATGAAAATGGATCTGTCATCGAACGCCAGGTTGGCGGTAAAACAGAACAGCAAGTACTCGAATCTTTGGATAAACTTGTACCTGGCAGCGAGTAGGGGGTCATCATGAATAAAGTCAAATGTGAATGCGGACATCTCAACCCTTTTGGCACATACTTGTGTGAGTCATGCGGAAAACCCCTGAAAGAGGATGGAAACCAGCTGGCTAACATGCGTTATGAAGGAGTAGCAAGACGTTCGCAGACTTACAGGAAATCGATAGTAGATAAAATCTGGAACTTTTTTTCCTCTGTTAAAGTGGGAGTATGGATCATTGTTCTGACTTTAATCGGATCCTCGATAGGAACGATATTCCCGCAGGAAATGTTTATTCCACCCGGGCGACCGGCTTCCGTTTATTACTACGAGGAATACGGTACACTGGGGCAGCTTTTCTATCAGCTTGGCTTTCATAATCTTTACAGTTCATGGTGGTATATGCTCCTTGTGGCAGCCCTCGGTGTTTCGCTGGTTATTGCGAGTATTGACAGGTTTGTACCGCTGTACAGAGCGTTGAAAACTCAGAGGGTAACAAGACACCCGGGCTTTATGAAGCGTCAGCGTCTGTTTAAAAACACTGATCAGGTTTCAGAACCTGGTGTAAAGATAAAAAAAGCCTCTGACATACTTAAGAAACGTAAATATAACGTTCGGGAAGAAAACGGAAATCTCCTTGCAGAGAAAGGCCGTTTCTCAAGGTGGGGTCCGTACGTAAACCATATCGGTCTTATCATCTTTTTAATTGGTGCTATGCTTCGCCTGTTTCCCCAAATGTACCTTGAAGATCACATCTGGGTAAGAGAAGGCCAGGAAGTTGAAGTCCGGGGAACAGGAGGAGAATATTCGGTCCGAAACGATAATTTTCTGATCGAGTTTTATGATCAGGAGGACGAGCGTTTCCGGGAAGGTCTTGAACGTTCAGGAAGTGACGTCGTCAAAACCTACCAGACGACAGCAACCCTTTTCAGACAATCGTCGGAAACAATCGGTGCAGGAGAAAAAGAAGAGGTCAAACAGCATCAGATCCGGGTAAACGATCCGATGACGTTTGAAGGATTCTCATTATACCAGGTTGATTATAAGCTTAACGAACTGGCGGAATTCACGTTTGCCCTTGAAGAAATCGATGGTGATTCAGAAGGGCTTGAAGATGTCACATTTGATGTGAACCTTTACGATCCGGAATCATCCTATGAGTTTGATAACGGATACCGTGTTGAAATTTATGATTACTTTCCTAATTTTACATTTAACGATGACGGTGAACCTTCCACTTTAAACCGTATACCGGACAACCCGAGGTTTATCTTTGAAGTATTTGAACCGGGTGAAGAAGAGGGAGAGCTCAGTTTTGTTGGGATACAATTAAACGAAGCACTTGACCCGGATAATGAATACCGTCTTCGAATGGTGGACTTCGATACGAACAATGTAAGTGCACTTGCAGTCAGACGGGATCGTACCCTTCCTATTTTAATCCTTGGTGGAGTTATCTTTATGATTGGACTCGTTCAAGGTTCCTACTGGCACCACCGGCGCATGTGGATCCAAGAGCGGGATGGAGAGCTTTGGATCGCAGGTCATGCAAATAAGAACTGGAATGCATTGAAAAAAGACTTTGAGTACCTGTCTGAAAACACAGGTATTCCGGTACCGGATGACCAGACCGATGAAAAGGAAGAGGAAGCAGGTACCGATGAAGGAGTGAGAGAAGACGATGGCCCAGCTAAGCAGTAATTTACTTTTAATTTCATTTTTCCTGTACTTTCTTGCGACTGTACTTTTTGCCGTATCTGTTACAGGACGCCGCTTTAAAGATAAAGCAGGGAACGAAAAAAACCGCCTCGGCACATATGGATACATTTCATCTGTATTAGCCTTTGCCCTTGCAATCGGCTACTTCATAACAAGGTGGATCGCCGGGGGACATGCTCCTGTAAGTAACATGTTTGAATACACGACATTTCTTGGAATCATGATGAGTCTCGGGTTTGTTATTATTTATCCAATGTACAAAAGCCGGGTTCTCGGATTGTTTACGATGCCAGTTGTAATGCTCATCATTGCCTATGCATCTGTTTTCCCGACTGAAATTCAGCCGCTCATTCCGGCTCTTCAGTCAAACTGGTTGAAAATCCATGTTATTACAACTGCTCTCGGACAGGGGATTCTCGCTGTTGGTTTTGCAGCTGGTCTTGTGTATCTTGTGAGAGTCACCGACTTTAAACAAAAGTCCAGGAAAGTAACGGCATTGGAACTTGTGTTTTTCGGACTTTTATGCTTTGCGGGCCATGTTCTTCTGAGTATGGGCTTTGGCGCTGCAAACTACGAAGCAGACTTTGTATATGTAAACGAGTTTGCCCAGGAAGACGAGATCACTTACCAGCTTCCGGCTCTTATTGGTCCTAATGAAGGAACACTGATGACAGAAAACCGGTTCAGTCCTCTCATTAATGCACCGGATTTTATCGTACCCGATGATTTGAATGCCGTTATCTGGGCATTTATCTCAGGTACTGTTCTGTATTGGCTCCTGCGCCTTGTTATGAGAAAGCCAATAGGCGGCGCTCTGCAGCCCCTCGTCAGAGGAGTTAATCCACAAAGTGCTGATGAGCTCAGTTACCGGGCGATTGCGATTGGTTTTCCGATCTTTACTCTCGGAGGACTCATTTTCGCTATGATCTGGGCACAAATCGCCTGGACCCGATTCTGGGGCTGGGATCCGAAAGAAGTATGGGCATTAATTACATTTTTGTTTTACGCCGCATACTTACACTTACGGCTTTCAAGAGGCTGGCACGGTGAAAAGAGTGCATGGCTCTGTGTTATCGGGTTTGCGATCATTATGTTTAACCTGATTTTCGTTAACTTGGTTATTGCAGGATTGCACTCATATGCAGGGTTATAGGAATTGTTAGCAGCGTGTCTTGATTGAATGGACCGGTACGATGCTTGTCACACGAAGCCATTAATACAGGCCTTTGACGGGGTCTTCAAATGGCGTTTTATAGTTCATAAGCAGACTGGCAATGGCTTCGCCCGCTACTCGCCCGACACGGGAACCCAACTCGTGCAGGGATTTCAAAAGAGGGTAGCGGCTCCGCTCATTGCTTCCAGAGGGCGATTCATAAGGTAGTGCTATACCTTATGAATCGCCCTCTTTTTTCACTAATTGGACACATATGTTTTTGAACGGAATGTGACGAGTTGGATTAAGAAATGATAAACTAAAGGTATTGTTAAGATTTTGGGTGCGCATAGGGGGTAACATAGATGAATGCTGAAGCGAAACTGTTAGTGGTAGACGATGAAGAACGGATCCGCAGGCTTTTAAAAATGTATCTTGAACGTGAGAACTACGAAGTAAGAGATGCTGAAAATGGTGAAAAAGCTTTAGATATGGCTCTGAAAGAAGATTTTGACCTTATTCTGCTGGATTTGATGATGCCCGGGATTGACGGGATTGAAGTTTGTGAAGAGTTGCGAAAGCATAAAGCGACTCCTGTTATCATGCTCACGGCTAAAGGAGAAGAAGCAAACCGTGTTCAAGGCTTTGAAGCAGGAACTGATGATTATATTGTTAAGCCGTTCAGTCCGAGGGAAGTCGTTCTCCGGGTAAAGGCATTGCTTAGAAGGGCCTCAACAACCAAGTTTCTTCATACGGAAACACAGGCAAAGGATATTCTTGTTTTTCCTCACCTGACTATTGATAATGATGCTCATAAAGTTCTTGCCGGCGGGGAAGAGATTAACCTTACCCCGAAAGAATATGAACTTCTTCATTACCTGGCACAGGCACCTGATAAAGTATTTGCACGGGAGGATTTACTGAAGGATGTCTGGAACTATGAATTTTTCGGAGACCTGCGAACTGTGGATACCCATATTAAAAGGCTCAGGGAAAAATTAAACAAGGTTTCACCTGAAGCAGCGCATATGATCGCGACTGTGTGGGGGATCGGTTATAAATTTGAGGCGGGCAAGTAATGATGTTATGGAGAAGTGTAGTAGGAAAGTTATGGGCGACGATCTTACTTCTTGTAAGCGTCGTCCTTTTAGTCCTTACCGTCCTTTTGCTTCAATACTTTGAACGGTTTCACTCTGAACAGGCAGAAGAGCAGTTATTAAACCATGCATCCCTTATTGCAAGTCTGTTAGAAGATGAGCATACAGATGAAGCCGCTATCGCCATGTCAAGAAAAATTGCAGAAACATACTCTACCCGTGCTGTTATTGTAATGGATGAAGAGGAGTACTGGTATTCTTCAGACAATACACGTGGTGAGCTTCCTGTTGATTTATTTTATGAAGACCCAAGGCTTTCACGGGTCATGGAAAATCAGGAAGTTGTTGTCCAGCGGGGGGATTACGAACTTAATCTCAGGAATGGTGATCATCAGGAACTTCTGATTGTCGGTCTCCCCGTTAATCATAGTGCACAGACTGGTGCTGTCTATATGTATATGCCGCTTGATATTGTGAATGAAGCTTCAGTACAGACGAAGCAGATTATTCTTCTCAGTGCAGCAGTTGCCATTATACTGACAACAGTTTTTGCATTTTTCCTTACGACAAGAATTACAGCTCCTCTAAGAAAAATGCGGAGGGCGTCTCTTGAAGTGGCGAAGGGAAATTTCAACACTAAAATTCCGATCCGTTCCAATGATGAGATCGGACTGTTAAGCATGGCATTTAACCGAATGGCCCGTGCCCTTAACACTAACCTGGATATGCTTAACCGGGAGAAAGAACAACTCTCAAGAATATTAAGCTCCATGGCAGATGGTGTGATTACCCTCGACAGACGGGGTGAAATGAGCATAATGAACCCACCGGCTGAAGCATTCGTAAAAGCATGGACATACGAGAATAATCACGAATCTGAAATCTTTGTCCTTCCCGAAGAAATTAAACATCTGTTTAAACAGGTAACGGAAAAAGGACAGGAACAGATGGTGGAAGTGGATGTTCAGGGAAGAAGCTGGGTGATTTTGATGACCCCTTTGTATGATCAGGAAAATATCCGCGGTGCCGTTGCCGTCCTCCGTGATATGACTGACGAAAGAACCCACGACAAGCTGAGAAAAGATTTTATCGCCAATGTCTCACATGAACTCAGAACTCCAATTTCCATGCTTCAAGGATACAGTGAAGCGATCATTGACGATGTTGCAGGTTCTGAAGAAGAGAAAAAGGAACTGGCGCAGATTATCTATGATGAATCATTACGTATGGGCAGACTGGTAAATGAGCTTCTTGATCTTGCGAGGATGGAAGCGGGACACATCAGCCTGAATCTTGAACGGGTGAATACAAGAGAATTTTCAGAGAGGGTTGTAAGGAAGTTCAGCGGAATTGCGAAAGAACATGATGTTCTTATAGTAGAAGACATCGAAGCAACAGTTAATTCACTCTTAATGGATCCAGACCGAATCGAGCAGGTTCTTACAAATCTTATCGATAATGCGATTCGCCATACCCCTGAAAACGGACAAGTCACGTTGTGCGTGACCAATGTGGAAGGCGGGGTCAAAATGGATGTGATTGATACCGGAAGCGGAATACCGGAAGAAGACCTTCCCTTTGTTTTTGAACGGTTTTACAAAGCAGACAAAGCGCGTACCCGCGGCCGGTCGGGGACAGGTCTGGGCCTTGCCATCGTAAAAAACATTGTCCATGCTCATAAAGGCCGTGTTTCTGTTCACAGTAAGTTGAACGAAGGAACAACATTTACGGTGTTTTTACCGGATGGAAAAGAATAAAAACAAGAGCGCAAGTGCCTTGATATCACGAGGGATAAAAGAAAACGCCAGTCTTAGCGAAAGCCTTAATTGCCCTTGTGCTTTAGTGGAAACATTTGAGGGAGCCCGTCAGGCCGCTATCCAGGCTTCAGCTTCGAGCTTAACCTCCCTGTTAAATGTCAAGTTGCTTCGACGCATATAACTTCGCGGCTATAGAAACGAGGAAGAAGCAGGGGATGAAATGACCTCGAGCTCGCAGGCGTTGGAGCTGGACGTGGAAAAGTTTCATCCTAAAGTTGGACGCATTTCAGGAGATTTATAAATTCCAGAACAATGGGAAAAGCCCAAAGGCAGGATTTAACCTTTGGGCTTTTGTGTTTTTATAAGAGAGGAAGATAATTCAAAGATCTTTACGGACTTCTCTTACAACATGGCCAATCTCGGGAATAATCAGGCTTTCCATTGCGAGCTTTACGGCACCTGAACTTCCGGGTGTTGAGAAGATAACTGTTTTCCCTCTCACTCCGGCAATCGCCCGGCTGAGCATGGCTGCTGAGCCGATATCTTTCTCATAGCTCAAATACCTGAACAGTTCACCAAATCCGGGGATCGTCTTGTCAAGCATTTTTTCAACTGCTTCATATGTAATATCTCTCAATGCCAGACCCGTACCGCCGTTAATGAGTAGCGCGTCAACACGTTCATCGAGCTGGGCTGCCAGTACACCTTTTTGAATAGCAGTAAAATCATCTTCTACAATTCTGTGATCAAGCACTGCGTGACCGTTTTCCTCAAGGTATGACTTCATAAGCCTGCCGCTTTTGTCTGTTTCCATTGTTCTCGTATCTGAAACAGTCAGAACAATACAGTTAATGTGACGAGGTGCCTGTTTCTTGTGTTCATGAACACTCATGAGTGTGAACCTCCTTCTATAACTATTCCAGTAAGGTGTATATAATATAGGTTTCTCCAAAGGACAGACAGTACCTCCTTATATCAAAAGATATCAGATTTTTAATGACGAAACGAAACGAACGTGTGTATAATAGAGGAGTAAATACATCAAAAACATACGTTCTGCTGCTTTAAGGTCGTGCCGCTTACGGCACGTTAAAAGGGAAGACCGGTGAAAATCCGGCACGGTCCCGCCACTGTAAGCACATTGATTGTTTTCATAGCTGTAAGGCTATTGGGAGACTAACTCCATTCCACTGCCATCCGGCGGGAAGGAAGAAAACAGCCATATATGTGCGAGTCAGGAGACCTGCCTTAAAGTTTACGTACCTTCGGGAAAAAGGTAAAGCGGTGATTACTTGTTCAACATTGTTGAATTTAGTTTTCATATGCAAAACAACTGCCTTTTGTTCACAGGCAGTTTTTTTATTTTCTCTAAAATCCCGGTGAGATTTGTTTACGTAAAATGTACATAAGGGAGAGTTTGAAAATGAACAAAAAGAAATGGTTAACGGTTGTAATGGGAACTGTGCTTGTTATTGGAGCATGTTCACCGGAAGAAGCCGATGAGGTTTCGGAGGGCGGAAGTTCTGAAGTGGAAAATGGGGAACAGGAACTCTCAGATGAAGAGGCGTTTCCAGTTACAGTTGAAGATGCAAGAGGACAAGAGATCACGATTGAAGAGCAGCCTGATAACGTCATTTCCCTGCTTCCCAGCAATACAGAACTGATCTACGGCCTTGATGCATGGGATCAGCTGCAGGCGGTTACTTCTAACGATGATTATCCGGAGAAGGCAAGTGAGCTTCCAAGTGTAGGAGATATGGTTATCGATGTTGAAGCGGTTATAGCCAATGAGCCGGATCTTGTTCTCGCCGGGGCAATAAATGATCCCGAAGCACTTAATCAGATAGAAAGTGCCGGTATCCAGGTAGTCGTTATCGAAGATACAAATACGTTTGAAGATTTTTACCGAGTTGTTTCTACAGTTGGGGAAGTCCTCGGTAAGAATGATGAAGCAGGTGATCTGATTGCCTCATTTGAAGAAGAAATTGAACGGATAGAAAAGATCTCTGCTGATATTCCGGAAGAAGATCGTGTAAGTGTATGGGTCGAGGTCGGGGCAGATCCTGATTTGTTTACAACAGGATCAGGAACTTTTGTAAATGAAATGCTCGATGTAATTGGTGCAGATAACGTTGCTGGTGACCAGGAGGGGTGGGTCCAGTTTACGGAAGAGGATGCGGTAACCCTTAATCCGGATGTGATCATCCTGACATACGGGGCCTACGTTGAAGATGCGCGGGGGGATGTTTTAAACCGTTCGGCATGGCAGAGTATCCCTGCTGTTGAACACGAGAGGGTTTATGAACTTGAAGATTCAAATATCGTTACGCGCCAGGGCCCTCGGTTGATTGAAGGAGTCGAAACCCTTGCAAAATTTATCTACCCAGATCATTACTAACCGGCGACAGGTACTCACATATGTCATTTTCTTTACGCTCCTCACAGCAGCACTGTTTACAGGTGTGGGAGCAGGGAGCGTTTTCATTCACCCTTTTGAGGTGGCAAAGATACTCGCTCAGCAGCTGCCTGGGGTACAGATCCTTGTTGAAGATAAGAGTCCCCTCACCCATATTATTATGGATATCCGTCTGCCAAGGGTGATGCTTGCTTTGTTTGTTGGAGCTTCACTTTCGGTTGCCGGGGCTGCTTTTCAAGGGCTTTTACGTAATCCCCTGGCCGATCCGTATACACTTGGAGCCTCGTCCGGTGCAGCAGTAGGGGCAGTCATGGTCTTTTATTTCGGCATTACAATTCCATTTCTCGGTTCATTTACCCTTCCGGTCACAGCGGTGGCTGGGGGATTTGTTTCCCTTTACCTTGTTCTTATCATGGCAAGGCTGGTAAGCAGAACAATGGCTGTTGAAACGATTATTCTTATAGGGATTATTTTCAGTTCGTTTTTAGGCTCCGTTATTTCATTAATGATTGCCCTTAGTACTGATGAATTAAGGCAGATCATTAACTGGCTTATGGGATCTGTAGGGATGAGGGGCTGGCCGTATGTTTATTTAATCATTCCTTTCTTTATTACCGGTACGATTCTGTTGCTCGTACACTGGCGCGAGCTGAATGCTTTTGGTTTTGGTGAACAGTCTGCCCATCATTTGGGGATTGATGTGAAACAAAAAAAAACGGTAATCCTTTTTGCTGCCGCTATACTTACAGGCGCTGCAGTTGCGGTATCAGGAACAATAGGGTTTGTCGGCCTTGTCATTCCTCATTTTGTACGTCTTTTGAGCGGGCCTGATCATAAGCACTTGCTGATTCTTTCAGCTGCAGGGGGCGGGGCATTTCTCATATTCGCTGATGTCATTGCAAGAACAATACTTGCTCCTCAGGAATTACCGATAGGTGTTATTACGGCACTTATCGGGGCACCGGTTTTTGGGTTAATTTTGATTTATAAGATCAGGAACAGAAACGTATAGATTCGAGGTGATAATAAGTGATAAAAGTTCAGTCTCTGGAAGCCGGTTATGGAAACAGGCGAATAGTGAACGACTTGTCATTCCTGGTGGAAAAAGGGGAAGTCTATGGGGTTCTCGGACCTAATGGAAGTGGTAAAACAACACTGTTAAAAACCCTTACCCAGGCTCTCCCGTTCACAAAAGGAAAAATAGCTGTAGCTGGAAAACCTATAGAGAACTATCAGGTAAAGGAACTGGCACGTGTTATGGCCCTTCTTTCCCAGCACCATGAACAATCCTTTGCGTATACGGTAAAAGAAGTTGTGGCTATGGGGAGATATCCTCATAAAAAAGGACTCTTTCATTTTTCTGACGAAAAAGATGAACAGCTCGTTGAGGAAATGATGGAGTTGATGGATGTTACGGACTTTAAGGAAAAACCATTGTCAATGCTCAGCGGCGGGGAACAGCAACGGGTTTTTCTGGCAAGATCTCTCGTTCAGGAGCCAGAGGTTCTTCTTCTCGATGAGCCCACAAACCATCTTGATATTTCTTATCAGATTGAATTAATGAGCCGAATCGTCCGGCTTGCCGGAGAGAAGCGTCTCACAGTGCTGGCAGTTCTCCATGATGTCAACTTGGCAAGCATGTTTTGTGACCGCCTGCTTTTACTGAATGATGGGAAGAAGGTTGCAGAGGGAACCCCAGGATATGTTTTAAAGGATGAAAATCTTTCACAGATGTATAATACGCGATTAATAGAAAGCACTCATCCGACTGTTCCTAAACCGTTAATCACTTATGAACCTGATCATTATAGATCGGCTAATGGCACATTTATCAGATTTAAAGAGACAGCTGCAAAGCTGATCATTGAAAGCGGTGCTCCTTGGAGGGTCATTACAACCCGGAAAAACGGGCCGGCTATTCGGTGGATAAAACGTTTTACGTTTCTAAAAGAAGGGATACCAGGACAAAAGGAAAATCAGGAGCTCATATTTGACATCAGGAAAGGTCGTTGTACGATTGTAAAAGAAAAGCACAGCGGGGGTTTTTCGCTGATTCTTGTTTTAAATGAAGGCGAGGTTACTGTCTCAGCGTTCCTGAACGGCCGTTTAAGTGACAGCGGTATGTTTCACCTGGCAACACTCATCGCTGGCGCAGTCAAAGCCGCTGCGCCTGGCTACAGCCTTTGTGAAATGTGTATAGCTGTAACCGGGATGGGCGGGAGCTGGGGAGGGGAAAATGCGATAATGGAAAGTGCACGTGATCTTGTTAATGAAATTAAAAAAGGAGAGGTCAAACGTGAAGATTTATACGAAAAAAGGTGACAAAGGGAGTACCCACCTTATCGGCAGGCGGGTAGAGAAAAACCATCTAAGGGTGGAAGCCTACGGTACTGTAGATGAATTAAACAGCTTTATTGGAAGAGCGATCGCAAACCTCAGTCAAAAGACCTGTTCAGACGTAATTAAAGAGCTTACTGAAATTCAGCATCAACTGTTCGATTTAGGCGCAGATCTAGCCAATGTGATGGAATCTCCGTCCTATAAAACCAAGGAAATCTACATCGACACGATGGAAAAAGCCATCGATACCTATTGGGCGGAAGCACCTGAAATTAAGACCTTTGTCCTGCCGGGTGGCAGCGTGGGGGCTTCAGATCTCCATATCTGCCGTACAGTCGCAAGAAGAGCAGAGAGACGGGTCTTTGCATGTGCAAAAGAAGAATCGATTCCTGATGAAATAATAAAATATATTAACCGGTTGTCAGATTACCTGTTTGCTGCTGCGAGAGTTGTTAATTTCCGTGACGGGAATACAGATATTTTCTACAGAAGCAATCATGATGTATTTAAGTAAATGGTTGTGTTAAAGAGCATTGTTGATTTAATAAAAATGTGATTGCAGCGAATGCGTGACACTCCTGTGGAAGCAATGAGCGTAAATCAACACTATTTTAAGAGAGTCAAGTAAATAAATGCAAAAGAAAACCCCACGCTTTTAAAGCGTGGGGTTTCTGTATCCTGAGAAATTGGATTATACGTTGATTTCAATATCAGCATCTTCACGAAGCTGATCAATATATTTCTCCAGCTTAAGATTTTGTCTTAAGTCATCTTCCATTTCATCGAAATCTGCTTCAGGGTTTTGCTGGGCAATCTCTTCATATGCCTGCTCTACCTCTTCATCATTAACTTCAATAGCATCTTCTTCAAGGTGATCCAGCGTAATTAATTCTTCAACAGCAAGCTGCTGACGAATGTCTTCTTTTAATTCATCTTCGGTAAGACCGCTTTGTTCAAGGGCTTCTTCATACTGATCACGGTCTTCAAACTGAGCTTCAATAAGTTCGTCCAGTGTTTCTTCTACCTGCTCGTCAGATACGTCAATGTTCTGGTTTTGAGCTTCCTGCACTAAAAGCTCCTGATCTACCAGTTGTTCAACGATGTTTTGCTGCATCATTTGAACTTCTTCGGCAACCTCTTCATCGTCAAGTTCTACGCCTTGCTGTGCATACATTTGTTCAACCTGCATCATCTGCATATCATACTGGTCACGGGGAACTTCCTCGCCGTTCACAGTTGCAATTGGTTCACCGTCTTCTTCAGGAGCAGCCTCTCCGGCTTCACCTTCTTCACCTTCTTCACCGTCTTCATCAGTTTCTACTTCTTCAGTCTCTGGAGCATCTTCACCATCATTTACTTCAGGAGTTTCATCGTCCCCACAAGCAGCTAAAACTGAAATCGTAGTCACAGCGACTCCGATTGCAAGTGTCTTTTTAAAGCGTTTCATTTGGCATCACCTTTCTGAGCTGAAAATTTAATCCTTAGCATTAGTTCTCACTGTACCATATTGAGGAATGGGGTTTCAAATATTCAAATCTCTAAAAGTATGGACACGACGGGTTCTATGCTAGAATAGAAACCATCTTAATGGGGAGGGGATCATTGTTGCGTACTGATTTTCATAATCATCTGGAAAAAGGAACACTGACACTGGATTATCTGAAAAAGTTTACAGAAGAAGCTGAAAGAAAAGGTATTGATCATTTTGGTATTTCAGAACACGCCTATCATTTTGAAGAGACAAAAGAAATCCTCAGTAACACCTGGGTAAACGAACGTCGGTGGTACACGATGGAAGAATACGTGAATCTGTTCGACCAGGCGAAAGAAGAGGGAATCAATGTACTCATGTCCATCGAAATGGATTACACCCCGGGAAAGCATAAAGAGATGGCAGCTTTCATTCAAAAATATCCTTTCGACTACGTGATCGGCAGTGTCCACTGGGTAGGAGACTTTGGTATTGATCTTGCTGAATACAGAAAAGAGTGGGACAAGCGGGATGTCAAAGACGTGTATAAGAAATATTTTGACCAGATCGTTACACTTGCTGAGTCCAACTTGTTTGATATTGTCGGACACATTGACCTTGTGAAAATCTTTGGCCATGTGCCGGATGACCGGGAATTTATAATCGGTGAATATGAACGGATAACGAATGCGATTAAAGAGTCAAAAACGTGCGTTGAAGTAAGTACGGCCGGACTCAGAAAGCATGTAGGAAGAATTTATCCGGAACCCGACCTTCTGAAAATGTGTTTTGAGAAAGATATTCCGATCGTTTTGTGCTCGGATGCTCACGAACCTGAACATGTTGGATATGAATATGATCAGGCAGTAAGGCTGGTAAAAGAAGTGGGCTATACGAAAGTGATGACGTTTAAGAATGGCAGAAGAGAAGAAGTGGAACTTACATAAAAGAAGCCCCGGAGGGTTAAACTTCCGGGGCTCCTTTTATTTATTCAGAGATGGTTTCGGCTGAGTGGTTGCTGTTTACCAGTGCTGTTATTTTTATTATTTATAGTTCCAGAACAGTCACGTGTCGGATGTCATCTACATTTTCAAGAGCTTCAACCGTTACAGCGTCCATTTCTTTATCAACAGACAGGATCATCATGGCGTCTCCGCCCTCGGATTTACGTCCGACCTGCATGGTGGCAATATTTACATCATGATTTCCTAAAAGCTGGCCAACCCGGCCGATCACACCCGGTCTGTCATTATGCTTAATAAAGAGCTGGTGTTCTGAAGGCTGGAAGTCGACCGTAAAGTCGTCCACCTTGACGAAGCGCAGGCCGAAGTCCTGATTGGACGTTCCGAGGAGAGTAAACGTCTTCTGCTCTCCTGTAATAACCGCCTTGATCAGACTTTGGTAGCCGGTTTCCTCCTGGTTTCTTTTCTCGCTTAAGGATACGCCCCGCTCTCTGGCTATAAACGATACGTTTACATCATTAACATAGGAATCCACACGGCTTTTGAAGAAACCATTCAGAAAGCTTCTCGTAAGTATCGCAGTATCATTTTCTGCTAATTTACCGGAATAGACGAGCTCGATCTCTTTTACGGGGATACGCATACTCGTTGAAGACATTTTGCCCATTTTATATGCAAGTTCATAGAAAGGATGAATTTTTTCAAATGCATCCGATGAAATATGCGGGAAGTTCAGCCCGTGAATGATCGGTTTTCCTTCAGAATAGGCAAGAATTTCAGAAGAGACCTGCTCTGCCACACTGCGTTGGGCTTCCTTAGTGGAAGCAGCAATATGCGGTGTGAGAATGACCTGGTCAAAACTTTTAAGAGGGTGGTTCTGAAGAGGCTCATCTTCAAAAACGTCCAAAGCAGCCCCGCGGACCTGCCCGGTTTCAAGTGCTTCCACAAGTGCTTGCTCATCGATAATCCCGCCACGTGCACAATTAAGAATAAATACGCCTCGCTTTGCCTGCTCAAACTCCTTTTGACCAATCAAGCCTTTTGTATTTTTAGTAAGTGGTGTATGCACGGTAATGACATCACTCTCCCTGAGGATATCATCAAGTGAGCCTGAAGTGACGCCGAACTTTTCAGCCCGGTCTGCAGTTAAAAACGGATCGAAGACGATAACATTCATTTGAAACGCTTTTGCCCGGGAAGCAAGTTCAGTTCCAATTCGTCCGAACCCGACAATTCCCAGTGTCTTCCCGTAAAGCTCAAACCCTTCAAACTTCTTACGGTTCCATTCGCCTCTTTTTACACTTTCGTTTGCCTGAGGAATGTTTCTGAGCAATGTGATCATCATGGCAAAAGTATGCTCACACGTTGAAATCGTATTCCCATCCGGTGCGTTAATGACTATGACACCGTGTTTTGTAGCAGCTTCCAGGTCAATATTGTCTACGCCGACACCTGCCCGGCCGATAATCTTCAGATTGGGGAGGGTCTTAAAAGTGTCTTCAGTAACTTGTGTGGCACTCCTGACAATAAGGGCCTCTATTGTAGGATCAGGTTGAGTAAATTCGGTGATCGGCTGTTCTATGAGCCGAATTTGTGGATTAGTGAGCAAAGGTGTGAGCCCTTCATTGCTCAAACGGTCCGATACGAGAACCGTGAATGTCTTCGCAGCTGTTTTTGTGTCAGTCAAAGATAAGTCCCTCCTTGGTCTTGGTATGCTACACAATATATCAGAAAACCGAACATGAAGAAAGAAAATTCGTACTATTAATTTTAATTTTTTAATGTAGTGCAGAATCAACGGGAGAAAGTGGTGTGTTTGGAAATTGAGTGGGGGGAAGTCTGGAATTCTTAACATAAAGCCGTCAATTATTAACATTGGAGCGTGAATCCCTAATCTTGTGACAGGAGTTACACAAGTCAGATGAAAATCTGTTCATAGGTAAAGCAAGCAGTCTTGTTTAAATATAGATTCCCTGCTTAAACTTCACTCGAGCCTGATGGGAACATGAGAAAACCTTAAATGACTTAGGCAGTTTCACATAGTAAAATGGGTTAAACTTATGTGAGAGGTGACGTAATCATGATTTTGAAAACACGCCAGCTTCCGGTTTGGATGCTTAAGCTGGCTGCTTTAAAAAGAAGGATGCCGGAGCTCACCCCAGGTACGAGGATATTATCATCGAACTATCATTAAACACGCTATCGTGGGGGGAAGAGCATTTGATTATCAACTGGTTACCTATTGGATGAGATGAATTGTTACGTTTTACAGGACATAAGAATGACCGGTCACCTGGGATGACACTTCCAAATGGATACGCTTTTTATCACTGAAAAATATCTTACAATCATTGAAGCTGAAAATTACCGGGGTACTATCACATTTGAACCGGAACTTAACCAGGTTAGGCAAATTGCGGGAGTACTTCTTAATATAAAAGGCAAAAAACAAAACCACGTATACGATAATTATATTATGTAAACAAAAAACCTCAATTAACAAAAAAACCCGCCATTTAGGCGGGCCCTGCTAAGTACTATTCAAATTTCAACGCGTCACCATCAAAGGACTCGTCTGCAATTTTAATGGAATCGGTCGGGCAGCCATCAAATGCATCTTCCATATCTTCGTGAAGTTCTTCAGGTACAGCAGCCGTACCTTCATTGTCATCCAGGATAACAAATGCGATCCCATCGTCATCGTAATCATAAATATCAGGTGCAGCTGCACCGCAAGCTCCGCAGGCAATGCAAGTATCTTTGTCAACAATCGTGAATTTTGCCATTATTAATTACCTCCCAATATGATGTAAGTATGATCCCTTTAATTCTCTATTATGTAGAAAGGGGATTTTTAGAACCATTACTGTTATGTCTTCACCTAATGTTATTGTAATGGTTCTACCTCTTTCTTTCAATAGAAAATATAAGGGGTAATTCCGGACAGGCAATGTTTTACCTGGTCTGATTTACTCGGATCTTTTATAATGTTAAAAAGGTGTTCGGAAAGGGTGAAGCACAATGGATGCACAGAAATGGTTAATGCTGACCGTCATCAGACAATTTTGCGGACAACGGAGCATGAACGGCGTGATTTATCTCCTTCATGGAAGGCGGTCCTCACAGGTCATCCAAGATGCTTCATTGTTTTATGTTTTACCGTTAACCGCCTGTTTAAAACATCGTTATAAAGAAGAGCTGTACAGTGTAAAAAATGAGCTGAAAAAAGAAGAGGCATACATAGAAGATGAAAAAGGAAGGGTGTCCTTGACAGATTATGGTTCTGACTTACTGGAAAAGGCCAATTCACAATTCGTCCTTCCGGTACATTTCAACGGGGGAAAGTATGAACTGAATGGGGAAGCGGACTGGTTCTGGAAGCGGCTCTCTCTTTTTATCCAGTCCTTGTCGGTCCGCCTGAAAAGTTCGACACCTTTTATTCCTGTTCAATATGACAGCAAAGTCCAGCATTGGGTGAAAGGCTGCTTTCCGGAAAAAGATCAGAGAAAAAACGTTGCAGACGGACTATATAAAGAACTGTATACACTCCTTGAGAACATGGAGGACGAAGTGGCTCTGTTATTTGTAAGACGGCTGACTTCGTGGAAACGAACCGGCGAGACGATCAGTCAGCTTACTGCTGAGAACAAAGACCCCGTCATGACTTATTTGTCCTTCAGGTCGGTAATTCATTATTTGATGGATCAAGTCACACAAAAGAAAGAGGCATATCCGCATCTTTCCTTGTTTTTAAAAGAGACCCGGAAAACTTCACTGGTAACAAATACCGCTGAAGAGACTTACAGACTGCTTAAGCAAGGGTATTCGATGGGCCGGATTGCATCAAAGAGGAATCTTAAAAAGAGTACAATTGAAGATCATATTATTGAAATTATCCTTTTTACACCAGGTGTTCATGCGGGGCAGTTCGTGGACCCGGCAATTGTAGAGCACGTCCTGAATGTAGCAGAGGAATTGAATACACAACGGTTGAAAAAGATAAAAGATGCTCTTGGAGAAGGCTATGATTACTTTACAATACGGGCATCTCTTGCAAGCCGCCATGAAAGGATGAGCCAAAGATGAATATAGAAACGGCTTTGCGGCAATCTTTCGGCTACGCCGGTTTCAGGTCAGGACAGAAGGAGATTATTAAAGACGTACTAAAGGGAACCGACGTTCTTGCAGTGCTCCCTACAGGAACAGGAAAAACCCTGTGCTACCAATTTCCTTCAAGATATCTAAAAGGGATGACCATTGTTGTGTCTCCTTTGCTGTCCCTGATGGAGGATCAGGTTCACCAGCTCAAAGCCCGCGGGGAGAAAGGAGCTGTAGCCTTAAACAGTCACGTCAATAAGGATGAAAGAGAGCGGATTGTAAAAACCTTTAATGACCGGACACTTTTGTATGTATCACCGGAAATGCTCCAGAGTAACTGGCTCATGTATCATTTGAAAAAGCACAGGGTCGGTCTTTTTGTAGTTGATGAAGCCCATTGTATATCCCAGTGGGGACATGAATTCAGAACGGATTACCTGAAGCTGGCTGCAATCCGCGAATCACTGGGTCAGCCCGGATGCCTTGCTCTCACAGCGACAGCAACCCCTGCTGTGCAAAAAGACATTGTCAGCCACTTGAATATGACGGGAACGAGGGAGCATATCTACTCAGTGGACAGGCCCAATATATCCCTCCATGTTAAAAAAGCAGCCGGTTATGAAGAAAAAATCACACTTATTAAAGATGCAGTTCTTGATTTTAAAAAGCCGGGTATTGTTTATACGGCAACCAGAGCAGAGGCGGAAATGCTCTCTCAGATAATAAAAAATCAGACATCAATCAGGACAGCATCCTATCATGGAGGAATGGAAGGAGAGGATAGGATTCTCGTCCAACAGCAGTTCATTCGTGATGAGCTTGATGTTGTTTTTTGCACGAATGCCTTTGGAATGGGGATTAATAAATCCAATATTCAATTCGTCCTTCATGCACACATCCCTCAGTCTGTAGAGCACTACGTACAGGAAACAGGCCGGGCAGGAAGGGGAGGGGGACAGAGTGCGGCTCTCCTTATTTATACTGAAGAAGACCGGTATCTTCCATTGTCTTTTATAGATTATGAAGTACCATCTAAAGAGGAAGTAAAACACTTTTTTGCAGGTATTAAAAGTAGAAGGAAAAACGGGGACACCTCAATCTTGTTATCAGAGTTCATGGGCCCTTTAGGTTTTGATGAAACAAAAGAACGCCTATTTCAATACCATCTAGAGTACTTTGGGGCGGTGCGTGATCATCATCTCATGATTGAAAATTGCAGGGATGATTGGGAAGAGCGGCTGATCCGTTTTTTTGATGAGCGAAAAGTAAAAAAACGAAAGCAGCTCACGGCAATGGAAAAGATCATTGAAACAGAGGATAATTGTTTGAGGGAACAGGTCCTTGGCTACTTTGGAGAGGCGAAAAAAGAGAAGATCACTCCCTGCTGTTCTGGATGTAATGATAAGCCGGTATTTGCAACAGGGGCAGAAAGGGAAGAAGACCATTCAAATGACACAGGGACTTGGAAGGCGCTTCTTAGTGAAGTTTTTTGATAAGGAGGACACAGATTGAAATCCCACAAAGAGATTATTAACACCTTGTCCGATAGAGATTTACTTCTCAATTTATATTTATCTCAGGCTGTGATGCTCTTTCTTGCACTGGTTTTTTCGAGATTTCTTCTCGGGAGCTGGCTGGCCCCCTTTGAAATGATTACATTTTCCGCAGATGCAGTGCTCCTGGGGTTTGCCATAGCCGCTGTAGTCGTAGCAGTAGAGCTTGTTTTTGTAAGGTATCTTCCAGGCTCTTTTTTTGATGACGGAGGCATTAATGAACGGGTTTTTAAAGACCGTCCGTTTTTTCATATTCTGATCATTTCCCTGACGGTTGCTGTATGTGAGGAAATATTGTTCAGAGGGGTTATTCAGACCTCTTTTGGAATTATTATTGCATCAGTTATTTTCGCGCTTATTCATTTCAGGTATCTCCATCAGCCTTTTTTGTTCGGGTTTACAGTTATATTAAGCTTTCTACTTGGATTTGTTTACTTATGGACCGGCAACCTGCTCACTGTAATCAGTGCGCATTTCTTTATTGACGCCATTCTTGGTCTGCTGATTCGTTATAATGTATTGAATAGGATAGGAAAAAATCCTTAGTTCTTACTATTTACATAAGTGGACAATTAAGGGAAGATAGTGTAAGACATATGTTAAAGTCCGAGGTGAAAAGAGATGCGCGCACAAAGCCGGCAGGATCTGCATAATAACGGGCAGGAACAGACTGGTTCCATTGATTTTTCAGAAATGGATGCCATGGATCTTCCCCCCAGAAGTGTCGTGAGAAAGCAGCGGGAAGCAGAAAAAAAACAAAAGAAAATAGAAGCAGAAGAAGAGGAACCGAAACAGGAAACCGTCCAGTTTCCTCTTGTAAGATTATTTTTACTGCTGTTTTTTATGCTTGTGATTACAGTCATAACCTACCCCATGTGGAGTGAGTTTTTTGCAGGGTAAAGCATGAAAACAACTTGTCCTCATATACATGATAAAAACGATGGAGGTTTATCATGGACAGTGAGAGAAGAATGCAAAAAAATGAGAACCACATAGTCGTTAAAGCGCTGGTTAAAGCAAAAAGAAAAGAAGAGAAAGCGGAAAAAACAGTTATAAGAGCAGGTATCCTCTGTCTTTGTGTGCTGGCTCTGGCTGTATTTTATATGATTACGGCTGTTTTTCTTTCCCATCACTCTTCCCAGTACTGGACGGTCATGATTCATGATCCGGTCATGATTATCCTGATTGCCGTACTGGTATATACATTCGCCAATCTGAAAAACAAGAAAAAATCCCAGGATAAAGCTGAAAGGGATTTTGACAGGCTGAGAGAAGATGTTATTGACCGTTCATCAGACATATGGCAGCTGCAGCATTCAACAGCCGACCGGGAGACATATTATCAGCACCTGATGAAGGAACATAATATTAATCTGTACCATAAATAGAAAATGAAACTTAGTTGCGGTTATCAATAAAGGCTGCCTCGGAATGTATTCCGGGACAGCCTTTTATTATGAACTTTTTGCCTCTACATTGGGGGAAGATATAAGACCGAAAAATGCGCATCCGTTTCGCCGGAACCGCTGCCCGTGGATGATAACGCTTTCATTATCAATGTGTTCAATTTTTCCGTATGCTACAGTCTTGCAGGTAGTAATACAAAAGGCTTCAACAGGGTAGCCAAGCTTCATGTTACGGGCGAACTCCGCGTCAGTAACTAACGAGCGGTTTTTCCATTTATGCAGGTTCATCGGAATCCTCCTTACAGAATATTGAAATGTCAGAAAATTAAGAATCTTTATGTTTATTATACTGACTCCGGATCAGATGTGCAAGAGTCTGGAGAAAAAATAGGCGTTATCATCAAGAGGGGCAGAGACGTTACAACAAATACCTGCGGTGTACATATAATGAGATGAGTGAACAAAAGAGGTGAAGTACATTGAGTGATAAAAACAATCTGGGGAATGCTATTCTTCTTGTTGTCACCATATTTGTTTTTTTGAGTTTTACATTCGGATTTGGAGCCAGTTCCAATGGAGATGATGATGACTTCATTGTCATTCAGTCATAAACAGCAGGTAAGGCAGGTGTAGGAATTTGAGTAACAAGGGGAAAAACCCGAAGCAAAACGGTAAAAAGTCGTATACAGAAGACCTGGGCCCCTTAAGTCCTCAGCAGCTTGCTGTTATACTCGCTATGCTTACGAATGTTTTACGTGTAAAAGCGGTGTTGATAACTGTGGATCAGACTGTGGAAGTTGTTCTTCAAGGCAATCTGAAGCAGCAGAAAAAAGAAATCCAGAATATGCTTAACGAGTTGAGTGAAGATAAGGTCGATGAATGGATGAGGATGCTCCAGAAGTTCAACAGTGATTAAAGAAAGAGAGACCTGTATAAAAGGTTCTCTCTTTTTGGTTGTTTACAGGAGAATTTGTATTAAAATAAATGGGTGTGATGTATTTTAAGGTGATTTCCGATACAATGTAAGGGGTTACATAATGAGTTCAAAAGACGAATGAGGAGTGGATCAAGTGAATGAAATAAAATCAGATATTCAGATTGCTCAGGAAAGTAAAATGACGCCAATCAGAGACATTGTTGAAAATCTCGGAATAAGTGAAACTGAGTGGGAGCCTTACGGCCATTATAAAGCGAAGCTGTCACTCTCTCTTATGGACAGATTGGAAAAAAATAAAGACGGGAAAGTCATTCTTGTTACAGCAATCAACCCGACTCCTGCAGGAGAAGGGAAATCGACTTGTACTGTCGGTCTCGGCCAAGCATTAAATAAAATCGGCAGGCGTGCCATGATTGCTTTAAGGGAACCGTCACTCGGTCCTACTATGGGCATTAAAGGCGGAGCAGCGGGAGGGGGCTATTCACAGGTTGTTCCAATGGAAGACATTAACCTGCATTTTACAGGAGACATTCATGCAATTACGACTGCACATAATGCGCTGGCAGCCATGATGGATAATCATATTCACAGAGGAAATGAACTCGGAATTGACGTGCGTAAAGTAGTCTGGAAGAGAGTCATGGATATGAACGACCGCTCACTCAGGGAGGTTGTTGTGGGACTTGGAGGGCCATTGAAAGGGGTGCCGAGAGAATCAGGGTTTGACATAACAGTAGCATCTGAAATTATGGCTATCCTGTGTCTCGCAGCTGATTTAAAAGACCTGAAACACCGCCTTTCAAAAATGGTCGTTGCCTACACATCAGACGATAAGCCGATTACTGCGAGTGATCTTGGGGCGGAAGGGGCACTGACGCTGTTATTAAAAGATGCGATAAAACCGAACCTTGTACAGACCCTTGAGAACACGCCTGCACTGATCCACGGTGGTCCATTTGCTAATATCGCTCATGGCTGTAACAGCGTAATGGCTACGAAGATGGCCGCAAAGCTGTCTGACTATGTTGTTACCGAGGCAGGTTTTGGGGCAGACCTGGGGGCAGAGAAGTTCCTTGATATTAAAACACGGGCAGGCGATATTGACCCTGACCTGGTAGTTATTGTAGCTACAATCAGAGCCTTGAAAATGCACGGCGGGGTGTCTAAAGACAACTTGAAAGAAGAAAACGTAGAAGCTTTGAAAAATGGACTGGCAAACCTCGAGAAGCATGTTGAAACCATTCGTCAGTTCGGGCTTCCCCATATCGTAGCCATAAACCGTTTCCTTCATGATACCGATGCTGAAATTGAAGCACTTACATCGTGGTGCAATGAACAGGGCATTAATGTTGTTCTGGCTGATGTCTGGGCTAAAGGTGGAGAAGGTGGCCGTGAGCTTGCCGAAAAAGCTGTAGCATTAATCGAAGAAAATGATAAAAACTTTACTCATATGTATGATGTGAACGAGTCAATCGAAGAGAAAATCAAGGCAATTGCAACGAAGGTATACGGTGCAAAAACCGTCGAGTTCAGCAGCTATGTTAAAAAGCAGATGGCTGATTATGCCCGTTACGGTTGGGGTAATCTTCCTGTCTGCATGGCAAAAACCCAGTATTCCCTGAGTGACGATCCGTCTAAACTTGGCCGGCCGGAAGGTTTTACGATTACAGTCAGAGAACTGAAACCTTCTATAGGTGCAGGGTTTATTGTAGCCTTAACAGGGGATGTCATGACGATGCCGGGTCTTCCAAAAGAGCCTGCTGCACTTAAAATGGATGTGGATGAAGAGGGCAGAGCCGTAGGTTTGTTTTAAATTAAATAAGACAGGATCGGTGAAGCTGCTTTAGGTTATCGGCTTCACCTGCTCTGGGCCCGGCACAGGGAAATATTATGTGCCGGGTTTTTACGTTTTAGGCTATTTTGAATGCAGAATTAGGGGATGGTGCATTAACCCCTCATTGAAGATCAACTTCCCATGATGTGCTGAAAAAATCAGAGAAACAGGATAATTCAGCCGAAAAAAGACCGCATGCCTATTATCATGCGCCATGGTGCGATTAATTAGCGTGGGTGTCTGTGTTAGAGCTCATTGTTTTAAAATGTTGATTGGAGCGAATGCACAGCACTCCTGCGATAAAGCGAGTTCCGGGGGTCCCGGTCAAGCACGAGCCCTGCTTCATGAATAAGCATTTATTTAATTTGTCACATAAGGTTCACAGCCTTGCCGAGGAAGAAGCAGCATGATGAGGAGGCTCCCGCTGCTGAAAGGGGGTGAAAGGAGCGGAGATAGGTTAGCAGAACTAACTCACTATTTAAATGGCATACCTGTTAATGATGAAAAAAGAAGCTTTTCAATTGGACAAATGGACGTCCCTCTTCAGGAGAATTGAATAACATAAAGAAGTACAGAAGAGGAGGTCAGGTGTGGGCAGAAAACAGCTTTTTCTTTATCTTGCAGGGTTTTTATCAGGCCATTATGCTATTTTATTTTTTAAAAACCAGCCTTTTTACTCCATAGAGCTTTTGACAGCTTCACTGGTTTTTTCTCCCTTTTCGTGGTTTTTTGGAGCTTTTTCATTTGTCTTAGGTTTTCTTTGTTTTTCATCCTTAATTAAAGCAGAACATCAGGGGCTGTTTAATTTGATTGGCAAAAGACATGCTGTATTATTCCTGACAGCTTTGTACTTTATCCTTATGTTTAAATGGCCCGGTGTTGTGTTTGCTGGATTTGCATTGCTTTATGGTATAATGGATGCGCTCGATTTAAGGAGGAAGGAGAGGGATCAATCATGATTTTCGCTGTTGCTGCAGGCGCTGTGCTGGTTTTGGTGCTGTGCTTCTTTCTTCTTACATACATGCGTTCTCTTGCATTTTCACACCATATTACGAATGAAACGATTACGCTTCCGGTTCAAATGGAAGACAATCATATTCTTTTTATCTCGGATATTCACCGGCGTAAGCTGAAGCCGGGATTTTTTCGGACGTTTTCAAAAACCCCGGATATGGTTTGGATCGGGGGAGACCTTGCAGAGCGTGGAGTAAATGAAAAGACGCTCAAACATAATCTGAAGGTTTTATCCTCAATTGCACCGGTTTATTTTGTCTTTGGAAATAACGATTACGAATGGCCTGAAGCTTCTTTTACACGTATTCTTCATCAATTTAATGTAACGATACTTAAGAATAGCGCTGTTACCTTTAAAGACACATGGACACTGAGTGGAATTGATGACATGAACAGAGGGATACCTGAATTTGAAACGGCATTAAAAGGCTCAAGGGGCCCGGTTATTTTGCTCAGCCATAACCCGGAGGCTGCATGGGCGGTTTCGGGGTTCGATAAGGTAGTGTGTGTGGTAAGCGGTCATACTCACGGCGGGCAGATCAGGCTCGGTCCTTTTGGAATTGCAGAAAAGGCAGGCTGGACTCTGAAGGGGGGCAAACCCGTATTTATCAGCTCCGGGTACGGTACGACCCAGCTTCCTTTACGCCTCGGGACAAAGGCTGAATGTCATGTTCTCCGGATAAAAGGCTGTAGTTAAACGAAAGATGAAAAAAAGTTAAACAAATTTTACACAAGTAAAAGAAGTAAGGTATACTGAATCAAATGAAGGACGTAGATTACAGGCTTTCAGAGGTTGATATACATGTCCGGATAAATTTGTATTAGGTGGGATGAAAATGGGTCGTATTGAAGGCAAGTATAATATAAAAGCCGTCTCCAATATGCTGGGTATTCAGGCAGGGACTCTCCGGGCATGGGAAAGACGTTACGACATTATTGAGCCTGTCAGAAATCAGGCCGGCCACCGCTTGTATACAGACGAACACGTAGCTGTCCTGAGGTGGCTCATAAATAAAGTAAACAAAGGTTTTACGATCGGACAGGCGGTGGGCCTGCTGGAAGATCATGACCTGCATGACATGCCGGTGGATACCACAAATGAAAATGACAGGGCTTCGTCAATTAAAGAAGAGCTTTTTCATGCCCTTCTCCGCTTTCAGGAACATAAAAGCAATCAGATTCTTGATCAGGCTTTTGGTATGTTTTCCATTGAAAAGGTCATGACAGACATCCTCGGGAAAATTCTTGTTGAAATCGGGGACAAATGGGAAGAGGGAGAGATTTCATCTGCCCATGAACATTACATTACTGCTTTTTTGCGTACAAAAATAGGGAGCGTATTTCACAACCTTCCTGTTGATGGTCTGCTTCCCAAAGTGGTCTGTGTCTGTGGTCCCGATGAAACACATGAAATCGGGCTGCTTATTTTCACTTTATATTTACGGCGCAGAGGATATGAAGTGATCTATTTAGGCAGCGGAGTTCCAAAAGAAGATTTGAATATCGTAGTAGATGAAGTAAAGCCGAAGATGGTGTTTATTTCCTGTACCATGACAAGGCATCTGAAAGGGACGTTTGAAGCTGCTGAAAACCTTAAAGAAAAGTTTGAAGGAGTACGTGTGGGTGTCGGCGGAAATGCTCTTATGAACTTAAGTGCGAAGGATGAAGAGAAATACGAAGATATGCTCCTCGGTTTTTCACCATCTGAATGGGAACAATGGATAAGAGTCTGACATATTGGGCGTTGTGTCGAACCAAATATTCCTCCTTTACATACTGTAGTAGTAAACACAGTCACCGTCGAAGTGAATTCCGGAAGTACAACGTCCGATCCCTTCTTCAAGTGACAGCCTTCAAGGAGGGTCGTCAATGCGCCTCGAACGTTTGACATACGACAAAATTAAGATATTTCTTACATTCGATGATCTGAAGGACCGCGGTATTACTAAAGAAGAACTATGGATGGATGTACCAAAAGTACATGACCTTTTCAGAGAAATGATTGTGGAAGCGAGTAATGAGCTAGGCTTTGATCCTGATGGACCTGTTGTCGTTGAAGTGTTTTCCCTGCCAGCTCAGGGAATGGTCATCATTGTCTCAAAATCCAATGAAGAAATAGACAGTGATGACGAAACGTTCGACGACTCATATATAGAACTGCAAATTACACTGGGAGAAACCGAAGACATTGTTTATCAATGTCTCGATTTTGAAGATGTAATCCAGCTTTCCCACAGGCTGTATCAGCTTGGCATTATGAATGGGACACTTTATTCCTATTCAGGCCATTACTACCTTCACTTTACTGATTATGATCTTCTTGGTGATCCTGACTCCTTTATTGCTGTACTCGCTGAGTATGGCCAGAGTTCCCATGTAACCATTTACAGACTGCAGGAATATGGTAAGCTTCTGATGAAAGATGATGCTGTGAAAAGAATTAAAGAGTGTTTTAAATAAGACACATGACTCCGGTACCGGAGTTTTTCTTTTTTACCAGGCTGTGTAAAAGGATAGAACTGGTGGAGTATGTTTTGGTACCGGCAGGCAAAACTGAAATGTATCCAGTGAAAGCCCTGGAGGATCTAGGAGCCGGGTTCATACTCCGTCCGGGAGCGAAGGACTTTATTTCGGAAGGTAAAAGAGAAAGAGCATTTGAGGCAGGCTGTTCCTTAGCCGTTTTTTTGTATGAGAGACCATTGGATAAAAAAATGTTTGTTAAAAAGGAAACAGTAGTGGAAAAATCACTTTAGGTTCTTTATAGTAGTAAATGTAAGACAGGATATTTATTATTTTATTTTACTATTTTACATATAACACGTTGAGGTGAAATCAATGGAAGGAAACGAAAAGCTCGATAAGGAGACAACCGGAAAGAAAGTGAAATCGGGAAAGCAGGATGTACTCCTCTCTACAAGGACTGTGGTTAAAACTGCACTTGATAAGCTTGGTTATCCACAGGAAGTATACGAGTTGATGAAAGAACCCCTGAGGATGATGACCGTACGTATTCCTGTTCGTATGGATGATGGATCCATAAAGGTGTTTACTGGTTACAGGGCTCAGCATAACGATGCTGTCGGTCCGACAAAAGGCGGTGTTCGTTTCCACCCGGATGTTTCAGAGACGGAAGTGAAAGCGTTATCAATATGGATGAGCCTGAAAGCGGGTATTGTTGATCTGCCCTATGGCGGAGGTAAAGGAGGGATTGTCTGCGATCCCCGTGAAATGTCCTTTCCTGAACTCGAACGCCTGAGCAGGGGATATGTACGGGCAATCAGTCAGATTGTCGGTCCTACAAAGGATATACCTGCCCCGGATGTCTTTACAAACTCCCAGATAATGGCATGGATGATGGATGAGTACAGCCGTATGAAGGAATTTGATTCACCAGGCTTTATTACAGGCAAACCGATTGTTCTAGGAGGATCTCACGGCAGAGAGTCTGCAACGGCAAAAGGTGTTACGATCTGCATAAATGAAGCGGCCAAGAAAAAAGGAATTAACATTGAAGGAGCCAGGGTAGTTATTCAGGGCTTCGGTAATGCCGGAAGCTTCCTTGCGAAGTTTATGCACGATGCGGGAGCGAAAGTGGTAGGTATTTCTGACGTTTATGGCGCCCTTCACGATCCGGACGGGCTTGATATAGATTACCTCCTTGACCGCCGTGACAGTTTCGGAACAGTTTCCAAGCTGTTCAAAGAGACGTTAACAAATGAAGAGCTTCTTGAACTTGACTGTGATATTCTCGTTCCGGCAGCCATTGAAAATCAGATTACAGAGATGAATGCCGACAAGGTCAAGGCGCAAATTGTAGTGGAAGCTGCAAACGGACCCACTACGATTGAGGCAACGAAAATCCTCAGCGACCGCGGGGTTCTTTTAGTACCTGATGTTCTGGCAAGTGCAGGTGGAGTAACTGTATCCTACTTTGAATGGGTACAGAATAACCAAGGCTATTATTGGAGCGAGCAGGAAGTTGAAGAACGACTGGAAAAAGTCATGGTCAATTCATTTGAGAATGTATACCGGCTGTCAACTTCAAGAAATGTGGATATGCGGCTAGCAGCATATATGGTTGGAGTTAGAAAAATGGCAGAGGCAAGCCGTTTCAGAGGATGGATTTAAGCATCGAATTTTTTTAATTGCACGGGCAGCATACTCTTTAGTAAAAGATGATCCAGGGACCAGGTGTGGTCCCGGATCATCTTTTTAGTCTGTTCTCGGAATACGATTTTTCGGAAGTCTCAGCCACTTCATCTCTTTCTTTACTCTAAAGGAAGTACGAATAGCAACAATGTATACAAAAACAGCCGCTTTTTTATTACCCCCTGTATCCTTGCTTCCCAAATACTTGCACGAGGGCTCAAAAATATGTTTAAGTAATAACAGCACAAGTGAAAAAGGGTGATATACCAAGTGAACAGAGAAGATGTGATCATAATCGGAGCTGGGCCTTGCGGGCTCTCAGCTGCAATAGCACTGAAGAAAAAAGGATTTAATCCTCTCATTATTGAACGGGGAAACGTAGTAAATGCAATTTACCGTTATCCTACTCATCAGCAGTTTTTCAGCACCAGTGAAAAGCTTGCCATTGGCGGGATTCCCTTTTATTCAACTGAAAGAAAGCCCAAGAGAAATGAAGCGCTTGTTTATTATCGTGAGGTTGTTAAAGAGAAGGATCTCAGAATTAATGCTTTTGAGGAAGTTACATCTGTTTCTAAAGACCCAAACGGACAATTTCTCCTTACATCATCAAAATATGGTGAATCAAAAACCTATAGTGCCAAATATGTCATTGTAGCTACAGGATATTACGATTCGCCGAATTATATGGAGGTGCAAGGTGAAAACCTGCCTCATGTACGCCATTATTTTAAAGAAGCACATCCTTATTTTGATCAGGACGTCTGTGTGATCGGAGGTAAAAATTCCGCAGTAGATGCTGCACTGGAACTGGATAAAGCAGGTGCCAGGGTTACCGTTTTATACCGGGGTGAAGAGTACTCTAAAAGTGTAAAGCCGTGGATACTGCCTGAGTTTGACGGTCTCGTCCGAAATGGAGCGATTAACATGGTGTTTAACGCATGTATCGATGAGATTACAGAAGAGTATGTGAGCTATTCCGTCGGTAAAGAACAACATCAGGTGAAAGCAGACTTTGTTTTTGCTATGACCGGTTACCACCCGGATCATTCGTTTATTAAAAAGATGGGCGTTACAATAGATGATGACACAGGGCGTCCTGAATTTAATGCCGAGACAATGGAAACAAACTGTGAAGGGATATATATCGCCGGTGTAATTGCAGCCGGAAACAATGCAAATGAGATTTTTATTGAAAACGGACGTCATCACGGAGGCGCTATAGCCGCATCAATCATACTAAAAGAAGCAGGCCTTTAGGGCACTGCTTCTTTTTAATATTCAGCGTTGGAAAATCTCCTGAAGTCTTTCCTTATCAGATGTTTTTTCCAGTGCCACCATCAGTTTAAGTCGGGCTTTTTGTCCGTTTAGGCCGTTTGTGAAAATCATGCCCATTTCCTTCAGCTCTTTTCCGCCGCCTTCATAACCGTAAGTGTCCTGAACTACCCCGTTAAAGCACCTTGAAACTAGCACGATAGGGATTCCTTTATCAATAAGTGTCTGAAACGAAGGAATTGTTCCGGGGGGCAGATTCCCCTGGCCGAAAGCTTCGATCACAAGACCGTCGATGGGCATGTCACTCATTGAATTAAGAAGTTCTGCTTCCATACCTGCTACTGCTTTAAGGAGGAGAACCTTTTTGCGGACACTCGGAATGACAAAGCGCTGTCCAGAAACAGGGTGGTGGTGAAAATGAACGCCACGTTTGGAGACGATTCCGATGGGTCCGTACTGAGGACTCTGGAAAGTAGCTATATTGCTCGTATGTGTCTTTGTTACATTTTTTGCTGTATGAATCTCATCATTTAATACGACTAGCACACCTTTATCCCTTGCTTCCGAACTGGAGGCTGTTTTAATCGAACTGAGAAGGTTGTACGGGCCGTCAGAGCCAAGCTCGTTGCTGGAACGCATGGCACCTGTAATAACAACAGGTATGTCTGTCTCCAAAATCAAGTCAAGCATATAGGCTGTTTCTTCAAGTGTGTCCGTTCCGTGTGTGATTACAACCCCGTCAATACGCTCATCCATAACGCGTTTGTCAATTCTTTTTGCCAGATGAACCATATGTGCAGGTGTCATATGCGGGGAAGGTACGTTCAGGAAATCTTCAACCACAAGTTCCGTATCTTCTACAGCATGAACCGTGTCATGAAGCGGGTTAAGGGGGTTTGGTTTCACTGCTCCCGTTTCTGCATCTTCACTCATGGCAATCGTTCCGCCGGTATGAATAATTAATATTTTTTTCATTTTCATTCAGCTCCTGTTAAAAAGCCCGTCTGGATTAATCATATCCATTGGCATTCTGTGAGTTTTCAGCTATTATTTCTACTATAGGATTGTAAAGTTACTGGTAATCATAATCGATGTAACCGACTCTATTAAGGTATCATGTTTGGATAGGAAAAAACAGAGAGGGAATCGTGCATGTTAATCATCATAACAGCTGCACTGGCACCGTCCATTGCACTACTTTGCTTTTTTTACCTGAAAGATGAATTCGAAAATGAACCTCTCACCACTGTTGCCCGCTGTTTTATTTTTGGGTGTCTGCTTGTGTTCCCGGTCATGTTCATTCAATTTGCTTTTGATGAAGAAGGCCTTTTTCATTCTGCAGCAGCTACGGCCTTCATACAAATCGCTGTCATTGAGGAATTCTTTAAGTGGTTCGTTGTTTTTTTCACCGTTTATCATCATGTCCACTTTAACGAACGTTACGATGGAATTGTTTATGCTTCTGCGGTGGCTCTTGGGTTTGCTACAGTAGAAAATATCTTTTATCTGATCTCAAGTGGTGTTGAATATGCTTTTTTAAGAGCGCTGCTTCCCGTTTCCAGTCATGCGTTATTTGGTGTAGTAATGGGGTATTATTTAGGAAAAGCTAAATTTAATAAAAAAAGGAAAAAGAGGTTTATTTTCTTCTCCTTTCTTTTTCCGGCCTCGTTTCACGGGATTTACAATTATATCCTGCTCACACAGAATTACTGGACATACAGTGTTATACCCTTTATGATCTTCCTTTGGGTATATGCATTAAGAAAAGTAAAACATGCCAACCGGATGCAGGCGAAAGATTACACACACAACAAGGCAGGTTAAACAAGGGGGATCCCTTACTGCAGGGGATACTTGAAACAGTACATTAAAGGAGTGGTAAGAATGCCGGAAACAAAACCAAGATATAAAGTTGTTATTCGATGTGAACAATGTGGTGAAAAGTATATTCTGAGAGGCAGACCTAATAATGAAGGTGGCTATGATACAGGGTTTAAACGTTGCGTATGCGGAAACGAAACGAACCTGGTTATAGATGTAACACCTGAATAATCTTTGGTTACTGCTGTCTTACCTGAGGTTCTGCTTTTTTGAATGCTGAGTTACTGAATAAGTACAAAAGAGAAAATGAAAATTTCATGAGGAACAGCGTTAGAAAGTGACCCCTAAGGTGAACAGCCTGAGGGGTCACTTTTTTTGTGTTCAACAGTAAGCTTCCGCGCTTTGCCGGCACAGAAAGAAGCAAGGGAAGAACCTGATATGCTTAACGTCTTCAACCCTTCGAAACCGTGAGTTTCATCAGGGGAAAGCAGTTATGAAACGACCACTTTATTCCTTACACAGGTTCTGAATAAAAAAAGGGCAATAGATAAAACTATCGGTACGAAAGGAAAGATTCGTCTTTGATTTCTTTGCTGAGAAAAGGAGGATACAACATGAAGAGTCATGAAATCAGGCGTATGAAGCGTTTGTTAATTGCCGCCATTGTTTGTCTGCAATTTGTCGTTTTACTGCCTTCCATGGAAGCTCACGCATTTACAGATCAGGTGATCCAAAAAGGGGCGACAGGGGACGATGTAGTAGAGTTGCAGTCGAGACTTCAGTACATCGGTTTTTATCACGACACTATTGATGGTGTCTATGGGTGGGGTACATACTGGTCTGTTAAAAAGTATCAGGATGAATTCGGTTTGGAAGCAGACGGACTGGTAGGCCCGAAAATGAAGCAGATGTTAGAGAAGTCTACAGAGTTTGATAAGGCCTTTGTCCACAGAATGCTTAACGAAGGCCGTCAGTTCACCCATTATGGAGGTATGCCTTTAGAGGACCAGAAAGGACCAAAGCCCGGAACCGGTCAGGGTCCGGCCCCTGGGAAACCGGCATCACCTGGCAAACAGCAGCCTGGTGATGAGGGCAGACAGCAACAGGGAGCTCCTGAACAGGAAACACCTGAAGCAGCGCCTGCACCTAGAGATCAGCCGGGTGCTCCTGCGGAAGAAACACCTGCAGAGCCGGCACCGGGAGATGCGGATATACCGGCTGAGGAAGAAGTACCTGAACAGGATAACGAAGCAGACATTCAAAAAGCCATTAATACGCCTGAAGGTTTCACAGATAATGACATTCAGATTATGGCACAGGCAGTCTACGGGGAAGCCCGCGGAGAGCCATATACAGGGCAGGTAGCGGTAGCAGCGGTTATTTTGAACCGTATTGAAAGTCCGACGTTTCCTAATAACCCCTCCGGTGTTATTTTTGAACCGAGAGCTTTCACAGCTGTAGCTGACGGTCAGATTAATCTTGAACCGGACGAAACCGCAAGAAGAGCTGTTCTGGATGCAATTAACGGACAGGATCCTTCCGGTAATGCTATGTATTACTTTAACCCGGATACAGCAACGTCAGGATGGATCTGGTCACGACCTCAGATTAAACGAATTGGTAAACATATATTCTGTGATTAGTGAATGGAGGTGTAAGTAATGATTCGTTCAATTATTATTGGAGTACTGGCAGTCGGAGTAATCGGAACCGGCTATTGGGGATACCTTGAACATCAGGAAAAAAATGCGATTTTAATTCAGTCTGAAAATAATTACCAAAGGGCTTTTCACGAGCTCACATACAACCTTGACCACCTGCACGATGAACTGGGGTCTACTCTGGCAATGAATTCAAAAGAAAGACTTTCTCCTTCCCTGACGGATGTCTGGAGAATCACATCAGAGGCGCAAAATGACCTTGGTCAGCTTCCGCTGGCATTAATGCCATTTAGTAAAACGGAAGAGTTCCTGTATAAAATCGGTGATTTCTCCTACAGGAATGCAGTAAGAGATCTTGAACAGGATCCACTATCAGAAGATGAGTATAAGTCTTTAAAGAAACTGTATCACCAGTCCGGCGAAATACAAAACGAAATGAGAAAAGTCCAGAGCATGGTTCTTGATGACCACCTTAAATGGATGGATGTAGAGATGGCCCTGGCATCACAGGATGAGCCTGGAGACAATGCGATTATAGACGGCTTCCAGGTCATCGACGAAAAAGCAGGTCAGTTTTCAGAAGCCAGTACGGGTGATGAAGGCAACCGCAGTCAACAGGACGAAGAGATTGCAAAAGCGGTTGAAGACTTGGATGAAATAGACAAGCAAGAGGCAGTCAATATTGCAGGGGAGTTTCTCGAGCGGGAAGGAAAGCTGGAAGCTGATGTTGAGGAAACGGGTGATGGCCTTGCATACAAAGCATACAGCCTGACCATCGAGGACCCGGAAGATGGACACTACATTTACATGGATATTACAAAAAAAGGCGGGAAGCCCGTTTACCTTCTGGAAGACAGGCAAGTTGAATCATCTGGAGTAAGTTTGTATGATGCTTCCGAGAAAGCTGAAAAATTCCTGGACAAGAACGGATTTGAAAACATGCAGCTCGTAGACAGTAAACAGTACGATAACGTTGGTGTATTTAAATTCGCTTATCTGGTTGATGACATCCGGGTGTATACAGATGCAGCTGTAGTGGAAGTAGCCCTGGATAACAAAGACGTCATCGGATATGAAGGTTTCTCCTACATTGCCAATCACCATGACCGCAAGCCGATGGAAGCAGGACTGAGTGAAGAAGAGGCAAGAGAAAGTCTTAACCCTGCACTTGAAGTGATGGAATATCACAAAGCCATCATCGAAAATGAACTTGAAGAAGAAGTCCTTTGCTATGAATTTTTCGGTGTCATTGATGATGATACCTACCGTATTTTCATTAATGCAGACAATGGACGTGAAGAGAAGGTAGAGAAAATGGACCGGGCGGAACCCGTTTATAACTTCAACTAAACACGGTTCTGCTGTAAGGTCGAATTTACAGGATTTAAATTAGCTGTCAGATCCTGTTCCAGCTTATGGGCTGACTCCGGAGGTGTATACGCCTTTCTGCCGGAGCCAGCCCTTTTTATTGCCGGATGTATAATGAAATTTGTTAAAAAAGAAGGAAAAAAGTCACCGGCCTCGAACGTGTAACAAGAGATCAGTAAAAGAAATACATGTTGAGGAAGTGGGCAGGCTTGATTTCAGTTGGTGATACTATTTATCTTGAAATAAATAATGGAGCGGACAGAAAGAGAAGGTACCGCAGTAAAGTAACCGATTTTAACGATACAACAATCTATATTCAGGATATTCCTGAAGGATCTGTCCTCCTGGATGGAATCCTGATGAAAGCGTGGTTCCTTGGAAAGGATGAAGCGATTTACCTGTTTGAAACAGCAGTGACCGGTAAAATGAAAAGCAATGCGCCAGTAATTGCGCTTAGTAAACCTGATTCAAAAAAAATGATCAGAGTACAACGGAGGCAGTATGTCAGGGTGGAAGCTTTCCTTGATGTTGCTGTCTACCCGTATAAGACTGACTTTACACCGTTTACCACGATCTCTTCGGATATCAGTGGAGGGGGGCTGAAGATCGAGCTTGCTGAAGACCATGAACTGGTATCTGGAAATGAAGTACTTCTATATCTGCCTCTTTGTTTTCAGCAGGGTGAAACTGAATACTGTGAAGTTACTGCTGAAGTGCTCAGAATCAGCAGAGGAGCTGTAATCAAAGCGTCTCTTTCATTTAAAAAAATAAAGGAAAAAGACCGTCAGAAGCTGATTCGGTTCTGCTATGAAAAGCAAGTGGCAATGAGGCATAAAGAGAAGTCTTTTTAAAGTAAAAGGTCTTAAAAAATAGACCTTCTGTAATAAAATATGATAATATAGATGAAAGAATTAGAATTCAATGAACGAACCAATCGTTTTGAAAGAGGTAGGAATATCAACATGAAACAACCGATTAATATTGCAATTGACGGACCAGCTGGTGCAGGTAAAAGTACTGTGGCCAGACAAGTGGCAGATGCGTTATCTTTTACCTATATAGATACCGGTGCTATGTACCGGGCCCTGACATATGAAGCGCTGAAGCATCACGTTGATGTACATAATGAAGCCCGTGTCATGTCCCTCCTCAAAGATATGGAGATTACCCTGGAAAATGAGGGTATGACAAGCCGTGTATATGTTAACGAAGAAGATGTTACTGACGCTGTCCGGTTAAATGAAGTAACGAGTAACGTATCATTTATCGCCAAACACGAAAAAATCCGTATTGAGATGGTGAAAAAACAACAGGAAATGGCAGAATCCAAACGTACTGTCATGGATGGCCGTGATATTGGAACTGCTGTACTCCCTGATGCTGAAGTAAAGGTATTTCTCACAGCATCAGTTGAAGAAAGAGCAAGACGCAGGCATCAGGAGCATCTGGATAAAGGTATTCCATCTGATCTTTCTGTACTAATTGAAGAGATTGCAAGAAGGGATAAAATTGACTCTGAACGGGAGTTTGCCCCTTTGAAGAAAGCACATGACGCTGTAGAAGTTGATTCCACCTCCATGAGTATCGAAGAAGTGATACAGACGATTTTGCAGCTTGTCAGGGAAAGGACGAATGGCAGTGAATAAGTCAGTATACCGCCTGGGCAAGTTTATATGCAGAACGTTTTTCAGACTTTTCTTCAGGGTCAGAGTAGTAGGGCGGGAAAACCTCCCTTCAAATGGCGGAATCCTGTTGTGCAGCAATCATATTCATTATCTTGATCCTCCTTTTTTAGGCGCTTTTCTGAAACGGGACACCCGGTATATGGCTAAATCAGAATTATTTTCCAAACCCATTCTGAAAGGTCTGCTGCCGAAGCTCGGGGCTTTTCCTATCCGCAGGGGGATGAGTGACAGGCAGGCTCTGCGAAAAGGGCTTTCACTCCTTAAAGAAGGAGAAATGATCGGTGTTTTCCCCGAAGGAACCAGAAGTAAGACGGGGAAATTAGGAAAAGGACTTGCGGGAGTCGGTTTTTTTGCTCTCAGATCAGATGCCTATGTCGTTCCAAGTGCCATTACCGGATCGTACAAACCTTTTTCCAGGCTGACAATCATATATGGTGAACCTGTGGATATGCAGACACTGAGAGAAAACAAAGCTTCAGCGGAAGAAGCTACAGAAGCTATTATGAAATCCATCGGAGATCTGCTGATAAAACACGAATCAAAAAAAGGTTAGAACTTCCGCCCAACGCGGAAGATTAAGATAAAACAGTTTCAACGTTCCCGTTTTTCGGGGGATTAGGGAGGTAGTGTCAATGTCAGAAGAAATGAACAATGAAATGGCGGAAGTGAAGTCATTTTCCGTCGGGGAAATCGTTACCGGAACGGTAACCAAAGTTGAAGAAAAACAAGCGTATGTTAACGTCGGATATAAAACGGACGGCGTGGTACCTATCAGTGAACTTTCGAGCCTGCATGTTGAAAAAGTAAGCGACGTGCTGTCAGAGGGAGACGAAATCCAGCTTAAGGTAACAAAAGCTTCAGACGATGAGCTCGTTTTATCAAAGCGTGCTGTAGCTGCTGAAAAAGCATGGGAAGACATGGAAGAGAAACTTCAGAACGGTGATACGTTCAATGCTGAAGTGGCAGATGTTGTTAAAGGAGGCCTCGTTGTTGACGTCGGTGTCCGCGGATTTATTCCGGCATCCCTCGTAGAGCGTCATTACGTTGAGGACTTCTCGGATTATAAGGGCAAATCTCTTCGCCTGAAGGTCGTTGAGATGGACCGTGAAAAGAATAAACTTATTTTGTCTCAAAGAGCTGTTCTAGACGCAGAAGCGCAAAATCGTAAGCGTTCCACACTGGAAAATATTCATGAAGGAGACGTCATTGAAGGAACTGTCCAGCGATTAACTGACTTCGGTGCTTTCGTGGATATCGGCGGCGTTGACGGCCTTGTTCATATTTCCCAGATGGCTCACCATCACGTGGACACACCTTCTGAAGTTGTCAGTGAAGGGGACCAGATTAAAGTTAAAGTTCTTGGAGTGGATCCGGATAACGAGCGTATTTCCTTATCCATTAAAGAAACGCTTCCGGGGCCATGGGAACAGATTGAAGGTAAAGTAAAGTCAGGGGACGTAGTAACCGGGACTGTTAAACGACTGGTTTCCTTTGGTGCATTTATTGAAATAGCACCGGGGGTTGAAGGCCTTGTTCACATTTCCCAGATTGCGAACCGTCACATAGGGACTCCTGGTGAAGTACTTGAAGAAGGACAGGAAGTCCAGGCGAAAGTACTTGACGTAAACATTAACGATAAGCGCATTTCACTCAGCATCCGCTCACTGGAAGAGGAAGCTGAAGTTAAGCAGAACAAAAAGGTGGAAAAGGAATATCAGAAAGAAGATGATTCCTCAGGCTTTTCTCTTGGTGATATGATTGGAGACCAATTAAAGAAATACAAATAATGACTGATTGAAGGTGACGTTGGATGAGCAGAGCGAAAAGAAAAGCAGATCATCTCAGAGGTGCACTGCAATCCGGACAGGCGGGAGAATCAGGCTTTGACGATATAACTTTTGTACACCAAAGCCTCCCGGATGTAAACACGTCCTCCATCCAACTTGAAACAGAAATCGGCGAACTGACTATCAGTTCGCCGATTTTTATCAATGCGATGACTGGTGGAGGCGGAAAAGCCACAGAAGTAATTAATGCTTCCCTTGCTGAAGCAGCAAGGGAACTTAACATTCCAATTGCGGTCGGCTCTCAAATGTCTGCTTTAAAAGACCCGGAGGAGCGCCGTACATATGAAACAGTCAGAAAAAACAATCCGGACGGTATTGTTATTGGAAATGTCGGCAGTGAAGCTTCAGTGGATCAAGCTCAGTCCTGTGTGGATATGCTTGAGGCAGATGCATTACAAATTCACCTGAATGTCATTCAGGAACTGGTCATGCCGGAGGGGGACAGAAATTTTGAAGGCGCACTCTCCCGTATAGAAACAATCTGTAAAGAAGTATCCGTTCCCGTTATTGTAAAAGAAGTGGGTTTTGGTACAAGCATGGAATCAGCAAGAAAGTTATCCGACGCAGGGGTATCGGTCATTGACGCAGGTGGTTTTGGCGGTACGAACTTTTCAATGATTGAGAACCAGCGAAGGAAAAAGGATATGTCATTTTTCAATGAGTGGGGTATTAAAACAGCAGCCTCTATAGCTGAAGTAAAATATGCATGCCCTGAAATCCCGGTGCTTTCATCAGGAGGCATTCGGACAGCTATGGATATAGCAAAATCCCTTGCCCTTGGAGCGAGTGCATGTGGAATGGCCGGGCGCATCCTTAAGTGGGTAAAAGACGGAGGGACGCAGGAGGTGTTAGATCAGGTAATCCATCTCCAGGAAGAACTAAGATGGATTATGACTGCTCTTGGAATCAATAACGTACATTCGTTTCAAAAAGTACCTTTTGTCATTTCGGGAGAGACCCACCACTGGCTTAAAGAACGGGGGATTGACACGAAACATTTCAGCATCCGTTGAAACACATTTTTAAAGAGGCCGGGACATAAAGAAAGTGTTTAGCTGATAATCCGAACAATGCACGAACGTAGCGGATGAAATATACGCAGACTCCTGCGGGATATAAAGCAAAGGTGAGACCCCGCAGTGCGTAGTACGCGGAGGCTCACCAGCTTCCCGCGGAAAGCGAAGTATATTTCAGGAGCGATTTATTTGCACCGCATATTATATGTTCGCGTTCTCGTTGACTAAAACACTTATGTCCCAGCCTCTTTCTTATCGTTCTCTCTGTCTTTTATTTGCGCTCTGAGCATTTTCAAGCTCTGCTGCTCCATCATAGTGAAGAGACTGATCACGGTCAGACTCTGTTCTTTTCGACTGTTTAAGTTTCTTCTCCTGTCTGTCTTTACCCAAGGAAAACACCTCCTTTTTTCATCCAGCGTATATTTTCCCCCTTTATCTGACGATTATGTAAATAAAGGAGGTGTGTTTTTGTGGATGGTTTTTGGTTTTTATGGTCTGCCTGGCTTACGGTACTGTATATTTCTTTTTTTTCGGACTCAAAACGTTCTTCTTTCCTATATGTATCCCTGGCATTATCAGTGATTATTTGTTCCGGGATAGTTGTGCCTGCACCCGGCGCAGCTGTCGGATGTTCAGCTGTTATATTACTGTTTACCGGGTACCTGCTTTTAACGCATCAGGCGAAAACGGATGTTTTCAGAACATTGGCTCTCAGCCTTTGTGCAGCACTTTTATACGGGTGGCTCGAGTTTGTTTATTTTTATGAACCTGTATGGATGCTTTTTTCCCACAAAACAACCTCTGTTGTCCTTATGTCCACTTTGCTTATTTTGACGGGAAGATCTTTACGTCTGCGTACTTCCGCATTATTTACCGGCTTCTTCCAGGGTCAGGTAGGATTTTGGTTTTATACGATTCTCACTGTAAGGCCCGGGGGAGGAATATATACAGTCGGGGGGATGGACCGCCTTGATATCCTGGGTCTTTGTTTTCTTTCTGCAGCTGGATTCTCTGCGTTTGAATGGGCAGCAGCACGCATAAGGGAGAAGGTGCTGCGCCAGGCAGGTGTCCCTTCTGTTGCAGGGAAAAAAGTCAACGCATAACCCCCGGGAAATCGTTAAGCAAGGTTTGTTAAGGCAGGATTCTTTTGATATAATGAGTTAGTTCATTCCAGCTGGCCCTTTCCAACGACAAGGAAGGGTTTTCTTTATGACATTTCAAACTATAACAACGACATTTTTTAAGAAAACACGTTTTAAAGGCTGTTTTCGCAAAGATTGCTGTCAGTCTTCACTCAGAAAGCCGAAGTGACCGGGGTATGGGCCGGGCAGGCTGGCCGTCACCTCTCCACAGGTGAAAGTGATTAAGCAGCAATAATACGAAAACAGCGTAATTAAATGATTACTTTTACCTGATACTTAAAGAATGAAGTAGAGAAAGCGAGGGGCTTTTATGCCTAAACCGGTAGTTGCTATTGTAGGACGTCCCAATGTAGGGAAATCCACAATTTTTAACCGAATAGTAGGAGAACGTATTGCGATTGTAGAAGATAAACCAGGAGTTACCCGTGACCGGATATATGGGAACGGAGAATGGCTGAACCATGAATTTCACCTGATCGACACAGGCGGGATCGAAATGACTGACGAACCGCTTCTTACCCAGATGCGTTATCAGGCGGAACTGGCAATAGAAGAGGCCGATGTTATTATCTTTGTTGTAAACGGACGTGATGGGATTACAGGAGCTGACGAAGAAGTATCCCAGCTTCTGTTCCGCTCGAAAAAGCCGATAGTCCTTGGTGTTAACAAAATGGACGATCCGACACTCCATGAAAAGATGTACGAATTTTACAGCCTGGGAATAGGTGATCCTGTTGCTATATCCGGATCTCACGGTCTTGGACTTGGAGATCTGCTTGATGAAGTAACCGGCAGGTTTGGGAATATTGCAGAAGATGATTATGATGATGATACGGTCAGAATCAGCTTAATCGGACGTCCGAACGTCGGGAAGAGTTCTCTTGTTAATGCTATGCTTGGTGAAGAGCGGGTTATTGTAAGTGACATTCCAGGAACTACGAGAGATGCGATCGATACTCCCTTTGAAAGAGACGGCAAAGATTATGTAATTATTGATACTGCTGGAATGCGTAAAAAGGGAAAAGTGTATGAGACCACTGAAAAATACAGTGTAATCAGGGCGATGAGAGCGATAGAGAGATCTGACGTTGTTTTGATGGTTATAAATGCGGAAGAAGGCCTTATTGAACAGGACAAGCGTATCGCAGGCTATGCTCATGAAGAGGGGCGTGCTGTTATCATCGTCGTCAACAAATGGGATGTACTTGAAAAAGACGATAAGACTATGAGGGACTTTGAACAAAAGATCAGAGATGAGTTTTTGTTTATGGACTATGCTCCTATTTTGTTTGTATCTGCAAAAACAAAACAAAGACTTCATAAGGTGCTTCCCCTTGTTGAAGAAGTGAGCGAGTCTCACAATCAGCGCGTTCCTACCAATGTATTGAATGACCTGATTGTCGATGCAGTTACAATGAACCCGACTCCGACGGATCACGGTGGAAGAAGACTTAGAATCAATTATGCCACCCAGGTAGCTGTTGCACCTCCGACATTTGTTCTGTTTGTCAATGACCCTGAGCTTCTCCACTTCTCCTACCGGCGCTATCTGGAGAATAAAATCCGGGACACATTTGATTTCATGGGCACCCCTATCCGAATTTATGCAAGAAAGAAAAATGATTAACATCAGCCTGATTTAATGCTGACCTTCATCTGCTCTTAATGTGAACTGAATTATACTGGGCTGTGTATAGACAGGCCTCCGGAATGCTTCCCAGGGAACAGATAATAACATAAGCGTAATTCCTGAACCGGAACAGGCGGTAAATCCTCCGCCTGTTGCATTTTGGGTAACTCATCAATACATAAATATAAATTGAAGTGGGGGGTTGGGATGTATTTTATCATTTCTGTCATTGTGGCTTACTTGCTTGGTTCGATTAGTTTCAGTGTAATTATTGCAAGAAAAATCATGCAGGTGGACATCCGCCAGCACGGGAGCGGCAATGCAGGTGCCACAAATACTCTTCGGGTACTTGGGGTGGGGCCTGCCATCGTTGTGCTTTTACTTGACTGTCTTAAAGGAATAATCGCCGTTTTGGGAGCACTTTATTTTACCGGCGGGGATGCATTTATTGCCAGTGCAGCCGGTCTTGCTGCTATTGCCGGTCACAACTGGCCTGTTTATTACGGGTTTCGAGGAGGCAAAGGTGTTGCCACAACAATCGGCGTTTTAGCCAGCCTTGTTTTTCTGCCTGCATTACTGGCAGGTGCAATTGCTATTTTAAGTATTATCTTTACCCGTTTTGTTTCTCTTGGCTCTTTACTTTTTATTTCGGGTACGACCATTATCGTGTTTATTTTCAGTCTTACCGGCTCTTATTCAAGTGATTATTTATATTTTTTGATTGTCATTACTGTTTTATCATTCTGGAGGCACCGCACTAATATTGAAAGACTGATAAAGGGGACGGAAAGTAAAATCGGACAAAAAGCAACCGCGAATTGAAAGGGGTAATCCAATGCCATCAATTACAGTCCTTGGAGCAGGAAGCTGGGGAACTGCTCTCTCCGTTGTATTAGCAGACAATAATCACCAGGTAACATTGTGGGGGCGTTCAGCCGATTCAGCACGTGAAATAAATGAAAATCACACTAATGTAAAATACTTACCGGGTGTTTTGCTCCCTGAAACCATCCGGGCGACGAATGATCTTCAAGAAGCCTTAAAAGGCAGTGACACCATTCTGCTGGTCGTTCCAACTAAAGCCATGAGGGATATTCTTAAGGATATCAAATCAAACCTTGAGCGCCCTGTAACCTTTGTGCATGCCAGCAAAGGGATTGAGCCAGAAACATATCTTAGGGTTTCTGAAATAATAGAAGAGGAAATACCCGAAAACCTCAGGAAGGCAGTTGTAGTCCTTTCAGGGCCATCACATGCGGAAGAAGTAAGTACAAGACAGCCGACAACAGTTACGAGCTCATCCGTGAATATGAAGGCTGCTGAATTTGTTCAGGATTTGTTTATGAATACAAACTTCAGAGTTTATACGAATCCCGACCTCATTGGGGTTGAAATCGGAGGTTCTCTGAAAAACATCATTGCCCTTGGCGCCGGAATGACCAGTGGACTTGGTTACGGAGATAATGCAAAGGCAGCTCTTATGACCAGAGGACTGGCTGAAATTGCACGCCTTGGAATGAAACTCGGTGCCAACCCGATGACTTTTGCGGGTCTTTCAGGTCTTGGAGACCTTATCGTAACCTGTACAAGCGTCCACAGCAGAAACTGGCGTGCCGGGAATATGATCGGAAAAGGCAGGACTGTTCCCGAAGTCCTTGAGGAGATGGGAATGGTTGTAGAAGGCATCCGCACCACAAAAGCAGCCTACCAGCTCGCTTCACTTGAAAAAGTGGACATGCCGATTACAAGCGGGCTATACGATGTATTGTTCAATGGTAAAGAGCCAGAGGCTGCAGTTGAGGAACTGATGGGCCGGGTTAAAAAGCATGAAGTAGAAGATTTGAAATTAGGGGAAACAGACCCACTGAATGATATGGAACCATAAGTTACACGAGGCCACTGAAAAAGTACAGACCAACTTTTCCAGTGGCTTTTATTTATGTGGCAATGGCTCCACCGGTTGCTCGCCTGTTAAGAGAAACCCACTCATAACAGGCTTTTAAGACCTGCAACCGTTCCGCTCATTGCTTAGAAGGCACTTGAAAAAGTTAAAGACCAAACTTTTACAGTGCCTTCTTACACTCACAGGAAGCCCTCCGGTGCATATGATATGTTGATATCAATCACGGGGAGGGTTTTTACATTGGACGAAAAGAAAAATATCTTTGGTGAGATTGAGAAAAAGACAAATGTGAACCAGCAGGATTTGTTAAAACTTGCCCAGTCTGCAAGTAAAACAGATTTGAAAAGTGAACAGAACGTCCGACAGCTGATTCAGCAGGTTGCCCTTGTAGCAGGGGTTTCTGTTAATAAAAAGAAAGAAGACGAGTTGGTTAAAGCAATTGTAGCCAATAACGTGCCAATGGACTTTGGGACACTTTCAAAAATGTTTCAGAAAAACAACGGTAAATAGGCAATCGCGCGCGCGAACCTTTTTCTTCGGCATATACTGAAACCGAGGTAGCGTCAAAATCGGGCTGTTAGATTTGGCGGTGTTTAGTCATAAAAGTTGAAGGAAGGAGCCCCCTTTTCTTCAACTTTTTTTGTTGTTTAGGAATTTCTACTTCTCTATATGTGGATAACTTCAGAGGAAACTACTCCACGTCCAGCTCCAGCACCCGAGCTTGAGGTCATTTCATTCCATCTGCTTAAGCCTGCATAGCGGCATCAATCTGAAAGCCTCCCTGAAATGCTTGCACTAAAATATAAGGGCAACTAAGACTTTCGCCAAGACTGGCGATAAGCCAGTTTTCTTTATCCTTCGTGATCAAGGCGATTGCGCTTTTGTTCTTGCCGGTTTGCAGACAAAAGAAAAGATGACAGAAAGACAGTGCAGGTAAAACAGCGTTCCCTTGAAAAAGGACAAGCTGTAAAAGACCACGCTTTATGAACAAAAAGTGAATTCTTTCCTTTTAATTGCCCGTAAGTACAGCTTTTGCAGCTTCTGTGCTATAATGATCGGGGAAAATAACAGGATTATGTTCGATTTTGGAGGAATTTTTATGGATGATGGTTTAACGAAAATGTGGGTAAGCTTTTTTGCTATGGGACTGATGTTCGTCTCGGTTATTATGACGATTGTATCCCGGGAAAAGCTTAAAGGCTGGGTCCAGAGAGTGTTTTTGACAATCAGCTTTATTTGTATGATAGTAGCGGGCTTTATTATTTTTGTTGTTGTATTTACAGGCCCTGTACCTGAATAACGACACTACCAAGAGGGGTTATTTTAATGAAGAAAATGACAGCAGTTATGGCCCTCCTGTTATCGGCATTCATTCTGTCCGGGTGCTTGTTTCCGGACGACCAGCGTGCAGAAAACCAGGTGCCGTATGATGACCAGATTCAAAGCGTTCAAACAGCTGTTAATCAATACAGGGAAGACACGCAGGTGCTTCCGATTCAAACGAGAGACAATGAAGTTTCGGTATTTATGAGATACCCGGTGAATTTCAGATCACTGGTTCCCTCCTACTTGCAAAACGCCCCGGGTAACTCTTTTGAAAACGGCGGAACGTTTCAATATGTACTGACGAATGTGGAAGAACAGGCGGAAGTTAAGCTGGTAGATTTAAGGAGCTCCCGCAAACTGCAGGAGATTAACCGCCGGATTGATTCCTACCGTTCTCAAAACCGCTATGCTCCTGTTGAAGGCCAGGCGGGGCCCGGTGTACTGGAGCTTGATTATGAGGCACTGCGGTACAATGAGCCCGCAACAGTGAGAAGTCCGTTTCACCCGGATCATCTTCTTCCAGTTCATATGGCAACGAACGGTGAACTTGTTATTGATTACAGCATTGATATTTTATATTACATTGAAGAATATGGTATGGGAGACTTCTCTGAAGGAGATGATCTCAGGTGGCTTCTTGTGGAGCATGCACCTTTTGTACCGGCCCATTCCAAACCAATGACCATCGAAGACGGAGAGGTTGTATTTAAATCCTCATCCGGCGAAACAGAGTAACAGGCCAAACTGAATAAATGTTCTATAATGCTTCCCTTTCCAATATAGTAACTAAAAGAAAGGGAAGCTTTTTTATGCTTAAAGCAAGGCAATATGCCTGTAAAGAGTATGGATTACTTCTGCTTGCTTCAGGCTGGAACTTCTATATGGTGAGAATAATCCTGCAATGTGCGCCTCCCTTCTAAATCGGTTTTTCATTCGTATAAGTGGGTGATGCTATTTGAATGATCAGTAATGAAAAGGGCTTTGTAAACTGCTTGTCATATTTAACAGGCAAGAACATAAGTATATAGTGTCATCACCTTGAATCGTATGCAGAAGCTGTCAACATAAAATCGATCGGGAGGGGATCGTGTGGAGAAATTCGATATTTTCAGAGATATCGCTGAACGGACTGGTGGCGATATTTATCTCGGCGTCGTAGGATCTGTACGAACAGGGAAATCGACGTTTATTAAAAAGTTTATGGAGCTTGCTGTCATTCCGAATATCGGGACAGAAGCAGACCGCGCCAGGGCACAGGATGAGCTGCCTCAAAGTGCTGCCGGAAAGCAGATTATGACTACTGAACCGAAATTTGTACCGAATCAGGCAGTGTCTATTCATGTTGATGAAGGCCTCGATGTAAACGTGCGCGTTGTAGACTGCGTAGGGTATGCCGTACCTGGAGCAAAAGGGTATGAGGATGAGAACGGACCGAGGATGATTCATACACCTTGGTATGAAGATCCAATCCCATTTCATGAAGCTGCTGAAATCGGCACAAGAAAAGTTATTCAGGAACATTCAACACTTGGAGTTGTCGTAACAACTGACGGATCTATCGGAGAGATCCCGCGCCACGATTATGTAGAGTCCGAGCAGCGTGTTATAGAAGAGTTAAAGGAAGTCGGTAAGCCGTTTATTGTGATCGTAAACAGCGTTCATCCTCACCATCCAGTAACAGAAGACCTCAGGCAGTCGATTGAAAACGAGCACGATGTGCCTGTTCTTTCGATGAGTATTGAGAGTATGACAGAACAGGATATCAATGCCGTCATGAGGGAAGTACTGTTTGAGTTTCCTGTTCATGAAGTTAATGTGAACCTGCCGAGCTGGGTGATGGTGCTGAAAGAAGAACACTGGCTTCGGGAAAATTACGAATCAGCCGTAAGAGAAACGGTTAAAGACATTAAGAGACTCCGCGATGTGGACCGGGTAGTCGGAAACTTTGTTGATTATGAGTTTGTGGACCGGGCACAACTGGCGGGAATCGAGATGGGGCAGGGCGTTGCAGAAATTGATCTCCATGCACCGGATGACCTTTATGATCAGATTCTTAAAGAAGTGGTAGGTGTGGAGATCCGCGGGAAAGACCACCTTCTCGAGTTAATGCAGGATTTTGCTTTTGCGAAAGCGGAGTATGATCAGGTGTCCGATGCCCTTAGAATGGTTAAACAGACAGGGTACGGCATTGCAGCTCCTTCACTAAGTGATATGAGTCTGGATGAGCCTGAAATTATCAGACAGGGCTCCCGGTTTGGTGTGAGGCTTAAAGCAGTAGCACCGTCGATTCATATGATCAAAGTTGATGTTGAATCAGAGTTTGCACCGATTATCGGAACGGAAAAACAAAGTGAAGAACTCGTCCGGTACCTGATGCAGGACTTTGAAGAAAATCCTTTATCAATCTGGAATTCAGATATCTTCGGTAGATCTCTTAATTCCATCGTGAGGGAAGGTATTTCTGCAAAACTCTCCCTCATGCCAGAAAATGCAAGGTATAAACTGAAAGAAACCCTTGAGCGCATCATTAACGAAGGGTCAGGCGGCCTTATTGCCATCATCTTATAACTCTCCCTGGCGGAGGGTTATTTTTTTGTCTGGCTGTTTTCAGGGGCTTTCTTGAACTAGTGAAGGGTCCACCGCTTTCCCAGGGGGTCACTTCAGACTCTGACTGCCTGCATACAGGGGCGAATATTAATATCAAATTATAAAAGAGAGAATTGATTTTAATAAAAAATTGACTAAGTGACGGATTTATGATAAAAATTCTATAAGAACGTTGATATATCAACGCTTACCGGTGATGCCGCCAATTCAGCCATTATTTTTGATTTTTTTTACATATCAGACAGAAAAGTCTTAAAAATGCAGGTGAATCCGCAAAATATGTTGAATTCTTCCGCGCTTTCGTTTAACATTAGCCTTGTTATCCACTAAAAAGTCGGTTAACGAGTATAAAACTCTTATTTTTGTGCAAGAAAAGAAATAACAAGTCTATTGGGAGGAGGTGAATGGTATGAACAAGACGGAACTAATCAATGCGGTATCTGAGAAAACTGAGCTTTCTAAAAAAGATGCAACAAACGCAGTAGATGCGGTTTTTGATGTAATCACTGGTTCTCTTCAAAATGCTGAGAAAGTACAATTGATCGGCTTTGGTAACTTTGAAGTACGTGAGCGCGCTGCCCGTAAAGGACGCAACCCGCAAACAGGTGAAGAAATCGAAATTCCTGCAAGCAACGTACCAGCCTTTAAGCCTGGTAAAGCCCTTAAAGACGCAGTTAAATAATACATAAGGGGCTTGCATAGAGAAGAATCGCACTTTTTGCGGTTCTTCTTTTTTCTTACTGCAGGATTGCGGAACGCTTACATTTCTTGTGTATTCAATCAGGCTGTGCTAGAATTTTAACGACTTCTAGAATTGAGTGTTGAGGGGGCAGCAGCATTGAACGAAATCAATCATGAAAAAATTAAACAGGCAGTAACGATGATCCTGGAAGCTATCGGTGAGGATCCTTCCAGAGAAGGTCTGCAGGATACACCGAAGCGAGTGGCGAAAATGTATGCAGAAGTATTTGAAGGACTCAACCAGGACCCAAAAGAACACTTCGCAACCGTATTCGGGGAAGATCATGAGGAACTTGTCCTCGTTAAAGATATCCCATTCTATTCTATGTGTGAGCATCACCTCGTTCCTTTCTTTGGTACAGCCCATATTGGATACATTCCGAGCGGGGGAAAAGTCACAGGTTTGAGTAAACTTGCAAGAGCAGTAGAAGCTGTATGCAGAAGACCTCAGCTTCAGGAAAGAATTACATCCACGGTTGCTGACAGTATTGTAGAAACGCTGGAGCCGCTTGGTGTAATGGTTGTTGTTGAAGCAGAGCATATGTGTATGACTATGCGAGGAGTGAAAAAACCAGGTTCCAAAACCATTACCTCGGCTGTTAGAGGTATCCTTGCAGAAGACCCTGCATCCCGCTCTGAAGTTCTCTCATTAATTAAAAACTAGTATAGTTTTTAAGCGGCCGTTCAGCCCGCCTGAAATGGCGGGGGGGTGCCGGTGGGTATTTATCCCGGCGTATCCCGAGGGTACTGATATACATAATTTCTGTTTTGTAAGGACTAGGAAGGAGGAGGTAGCCATGCCTGAACCTACTGAGTATATTGTTATAAAAGCCCGCGAAAACGGAGTTAATGTTATCGGTTTAACGCGGGGCTCGGACACCAGGTTTCATCATTCTGAGAAGCTGGATAAAAATGAAGTGATGATTGCCCAATTCACCGAGCATACGTCTGCCATCAAGGTAAGAGGAAAAGCGACAATTCAGACCGGACACGGTGAAATGAATACTGACGATGAATAAAAGCGGGCCAGCCACCTGCTTTTCTTTTGTTTACAAACCAATTGAGGTACCAATCGCTTATCTGAATATCGTAATTGTGGTATACTAAGTAGTAGCGTTTATGTACTGATCTTAATGCTGGGGGACTTTGAATGACAACGTCTATGGATCATATCAATGAAGACATAAAAAACATAAAGGCGGATTTCTATGAAGTCATTCATCATCCATACTTCCGCCGTTACTTATCAGATCCGGTCATTGACCACGATCAGGTAGTCCTTTTATATTACCTGCTTCAAAAGAATGGTCATAAGTACAGATACATAAAAAACTGTGTTCTTTCCTCTGTACTGGTGCAGACGGCTCTGGCTGTCCACGATACGGTTGAAAACAACCAGTGGGACTCCGAACTTGAAAAGAAAAGCAGGCAGCTCACTGTCCTTTCAGGAGATTATTTCAGCAGTCTTTACTATTATTTTCTGGCAAAAATTTCTGACAAAGGACTTATCCGTGTTTTCAGCAGATCGATACAGGAAATCAATGAAATTAAAATGTCCGTTTATTGTAATGGGGCAGAGAGTGCTCACAGCAAACGGGCTTTCGTTGATTACCGCCTTATCGACTCCCTTCTGATCCGCAATATTGCCCGCTTTACCGGGCAGGAGAACTGGATTAAGCCTCTCGATGAGTTTTTCTATCTGAAGAGACTTGTAAGAGAGCACCGGTGTATTCTGGAAGGCAGGCAGGAAAGGGGTACAAAAGGAATGCTTCTTACAGATGTCGCTGTGATGGAGCCTGATTATCTCTACCAAAAAGAAATCGAAGGAACACGTTTGAAGTTAGCTTCCTTTTCCTATGAATGGCCTCCCTTCAAGCATTATATCCACGACAGAATGAAACAGCTTCTCAATGAACACCCAGTCTATCAGGAATATGTAGCAGAGGAAGGATAGTATGAGTCAATCAAAGGAAGAAAAAGTCCACGAGGTTTTCGAATCTATTTCAGGAAGATACGATCGCATGAATGCGATCATAAGCTTTCAGATGCACCTGGCCTGGAGAAAAGACACGATGAAAAGAATGGCTGTAAAGCCCGGATCCAGTGCCCTGGATGTCTGCTGCGGAACAGCTGACTGGACACTCACAATGGGGGAAGCTGTTGGAGAAAAAGGGCATGTTCACGGTCTTGATTTCAGTCACAACATGCTTTCTGTAGGCAGGGAAAAAGTAGAAAAAAGAGGAATTGAAAATATTACTCTTTTACAGGGAAATGCGATGGAACTCCCGTTTGAAGACGCATCATTTGATTATGTAACCATTGGCTTTGGACTGCGCAACGTGCCTGACTATGATCAGGTTATCAGGGAAATGTACCGGGTAACCAGGCCCGGGGGACTGGTCACTTGTCTTGAAACCTCGCAACCTACTTTCCCTGTTTTTAAACAGCTTTACTGGCTGTATTTCAGGCATGTGATGCCTGTGTTTGGAAAGGTATTTGCAAAAAGCTATGACGAATACGCCTGGCTTCAGGAATCAACACAAACCTTTCCTGATAAAGAATCGTTAAGCAAAATGTTTACTTCCGCAGGTTTTGATAAAGTTTCCTACAAGTCCTACGCTGGCGGAGCAGCTGCCAGTCATTTTGCAGGAAAAAGCTTTTAAAAATGCGCGGCGGTTGTTGAAAGGGTTCAATATATGAAAAAGATAAAAATCATCTTAGAAATGATCAAGTTTGAACATACGGTATTTGCGCTGCCTTTTGCATTTTTAGGTGCCGTGCTGTCCAGCCTTTTAATTAATGGTCACTGGCCCACACTGGAACAGTGGATCTGGATTACACTGGCCATGGTCGGTGCCAGAAGTGCGGCAATGAGTCTTAACAGGCTCATTGATGCAAAAATTGATGCGGCCAACCCGAGAACAAAAGACAGAGCAATCCCTGCAGGACTCCTGTCCAGGATGGAAACAGGGTTATTCATTGCGATATCATTCCTCGTACTCATTTTTTCAGCCTTCCAGCTCAATATGCTGGCTGTTTATTTGCTGCCGCTAGCAGTATTTTTTCTTGTTATCTATTCTTATACAAAACGTTTTACTTATCTTTGTCATGTGATTTTAGGGATTACGATTGGTATTGCCCCTCTGGGAGGCTGGGTTGGCGCAACAGGAACACTCACTTGGGAAGCGATTCTGTTATTTCTGGCAGTAGCCTTATGGACAGCCGGATTTGACGTAATTTACGCTACACAGGACGCTGATTATGACAGAGAAGTGGGCCTGCACTCCATACCAAGCCGCTTCGGGATAAAAAAAGCGTTAATTATTGCAAAGGGATTCCACGTATTCAGCTTCATTGCCATGGCTGCACTCTTTTTTGCCACACCGCTCGGCTGGTTTTATCTGCTGGGGGTTATTGCAGCAGGCGGAATTATGGTTTATGAACACTCTATTGTCAGTGCCGATGATTTGTCCAGAGTAGGCGTAGCCTTTTTTACAATGAATGGAGTCATCAGCATCATACTCCTTTTCTTTACGATTGGAGACCTGCTTATATGAAAATGACCAAACGGATTTTTACAGTTGGAATTACAGGAGCAAGCGGAGCCGTTTACGGTGTCCGGTTTGTCAATACACTTTTAAGGGCCGGTCACCGGGTACACTTGATTGTCAGCCAGGCAGGCTGGCAGGTGTTTTATCATGAACTCAATGAGGACACCTCAGACCGGAATGCCTGTCTTGAACGTTTGTTTGAAACCGATAGAGATCTGCACATCCATTCACTGCAGGATTTTTCTGCACCGATTGCAAGCGGTTCCTATCAAAATGATGGAATGATTATCATTCCCTGCTCAATGGGAACTCTCGCTAAAATTGCCCAGGGTATCTCAAGCAATCTCCTGGAACGAACAGCAGATGTGATGCTAAAAGAGCGGCGTCCTCTTGTGATTGTGCCGAGAGAAACACCGCTTCATTCTATTCATCTCGGTAATATGAAGACCATTGGGGATATGGGAGGAACAATCGTTCCTGCAATGCCGGGTTTTTATCATCAGCCGAAGACGATGGATGATTTGATTAATTTTGTAGTAGGGAAGGTCCTGGATCAGCTTCAGGTAGAGCATGATTTATTCACACGCTGGGGGGATTAACAGATGGGGTTGGTAGTAGGGGAAATTTCGTATACGAATATACAGCCGATTTTTTATTATATTAACCGTCAGGAACTTTTAAAACGAGGATGTTCATTCGTACCCCAGGTACCTTCTGAGCTGAACCGGGCTATGAAGGAAGGCTCGATTGATATCGGAGGGATTTCCTCTTTTGCTTACGCTGAGAATAAAGAACAGTATCAGCTTCTTCCTGACCTGTCTGTTTCCTCTCCTAAAAGCGTTGGATCCATCTTCCTGTTTTCAAAGGTACCTCTACTTGAACTTGACGGTAAAGTGGTGGCGCTTACTTCAAGCTCTGCTACATCAGTTAACCTTCTTAAGATCATTCTGGGCAGGTTTTACGAACTGGAAGTTGAATATGTAACCATGAAACCGGGGTTTGAAGAAATGATGGCAAGTCATGATGCCTGCCTTCTCATCGGGGACGATGCCATTCAGACTTACTGGTCGCAGACAGATGATATTTACCGGTATGATCTCGGTCAGTTATGGTATGAGCAGACCGGGTACCCGATGACATATGCGGTTGTTGCAGTACGAAAAGATGCGGTTTTAAACCAGGAAATTCTTGTCCGTGATTTGTATGAACAAATGGTTAAGAGTAAGTTACACTCCAAGGAAAACGAATATGATGAAATGATCCGATCCATCCAGTACGAAATGGGCGGTAAAAAGGAATTCTGGCAGCGTTACTTTGCGGGACTGAACCATGATCTGACGAAGAGGCATATTGAAGGATTACTTCAATATTACAAGTATGCGCATGAGATGGGATTGCTCAAAAGACCTGTCAGAAATTTAGCATTGTGGCAGGGTGCAAAGCACCGGCAATCCGTTTAAGGCAGGTGAAAGAGATGAAACTGACTGAAATTTACTGGCATTTACGAAGTGATATATCCATGATTGAAAAAGAGCTGGAGCAAAATATCGGCGCAAAGCATCCTGTATTAAAAAAGGCTTCCACACACCTTTTAAAAGCAGGCGGGAAAAGGATCCGTCCTGTTTTTGTGCTTTTGGCAGGGCAATTCGGGAACTACAGTGTAAAAGAAATCAAAAATGTGGCAGTTCCCCTTGAACTCATTCATATGGCATCACTTGTTCATGATGATGTAATTGATAATGCTGAACTCCGAAGGGGAGAAAAAACAATTAAATCAAAATGGGACAACCGTGTAGCGATGTATACCGGGGATTTTATGTTTGCCCGGGCTGTTGAACTGGCTGCCGAGAGTAAACAGCCTGAAGTTCATGATATTATCTCTGATGCCATGGTGGAAATGTGTATCGGTGAAGTGGAGCAGATTCAGGACCAGTATAACTGGGACCAGAATTTAAGAACGTACTTAAGGCGGATTAAACGGAAAACCGCCCTCCTGATTGCCGTAAGCTGTGAGCTCGGAGCAGTGGCAGGAGATACGGATTCTGAAACAAGAAGAAAGCTTTCCTTGTTCGGACATTATGTGGGAATGGCGTTTCAGATCACAGATGACATCCTCGACTTTGTAGGAACTGAAAAAGAACTCGGCAAGCCTGCGGGCAGCGACCTTAAGCAGGGAAATGTTACTCTTCCCGCACTCTGTGCCATGAATAAAGATCCTGAACTGAAAGTGAAAATCTCTTCAACGATAAAGGAAAATGACTTAGGCGGTACGGAGATTAAATCAATTATCGAAGCCATTAAAGATACAGGTGCCATTACCTGTGCAAAACAGTTCTCCGACCGTTATTTGCAAAAAGCAAGAGAGACCCTTCAGGATCTGCCTGATATTCATGCAAAAACAGCGCTTTTACAGATTGCAGACTACATAGGAAAACGGAAGTTTTAAATAAGGATGACTCAGAAGATCCCCTTCTTTTGAGGCATCCTTTTTACTTATTCTTAATAGCGGGCACCACTGCGGAAAGCGGAGGGCATTCCTGCTTCAGCTGAATAAAAACTACAATAATCTATGGAAAGAAGGTAATTCAGGAGTGCGGAGTGAGGCAATTTTTTACCTTCAGCATCGACTAAAACGCTGTTTTGAAAACGATTACAAAAAACAGTTGTGAAACGTGTGAAAATTTGCTATACTCAAACAGGTTTGAGATTTCTACATACATAAACGTTGGAGGTATGAACATGGAGCGCACTTTTTTGATGGTAAAACCAGACGGAGTACAACGTAATCTGACAGGGGAAATTGTTTCGCGTTTTGAAAAGAAAGGCTTTACTTTGGCAGGAGCAAAAGTGTTAGCGATTTCAAAAGACCTCGCTGAAACTCATTACGGTGAGCATAAAGAACGCCCATTCTTTGGGGATCTTGTTGATTTTATTACATCAGGCCCTGTCTTCGCAATGGTTTGGGAAGGGGAAAACGTTATTGATGAAGCCCGGAAGATGATGGGAAAAACAAATCCTTCTGAGGCAGCGCCTGGAACAATCCGTGGTGACTTTGGTGTTCAGGTATCAATGAACGTTATTCACGGCTCTGACTCAGAAGAAAGCGCTAAAAGAGAAATCGAGCTTTTCTTCCAGAAAGATGAACTTGTAACATACGAAAAAACAATTAATAAATGGGTTTAACTAAATTCATAAGGCAGACCGGCTTTTCAAAAGCCGGTCTGCTTTTTTTTGTAATAATCGCTGAGAACGGACCGGGAGAACGTTATAATATAAAATAGAAAGAATTCTTTGCATTAGGAGAAATGTTGACGATGTTAAAAGATGACTACCAGATGTTCACAGTAATGATCAAAGATAAAACCGGCATTGACCTGAATCAGTACAAAGAAGCCCAGATGAAAAGAAGACTACTCTCGTTAAGAGAAAAAAGGGGCTTTGCTACTTTCTCGGATTACGGCAAAGAAATGGGGCTTCAAAACGACCTGTTTGAAGAATTCCTGGACAGAATGACGATTAATGTATCAGAGTTTTACCGTAATCCTGAGAGATGGGATGTATTAAAAAATAAAATACTCCCTGTTATCAAGGAAAAGAAAAACGTGTTAAAGATTTGGAGTGCAGCCTGTTCCACAGGAGAAGAGCCATACACCCTTTCCATGATGATGAAAGAAACACGCACGAAAGCCCGGATTACAGCAACCGACATTGATGACACAATATTAAAAAGAGCAAAAAGAGGTGCCTACCCTGAAAGGTCACTTAAGGAGCTTCCTCTTGAGTGGAAAGACAGGTATTTTCAAAAAGACGGGCCGGGATATGAAATCGACCAAAAAGTAAAAACTGCCGTTTCATTTAATAAACATAACCTGTTAAAAGATGCCTATCCTAAAGAAATGGATCTTATCGTCTGCAGAAATGTCCTCATTTATTTCACAGAAGAGGCCAAGCAGTCCATATATCAAAGACTGGCTGATTCATTGGTATCCGGCGGGATATTGTTTGTGGGCAGTACGGAACAGATCTTTAACCCTTCAGAATACGGTTTTGAAGCAGAAGATACATTTTTCTATCGAAAACAATGAGTTCTTAATACGTTGACTGATTTTATTCTGGATTACCGGCGTCACCGCTGAAATGAGCGGAAATTAACACTCATTTTTATCAGAACTTATCGGAAAGTTTGAGAAATCTGAATCTGCATGTTGAAATTTTTGTGCGTTTGATCCACAATGGAAAATAAGATTTAAAATAGTTTAGTACATAAAAGCATTAAAGGAGTGTCGCCTGATGAGATTTTTAACAGCCGGGGAATCCCATGGTCCCCAACTAACGGCAATTATTGAAGGTGTCCCAAGTCATCTTCCCCTTACTGCAGAAGATATTAACCGTCATCTTCAGAGAAGACAGAAAGGTCACGGAAGAGGGCGGCGAATGCAAATTGAGAAAGATCAGGTACAAATCAAAAGCGGTGTAAGGCACGGTAAAACAACCGGTGCTCCGATTACCCTCGTTGTAGAAAATAACGATTGGAAGCATTGGACGAAAATTATGGGTGCCGAACCGATTACAGAAGATGAAGAAAAAGAAATGAAGCGGATCATTACACGCCCCCGCCCGGGACATGCAGATTTAAACGGAGCGATTAAATATGAACATCGGGACATGAGAAATGTACTCGAGCGCTCTTCCGCCCGGGAGACAACGATTCGTGTGGCAGTAGGAGCCGTAGCCCAAAAGCTGTTAAGTGAGTTCGGTGTCAACATTGCCGGACACGTCCGTGAAATCGGGGGAATTGTAAGTGAACAGTCTTCTGACGGACTAACTGTTGAAGATATCCTTCAGCGCACGGAAGAATCCCCTGTACGCTGCCTTGACAAAAATGCTGAGAAGAAAATGATGGATGCGATTGGTGAAGCAAAGAAGAACGGCGACTCTATAGGCGGTGTCGTGGAAGTTGTAGCTGAAGGCCTTCCATCGGGTCTTGGTTCACACGTACATTACGACAATAAACTCGATGCAAAAATTGCACAGGGTGTTATGAGCATCAATGCTTTTAAAGGTGTGGAAATCGGACTTGGGTTTGAAGCAGCAAGAAAGCCCGGAAGTGAAGTTCATGATGAAATCGCCTATGACGAAGCGAAGGGGTACTACCGTCTGTCAAACCGCCTTGGAGGATTTGAAGGTGGCATGACAACAGGCATGCCTGTCGTTGTAAAAGGGGTAATGAAGCCCATCCCGACTCTCTATAAACCACTTAAAAGTGTGGACATTGATACGAAAGAACCTTTTGAAGCAAGCATTGAACGGTCTGACAGCTGTGCTGTGCCGGCTGCTGCGGTTGTCTGTGAGCATGCGGTGAGCTTTGAATTGGCAAGAGCTTTCCTTGATAAGTTCGGTTCAGATACGATGAATGACATTAAAGGAGCATTGGAAGCGTACCAGAAAAAAGCGAGGGAATTTTAGATGAGTCCCGAATTCACAGTACGTGCTTCGTCCCATACTTACCCGGTTATCATCGAACCCGGCTGCCGGCATAAACTGTATGAAAAAATCAATCACAGTTACTCACAGTATTTCATTATTACAGATACGAATGTGAGTCCACTGTACCTCGAAGAAGTTAAACGATCGTTTAAAAAAACGGCTGTAGTATATACAATCCCAGCCGGTGAAGGATCAAAAAGCCTTGAGCAATTTGAGAAAATCTGTTCTTTCGCCCTGGATCACGGAATTGACAGAAATTCCGTGATTATTGCATTAGGCGGCGGTGTCGTAGGTGATATTGCAGGTTTTTCAGCTGCTTCGTATATGAGAGGGATAGATTTTATCCAGGTCCCGACGACACTTCTTGCCCATGACAGCAGTGTAGGCGGCAAGACGGGTATAAATCTTCCGGGTGGGAAAAACATGATCGGAGCATTTCATGCACCAAAGGCGGTCATGTTTGATCCGGAAGTGTTTCATACTCTCCCTGAAAGGGAGTGGCGTTCAGGTCTTGCAGAAGTCATTAAGCACGGACTGATTTATGATTATTCCCTTTATTCATGGGTTTGTGAAAATGTAAGTGCCAGACAAGTACCGGACACTTCAAAACTTGTTTATCTTCTTGAACGTTCTGTAAAAGTAAAAAGAGCAATTGTAGAAAGTGATGAAAAAGAAAAAGGCATTCGTGCATTTTTAAACTTTGGACACACCCTCGGTCATGCGATTGAAGCCGAAGCCGGCTACGGATCATGGACTCACGGGGAAGCTGTTGCGATGGGGATGGCCTTTGCCCTCAAGGTAAGCGAAGAAGTCTTTCAAACATCACTTGATTCAGGAAAAATAATCAATCAGCTTGAACAGCTTGGCTATCATACATCACTGCCGGAAAACATGAATACGGACCGGTTGATTGACAGAATGAAAAGAGATAAAAAAGGGATTAACGGCCAGATCCGGTTCGTATTACTTGAAGCACCAGAGAGACCGAAACTTGTGTCTGTAGAAGAAGGGATGCTTCGAAATTTAATTCAAATTGGAGGGGTAAAATGATACGTGGGATCAGAGGAGCTGCGACAGTGGAAGATAATGCAGCAGAAGAAATTCTTTCAGCTACAAAGTCGCTCATATCTGAAATAATCGAAAAAAATAAGGTACATCCAGAAGAGATCAGTCATATATGGATAACTGTAAGTCCTGATTTAAACGCAACTTTTCCGGCAAGAGCTTTGAGAGACCTTGAAGGCTTTGACCGTGTTCCGGTAATGTGTGCCCAGGAGATCCCCGTAGACGGTGCCCTCGAGCGTTGCATCCGGATGATGGTCACAGCTGAAACGAGTCTGTCCCAGGCGGCGGTTCAGCACGTATATTCAGGAGAAGCCGTCCGTCTGAGGCCTGATCTTGTTCAGAAATCCTGAACGTTGACAAACAGGCGGAACCGCGCTAACATATCACATAAGTTAGTTTTAGATGAGATGAGAGAGTAAGCAGCTTTACAAGAGAGCTTTTGCCAAAAATGAAACAACGTTACAAAGAAGAGACGAGAAGAGAAACAGCAGAGAAGAGATGAGTTGGAGCAGAGGAGAGCAGAGGGTAACGTACTGTCATAAGGACAGGTTTATTTGCGTACGTTAAACACTCACCACCTGCTGGGATTCCGGCAGGTGTTTTTAAAATACAAATCAGAACATACGTTCTTGAACTCCCCCTTTGCTTCAATCATTCTGCTTACCAGACCAGAGGTGAGAAAAATGATTGAAACAAGTAATCCATCCTTTCGTTCACAAGCAGACGAGTATAAAACAGTTCCTGTTACTGCCCGTTTTGTGTGTGACACAATAACCCCAATACAATTGTTTGAAACGTTTAATGAAGATGCAGCTTATCTTCTTGAAAGCCGCGATCCATTATCATTATGGAGTGAATACTCCTTTATCGGTCTCGATCCGTTTTTATATCTGGAAGAAAAGGAAAATACGTTTCTTCTCAGGGACAAAAAAGGACAGGTCGAATCCCGTTACAAAGACTTTATCAGTGCCTGGGACGATGCCCTGGTGAAACTCCATGTTTCCCCCCGTCTTCCTGATCTCCCGTTTCCAGGAGGCGCAGTAGGCTCGTTTTCTTTTGAAGCCATGAGTATGAATGAAACAAAAATTAAAAGAGGAGAGGAACCGGTAGCTTCCTTTGTTTTTTGCAGAACGATACTCGCCTTTCACCATCAGAAAGAAGAAATAAGCGTAATTCACTTTCAGGAGGCAGGTGCAGATAAAGATGAGAGCTACGATGAAGCTGTGAAAAAAATCAAAGCTGTTACTGAGAAAATCTCCCTATCGTCAAATAGTGAAAAGCGACTGTTTGATCATACTCAAGGGGATACAGAGTCCCTTTTTGAAGGGGTAAAATCCAATATTTCAAAACAGGATTTTTTGAAAAATGTGGATCGGGTTAAAGCTTACATTGAAAGCGGCGATGCGTTTCAGGTCGTCCTTTCACAACGGTTTGAAGTGGATACAGAACTTGAAGGGATTGAGCTGTACCGTGTTTTAAGAAAACTCAACCCTTCGCCTTATATGTTTTACATCCGTACATTCAATGAAGAATTAATCGGGAGCTCACCAGAGAGGCTTGTAAAAATTGAACGTGATAAAACCATCGATATTCATCCGATAGCCGGCACGAGAAAACGAGGAACAACGAAAAAAGAAGATGATCAGCTGGCAGCGGAACTTCTGGCTGACGAAAAAGAAAGAGCGGAACATTTCATGCTCGTCGATCTTGCAAGGAACGATCTCGGAAGAGTCTGTAAGTACGGATCGATAGTGACAAAAGAGCTTATGACCGTTACCCGTTTTACAAAAGTGATGCACCTGATTTCAAAAGTGGAAGGAACGCTCCGTGAAGATGTCCACCCGGTAGAAGCGGTCTTAAGGGCACATCCGGCGGGTACAGTCAGCGGTGCTCCAAAAATCAGGGCAACTGAAATTATTCAGGAGCTGGAAACAAGCCTCAGAGGGAATTACGCCGGAACTGTTGCCTACCTGAGCTTTAACGGAACCATTGATTCGTGTATAGCGATCAGAACCATACGCTTAAAAGAGCAAAAAGCATATGTTCAGGCGGGTGCAGGCGTTGTTTATGACTCCGTACCGGAGCTTGAATGGGAAGAAACCCGCAATAAGGCAAGTGCACTGATTTCAGCGATCAAACAAGCGAAGGAAAGCTTTCAAAGGGAGGAGACGAAGAGATGAGACAGTACATCGAACGCATTTTTGAGCATAGAACGTTGAGCGAGGAAGAGGCGTATGACGTAATGACGATGATGATGACAGGTGAGATGAGTGATGAACAGGTAAGTGCTGTCTTATCCATTCTCAGGTACAGAGGAGAAACGGTAGAAGAAATGACCGGTTTCGCAAGAGCGATGCGGGATAAAAGCATTAAAATTGAACACAGTAAACACCCTCTCATTGATACATGCGGTACCGGGGGAGACGGAACGAATACATTCAATATTTCAACAGCAGTGGCTATTTTACTTTCAGGAGCAGGGGTTCCCGTGGCCAAACACGGAAACCGCAGTGTTTCATCGAAAACCGGAAGTGCTGATGTATTAGAAGCACTTGGTGTTCCCGTGCAATCGACAAAAGAGGAAGCAGAAGGAATGCTTGATGCTCTGGATTTATGCTTTATGTTTGCCCCCGTGTATCATTCGTCGATGAAACATGTTGCTAAAGCAAGGAAATCTCTCGGAGTAAAAACGATCTTTAACCTCCTTGGCCCCCTTACAAATCCTGCAGGTACGAAGCAACAGCTGATCGGAGTGTATGATCAGAGAGTCGCCCGTCAAATGGCTTTAACGGCAAAAAATCTCGGAGTTGAAAAAGCCTTGTTTGTAACCGGGTCTGACGGTCTGGACGAATTGACAATTACGGGTGAGAGTATGATTACTGAATTAAATGAAGGTAAGATCACGACGTACACGATCACACCGGAAGACGCAGGAGTCCGGTCAGGCTGTCTCTCTGATATTCAGGTATCCACGAAAGAAGACAGCGCAAAAATCATTTACGATGTTTTAAGAGGCCTTGGAAATGAAAGTGCCAGAAACATCGTTTTACTCAATGCAGGTGCCGCTCTTTATACAGCAGGCATCGCTGAAACGATCCGTGAAGGGACTGACCAGGCGAGAACGTATCTGAACAGAGGAAATGGCTTTACCCAGCTCACCCGCCTGAATGAACCGAAAAGGAGTGCGATGGCATGATACTGGACAGAATTGTTGAAAGAAAAAAACAGGAAGTGGAAGCGTTGAGTCACATTACTGTTCAAAGAAGGCCTGACCGCTCCTTTCTTGAAGCTCTAAAAAAACCGAAAAGAAAAGGTGCAGTCATTGCCGAGGTGAAAAAGGCAAGTCCATCAAAAGGTGTATTTACCGAACAGTTTGATCCCGTTGACATTGCCAGGTCCTATGAGGAAGCCGGAGCGGATGCTCTTTCTGTTCTTACAGACCGTGACTTTTTCCAGGGGGATCCGGCTTACATCAGAAAAATAAAAGAAGCCGTCAGTCTTCCTGTACTGCGAAAAGATTTTTTGATCGATAAAAAACAGATTGACGAATCAGTGGAGCTTGGAGCTGACGCTGTATTATTGATTGCAGCGATTCTGACGCCGGAAACACTCGGACACTTTTTCCGGTATGCGAAATCTCTTGGTCTGGATGTTCTGGTTGAGGTGCACAGTAAAGAAGAACTCGAAGCTGTAATCAATGAATGTGAACCCGACCTTCTTGGCATAAACAACCGAAATTTAAAGACGTTTGAAACGAGCCTGATTAAGACGAAAGAGGTTGCTGCATCCGTCCCGGATGGTTCTCTGTTGATCAGTGAAAGCGGCATTCATACGAGTGAAGATGCAGCACAGGTACTGTCATACGGCGCCAGGGGAATGCTCATCGGAGAATCATTAATGCTGGCCATTGATAAAAGAGAAAAACTGAATGATTTGTTTAAAGGAGCTGCAAAAGGTGAAGCTTAAATTCTGCGGCATATCAAACAAAGAAGATTTCCGCCTTGCTGCGAAGTCAAAAGCCGATTATATAGGCGTGATCTTCGCAAAAAGCAAGCGCCGGGTTTCAGCTGAAGATGTGGCATCCTGGATAGGCAGTACCAAGTTAAAGAAGGGACAAAAAGTATCAGGCGTCTTTGTAAATGCCTCTGCTGAGGAAATAATCAAAACTGTTCATGAGTCAGGTATTGATGTTGTCCAGTGTCACGGAACAGAAACGCCGGAACTGCTGAAAGAAGTCAAATTCAAAACCGGTGTACACGTGTTTAAAACGATTCATCACAGCGAAGGATCAGAAAAACTGATAAGCAGGTACGCACAAGCTGCAGATGGGTTCGTTATTGATACAAAGGTTTCCGGAGCCTGGGGCGGCACAGGAACATCCTTTGACTGGAAGGCAGTTCCCGTATATATGAAAGAAGCAATGAAGTACCATAAAGAATGTCTTATTGCAGGCGGAGTGGTACCGGAGAACGTTTGCGAACTTATGAAGCGTGAACCAGGGGGCGTTGATGTCAGCTCCGGAATCGAGACAAACGGAAGAAAGGATGAGCGTAAAATGGCACAGATGGAAGCTCAAGTCAAAGGCACATATACATTTCCGGATGAATTCGGCCGCTTCGGGGACTTTGGCGGAAAGTATGTACCTGAAACGTTAATGAATGCTCTTGAAGAATTAGAAGAGGCATATAGTGAAATCAAAAATGATGATGAGTTTTTTGAGGCGCTTCATCAAGAATGGAAAACGTTCAGCGGAAGACCGACAGCTCTGACCTATGCCGAGAATCTGACCAAAAAGCTGGGAGGGGCGAAGATTTATTTAAAACGGGAGGATCTAAACCATACAGGAGCACACAAAATTAACAACGCCATTGCCCAGGCACTTCTTGCCAAACGTATGGGGAAAACAAAGATCATCGCCGAAACAGGGGCCGGCCAGCACGGAGTGGCCACTGCTACTGCCGCTGCCCGGTTTGGCCTTACCTGTAAAGTATTTATGGGAAAAGAAGACATGAGGCGTCAGGAACTGAATGTGTTCAGAATGGAACTTCTCGGAGCTGAAGTTATTGAAGTGACAAGCGGAAGCCAGACGTTAAAAGATGCAACGAATGAAGCGATCCGCCACTGGGTTACCCATGTTGAAGACACTTATTACCTGATCGGTTCAGCTGTAGGTCCTCACCCGTATCCTATGATGGTCAGAGACTTTCAAAGCGTGATTGGACGTGAAAGCAAACAGCAGATGAATGAGCTTACAGGCAGGCTTCCAGATGAAATTGTCGCCTGTGTCGGCGGGGGGAGCAACGCCATCGGTATGTTTCACCCTTTTATTAACGATTATGTATCTCTCACCGGGGTTGAAGCGGCAGGGAAAGGAACGGAAACAAATGCCCATGCTGCTACCCTTACCAAAGGAACACGGGGCGTTCTCCATGGTTCTCTTTCCTACCTCCTGCAGGATGAGGGCGGGAACATTACCGAGCCCTATTCCATTTCAGCAGGTCTTGACTATCCGGGAATCGGACCGGAGCATGCGCATCATAAAGATACGGGCCGGGTCAGCTATGTTGCTGTCACCGATAAAGAAGCAATGGGTGCACTTAAGCTGCTGAGCGAGACGGAAGGGATCCTTCCTGCCATAGAGTCGGCTCATGCATTAGCCTCTGTTGTGAAGCAGGCACCTGTCCTGGGGCCTGATAAAACGATACTTGTTTGCCTGTCAGGGCGGGGAGACAAAGATGTTCACACGATTAAATCCTATGCAGAAGGGGGCACGGGTTCACATGACACAGCTGACTGACCTGAAATTCAAAGAGAAAAAGAACTTGTTTATTCCTTATATTATGTCTGGAGATCCTTCTCCGGAAGCAACTGTTGATGTGGCACTTACCCTTCAGGAAGCAGGAGCAGATGTGATTGAGTGGGGCGTTCCCTACAGTGACCCTCTGGCAGACGGACCGGTTATCGAACAAGCTGCCAATCGTGCGCTGGAAAAAGGGATGAATATCATCAGGGCGATTGAATTGGTAAAAGAGGCAAGGAATCGGGGACTCACGGTCCCGGTCGTATTATTCACTTACGTTAATCCCGTCCTGCGGGTGGGGGAAAAGGATCTTGTGAACAAATTAGGAGAAGCTGGAATTGACGGGTTGCTCATTCCTGATCTTCCTATGGAAGAGAGCGGCTCTTTACGGTCTTTGACTAAAGAGAAAGGCATTGCCCTTATCTCACTTATTGCCCCAACGTCGAAAAAAAGAGTAGTAGCTATAGCCAGACAAAGCGAAGGCTTTTTGTATCTCGTATCTTCATTGGGAGTTACAGGAACGAGAGACTCCTTCGAATCTGACCTGACCGGACTGGTTGAAAACGTCAAAAAGGTTACAGATACTCCTGTGGCTGTAGGATTTGGCATCTCAAAAAGAGAGCACGTAAAGAAGTTTCATACTATTGCCGATGGCGCTGTGGTGGGCAGTGCTATCGTAAGGTTCCTCAATGAAAGAAAGGACCAGTTAACAGGGCCTGAAAAAGAAAAAGCACTCCGTGAGTTAAAAGGATTTGTAGAAGAGCTCATTTCGTAATAACATAGAAAGATAGAATAATGGGATGGAGTGATAAGAGTGGAAGTAAAAGAGACGTTAAAAGGGTTAACCCCTTACCAGCCGGGAAAACCCGTAGACGAAGTTAAACGTGAGCTTGGTCTTGAAAAAGTGGTTAAGCTGGCATCAAATGAAAACCCATATGGGTGCTCACCTCTTGCCAAGAAGGCAATTGAGGACGTGCTCGGTGACGTGGCTGTGTATCCAGACGGCTATGCCCAGAAGCTGAGAACGAAAGTGGCCGGACGTTTAGGTGTTGGAGAAAAGCAGCTTTTGTTTGGTAACGGCTCTGATGAAGTTATTCTTATCCTTTGCCGGGCTCTTCTGTCAAAAGGAGATAATATTGTGACAGCAACCCCTACTTTTCCTCAATACCGGCACAATGCCGTTATTGAAGGTGCAGAAGTAAAAGAAGTTCCCCTAGTTAATGGCGAGCATGATCTGAATGCAATGGAAAAAGCGATCGATGAAAATACAAAGATCGTATTTGTCTGTAACCCGAATAATCCGACCGGAAACTCGATCGGGGAACAATCTTTTCTAAGCTTTTTAAAGAGTGTCCCAAAAGACGTTGTAGTCGTCAGTGATGAAGCCTACAAAGAGTATGTCACAGCGGATGACTTCCCTGAGACTGTTCCGTTACTGAAAGAGTACCCGAATCTGATTATCCTCCGCACATTTTCAAAAGCATACGGACTTGCTTCACTCAGAATTGGATACGGGGTCGGGGAAGAAGGGTTCATGCAATCTCTCGATCCTGCAAGAGAGCCGTTTAACACATCCGCCATTGCTCAGTCAGCAGCCTTTTATGCCCTCGATGATGAGGAGTTCCTGGAGAACTGTAAACAAAAGAACCGGCAAGGAATCCGGATGTTTGAGGAGTTCTGTGAAGAATACGGACTGCACTGTTATCCGAGTCAGGGTAACTTCATCCTTCTTGATTTAAAAGTTCCCGGTTCTGTTACATTCGATCGCTTATTAAAAGCAGGCTACATCGTTCGTAACGGTGAAGCTTTAGGCTTCCCGACCTCTGTGAGAATCACCGTCGGTTCCAAAGAACAAAACGAGGAAATCATTGAACAGCTTAGAACGCTTGTTTCAAACAACTAGACTAAAGGAGAAGTGAGCCTTGGGTAAACAGCTATTTGTGATTGGTTTGGGCCTTATCGGAGGCTCTCTCGCTCTCGCTGTAAAAAAAGATCATCCGGATACCCATGTTACCGGATATGATTTAAACGAAAATGTGATGAAAGCCGCGATATCCTTAGGCGTTATAAATGAAAGCGCCCCTTCGATTGAGGAGGGAGCCCGGCATGCTGACCTTATCATTGTAGCTGCACCGGTAAAGGAAACGATTGAGATTCTTCGCAAGCTTTCCTCCCTTCCTTTGAAAGAAGGAGCAATCATTACCGATGTAGGAAGCACAAAAAAAGCGATTTGCGAGGCTTCCCACGTCTTTGATCACGTTTCTGCCCACTTTATCGGCGGACATCCAATGGCAGGGTCCCATAAGTCGGGGGTTGAAGCGGCAAAGAGTCATCTGTTTGAAAATGCGTATTATATTATTACTCCTGTTAAAGAAACTGACGCCAGAGCTGTTATCCAGCTGCAAAACTGGTTGAAAGGAACGAAAGCCAGGTTTATCCAGCTCACACCCGGCAATCATGACTTCTTCGCGGGAATGGTGAGTCACTTTCCCCACATTGTTGCCTCGGGGCTTGTGCATCAGTTGAAGGAAGAAGGGGAAAAAGAGCCTGTTCTCAACAACCTTGCAGCAGGAGGCTTCAGGGACATTACCCGCATCGCTTCCTCATCTCCTGTTATGTGGCGCGATATTCTCCTTTCCAACCGGGATGTCCTTCTTGGTTTGATTGATAAATGGCAGGAAGAAATGAACAAAGTAAAAGGCTACATAGAAAAAGAGGATGCAGAGAGACTCTTTGAGTTTTTTGATGTGGCAAAACAATCGCGCGATGCCCTGCCGGTGAGAAAAAAAGGTGCAATTCCTTCTTTTTACGATTTATATGTTGACGTTCCGGATCACCCTGGTGTCATTTCAGACGTCACAGCCATATTGGCAAAAAAACAAATCAGTATAACAAATATCCGGATACTTGAAACAAGAGAAGACATTATGGGTGTTTTAAGACTCAGCTTCAGGTCGGAAAACGATCAGCTCCTTGCGAAAGAGCAGCTCACGAAGCATATGTACGAGGCCTATGAATCACCTTAGAAAGGAGCCGTCTTATGGTTAAAGAAAAAGTAAGCAGCGCATTGAAGGGCATAAACGGAACGGTAATCATCCCAGGTGATAAGTCTGTATCCCACCGTTCCGTCCTGTTTGCGTCCATTGCAGAGGGAACATCCGTCATTCGCGGCTTTTTAAAGGGGCAGGACTGCCTGAGTACGATTTCATGCATGAAGCAGATGGGTGTTGAAATTGAGGAAACTAACGACACCATCACTGTTCACGGGAAAGGATTTGCCGGGTTAAAAGAGCCTGAACGCGTACTTGATGTAGGGAACTCCGGTACTACAATCCGGCTTTTGTCCGGATTATTGTCAGGAACCGCGTTTTACAGCGTGCTTGAGGGTGATGATTCGATTGCTAAACGTCCCATGTCCAGAGTGACAGTTCCTTTAAGGCAAATGGGTGCGAAAATCGAAGGAAGGGAGAACGGTAACCTTACGCCACTCTCCATTCGAGGCAGCAAGCTTACGGGTATCGAGTATGATTCCCCCGTTGCCAGTGCGCAGGTGAAGTCAGCAGTTCTTCTGGCAGGTCTTAATGCAAAAGGTACGACCCGGGTGAAAGAACCAAGCGTGTCAAGAGACCATACAGAACGGATGCTCAGCGCTTTTGGTGTAGACGTTTATCAGGACCAGGTAAATGGTATTGCCGAAGTCACCGGCGGTTCAGTACTTAAAGCTCGTAATGTGCAGATCCCTGGAGATATCAGCTCTGCTGCTTTCTTTTTAGCCGCAGCTGCTATGACACCACACAGCGCACTCGAGCTTAAAAATGTAGGTGTTAACCCTACCCGCACGGGAATTCTTGATGTCCTGGAGCAGATGGGTGCTGATATTACCGTTTTTAACGAGCGGACAGAAACAGGCGAACCGGTTGCGGACATCAGGGTATGCTGCAGCGAATTGAAAGGCACTGAAGTGGGAGGGGCTTTAATTCCGAGGCTCATTGATGAAATTCCTGCTATTGCCGTTCTTGCGACTCAGGCAGAGGGAACAACGGTTATTAAAGACGCAGCAGAATTAAAAGTTAAAGAAACGAATCGAATCGATACGATGGTCAATCAGCTGAAAAAGCTCGGTGCAGACATCGAGGCTACAGATGATGGCATGGTCATCCATGGGAAAACGCCGTTAATTGGCGGGGAAGTATCCAGCTATCACGATCACCGTGTTGGTATGAGTCTTGCTCTCTGCGGACTCATCGCAAAAGAAGAAGTAGTTGTTCACGACGCCCAGGCCGTGGATGTATCCTACCCTGGATTCTTCGAGGAACTGAACCGTTTGAAATAAAAATGTAAAAGAAGTCCGGCATGCAGACCCTGCCGGCTTTCTTTTTATGCAGCTATGTTAGGTTCCAAGTGAAGACTTCCGCTTCATGCCCTTCCTTACCGAGGGAGGATTGAGCTATCATAGCCGGGGTGCCGACACTTTTTATAAATATGAATGAACCCAGGTTGACCTGGGGTTGCTGCGTCAGCCGGGACCAGGCATCGCAGAGCTTTAGCGTGAGAAGTTGCTTTGACGCATATGCTTCAGAGACTGGCTGACAGAGGAACAGGCAGGCTTAATACTCCAGGTTTGCCGGCACCGCCACGGAAAGCAAAGGGCACGTAGGTACTTTGGAATTTGTTATCACTAAAGTGGTCTCTCCGGAGGAATTTAATTTTATATGTTTGACACCTCACTCTCATCGGATAAAATGGTAGAAGACCTTTGGTATGAGAGCGGGAGTGATAGTATGAATGAAACACTTGAACAAGCAATACAGCTGATTGAAAACGGCCAGCATGAAGAAGGCCTGATAAAAGTTCAGAAGGCATATGAAACAGCCGATGATGAAACGAAACGAACAATAGGGGAATTGTATTTTGAACTCGGCCTGGTGGACAGAGCCATAAATGTAGTCGAGGAACTGATGTTCAGATATCCGGATCACGGGGAACTGTTCGCTTTTGCAGCAGAATGTTATATCGATTCGGGAAAAGAAGATGAAGCAATGGAAATGCTTCTTGAAGTCCATGAAGATGATCCGGTATTTGCACAGTCCCAGCTCCTTCTGGCAGATCTTTATGAAAACCAGGGCCTTGATGAGGTCGCAGAGCAGAAGCTCCTTCAGGCTGTAAAAAAAGCAGCTGATGAACCCATTCTCCATTACGGGTTGGGAGAGTTTTATCTTAACCGGGGAGACTATAACAAAAGTATCCCGTATTATAAAAAGGCCATTCATGACAATGACCTGCCGGATGATGATCAGATAAATCCTTCTCTGAGGCTGGCTGAAGCATACAGTGCTACCGGGCAGTTCGAAGAGGCACTGTCAAGCTATAAAAAAGGACTTGAGAAAAAGATAGATCCGGACGGATTGTTCGGCTATGGTTATACAGCCCTTCAGACAGAAGATTATGAGCTGTCTGCAGAGCAGTTCGAACGTTTAAAAGTGCTCGATCCTTCCTATACAACGTTATATCCTTTCTTATCCAAGGCATACAGGCACCTGTCCCGGTCCGATAAAGCCCTTGATGTGATTAACGAAGGCCTGTCAAGAGATGAATTTAACGAAACCCTCTACCTTGAAGCAGCCCGGATTCAGTTCTCAAAAGGACTAGGTGAAGAAGGACGGAGTTTTTTACAGAAGGTTATTGCAATTAACCCTTCCAATATTGAGGCCGTTAAAGAGCTCATTTTATATTATGATGAAACCGACAGTTATGAAGAACTGGCAGAGCTTATTTCTTTTCTTGAAGATTATCAGGAAACAGACCCGCTTTTTGACCGGTACAAAGGAAAAGCCCTGTATGAAACCGACCGTGTAAATGAGGCGGCAGAGGCATATGAAAAGGCGCTCGTTTCCTATCAAAATGACCCTGAGGTTATAGAAGAAGCGGCATTTGCCATGCTTGAAGCCGGGAAACGGTCAAAAGGGATTGAGCTTTTGAAAAAAATCGTGGAATATGAACCTGAACGTGAGGATATACAAGAAAGAATTGAACAGTTAACAGAAGAGCGCTTATAGTCGTTTCCCCTTTTTCACATACTGAGAAGTAGAGTGAGAAAGGGGTTTTTTAAAATGAACGTGATGGAACTATTGCTCCAACTGCCTCAGCAGTCGTTAGCCCGGATTCTTCACCACCTTGATAATGGAGAAACAGAGCGGTCGAAACAGCGGTGCATCGAAAAGGTAATTCGCAGGCTCACAGATATTAATGACCGGACTGCGTCCATTAAGAACCTGCAACGGTGTGAAAGACAACTCGTTATTTTTGTAAGTATGAGTGCCACTGCAGAGTGGGCTTTACATGAATTGGCAGGGCTCGTAACAAAGAGTGAACGTGAACATGTTCATCATGCACTGGCTGTACTGGAAAAAGAGGGGTGGCTGTTCCCCCTCCCAATGGAAAGGTGGATTATGCCGGACGAATTAAAAAAGATCGCAGGAAATTTCCTCAAACAAAGTGTAAGCATGGAGGCTGTGACAGTACCCGCTCAAAAACCTGACAGACACACACTCCTCACAGATCTGTACACATTCATAGATGAAGTAAAGGTAAAAGCCTATCCTCTGACACAACAGAAAACGATAGGAAAATCACAGCTTGGAAGTCTTTTGAAAAAGCTGGAATACCAAGAAGACATACCAAATGAAAAATGGCGTTTTGGATATGGCCGTCATTTTAATTATTACCCGGACCGTTTTTCTCTTATCTATGATCTCGCCCATAATGAAGGCTGGATTCAGGAAGAAGTGAGGCTCGTTGTAACAACGAAATGGGAAGAAGCTGAGGAGATGAGTGTATCCCGGTTGATGCAGCGGTTTATGCTTACTTATGTAAAAGAGTACCGCAGGGCGCTCCCGCAGCTTCCTGTCCTGATTAAAATACTTGCCACCGTTCTCGGGAAAGACAACCTGGCACTGGAGAAAGAAACGGTTGTTTCCCTGCTGTACCCATTTACAGATGACTATTATTATGACGACAGATCAGCAGTGATAAAAAAACGAATCCTGCCCATGCTCGTGCACCTTGGTTACTTGTGCGAAAAAACATTCGGCAGTGAAACCTACTATTCCCTTTCTTCTTCAGATCTGCACGGGAATCGGTTTTTTTCAAGTCTTCTTTAACCGAAACTGAAGGTGAAATCTATTTTGATATAACATATTGGCGACGGCTAGGTCCCCCGTCCAACGTGAATCGCATTGAACAACAGATTTTTGGTCCTTTGACTGGTTCCCGCAAAAAAACTTTTATTAAAATATCATTTTAAAAAGGATTTTTGATGTTTTTAAAGAATATAAACATATATAAAGAAGCGGTTACATTTTAAGGAGCTCCGGATTTTCAAATGCAATTCATGATTGAGGAGGGGTGAAGATGAACAATACTGTTCCGGTCATGGAGAAACGCGATTTTTTAAAGTGGTTTCTCGATCAATACCAGTTGAAACGCCGTGAATGTGCCTGGTTGCTTAACTTCCTGATGAGTGATGACATATTAATGGAGCGTGTCCATTTTGTCGAGCAAGCTGATTACTGTCCGAAAGCACTCATGATTTCTACAAATGATGTGGATTGTGTGCCGTTTGCTTTTCACAAGAACCAGCATGTGACGATGGACGCAGAAAAGTCCTTTCATGACATCAGGCTAAACAGAAACGAAGATATCTTTATTCAGCTGAATTTTAAAGACAAGCAGATGACACCGCAGTATGTAGCGGTCCTTGAGGAAAACCCGTACCTGCCTGTAAATGAAGAAGAAACGAATATTCACCAGCTCATGGCGGAAATGGTTTTGGAGAAGTCGATTAGAAATGAGCGGATTAAATCCATTCAAAAAGAAATTGACCAAGCTCTCTGTAAAGGGGACAAAAAACGGTTCAATGATCTTGCAGAAGAATATAAGCAATTAAAAGCCCTTAACGTTTAAGGGTTTTTTTTTGGCTCCGGCACTACTGAATGTCTATTCTCTGCATGTCTCTTCCTGGCATAATTAAGAAAGCTGTTTGATTAAGAGGACGTTACCCTTTCATACAATCTTTATGTTAAAATCAAGTGAGCCGGCAGGTTTCAAAGAATAAGAATGCCGATAAAAACAAAAGCTGAATGTGTAAGGAGTGCTTAATTGTGAAATGGGTAACTAATGACCTGGACATGTATATGAATGCCAAGGAATATGTGGATACAGCGATTATTCCTCTTGTACCTTTAAACTGGGAAAAGGACATCAAGGGAACTGTCTCAAAAGGGGAGTTTTCTTCCATCCTGATTGATGAAATAGAAAAGCAGTTTAAGGGAAGACTTTTTCAACTGCCTCCTTTTACATATCTGACAGAAGAATCCGATGAGAGCCGCACATCCCGGTTACAGGACTGGGATCGTCACTTTTTCGACAATGGTTTTAAACATATTGTTTATATAACTTCAGACGGAGACTGGAAGCGGGTAGAAGGAAATCTGCCGGATCAATTGATATGGATCCCGGCACTTCCCTTGGAAAACGTGGACCCGGCATATGCCAGAGAAATGATCTCACAGCAGATGAAACAGATTTTACCCCTTATTACAGATAAGTGGCAGTCCGGACCGAAAGAAAGAAATTCCTGAACACATTGTCTGATTCTGTTGACTTTTAATGAATTTTTACGCTATCATAATAATGTCTTAGTATGATATTTGTGTGTTTAAATGGCAGCTTTAGAGATCATAGGAGCGAGGAGGGAAAGTCGTGAGTGAAAAAGAACACAAAGTGTCGAGGCGTCAATTTTTGACGTATACACTGACAGGTGTAGGCGGTTTCATGGCAGCAGGTATGCTTATGCCAATGGCTCGCTTTGCTTTGGACCCTGCATTACAGGCAGGCGGAGATACTGACTTTGTACGGGTAGCGTCAGTTGATGAACTGACTGACGAACCAACACGTTTTAACTTTACAATTGAGCAGGAAGATGCCTGGTATACGTCTGATGTTGACCGAGTGGCCTGGGTCTACAGAGAAGGCGATGAAATTATAGCTCTTTCACCTGTTTGCACTCACTTAGGCTGTACAGTGAACTGGGAAGGTAATGAAGATTATCCTGAGCAATTCTATTGCCCATGTCACTTCGGCCGATTTGAAAAAGACGGAACGAACGTTCCTAACACGCCACCAACACGTCCGTTGGATGTGTATGAAATGGAAGTCCGGGATGGCGATCTTTATTTAGGAAGAACAGTGCAACGTTAGGAAGAAGGGGGCGTAGTAAATGTTACAAAAAATCTATGATTGGGTAGATGAACGGCTGGATATCACCCCCATGTGGCGTGACATAGCCGATCACGAGGTGCCTGAGCACGTTAACCCTGCCCATCATTTCTCAGCATTTGTTTACTGTTTCGGGGGACTCACGTTCTTTGTTACCGTAATTCAAATTCTATCCGGTATGTTTTTGACAATGTACTATGTGCCGGACATTATTCATGCTTATGAATCGGTCTACTACTTACAAAATGAAGTCACTTTCGGTGTTATTGTCCGCGGTATGCACCACTGGGGAGCCAGTCTTGTTATCGTAATGATGTTCCTACATACGTTGCGTGTATTCTTTACAGGTTCCTATAAGAAACCGCGGGAATTAAACTGGGTTGTCGGAGTTCTCATTTTCTTCGTCATGCTTGGTCTAGGGTTTACCGGTTATCTATTGCCTTGGGATATGAAAGCTTACTTTGCGACAGTTGTAGGACTTGAGATTGCCGAAGCCGTTCCGGTTGTCGGTACGTTCGCTAAAACACTGCTTGCAGGTGGCGAGATTATCGGAGCACAGACGCTTACACGATTCTTTGCGATCCACGTGTTCTTCTTGCCGGGTGCGCTTCTTGGACTTCTTGGAGCCCACTTCTTTATGATCCGTAAACAAGGAATTTCCGGTCCATTGTAGGATCCGGTTTGACGCAGAAAAGGAGGGAAATCTATGCATCGCGGGAAAGGTATGAAGTTTGTCGGCGACTCTCGTGTCCCGGCTACAAGGATGCCGAATATTCCAAAAGACTATTCAGAGTATCCGCATAAAACGGAAGCATTCTGGCCTAACTTCCTTCTACGTGAGTGGATGGTCGGGGCAGTCTTCCTGATTGGTTATCTATGTTTGACAATTGCACATCCATCACCGTTGGAGCGTGTGGCAGATCCTAACGATTCAGGCTACATACCACTGCCTGACTGGTACTTCCTGTTTTTGTATCAGTTACTGAAGTATGAGTTTGCTGCCGGTGCCTATACGGTAATCGGAGCCGTTGTAATGCCTGGTATTGCTTTTGGAGCGCTTCTTCTTGCCCCATGGCTTGATAATGGAGTGGAACGCCGTCCGATCCGCCGTCCAATTGCAAGCGGACTGATGATGCTTGGTATCATCTCAATTATCTTCCTTACGTGGGAATCTGTTGACCAGCACGACTGGGAAGCGGCAGCGCGTCAGGGTGCGATTGTTGAAGATGTTGAGATTGATGAAAGTTCGGAAGGGTATGAAATTTACATGAGCCAGCAGGCCTGTATCGGCTGCCACGGTGATCAGGGTGAAGGTGGAGCGGCTGGTCCGAACATCTTCGAGAATGATTACGAGGCAGAAGATTATGCAGAGATTATTCGAAACGGTCAGGGTGAAATGCCTGGAGACCAGTTCGAAGGTTCTGATGAAGAGCTTGAAATCCTGGCTGAATGGATTGCCAACGACGGACAGGATCCGGAATAAATATTACGAAGCTGACTGAGGTAATTCAGTCAGCTTTTCTTATATTGTCAGTAATTACTTATCTGTATTACTCTTTACAGGTATACTGGTAAAGAGATCCGAAAGACAGGAGGGAAGAGGATGATTGATAAAGGGTATAACCTTCTTGGACAAAAGTGGGCAATTATTCTGTTACTTGTCATAAATATACCGGGAACGATCTATGGATACATATGGTACGAGTCGCAGCTGGCAGCTACACCGGCGGTTTTTCTTATCTTTGTGCCGGACAGCCCGACAGCAAGTCTTTTCTTTGTCATTGTTCTGACCGCTTTTTTATTCAGAAAGAATATCCCTCTTGTAGAAGCTCTTGCGGCTGTAACGTTGTTTAAATATGGCATATGGGCTGTAGTCATGATTGTATGGGCAGCGGTGGAAGGATCTCCGCTCCGGTGGGATCATTACATGCTGATCGGTTCTCATTTAGGAATGGCGGTTCAGGGTCTTTTATATGCTCCGTACTACAGAATAAAAGGCTGGCATCTCGCTTTGGTTGCTGTATGGACGCTTCACAATGATGTTATTGATTACATATACGGCATGCATCCGTATGTCTCCAGACTGATTCTTCCATATTACCAGGAGATTGCATATTTTACGTTCTGGCTCAGCATCAGCTCTCTTTTGGTCGTCTATATGCTGAATAAGATTCAGCAGAAGAGAACTCTTGGATTTTAGGTCTACCAGGCTGTCCCTCCTCATAGGATGAATTAGGTAAAAGAGGAGGGACAGGCATGAATGTAAGAAAAATCATCATTTTGTTGTCAGTAATATTATTATGTCTACTTCCGTATGCTGTGCATGCAGACTCCGGTATAGATCAGGAAGACAGAGAACTGTGGCGTGAATTAAATAAAACGAGTGATACAATCCTTCAATACGTTAAGGAACAGCGGTATGAAGAAGCGAAGCAGCTTTTAAATCACTTTTCAAAGCAGTTCCTGACTGTACGTTCTTCCGATTTTAACCTTTCTATGAATGACCTGAGGGTAATTGTCTCAACATATGAAAGTGCAGAGCAGGCATCAACCAGTATGAGTATGAGTCATGAGGACAGAGTAAGGGCGGTTTCTTCTTTCCGGCTTCTCGTTGATGTGTATGACTCGAGTGAGCATCATCTATGGAAAAATACAAAGGAATCCCTCGAATCTCCCCTTACAGGAATGGCAGAAGCGTTTGAAAACGAAGACTGGACGACTTATCAAAAGCAGCTCAACAGATTTTTAAAAGGATATGAAGTGGTGAGGCCTGCGTGGCAGGCAGCACTTGAGCCTCATGTGTATCAGCGTTTTGATTCACAGGTCGTTTATGCAGAACGACACCGTCATGAACCATTGGCAGCTTCAAACCTTCTCAGCACACTGTCTGTCATGTTAAGTGATCTGGATATGATTTATGGCGATGTGGATGAAAGTACATCGGACCCTTCTTTAATCTGGGTGATACTCACGATCGGCGGGGCTATTGTTTTTGCTCTCACCTATGCCGGGTGGAAGAAGTATGAAGGCCAGAGGGAAGAAAGAAAGGTAAAAAGAAGGGAATAACGCCCTTCTTTTTACGCACGGGGAACTATAATGCATGTTCATTGACAGTAAAAACAAGTTTGACTAAAATTGATAATAAGTAAAGAGTGATGAAAAACGGAGGGAATCGACTATGTTTGGAAGTATGGGAGCATTTCTTATTTACTTCGCCATCCTGCTTCTCGTCCCCTTATGGGCGCAGATGCGGGTCAAGAGTGCATTTAAAAAATACTCTCAGGTGCCTGCCTCTTCAGGTATGAGCGGCGCTGAGGTTGCAAAAAAGATTTTAAATGATAACGGCATTTATGATGTAACAGTGGAGCCTGTAAAAGGAAAGCTGACCGACCACTACGATCCGCGGTCAAAGACGGTCCGTCTGTCTGAAAGTAATTATTACGGAAACTCTGTAGCGGGTGCCGCAGTCGCTGCCCACGAGGTGGGACATGCTATCCAGGATGCAGAAGATTATGCATTCCTCCGCTTCCGTCATGCGCTCGTGCCGGTAGCCAATCTTGGCCAGAACTTTTCATTCTTCCTCATTTTGGCCGGTATGCTGCTAACTCAGGCAAACCTTCTTCTTGCAGGTATTGTTCTTATGAGTTTTGCAGTATTGTTCCAGCTCGTTACACTGCCTGTGGAATTTAACGCTTCCAGCCGGGCAATGGACCAGGTGATTTCTGTAGGTGTTATTCGCAATGATGAAGAGAAACAGACAAAAAAGGTTTTAAATGCGGCGGCACTTACGTATGTAGCAGGTGCTGTTGTAGCTGTGCTGGAACTTGTGCGTTTTATTTTAATGTATTTCGTTATGAGAGACGAATAAGGCAAAGAAAACCTCCCACCCAATACCGGGTGGGAGGTTTTCTGCGTGCGGGAGATCTTAAATCCCCAAAGGGCGCTTGTTTTCATCAAGTGTAAACCCTTCTCCCATTACATCCTGCACATCTGTAAGCGTAACGAAAGCATGGGGATCGACTTTATCAATGAGTGTTTTCAGTCTTACCATTTCGTTTCGGCCTACAACACAGTAGAGAACTTCCTTGTCTGTGCCAGTAAAGCTCCCTTTTCCTTTAAGAAGGGTAGCCCCCCGGTCCATTTCCAACATGATCTGGGCTGAAATTTCCGGTGCTTTTTCCGAAATAATCATAGCTGCTTTACCTGAATAGGCCCCCTGCTGCATAAAGTCAATCACCTTGGCTGCCACAAAGACGGCCAAAAGGGTGTACATTGCTTCACGGTAGTTTAAGTAAATAAGTGAGCCAGTAATAACAACAGCGTCAAAAATAAACATCGTTTTACCCATGCTCCAGCCTAAATATTTAAAGCCAAGCCTTGCAATAATATCGACGCCGCCGGTTGTTCCGCCATATCTGAACACAATTCCGAGCCCCACTCCGATAAAGACCCCGGCAAACAGAGCCGCAAGCGTCATATCATCATCCAGAGGAAAGTAAAAGTGTGTATAGCGCTGAAAGACGTACAAGAAAACAGAAACCCCGACAGTCCCGATAAGGGTATAGATAAAGGCATTCCGGCCGAGTATCTTCCATCCGATAATAAACAGGGGAATGTTTAATGCAAGGTTGGAGAGTGCAGGGTCAATTGAGAACATGAAAAACAAAATCAGTGTAATTCCTGTAAAACCCCCATCAGCAAGGTTGTTCTGCATGTTAAAATAAACGAGTCCGAAGCTCATAATTGCTGTACCAAAAAGGATCGCTAGGATATTTTTAGCTTTTATTGCTTGAATCATATGGCTGTTCCTCCAAATCGTTCAGATTGCTTAGTTAAAGATCATTGTTGAATTATACAGCTTAACATACTCCTTTTTCTGCTATCTGGAAAATGCAAATTATGAGACTCTCTAATTACCTCAACTTCGTTGAACTCCGCACAATTCGCTGATTAGTCAGAAGGTAAGAATAACCTGGCGGAAAAAACACCGCATGCTTTTCATGAGCCATGGTGTGCATAAATTAGAATGGGTCTCAGTTAAACTTGATTGTTGATTTCTGCTCATTTCGTTACCTTTTTGGAGGAGCTTCTCCAATAAACTTTAAATCAACATTTAGGTATAATAACACTTACCTTTTCCATAAATCAGTTTAAAGGCGGTGACTCCCGCGGAAAGCGTCCGCCTGTAGCGGGAATTCCATTGTAAGAGCACAAATCTTACTAAAAAGCGGGAGATACTGCAGGGCGGGGACATCAATATCTGTGTTTACCAGAACCAATTATATAGAAAGATAACAGGGCCGGCAATCCAACTTTCAGATTGTCTGAGACAAGTCTGCAATTTATTTGTAAAAACGCTCAGGTTTCGCTACGATAAACAGGTAGGAAAGAGATAAGAGGTGTACATTTAATGGAAGAGAATAAAAAAACAATTACACGGATGCAGACGGAAGTCGACCAATACATTTCACAGTTTAAAGAAGGGTACTTTTCCCCACTGGCCATGATGGCCCGTCTTACAGAGGAGATGGGTGAACTTGCCAGGGAAATCAACCATTACTACGGAGAAAAACCAAAGAAAAGTTCGGAAGAAGAAAAGACCGTTGAGCAGGAAATCGGTGATATACTGTTTGTTCTGACATGCCTTGCCAACTCTCTTAATGTGGATCTAGAAGAAGCCCACGATCTTGTAATGGAGAAATTCAATACGCGGGACAAAGACCGCTGGACAAAAAAAGAAGACAGTAAGGAGAATGAATAATGACACGAATCGTAATTGCAGGACCAAGAGGAAACATGGGAAAAGAAGCCGTGACGATGGTTACTGAAACTGAAGAGTTTGAACTTGCAGCCGTAATTGACCGGAAATATGACGGGATGTCCATGAGGGATGTTGATGATCTTCCAAACTTGGACGTACCTGTTTTTACAGATGCCGGGGAATGTTTTGAAAAAATCAAACCGGATGTTCTAATCGACCTTACAAATCCTCAGACAGGTAAAGTACATATGAAAGAGGCACTTTTAAATGGTGTAAGACCTGTAATCGGAACGACTGGATTTACAGAAGAGGATGTGGCCGAACTGAGCAGCCTTGCTGAAGAAAAAGAGCTTGGGGCTATTATCGCTCCTAACTTTGCGATCGGAGCTATTCTTATGATGAAATTCTCCCAGATGGCAGCGAGATACATGCCGGATGTTGAGATCATTGAGCAGCATCATGACCGCAAACTTGATGCTCCGTCCGGTACAGCCGTAAAAACAGCTCAGCTTATCAGTGAAGTTAGACAGGAGAAACAACAGGGACACCCAAAAGAGGAGGAGACGCTGCCCGGTGCAAGAGGAGCGGAATTTGACGGAATGCGAATCCACAGTGTGCGTCTTCCCGGACTGGTAGCTCATCAGGAAGTACTGTTTGGTGGTGAAGGACAGACGCTGAAGATCAGACATGATTCCATGAACCGCCGTTCATTTATGCCCGGAGTGAAGCTCGCATGTGAAGCAGCCATGAAACTGAATGTACTCGTGTATGGTCTGGAACACATTATTGAATAAGAGAGGACGACGCCCTGATGAACATTGCACTCATTGCACACGATAATAAAAAGCAGGAAATGGTTCAATTTACTGTTGCCTTTGAACCTGTTTTGAAAAAACATGATCTTTACTCTACAGGTACAACAGGTAAACGGATCATGGAGGAAACATCTCTTTCTATTCACCGGTTTCAGAGCGGTCCTTTAGGCGGTGATCAGCAGATCGGGGCTATGATCGCAAAAAACGAAATGGATCTTATCCTCTTTTTTAAAGATCCGCTGACAGCCCAGCCTCATGAACCTGATGTAACAGCTTTGATCAGATTGTGTGATGTTTATAAAATTCCCCTTGCAACCAATATGGCAACAGGAGAAGTTCTTATTAAAGGTCTTGAACGGGGGGATTTTAAGTGGCGTTCGATTGTCCACGGGAAGGAGGGAAAGGCTGGTGAATAACAAACTGGACATTCTTGCCATCGGGGCCCACCCCGACGACGTGGAAATTGGAATGGGGGGAACCCTTGCTCTTCATGCAGCGAAAGGATATAAAACCGGAATCGTGAATCTGACGAAAGCAGACCTTTCTTCAAACGGCACGGTAGAAAAAAGGCAGGAAGAATCAGATGAAGCAGCCAGACGACTGTCTGTTACAAAAGTTGTTCAGCTCGATTTTCCTGACAGAGGCCTGATGAACTGCCGCAGGGAAGTAATTGAAAAACTGTCAGAGGTAATAAGAGAATACCGGCCGAAGCTTGTCTTTGCCCCGAACATTACAGACAGACATCCCGATCATACCCACACCGGTGAACTTGTAAAGGAAGCCGTGTTTAACGCCGGCATATACAAATACAACCAGCACCTTGGAGAAGCTCATAAAGCAGAATCTCTTTATTTTTACCAGATAAACGGCTTTATGGAACCGGATGTTGTAGTCGATGTCTCCGATTACATAGAAGATAAAATACAGGCGCTTAAAGCCTTTGGAAGCCAGTTTAATACCACAGATAAAACAGTGGCAACCCCCCTGACAGATCATTACCTGGAGAGAGTAAGGGCGAGAGAACAGGTAATGGGTCAGCTGACCGGCGTAAGGTACGGTGAAGGCTTTAAAACGAGCGGTCCTTTGGGGATGACAGATTTAGTGAAAGAGGAACAATCATGACGAAACGAAAAATAGGAATCACCTGCTACCCGACAGTAGGCGGTTCGGGAGTGGTGGCTACGGAACTTGGTAAAAGTCTCGCCGAACGAGGGCATGAGGTTCATTTCATCACATCAAGTCTCCCTTTCCGGCTTGAGAATGTTAATGCTAATATCTATTTTCATGAAGTTGAAGTGAACCAGTATTCTGTTTTCAGGTATCCCCCCTATGATCTGGCCCTGGCAAGTAAAATGGCAGAGGTGGCGAAACGTGAAAAACTTGATATTCTTCATGTTCACTATGCCGTCCCCCATGCCATCAGCGCCCATCTGGCAAAAGAAATGACAGGCAATCACTTAAAAGTTGTGACTACCCTTCACGGAACAGATATCACTGTACTCGGCTACGACCCGTCCCTTACAGATATGATCCGGTTTGGAATTGAACGGTCGGACACGGTAACAGCTGTTTCGAATGATCTTGCACGGCAGACACATGAACTGCTGGGAACCAAAAAACAAATCGAAACGGTTTATAACTTTATCGATCAGAGAGTCTATTATCCGAAAGACAGCAGGGCTCTCAGGGAGGAGTACGGTATCTCTCCTGAAGAAAAAATCCTGGTGCATGTTTCAAACTTCAGAAAAGTCAAGCGTGTACCTGATGTAGTGAAAAGTTTCAGGCTTATCAGAGATAAGCTGAAGGCCAAGCTTATTTTAATCGGTGACGGCCCTGAACACCGAGTGGTGAACGAACTGGTCCGGGAACTGGGGCTTGAGAAAGAAGTCTTGTTTCTCGGTAATCAAAAGCGGATCGCGGACCTTCTTTCCATGAGCGACCTTAAATTACTTCTGAGTGAAAAGGAAAGCTTCGGACTTGTTCTTTTGGAGGCAATGGCCTGCGGGCTGCCTGTGATCGGAACAAACATCGGCGGCATCCCTGAAGTTATTAACGACAAGGAGTCGGGATTTATCTGTGATCTGGGGGATATTGAGCAGATTGCCCGTAAAGCGGTAGAAATTCTTTCAGATGACAATCTTCACGCATCAATGAGTAAAGAAGCGAAACGGCGTGCAGAAGAGATATTTCACCAGGACCTGATCGTTGCCCAATATGAAGAAATCTACGAACGAACCATTAAAGGGGAGTAGGGCTGTGAAAGTAATATCACCATGGGAAGCTGCAAACCACGTAATGGATAAACTGCGCGCCAGCGGCTTCCAGGCTTATGCCTGCGGGGGAGCGGTTAGAGATAAAATAATGAACCTTGATATCAGGGATGTTGATGTGGCAACGAATGCTCTTCCTGAAGAGGTTTTAAGACTGTTTCCCGCAAGCATCGATGTAGGAGTGGAGCACGGAACGGTGGTTGTTCCGGTAAAAGGTGATGCCGTCGAGGTGACAGCGTTCCGGGGAAAGACGATAGAAGAAGACCTCAGTATGAGGGACTTCACGATCAATGCCATGGCCATGACTCGGGAAGGTGAAATTATCGATCCATTTAATGGCCGCGATGATATTGAAAATGGTATCATCCGCGGAGTCCGGGATCCGGAAGCACGTTTTAAGGAAGATCCCCTGAGAATGGTGAGGGGGTATCGATTTGCTTTTGCATACAGCTTTACTATTGAGTCAAATACCGCTCATGCCATAGGTTTACATGCATCTCTTGTAAAAAAATCAGCCGTCGAACGCATCGGCCAAGAGCTTGAGAAAATGCTTCCGTTGTCAAAGGAAAGTCTGATCGCACTTATGGAGTCTCCTATTGCAGGCGGGCTTGCTCCGTTACTGTACTCACGGCAAAAGTGGTTACGCCTTCTATCCTGCTACAACCATCCTTTTACTGTTGATGAGGTGCCGCTTTGCTGGTACATCCTCTCTGACGATAATCTTACAGAAACCCTTAACCGTTACAGGCGGAGCAACCTGTTAAAAAAACAGGCAGGTATCATTGAGCGTGTTACTTCGGAAATCGTAACGGCCGGCTGGTCCAACCAGACGCTCTACCAGGCGGGGGAAGAATGGATATATTCCTGCGAAAAAATCAGGGCTCTTTTTTTGAATAAAGAACCTGAGTTTTCAACTGTCAAAAAGAAATTTGAACAGCTTCCGATTAAAAAGAAATCCGATATGGCTGTCAACGGGAAAATGCTGATGGAAGAATTCCAGGTCAGTGAAGGAAAATGGATTGGAAATACGTTAAAAAAAGTGGAATATGCGATTGTGACGAAAAAAACAGAGAATACGAAAACTGCGGTTTTTGAGTATATACGAAAGGAACTAACCGGATGAAGTCAAGCCTTCTGCAAATGCTAAGAACGAAAGAAAATGAATTTATTTCAGGTGAAAAACTGAGTGAAAAGCTTGGCTGCTCAAGAACGGCTGTCTGGAAACATATCGATGCCCTAAGAAAAGAGGGCTACAATGTTGAGGCGGCACCGAAGAAAGGGTACCGTCTTTCTGATGAGCCGGATACCTTATCAAAACATCAGCTTGAATCAAGACTGAAAGATGAGACATTTATTACAGCCGTCCATCACTATCCATCGATCCATTCCACCCAGGAAACGGCCCACCAGCTGGCCAGTGAAAATGCACCGGAAGGAACCCTTATTCTTGCAGATGAACAGACGAAAGGAAAAGGGAGACTCGGAAGACAGTGGCATTCACCGCCGGAAACAGGAGTATGGATGAGCCTGATTTTAAGACCGGATATCGAAGTGAAACGTGCTCCCCAGCTTACTCTCCTGACTGCGGTAGCAGTTGTCCGGGGCATCAAAAATGCTGTCGGCCTTGACCCTGAAATCAAATGGCCGAATGATGTACTCTTTGAAGGGAAAAAAGTAGCGGGAATTCTCACAGAGATGCAGGCAGAGCCTGATAAGGTTCATGCCATCATTGTCGGACTCGGTCTGAACGTCAATCAGTCCCAATTCCCTGCTCCTCTGGACACGATTGCAACTTCCCTGAGAATTGAGAGTGGAAAATCTGTAAACAGAACCGATGTTCTTTCATCCATCCTTATTGAATGGGACTGGCTTTACCGCACCTTTTTAAAAGAGGGATTTGCAGCTGTTAAGCCCTTATGGGAAGCTCATGCTCTCACGATGGGAAAAAGAATTACAGCAAGAACACCAAAAGAAACGCTCACGGGTATTGCAACAGGAATTGACGACTCGGGAGTCCTTCTTCTTCGCCAGGACGACGGGACCCTCAGACATATCTATTCTGCAGATATTGAATGTTAAAAAGATTCACATCTTCATGCTGATTTTTGCTATACTCAAAGTGGACAGTATCCGGATGGAACTGTACCTGTGTAAATGAGTTTTAAAAATGTTTTCGGAAGTATTGTTTTCTTTAAAGAAGAACGATGAAGCCGAAGTGCCCGAGACTCCTGTGGCATTGAGGGCAAGGCAAGAACCCGCAGGGCATAGCCCGAGGAGGCTTGGCAGCCCCGCCACGGAAAGAGAAAGACGCGCAGGCTTCAACCACATTCTCAGTAATGAAGAGAATAATCTCCACCATTCTATCCGAAAACATCTAAAAAAAGAATCTGCCACGATCCATTACGGACGGGGACAGAAGGAACGTTCATAACATCCGGACACCGATGTGCCCGGTTTATTAAAGCTGACCTTCTGCCTTTTTGGAGAAGGTCATTTTATGTTTATGAGCACGTCCTTCTTAATGAGCTTTGCTGCTGCAAAGCCCGGATTAAAAGGAGGAGAACCATGAAAAATTCAGCCTTGTTTAAGCAGATGAAACAAGAGGGAGAAAAAATATCCATGATCACTGCCTATGACGCCCCGGGAGGGCGGCACGCACAGGACGCGGGTATGGACGTTATTTTAGTCGGTGACAGTGCCGGGATGGTCGTACACGGTTACAACTCTACGATACCGGTCACGGTCGATGATATTGTTCTTCATACAAAAGCAGTAAAACGGGGGGCACCGGACACTTTTACAGTAGCGGATATGCCTTTTCTAAGCTATCACGGATCAATAGACAAGACTGTTCAAAATGCAGGAAGACTCATGCAGGAAGCCGGTGCAGAAGCTGTTAAGGTTGAAGGAAGAGGCACTGTTCTTGATGTGACTAAAACCCTTACCGAGGCAGGTGTCCCTGTAGTTGCCCACCTTGGTCTTACTCCCCAGACAGTGGGAGTGCTCGGGGGGTATAAAGTGCAGGGGAAAGATGCTGAATCAGCCGCGGAGCTTATTGATGATGCCAAAAAAGCACAGGAAGCGGGGGCTATAATGCTCGTCCTTGAATGTGTTCCTCATCAGGTAGCACAAATGGTCACAAAAAGCCTGACCATTCCTGTAATCGGCATTGGAGCAGGACGGCATACAGACGGACAGGTCCTCGTATGGCACGATCTGCTCGGGTTTACCGAGTCCCGTGTCCCTAAGTTTGTAAAACAATATGTGAAGTTGTCCGGCCCGATCCAAAAAGCACTGAAGGAGTATAACCGGGATGTAAAAACCGGCCGCTTTCCTGAAGAGGAGCATACGTTCTCAATGGATGAAACGGAAATAAAGGAGCTTTATGGAAACGGCGGTCTTAAAATATGATCGTCGTAAGAACGGTAAACGAACTCAGGGAACATCATCAGAAAGCCAGGGGGATGGCAACGGGTTTTGTACCGACGATGGGATACTTACACAAAGGTCATCAGGCCTTGATAAAACAAGCATCCACAGAGTGTGACTTCGTTGTATCGAGTATTTTTGTCAATCCGCTCCAATTTGGTGAAGGGGAAGACTACAGCACCTACCCCCGGAACGAACAACGTGACATTGAGCTGGCAAATGAAGCGGGCGCGGACCTTTTGTTTATCCCGAATGTAAATGAAATGTATAAAGAACCGATGTCTTCTTTAATAACTGTAAAAAAGGGAGCTGATTCCCTTTGCGGAAAGAGCCGTCCGGGCCATTTCGACGGCGTGCTCACCGTGGTTATGAAATTATTCTGGATGGTTATGCCAAACAAAGCCTATTTCGGGATAAAGGATGCCCAGCAGGTGGCCCTTCTTGAAACAATGGTAAAAGATTATCACATCCCGGTAGACATTATCAGAGTACCGACGGTCCGGGAAGAAGACGGCCTTGCCAAAAGTTCCAGAAACGTTAACCTGACACAAGAAGAACGACTCAAAGCATCTCATATACACGGTGCTTTGAATAAAGCAGTGAAACATGCCCGTTCTTTTACCAATGCTCCGGCAGAGGTTGTATCAGAATGTGTCCGTGAGATAAATGAATTGACTTCCGGTGAGGTGGACTATGTAGAACTGAGGTCATTTCCGTCACTGGAGAAAATTCAGTCACTGGACGATATGAAAAACACCCGAGAAGTGATTATTGCCTGTGCAGTCAGGTTTTCAAAAGCAAGACTGATTGATAACCTTATCTTTACTACGAATGATCTGGAGGAAAAGAAATGAGACAGCTGATGAGTGCAAAATTACACCGGGCCAGAGTTACTGAAGCCAACCTGAATTATGTGGGGAGTATTACAATTGATGAAGCATTGATGGAAGCCGTCGACATCCTGCCTAATGAACGGGTTCAGGTAGTCAATAATAATAACGGTGCCCGCCTTGAAACGTATGTGATCCCCGGTAAAAGAGGAAGTAAAACCATCTGTTTAAACGGCGCTGCAGCACGTCTGGTCCAGCCGGATGATAAAGTGATTATTATCGCCTATCAGTGGATGAACGAAGAAAAAGCACAAAACCATGTACCGAAAGTTGCCGTGTTAAACGATGATAATGACATTGTAGATATGATGCAGACAGAACCAGCTTCTACCTGTCTTCCATAAGTATAAGCCCCCCTTTATTATAGGAACACTTACGTTAAGGAGACCGATTGGTCAGGTTCTATAACAAAGGGGGTTTTTTTAATGAATACAGGATGGGAAGAAAAGTGTCTCTGGCTGGCAGAACATTTTCACCAGCTTTCAAAAGAGCAGCAGCACACGATCATTTATGACCTGGAACAGGATCATGCCGAGCTTTTGAATTTATGGACGGTTCAGGATGAATTGTTATCATCTTTAAAGGATGTCCTCAAATGTGACCATCCCCTTTCTTTTACAAATGCAACCGAACCTTCTGAAGGGATCGGATATTACCAGCTTGAGATGTACAATAAAGCCACTGAAAAGCTTGCAGAAGAAGTGGCAGCAGGGTGTCAGAAAACCCGTCTACTTTTATATCTTGGATTTGCATCCATTTATGAAGATAAGGATCAGCAGGCGAAAGACGCCTTTCTCACCGTGTTCCAGCAGACCAATGACCTCGTAGAGAAGCATTTTTCCCTTTGCGGCCTTGGGCTTTTGGAGGGGAGAAAGGAAAATATTGAAGAAGCTATTCCCTATTTTGAAAAAGCTCTTACAGTTACGAATAACGATGATGTAGTATATAATCTAGGTACCTGTTATTACTGGCTTGGGAAATTTGATGTAGCAGCCCAGCTTTTTAGAACGCTGGCAGAAACGACAACTGACCCAGAAGCATACTACTGGCTCGGGAAATCCTGCCTTGAACAAAACGATATCCACTCGGCTTATGAAGCGTGGTACAGAGCGCTGGAAGAAAGAATCGACTTTGATGTAGTCATGTCTGTTGCCTGTGAATTTGAAGAGCGGGGTGAATTTGTCTGTGCCCTGCACTGTTATCAGCGCCTGATTGAATCTGGCTGCAACAATGAAGCAGTTCTTCACGGTACAGCATGGAATTTGGGTCTTTTGGACAGAAGAGACGAATCCCGGCATTTGTTTAAAGAACTTACTGCCAAAAATCCTGATAATGTTAATGTATGGATATCCTACTTATGGCTTCTTACGAAATGGGGCTTCATAGAAGAACAGGAAAGTGTGGCAGCCTTTTTGGAAAGAAAAAATGTTACGCACCCCCTTCTGGAGAAAATTGTATACTCGAAAAATAAATGATTATCTTACGAGGCTGATAAGCGTGTCAGGGTAAAACCTGTCCGGTCAGCCTTTTACAGGTTTAATGGAAACGGGAGTCTGGAGGAAGCAGGAATGGAACGCTTTGTTGTATTGGATGTAGAAACCACAGGTGTATCATATAAAAGGGGGGACCGGATTATACAGCTTGCCTTTGTTGTTATGGAAGGGGCGGCAGTAATTGAGAGGTATATGAGCTATGTGAACCCGGGAAAACCGATCCCTTCATTTATCCAGTCACTTACAAATATAGATGATGAGATGGTAAGGGAGGCACCGGATTTCAGTGAAATTGCACCGGATCTTCTCAAAAATCTGGACGGAGCATTTTTTGTCGCCCATAACGTTAATTTTGACTTAACATTCGTTAATGATGAACTTGAAGCATGCGGCTATGAGCCTTTTAGGGGACCGGTTCTCGATACAGTTGAACTTTCAAGGCTTTTGTACCCTACAGCAGACGGCTTTAAGCTTACTCAGCTGAGTGAAGAATTTGATTTAGCCCATACCACCCCTCACAGAGCTGACAGCGATGCAGAAGCAACGGCGATGCTCCTTACTGAACTTTTGAATAAATTTGAAAGCCTTCCTCTGATCACACTTCAGCAGATTAAAAAGATATCTCTGTCTTTCAGAAGTGATGTAAAACCGTTGTTAAATCATTGGATCAGTAATAAAGAGCGGACAATTAATCATAGTGAACCGGACATTGATGTATACAGAGGCATCGCTCTTTCCAATAGAAGGTTTCAGGAGGATGCAGTCACCCGGGAGAAGAGAGAAGCTTCTTTTGATCAAGTCCGCAAGGTTATGATGAACGAAGAAAAAATGTCCGGAACAATGGAAGACTATGAAGACCGTCCCGGACAGGTAAAAATGATGAATGCCATCTATGAAGCGTTTACCACGAGGCAGCATGGTCTGATCGAAGCAGGAACAGGTACAGGAAAGAGCCTTGCATATTTGCTGCCGGCTGCCTGCTATGCGATTGAGTCCGGTAAACCTGTGGTTGTGGCCACTTATACCGTTCAGCTTCAGGAGCAGCTGCTGAAGAAAGATGTGCCGGTCCTGAATAATATTATGCCCTGTCCCGTGAGTGCTGCCCTAATCAAAGGAAGAGACCACTACATAAGCTTGCAGAAGTTTGAAGCAATACTTGCAGAAGACCCTTATGAAAACCCTGACCGTAACCTCACAAAAGGACAGATACTTGTCTGGCTTACAGAAACCATTACCGGTGATGTGGAGGAGCTCAACCTCAGTTCTTCAGGGAAGCGGTTTTGGAATGAAATAAGTGCAGGAAGGGAAGATGAAGGTTCACATGCCTGGTATCCTTATTGCTTTTATCATCACGCAAGAAACAAAGCGAGGAAAGCGGACCTGATTATTACCAATCATGCTCTGATCCTTTCAGATCTTCAGGAAGACAGGGGTATCCTTCCTTCATACAGGCAGCTCATTATTGATGAAGGCCATCACTTTGAGCAGGCCGCTTCAAATCAGCTCGGAAGCCGTCTCGACTATGTTTCGTTTTCACAGCTTTTTAACGAAGCCGGCTCTGTGGACGGTGGAGGGATTTTGTCTAATATTTCACGTACCTTATTTGATGAAAAAGTATCCGAAGTATTAAAAGAAACGGAGCTTACAGTAAAGGAAGCAAAAGCAGAAATCAGTGAACTTTTTCTTTTTCTTCACGGCTGGGCGTTTAAACAGAAAAAAAAGCAAAACGAAAGAGGCAGAATAACCGTAACATTCGATTCTGAATCTGATTCATTTTCCGGGATCAAGGAGGCAGCAGCACGGTCTGTTTATATATGTGAAAACACGTTGAAAGTGCTCATGAAACTTGCAGGAATGCTGGAGAGCAAAAAAGAAAATGAAGAGCTGTCCGAGAAGAAGAACCGGTCATTTAAAGTGACCTTTCAATCACTCGGTACAATTATTGACCGTCTCTATGAAGCAAAAGATACGTTATCCGAACTCCTCCTTGAATGCGAGGAAAATACAGTTTACTGGATGGAAGCCGAAACGAGAGGGCCGAGGCAGACAGTTATCCTTGAGGCACGGCCGGTTGATGTAAGTGCGCTGCTGGCAGATGATCTCTTCACCAGAAAAGACAGTGTCGTTCTCACATCTGCAACGCTTACCGTTAACAATAAGTTTGATTATGTTATGAAAAATCTCGGTCTGGATGATTTTCCGGTTATAAGCATGGTTATCGAATCTCCTTTCATTTGGAAAGACCAGGCCAGACTTATGATTCCAAACGATGTCCCTTTATTAAATAAGGTTGATGAAAGAACGTATATTGAAACGATTGTCCTTCATCTCTACAGACTTTCCCAGGTCACTCAGGGGAAAATGCTCGTCCTGTTTACTTCCTACGATATGCTGAAGAAAAGTCACGAACTGTTAAAAGATATTCTGGACGATGATTTCATGCTCGTTTCCCAGGGGATTAATGGAGGAAGCCGGACAAAGCTTACAAAGAGTTTTCAGCAGTTTGATAAAGCAATTATGCTTGGAACAAGCAGCTTCTGGGAAGGTGTCGACATCCCGGGAGAAGACCTGACTTTACTGGTCATGGCACGGCTCCCATTTACTTCACCGGACGAGCCGATTTATAAAGCAAAGGCAGAAAAACTCGACGAAAGGGGAAAGTCCTCCTTTATGTCACTTGCCATACCTCAGGCTGTTATCAGGTTTAAGCAGGGGTTTGGAAGGTTAATCCGAAAGAAATCGGACAGAGGTGCAGTCATTGTCCTTGACAGACGCTTGAACACAACCAGGTACGGCAAACTCTTCGTGAAGTCCCTTCCTGATGTTGAAATAGTAGAGGGTTCAATCGACGAGTTGGAAGAAGATCTGAAAAAATGGTTATAATGAAGCAGAGTGCTTAATTTTACAGGTTATTGCACAGGATGCGCGGAATTCCCAGGGATAAAATAGTGTTTGAGTTACACCGGGGACCGTCCCGGAATATTCGAGAACAAAAGCATTCATCTTCCCCAAGTTCACACAGAAGGGCCGGACTCTTTATGAAACAAGTGTTTACTCTTATTTTTTTTACATGGTTAGTCTTTTTTGCCCCGTTTATGGTTTCTGCCGAAGAAGAAATAGACGTAGAGCTGAACCTTCGCTCCGGAGAGTCAGCCTATACTTTTTTTGATCTTACGCATGGGGAAGCCACGTTAATAGAAAATGCAAAAGGTGAAAAAACATTGATCGACACCGGGCACAGGCTCAGTCAGGATGAACTTTTTGAAAGACTGGGGATGTATCATGTATCCGATATTGACCGGATTATCATTACAAATAAACAGGCTGAATATACAGGGAACCTCCAGGAAGTAATTGATCGTTATGATGTTAAAGAAGTGAGTATTCCAAAAGCCATGTCTGAAGATCTTGCACCCATTCTGTTCGCTTCTGACATTACTGTAGATCCCTTTGAGACAAAAGACGATCTTTATGTAATGGAAGGTGTAATGGCCCATGTGCTGTTTGTGGAAACACGTCCGGGGATTCATGAAGGAGCTTCAGTTTTGTTATTTGACAATACAGATAAGAAACTGTTGTTTATGAGCGTGGCCGATTATCAGGTGGAAACGTTCATTACTGAAAATTACAATATTAAATCCACGGTTTTAAAAGTTGCGGAATTTGCAAGTGAAAGAGGAACGAGCCAAAAGCTGCTGGATGAAGCAGATCCTCAGGTGGCTGTTATTTTTCAAAATGATGACGAATTACCAAGCCCGGTTGTATTGGAAAGGCTGCAGGGAACATGGATTGAAATTTTTCAAACGTCCCGTACGGGAACCGTGTCCATCAAATGGAATGACGAGGATTATGAGATTTTTACAATCAGACCGGCTGAGAAAGAGCAGCTCGAACAAATGGCTGACCGCCTGAAAGGTTTTTTTGGATTCAAAGCACAATAAAGGAGCGGATAGCCGTGGGGAAAAAGATTATAAAAGACGGCTGGTTCTTAACAATGGATGAGGGTCAGCCCGTTAAATATGGTTACATGGTAATTAACGAAGGTAAAATTGAAGGTATTTATGAAGAGGAAGTAAAGGAAGAAGCCGGTGAGGTTATTGATGCAAAGGGGAAGTTGATCATTCCGGGATTTGTAAATACTCATGGTCATACCGGCAGTACCCTCCTCAGAGGTGCAGGTGACGACCTTCCTCTGAACACCTGGCTGAAAGAGGTTATGTGGCCGATGGAGCAGCGTTTTACAAAGGAAACGACAAAGGCTGCAACATCATTGGCAATAGGTGAAATGCTGAAAAGCGGTACAACAACCTTTCTCGATATGTACCACCTTCATATGGATCAGACAGCAGAATTGATCCTTGAAAGCGGGATGAACGGGGTATTATGCAGAGGAATGATCGGACTTTGTTCAAAAGAGGAACAGGCAGAAAAGCTGAAAGAATCAGTGGAGCTTTATAAGACCTGGCATAACAGCGGTGACGGAAAGATTAAAGTCATGCTTGCGCCCCACGCTCCCTATACGTGCCCTCCGGATTTTATGGAGATGATCATTGAAAAGGCACATGAGCATGGGATTGCTCTACATACTCATTTGTCTGAAACAAGAAAAGAGGTAGAGGAACATATCGGGACTTACGGTAAACATCCGGCAGAGCATTTGAGTGAGCTTGGTTTCTTTGAAGGTCATGCTCTGATCGCTCACGGTGTACATTTATCAGATGCTGAACTTTCCCTGCTCGCCCGCAAAGGAACATATATTTCCCATAACCCTAAAAGTAACTTAAAGCTTGGCTCCGGTGTGGCAGACCTGAAAAAAATGAAGGAGAAAAACATACGGGTTTGTCTGGGGACGGATTCCTCAGCAAGCAACAATACTCTGGATATGTTTGAAGAGATGCGGTTTGCAAGTCTTATACATAAGGGTGTAAATGAAGACCCTACCGCTGTAAGCGCCCGTGATATCCTTTTTATGGCTGCACAAAACGGCGGAAAAGCCCTTCAGTATGAAAAGAAGGGCCGGTTAAAAAAAGGGTATGATGCGGACTTCAGTATTGTGGAACCGGGAGGAATGCACACCCTGCCCGACCCAGAAGAACGGATTGTATCTCATCTTGTCTATGCTCATAAGGGAAGTGATGTAACAGACGTATTCGCTAACGGGAAACAGCTCGTAAAAAATAAAGAACTTCTTACAATGGATGAAGAAAAAATCAGGTTTAATGCCCGGGAAGCACTTGCGAAATTAAGAAGGTGATATGTAAAAGCAAGACAAATTACCTGCTTGGTGGGATGCAGGCAATTTTCCTTGGTACAGGTCAGGGTCATTATTGGTTTTCACACTCTTCAGGGAACTTTGTCTGTCTGAAACTGATACTTAATGTGTTAAAATGGTGAGGGCGGGCATGGGACCGAAGGGAGATGTTTTCTTTTTCATTTTCATACCATTCGGCAGTTGTCAGAAGCCTTCCCTCCTCATGACTTCCATTCACGCTCATTCCCCCTTTTGTTGAGCGGTAGTTATATTATCACCTTCAAAGGGATCGATATGAGAGTTAATATTTCTTTAGGCAGGGAATACAACACCATGAAAACCAATTGAATTTACGAATGAATTGTACATAAAGGAGGAGAACAATTGGAAAAGAGTCAAATTGACAAACTCGCTACGGTGAAGGTTTCTAAAAGCGATGATTTATATAAGGTTGTCGATTCATTAAACAGGACGTTAAAAGAGCGTGACCTTATGTTCGGCCTTGCTTTGGATGAAGAAGACCGTGAAAAAATGGTATTTACAATTTATGAGACATAAAGCAGGTGTTAACAATTGAAACGGTGGATAATAGGGACCGCTATTTTTCTTTTATCAACAGCCGCTGTGACCATGATCTGGCTGTATAATAATATTCAGTCAGCCCAGCATGAGCGGTTTGGTGACTCCATAGCCTATGCCATGGACGAAGGACTTATTTCAGACTATGGTAACGTCCATTATTATAATGGCAGAACGGCTTACCATGTTATTGAAGGGACCAGCCCGGATGGCGACGCTGTTTATGTATGGGTCGAAACCATTCCTGAAAGCACTGAAAATTACAGCAGTGTTTTTGATGAAGAGGATTCAGAATCCGAAGAAAACCCGGCGTCTGAGCCGAGGACCTTCAGCCGAAAACAGGATGAAGGGATTTCCGCAGGAAAAGCCAGACAGATTGCAGAAGCAAACCTGGAAATGGAAAAGTTTAAACAGGTTCGTCTCGGGATGATCGGCCAGACCCCGGTATATGAGATCGTGTATGTTGATACAGATGACCGTTATTCTTTTTACTATATCAGCTTTGAAGACGGCGACTATATCCGGCACTATCAGTTAAGGAGATCAGCATAAAAGCAGCTTTTTTATAAACAGAGAGGAGCAATAATCATGGAATTATCACCACGTGTAGCATCCATCACACCTTCAAGCACTCTTGCCATCACGGCAAAAGCGAAGGCGTTAAAAGCAGAAGGTCACGATGTTATCGGACTGGGAGCAGGAGAACCGGATTTTAATACGCCAGGTTACATTATTGAAGCCGCAAGCAGATCCATGGAGGAAGGCCATACGAAATATACACCGGCCGGGGGGATGGACGCGTTAAAAAAAGCCATTTCAGCTAAATTCCTAAAAGACCAGAAGCTGACTTACGATACAAGTGAAATCATTGTTACCAGCGGCGCAAAGCATGCCCTTGCCCTTTTGTTCCAGACGATTCTTCAAGAAGGTGAGGAAGTTATTATCCCGGCTCCCTACTGGGTGAGCTATCCTGAGCAGGTAAAAATCGCAGGCGGCAAACCGGTTATTGCAGAGGCAGAAGAAAGTAATGACTTTAAACTCACTCCCGATCGGCTGAAAGCATTGATTACAGATAAAACAAAAGCGTTCGTACTGAATTCACCAAGCAACCCTACCGGCGTGATGTACTCTGAAGATGAGTTAAAAGCGCTCGGTGAAATCTGCGTGGAAAAAGATGTGCTGATCGTAAGTGATGAGATTTATGAGAAGCTTATTTACGGGAATGCTTCTCATACTTCCATTGCCCAGGTATCCGGGGATCTTAAAGGTCAGACGGTAATCATTAACGGAGTTAGTAAATCACATTCCATGACAGGCTGGCGCATCGGCTATGCGGCAGGTAACAAAAACATTATTAAAGCCATGAGCAACCTGGCAAGCCATACAACCTCCAATCCAGCTGTAATGGCCCAGTACGGTGCAGTCGCAGCGTACGAAAAAGACGACGGCTCCGTTGAGCAGATGAGGCAGGCATTTGAAGAAAGACTTGATAAGGTTTATGAAAAATTAACAAGCATCAAAGGCTTTACATGTGTCAAACCACAAGGTGCGTTTTATTTGTTTCCAAACGTAAAACAGGCTGTTGAACAATCGGGGTATAAAACAACCGACGAGTGGGTTAAAGGACTTCTCGAGAAGGAAAAAGTCGCTGTAGTCCCGGGCTCAGGCTTTGGAGCTCCGGATAACATCCGGCTTTCCTATGCGACAAGTCTGGACCAGTTTGAAGAAGCACTTGACCGCATCAGAAGCTTCGTGGAAAAAGGCTGATACCGACAGTCTAAACAGGGCCAGTGATCATAGCCGTCAAGTTAAGTTTCCTTGACGGCTTTTTTTGGTTTCCTTCATTTTTTCTATTTATCCATTTTCCAAAGTACCCTTATTTTCCAGCAGCTTATTTTGAAAAGCGATACAGCCGGAATGTTAGCAGACTCCTGGGGGAGGTGGGCTGGGAGAGACCCGAACAGGAGGCTTACGAACCGCCCGCGGAAAGTGCAATGAGCGCAAATCAACAGCGTTTAACAGCCTGAAAAATATAAATATATGAGGCCGTTCCTAGAGAAGGCCAGGGATGGAGACCGTTCCCTTTATTTCGGGCTTTGTTCCTTTATATTAGGTTGCGTATCAAGCAATAACAGAGGTATAATGATACACGTAATGAAATCGATTATTAAGAGTTTTTACATAGTTGGAGGTAACAAATGAAAACGACCATTTCACAAATTGGAAAACATGTAGGCGAAACGGTAACGATCGGTTCCTGGCTTGCCAATAAACGATCAAGCGGAAAGATTGCTTTTTTACAGCTGCGCGACGGAACGGGCTTTATCCAGGGTGTAGTTGTAAAAGCTGAAGTAGGGGAAGAGGTTTTTGCCAAAGCCAAAGAAATGACCCAGGAAAGCTCCCTTTTCGTCACAGGGGTGGTAAGAGAAGATGACCGTGCTCCTTCAGGATTTGAGTTAACCGTTACGGGACTTGAGCTGATCAGTGACTCAAAAGAGTATCCGATCACACCTAAAGAACACGGTACCGAGTTTTTGATGGATCACAGACACTTGTGGCTCCGTTCAAAGCGCCAGCATGCCATTATGCGCGTAAGAAATGAAATTATCAGGGCGACATACGAATTTTTTCATAAAGAAGGTTTCGTAAAAGTTGATCCGCCGATCTTAACTGGAAGCTCTGCTGAAGGAACAACAAACCTGTTCCATACGAAATACTTTGATGAAGATGCATACCTTTCCCAAAGCGGTCAGCTTTACATGGAAGCCGCAGCCATGGCGCTCGGAAAAGTGTTTTCATTCGGTCCGACATTCCGTGCTGAAAAGTCAAAAACAAGACGTCATCTTATTGAATTCTGGATGATCGAGCCTGAAATGGCGTTTATGGATCACGAGGAAAGCCTGGAAGTTCAGGAGAATTACGTTTCCTATGTGGTGCAGTCCGTACTTGAAAACTGCAAGCTTGAACTTAAAGCCCTTGATCGGGATGTAAGCAAGCTTGAAAATGTAAAGGCACCATTCCCGAGGATATCGTACGATGATGCCATTGCCTTCCTTAAAGAAGAGGGTCATGAAATTGAATGGGGAGAAGACTTCGGTGCTCCCCATGAAACAGCCATTGCAGAAAAGTACGATAAACCTGTGTTTATTACCAATTATCCTGCATCCATTAAAGCGTTCTATATGAAACCGGATCCGGAACGTGAAGAGGTTGTCCTTTGTGCCGATTTAATTGCGCCGGAAGGGTACGGTGAAATTATCGGGGGAAGCCAGCGTATTGACGACGAGGCTCTACTTCAGGAGCGTTACAAAGAGCATAACCTTAGTGATGATGCCTATAAGTGGTATATGGACTTAAGAACCTACGGATCTGTACCTCATTCAGGATTCGGCCTTGGTCTCGAGCGGACTGTCGGCTGGATTTGCGGTACTGAGCACGTAAGAGAGACGATTCCATTCCCAAGATTGTTAAACAGACTTTATCCGTAAGCCACAAAAAAAGCCCTGTACATTCGGGGCTTTTTTATTTCGAGAGGAAATACTAAAAAGGGAGGTGGACACCTTGACTACGGAATTATATCTTAAGCTTTTAAAAGCAGAGCCGGTTCAGTTTCCAGCTATGCTTCTTGAATATTATGCAAAGCTCTCCATTACGGAACAGGAAGTGATGCTTATAATTCACGTGAAGAAATTTGCCCAGGAAGGGGATACGTTTCCGACTCCCACGGCACTCAGTGAACGAATGACGCTGGACGCTTCAGAAACGGCCCATATTCTCCGTGAACTGATAAGAAAAGGAAACATCGAGATTCATGAAACCCGTGATCAGAACGGAAGGCTTATGGAATACTACTCCCTTGATCCACTGTACGAAAAAATCTGTAAAAAGATCGAGGAAGAACAATTTTTCAAAAAGGAAGAACCGGGCGAGGATGAGGGAAGGATTTTCAGGAGGTTTGAAGAAGAGTTTTCCCGCCCCCTTTCCCCTATGGAACTTGAAATGATATCCATGTGGCTTGATGAGGACCGCCATCAGCCTGTGTTAATAGAAGCGGCACTCAGGGAATCCGTTGTGTCCGGCAAGCTGAACTTCCGATACATTGATAGGATCTTGTTTGAGTGGAAGAAAAACGGTGTCAGGACAGTGAAGGAAGCCAGGGAATACGGTGAAAAGGTCAGAGGCAAGCGTACACAGAAAACCACTGTTTCGGATCATTCTTCCCGTGATAAAGAGAAAAGGACATACCCTTCTTTTAACTGGCTTGACAGTGACTGAGCAAAGGGGGAAATGAATCGATGCTGACAAAAAGGCAAATTGAACATGTACAAAAAACAATAGGCAAAATGTTTCCGGATGCAGAATGTGAACTCACTCACTCCAACCCTTTTGAACTGACGATTGCCGTTTTACTATCTGCACAGGCAACTGATGCCCTCGTAAACAAAGTTACGCCCGGTCTGTTTGAAAAGTATAAGGAGCCGGAAGACTTTATCCAAGTCCCTCTCGAAGAACTTGAAAATGATATCCGGAGGATCGGACTGTTCCGAAGTAAGGCGAAGAACATTAAAAAGCTTTGCCAGTCCCTCCTTGAAAATTATAACGGAGAAATCCCCCGGGAGAGAGATGAACTGGTCAAGCTTGCAGGGGTAGGGAGAAAGACGGCAAATGTCGTGGCCTCAGTCGCCTTCGGTGAGCCGGCGATAGCCGTTGACACCCATGTTGAAAGAGTAAGTAAGCGTCTTGGTATATGCAGATGGAAAGACAGTGTACTGGAAGTAGAAAAAACACTGATGAGAAAAATCCCCATTGATGAGTGGTCCGTTTCCCATCACCGCTTTATTTTCTTCGGACGGTATCATTGTAAAGCCCAGTCCCCAAACTGCCCGGAATGTCCCCTTTTGGAACTGTGCCGGGAAGGGAAAAAAAGAATGAAAAAAAGGGGATAGAAGAGTGACGGCAGAAAATACTCCGCCAAAAATGAAAAGGACTCCCTTTTACGAGGGCAGCAGTTCCAAAGAAGCTGCCTTGTTCCATGAAGATATTACCCGAGACCTGCAGCCGTGGACTGCTCCGAAAGATTCAGTCACAAAGATACTGAAGGAGTGGAAAGAAACTGGGGAGCCTCTTATAAGAGAAGCGTTTAAAAAGCGGGATAAAGAAAAAGCCAGACCGCTAATGGTTAATTATACAGCCCGTTATATACAGGCAATGATCTGGGCAAAAGGGGAACCGGTGACTGAACTTATTCATATTGAAAGAGACATAGGTAACCTTCAGTATGCCCCGGTAAACATAGAAGAGAGACTTTCCTTTGTTATCAATACTCCTGCTCATCACCATGCTTTTATAACTCTCTCTCAGTTGTTTGATGAATCAAAAAAGAAATGGGCTGTCTACTTTTTGAAAAGTGGCAAATAAACATAAAAAAAGGTGCCTCCGTATGGGGCACCTTTTTTAATACTTTACTGATCTGGATCCTGCTCAGTGTCATCAGTATCATCGTTATCATCAGGAGGGCTTTCTTCTTCCTCACTCTCATCATTTTCTTCTTCGCTGTCATCCTCATCCTCATCCTCATCATCAGGAGGACCGTTCCCCTGACCGGGTCCGTTCCCTTGTCCCGGACCGTTCCCCTGACCAGGACCGTCTCCGTCTTCGGAACCGTTGTCCTCATCAGAACCGTCATCATCAGGAGGACCATTACCTTCGCCGGGACCTTCTTCATCTTCATCTTCATTTCCTTCTTCGATTTCATCTTCGTCTTCAAAGATTTCATCTGGAATGTCTTCTTCAATTTCCTCTTCTTCCTCAGGTATGGTTACTTCTACTGTACCCGGTTCACTGCGGAGGTCTTCATCCTCATCAGAAATGGCAGTTACCCGGATGGAATAGGTTTCACCGTATTGAGGGTTGTTGAGAATATATTGTGTGTCATCTGTAATCGCCATTGTCTCGTAATCGCCATCAGGACCACGGACTTCCAGTTCGAAGCTGAAGTCACCAGGAACATCGGTGTCAAAGCTCCAACTTGTATAAATCGCATGTTCCTCTTCATTATATTCAGCACTTACACTTGGAACCGGCAGGTCATCAGCGTCTACTTCATACTCTTCAGAGACGCTGGATGGTTCAGTTCCTTTTACGAAGTACTCATTGATAATTTGGTCTTCCGGAGTAAAGTCACTCGGAAGAAGTCCGGTATCACGTTCGATTGCGACTCTTACAACTGAATCAGGCTGATTAAAGTCCGGGGTTTCTTCACCCTCATGAACGTGCTGCATCACTTCACGGAAGAGCTGGCGTGCAATGAGGTTGGACCCGTTATCCTGTCTGATCACGCCCTCAGAAGGGGAGTTGTAGCCCGTCCAGACAGAAGCTGTATATCTCGTAGTGTATCCTGCAAACCAGGAATCCCTTACTGCTCCTACATTTTCAGGAATAGAGTGTGTCTGTCTGTCTTCCTCAGTAAAGTTGGTTGATCCGGTTTTTCCGGCAACAGGAAGTCCGGAAATGGCCGCCTGCTGCCCTGTACCGTTCTGAACAACTGATTTAAGCATGTCTGAGATCATAAACGCCGTGTAGTCTTCCATTGCCTTTTCAGGTTCAGGTGCAAGATTGATGGTACGGCCGTTGGCAAATTCCACACGCTGAACGGTATGAGGACGGTTGTATTCTCCTTCATTTCCGAAAGCAGCATACGCACCTGCAAGCTGGAGAGAGGAGATTCCCTCACTGAACCCTCCAAGGGCATAAGTTTCACCCATCGTGTCCAGTGGAATACCGAGTGATTCACCAAACGCCTTTGCTTTTGAATCGCCCACTTCGTGGAATGCTTTCAACGCCGGTACGTTTAATGACTGCGCTAAAGCATACCGCATGGATACATCGCCTGAGTACCCGCGTCCTGCGTTCCGGATGGTCTGGTCAATAGTTTTGTATTTATATTCCTCATCACGGATCTGGTGGTACGTAGACCATTTCAGGTGCTCGATGGCCGGTCCGTAATCAAGAATAGGTTTAATTGTTGATCCGGGCTGTCTTTTTGGCTGTGTTGCCCAGTTAAATGTCCGCATTTCCTGCGTCTGCTGTCTGATACCGCCAAGAGCGGTAATCTGTCCGGTCTGAGTGTCCATCAGTGTCAGTCCGGCTTTCATTTCTTCATCAGGCCAGTTGATGTAGTCGTTTGACTGCATAACCGTTTCAACATGTTCCTGTGCGCCTGTATCAAGGTTCGTGTAAATCTTCATTCCCGAAGAGTAAATATCATTCATCTCAATACCGTCTATGTTTTCCACTTCAGAAAGGACACGGTCAAGGTATGCCTGATACGGATATGGATCGCGCTCGCTCTGCTGGAGCTGGTCTTCAACCGGAGTGTTCCTGGCTTCTTCTGCTTCTTCGGCAGTAATTTTACCGTAACGCTCCATCTGGTTAATGACGACGTTACGACGCTGTTCAGCAAGCTCCGGGTTATTAAACGGGTTGTATGCATTAGGACGCTGTGGAATACCAGCAAGAAGAGCGGCGTCTGCAACTGAAAGATCGTCTAATTCTTTGCTGAAGTAGTAATCCGCAGCTTCCACGATACCGTACCGGCCTCCGGACAGGTAAATAACATTAAGGTACATTTCAAGAATCTGATCTTTTGTATATTTTTGTTCCATGCGGACAGCCAGATACTGTTCCTGAACTTTTCGTGTCAGGCGTTTGTCAAAATCAAGATACAGGTTTTTTACGACCTGCTGTGTAATGGTACTTGCCCCTTCAGCCCCGAAGCCGCTTCTTACATTGGCTACGACAGCTCCTCCGAGACGGCGCATATCAATACCAAAGTGATCGTAGAAACGAACGTCTTCAATGGAGATAATGGCATCTTTCATTCTATCGGGTACATCATCGATGTCTGCCATCCGTCTGTTCTCGGAACCGGAAAGGGTGGTTACCAGTTCGCCGTCTATATCGTAAATTTCAGGGTTGTTACTCATCATAAGTCTTTCTTCATCAAGTGGAGGGGCGCCGGCAATCATCGCTACTGCTGTGATGGCACCTGCTGTTACCATAATGATAAAAATGATCATTAATGCGGTGAGGATTTTCTTGAAGCGTGATTTCCCTCCGCCTCCGGATCCGCCTTTTTTTGTTTTATTTGGCTTTGATGTTTGCTGCATCGCTTTTTTACGTTCCTGTCTGGAGCGATATTCTTCTGACATCTTTCATCTTCCTTTCATGAACCTGTGATCAGCTTATCCACAATTTTTAAGTAATCAATTCTCGGATGAAACCCAAGAGGGATAAGGTAACCGAAATGTTCTATGTCTTTCTTTTTCATGGATTTGCGGGTATGGTCCCGTTCCTCATAAAACCTGATAAGGTGAGTTGCCTCCAGTAAAAAAACTTCATCAGTATAAGAAAATCGTAAAATTGCAAAGGCGATTCCACCTTGATCGAGAACCCGTTTCATGTGCTCAACCTGGTGGTCGTGAAAGTTTTTAAACGGAAATGACAATTTGTTTTTTGTTTCTTTTGCTTCAAAATCGATGTGCCTTCCTTTATAAACCCCATTGTAATCTGTGGTTGAAGGTTTCTGGAAGTATGCCTCTGTCACTACGGCTGCACTGCGTGACGGGTAATGCACGTTTACAATCTGAAGCGGAGTCGGTTTTTTATGAATGACTGCAACCTGGTGGGCAAGATAATATTCGTTTGTTTCGTTAATATCCTCCTCAAGGGTCATTCCACGGTTACTGAAGCGGGCATCTTTATTGACGCTCTTCTTCGTCATTTCGTTTCGTTTCGGCTCAAATTTTCTGCCGTCAGGGTAGCGGAATGCCACGGTAATCCCCCTCCATTCAACACTTAAGTTCTCCAGCCATCACTATATATTACCATAGTTAAAACGGGAAACCATAGTCTTTGTGACTATTTTTGCGGCCATTAAACCATATTAAGAAGGGTGATGGCACATGCTTGAACAATCTGATCAAAAGATAATCAGAATGATTGAAAAGGAAACAGAAAAAGGGAATCTGGATAATATTTCACGTACCGAATTTTATCAAAAATATTATATTAGAAACCCGGAAATAAAATGGGCATACCTTGCAAGCTTCGTTTCAAGAAATGCAGGGTGGGCGATGACTGATCTTAAGAGCAGACCGTTCGCCGTTCTTCTTGACGAAAAATTAAGGAACGACCTGTTTATGACTTATGAGAGAGCCAATTGGCTGATCTTCAGCGATGCCTTTCCGCAACTTCTCATTTATCAATGGTCAAAGCGACAGGGAAAGCCTTATTTTCATTTATTGCCAAAATTCGGTGTAAGCAACTGGATTTCAGAAAAATGGCTGGAATTTTGGCAAAAAAAAGATGAAGAGAGGCTGATGATTGCTTTAATCGTTAACGAACAGCATTTGATTCAAAGGCCTGTCCTGGATCAGACCTTTTACAAAAAACAGGTGTTTAACTCAGCAGCATTCAAATGGCAGGACCGGCTTCACTTTAGTACCGTGTTGTTCCCTGATAAGAAAGGAAGACTGACCGGTTCGTCCGTTTCTGATTTTACAAAAACGGACAAACGCATTGAACTGGGGAAAAAACTGGCGTGGATTTTGTTTCATTCAGACCAAAAAGAAGAGATGGCCGATTTTCATCAATCAATTCCTCACACTGGTTCCAGGAAGGATTACCAGCGTTTTCTGAAAAGACGTTATCCTAAAACACCGATGGTAAGGTCCAGCTATCCGGTCATAACCCACCACAGGGATTTTAAGTTCGACTGGTCAATACACTTATTGAAAAATCCTGACCGTTACCTTAAACAGCTTAAACCTGTGAAGCGTTTCAACCTTACGGAATGGTACGAAGAGAAACTTCATCAAATGGAGGTCGCTGTCAGGATTGAGGAATTTTATAAATCCACAATGAAGCAAAAAGGAGACTCTTACCGGTAATCTGCCGGGAGTCTCCTTTTTCATGGTTTAGGCTCATAAACTTTTAGTTATGTGCATTACTTTTTCGTAAATCTTTTCACGTCCAGCTTCAGCGCCTGCGAGCTTGAGGTCATTTTATTCCATTTAATTAAGCCAAAAAGCGGCTTAAATTTGATGGCCTCCTTCAAATGCTTGTACTAAAGCATAAGGGCAACTAAAGCTTTCGCCGTCATGGCGAAAACCAAGTTTTCTTTATCGCTCGTGACCAAGGCGCTTGCGCATTTGTTCTTAAGTACTTGGCTGGTCGGGGCCTTCTGTTTTCTTATCACCAAAGCCTGTTTTAGACTGCTGGGCCTGGCGGTTTTTTGCCTGCTGTTTTTCCTGTGCAGGGTTTTGGGACTGTTTTTTCTGTGGCATCTCTTTCACTCCCTTCAAATAATTTCACAGTTAGTTTTGCATTCCTGAGTCGAAATCATGTGCCTCTTACACAAACATACACTTTCTTTGGCGAAAGCAAACTAGTTTTGTCAGGCATGAAGGAAGTCAAAAGGTGAAGGGAGAAAGGTATGAGCAAATGAAAGCGAGGGGGAGAAAAAATGGTTACAGCTTTCAAAACTAAAACAGTGGCGGATGAGCTTGGTGTTAACCCGACAACGGTGCAGCGGTGGATAAAGTTCTTTAAACTTGATTGTGAAGTCAATGATCTCGGGCACTATGTTCTTACAGAGGATACAGTAAAAACGCTCAAGTCTATTCACCATCAGTTAAGTGAAGGAAAAAGATTAAAAGATGTGACGGTTGAAGGCATCAGCCATAAGAAAGAAGAAACAGATTCATCTGGGATCGTCTCAAGCCAGATCTTTAATGATCGTTTCGGTCAGATTCTTGTTCATGTGGATCAGCTTGAGAAAAAGCTTTCGGAAAAGGCAGACGAGGTCGTTGAATATCAGATGCTTCAGCACAGACAGGAGATCGATGACCTTTCGGAAATGTTAAGGACAGTTGATCGGAGACTGAAGTCCTTGGAGGACAACCTTTCTGAGAAAGAGAAACAGGTCGTATATATGAATAAAGGGAAAAAGAATAATAAACCACCTAGAAAGAGAATGCTGGCAAACATTTTCTCTTTTATGGTTAAATAGCGATTTGCCTTTTCCCCCTCTTTTGTTACGATAGTGTAGGAGGTGGAAAGATGGGTTCACAACACGATAGACTTCATACCCTTACAAATCAGGTACTTGAATTAAATGCTGAAGCATTTCAGTCATTTGAACAATATGCCAAACAAAAAGAAAATGCATCCTTTAATGATTACGTTAAACCATTTGCGGATCGTGTAAGGGAAGTGAGTGACGAGTGGCTGCCACTGGCATCACAGTACGTTACAGAAAATAAACCAAAATATATTCATTTGAAACAGATTGAAGCAGCTCACGAGAACATCAATATTACTGCAGTAACGTGTTTTCAGGCTGATACGAAAAAGAAGCGGTTTATCGAGACGAATAAATCAATTCGTTATACGGCAGAAGCGTTAAAAACGGATATTGAAAAAAGAGGCGATTCATAAGGCCGCACTATTCCTTATGAGTCGCCTTTTTACGCATTGTGCAAGCTGATATTTTCTTATCAAAAACGTAACGGGTGATTTTCCCGTATATGCACGTATAGAGCCAAGCCATTGCCGGTATGCTTTGGCACCTTTAAAACACCCTCATTTTTATTTCATAGGGCGGGTTAAAGGTCATTGTTGACCTTAAACAATGTTGATTGCAGCGAATCCTCGACACTTCTGCGGGAGCTATGAACGTTTACTTACGAATCAGCTTCGGGTTGCTTCGACACAGAAAGCTGCGTATAACTGGCAGAGTAAGAAACAGGGGTTCTGTTTGTGCAACGAAACGCCTCTACGGAAGGGAGTACGATGAGCGTAAATTAACACCTGAGTTTAACAGAGCTATTTCAAAAACTGCAACGTAGCACTGGGCTGTTTTTTTCGCTATACTTGACACTGGAACTGAAAGAAAAGAGAAAGAGGGACGTTATTTTGCAAAAAAGGTTTATTACACTGACTCTCACATTAATCTTAATTGGTTTGATTGCAGCCTGTGACGACCCGGAGTGGTCTGAATCAAATGAGGAAACAGCTCTTAAGGTAGAGGAATTTATGGGATCTTTTAAAGACGCCTGGTATGAAAGCCTGACCAGTCAGTCCTTTCGTCCAATTGAAGAATACCTTTATCCAAATTCACAGTTTTTCCATATGAAAAGAAGAATACATCAGCAGTATTCTACACAGAGGGTCATCGAGGAGACGGTACGTTTGGATATTTCAGAGGTTGAAGAGACTGAAGATGGAGAGATACGCGTTACTGTTGAGGAAGAAATTGAGCAATCTGGCGCGCAGACGGGAGTGGAAGAGAGAATCCGCACCTATTACCTTCATCCATACCAGGACACGTACCGCGTTACATCGATGGAACGGCATAGTGAAGAATAAGAAAGAGGTTGACCCAAAAGGTAAAAACCACCTTTTGAGTCAACCTCGAAGCCATTGTAATTTATTTTATTCTTTTGAAACGGCCTCTGAAGCACGGAAAGAACGATTCCCACGGCTACTTTTGGATTGCAGAGTTGCCCTCTTTAACATGTCTGTGAGGAAGCTGCCATCTATACTGAACGCTAAGCATTCGGAGAGTAACAATTGCAAAAGCCAGCAAAAGCAGCTGCCAAGTGGTGGCTGCAATTCCAAGACCAATAACAAGCCCCCCGAGAATTGCCCATAAAACATAGATGTCACTTCTGAATACGAGTGGTTTTCTCCCGGCAAGTATATCCCGGATAATACCACCTCCGGTTCCTGTCAGAACAGCTGCAACGATGATTGCACTTAACGGAAGCTCCATCCCTTTTGCGAACAGAGCCCCTTGAATGGCGAATGCTGCCAATCCGATTGCATCAAAAAACATTCCCCATTTCAGCCATTTATTTATCCAGATAGGTGTTATAAAGGCGAAGGTCATAACAATAAGGGCTATCGTAAACAGGGTTCCCTGTTCCCACAGAGCAGTAACAGGCAGCCCGATAAGCAGGTTGCGGACCGCGCCGCCCCCAAATGCAGTAACAAGCCCCAATATATAAATCCCCATAATGTCATAATCTTCTTCCATTGCTACGATTACGCCACTCAGAGCAAAAGCAATTGTACCGATTACGTTAAATAAATCCCATGTCAAATCGTTTCATCCTTTCTGTCCTAAAATAAAGTATCACGTTTATCAACATGTGCCAAGCAATTTTTATTCTGTCGGATAAAACGAATGGGAAGGAAAAATAATAGGTACAAGACAGAAGGCAGAGGAGCAGAAAAAATGACGAATTATAATCAGATGGACCAATTCATTACAGAAATAAGAACAGTGATGGAAGAAGCGGAAACCCAGCTTGATAACTCCAGAAGAGTAAATCCCGGTGATCCGGCAGATTTTGCAGATGCCCAGAGGCACCTTCAGGAAGTTCACCTTGAACTCGAGAAGATGATCAGAAGTGCAAACCCTGAGCAGCGTGATCAGCTGATAAGGGTAGAACAGCAGATCCATCAATTACAAAACAGGATGATACTGGGAATGTAGGGAATAAGATTGTTTTCGCAAAAAGGAAGTAACAGCATAAGTAACGGGACTTCATCAAAACTGCGAGAGCAAAGGGTACATTAAAGTTTCAGTAAATACGAAAAACAAAGAGGCGACTGATAAGGTATAAATTGCCACCTTATGAGTCGCCTCTTTTTCATTGATGTAACCTTAGCAGATGTAGGCTGAACCCACGATTACAAGGAGAATGAAAAGCACAACAATCAGTGCAAACCCATTGTAGTATCCAGACATGAAACAACCCCTCCTTTGTTTCATTAGTTAGGTGTTCATTTACAACATATGTATAAGAGACAAAAGTGTATAGGCTGGTTACCTCCATTGTGTAAAGAGGAAGTTCCATAGCCATCAAGTTAAGGTGTGGCTCTATTTTCAAAAGCTGAAGGTTTCAGATGTTGCCGGAATGTCCTTCGCTTTCCGTGGTGGTCCGGTGAGCCTCCTCACTTCGTTGCGGGGTCTCACCTTGGCCCCGACTACCACAGGAGTCTCGGCCATTCCGGCTGCATCCTCTTTCATGTTCAACCTAAAAAGCGTATATCATGAGGTGGCTTAATGTTTTTCACATGCGGGTATTCTCCGTTTACAAAAATTGTTTCTACACCTGATCTTTATTCTATTTATTCATTCGTTGGCAGATTGAATTGATGTTTAAAACATGTAAATCAGATTATGAAATTCATAAGGTGAAAAACAACAAAAAAGGAGCGCTTTGAATGTCACCTGTATGGCCAACTCATCGCTCTTTTAATCTCCAGTATGATTACATTTGAGGGGCGTAGTGCGTTGTTTGAGAGGGAAGAGATTGAAATCAGTCAGATGAAATGCATGAAAGAGTTTCGTGAAAGTGCAGAAGAGTTCTTTCGACCATGTACATCACCAAATGATGCGATTCACAGTCGATGTAGAAAGTGTAAAAAGAAGATAAGAGAAACACCAATTCCTTGTTCAAAAAATCTTCCGAAAGGAAGCTTCCATGTGTGAATGTAGGAGGGTTCCTAAGGATTCCGTAAAGAAAAAGAGAAGAAGCCGCCAAGTTTTGCTTAACTTGACGGCTATGGAGGAAGTTCTTTTATCTGCACTGTATCTAAAGGTACTGTTATAATAAAAGAAAACAGAGGAGGAGTTTTATGCGCGCACTGATTGTCATTGATTATACTTATGATTTCGTGGCAGACGAGGGCCGCCTGACGTGCGGCAGGCCCGGACAGTCCATAGAAAACAGAATCACATCGTTAACCGAACAATACCTCACAAACGGGGATCTCGTTGTCATGGCAGTTGATGTACATGATGAAAATGATACTTTACATCCTGAAAATAAACTTTTCCCGCCTCATAACATTAGAGGGACAAAAGGGAGAAAATTATACGGACAACTGGGTGAAATGTATGACAGGCTTATTAAAAACGAGAACCATAATCTTATGTGGATGGATAAAACGAGGTACAGTGCTTTTACCGGAACCGATCTTGATTTAAAGCTGGGCGAAAGAGCCATAAAAGAAGTACATCTCGCCGGTGTATGTACCGATATTTGTGTTCTCCATACTGCGGTGGACGCTTATAACAAAGGTTTTCGCATTGTCATCCATCAGGATGCTGTACAAAGCTTTAATCAGGCGGGGCACGAATGGGCTCTCGGTCATTTTAAAAATGTACTCGGTGCAGAGGTACTTGAAAATTCACAACCGGTAAACGAATAAGGAGGAGGCTGGGACAGAAGTGTTTTAATCAACGAGAATCCGAACAAATAACATGCGGTGCAAATAAATCGCTCCTGAAATATACTCCGCTTTCCGCGGAAAGCGGGTGAGCCTCCTCGTGCTGCGCACTGCGGGGTCTCACCTTTGCTTTTCATTCCGCAGGAGTCTACGTATATTTCATCCGCTATGTTCGCGTATTGTTCGGATTCTCAGCTAAACACTTTCTTTATGTCCCAGCCTCCTTCTTTAAATGATTTGGTGTTTAACAAAATTTGTCGTCACTTTTCGGGTTTTTGAGTCCAAACAAAGGACGGATAAACAATGCAACGTAGGTACCCAGCATAGCAAAGATCATCCATACCCAGCCGTGAACGCTGAATGAAGCAATACCCCCGAAGTAAGCACCGATGTTACAGCCGAATGCCAGTCTTGCACCATATCCCATTAAAAGTCCGCCTGTAATGGAGGCCATAGCAAGCTTAAATGGAATTTTCTTTGCAAAGCTGAACATCCCTCCCGCGGCAGCAGCCATAAAGGCACCGGCCATTACCCCAAAGTTCATCACGCTGGTGGAATCATGGAAGACCGACTGCTCAAGCTGTTGTGCGTTTTCACCTGACCAGTAACCCCACTGTGTCACATCAATACCGATAAGCTGAGCTGCTTTTGATCCCCAAAGAGCAAAGGCACCTGTAATACCCCAAGGCTGGCCTCGTACCATAAGTGTAAGGGCATTGAAAAGTGCAAGAACAATAGCTGCAACCCAGATCGGCCATGCGCCGCGGATGATACGTTTCCAGCCGCTGGTGGTTGGAAGGACCGCCATTGAAGGGGGACGGCGTTTTTTCCTGACAACATAAGTGAGGAAAATAATACCTCCAAATATAATCATCTGCAGAATCCATGCACCAAGATAGCCGAGTCCTGTATCTTCGGCAAGGCTGATGGGAGCAAGAGTTGGCATATCTTCCGTCCAGAATGCAAAATGCCATGCACCGATAACAGAGCCGACAATAAAACTAATGAGTACGAGAATCATGGAAGATCGTCCGCCGCCGATCGAGTAAAGTGTACCGGAAGCACATCCGTTTCCAAGTTGCATCCCGATTCCAAATAGAAACGATCCCACAATTACACTTGTACCAACAGGGGACACGAACCCTTGAGGATCCGCCCCGAAAAATCCGATACCAAAATGAAGAATTGGAGCAAACAGTGTTATAGCTACAGCGAGCATAAGCATATGAGCACGAAGAGCCTGACCGTTACCGACAGCCATAAACCGCCTGAATGCTGAAGTGAATCCGAAACGTGCGTGAAATAATGTGTAGCCGAATATCAGGCCAAAGGTTAACAAGATTACCATATCAACCCCTGAGACCATATAACTCACGAGAGCGAGTAGTACAAACGCTCCGGCGCCAAGAACAAAATTTCCTTTTTGCATAGGGGGCAAAGGGGTTGTTAACGGTGTTTCTGTTGAAGATTTATAATTTACATTACTCACTTAATCACCTCGTTATTAATCCCTATAAGTACTATCGGGATTGTAGTCTTTTTGTATAATAACGTATGATGAACGCTTTGTAAAACCTTATGCGTTAAATGGAAAATGTATCATACTTGTTGTTTTTCTTTTAAGGCGGATCGTTCCGGAGCTGGCAATGACCAGTCTTGATCCTCTCCTAATAAATATTAACTGTGATAAAGAAAAAAGATTTCTATAAAGTAATGGTTAAATCATGGTCAAAACGGGAAAACAAATCAAAGGAGGCGTTACATATGGAAGATTTGAGAATGATAAAAAGAAAACTAAAAGACTTTACCCACCAGGGCTCGGAAGTGAAAAATGAATTCAGAAGACTGGATGATGAAAGTAAGCGTGAATTCCTGAGAGGGTATGAAAATGAACAGGATTTTGAGTCACTGATCAATTCTCTCATGAACTGGATGGATGAGCAGGCGAAAAGATAGATTGGAGAAGGGTGTAGGAACTGTGTTCCTGGAAAGACACCCTTCTTTTCTTTTGTTAAAATGGTGAAAAGAAGACAGAGGAGTGGTGATTAAATGAAGTTTATTGATATTACACAGACACTTAGAGAAAATATGAACGTCTGGCCTGGAGACACTGCGTTCAGCTACGAACCAATGCTGGAAACGAAAAAAGGTGACAGTGTAAACGTAGGCAGAATCACCATGAGTTCACATACAGGAACCCACATTGATGCTCCTTTTCACGTGAATGGAGAGGAAAAAACCATGGATGAACTTTCATTGGATCTGTTTACCGGAGAGGCCATGGTCATTGAACTTGACAATATAAAGACAATCGATTCGTCGTACATAGAGTCCATCCCTTTAAATGGGGTAAAAAAAGTTCTCTTCAAAACAACTTCACGTCCGGGCGGTCATTCTTACGAGGACTACCCTGAAGTAGCTCCGGCGTTGGCTGACTTTCTGAAACAAGCAGGAGTTCACATGATCGGGGTAGACTTTCCTTCAGTTGACCCCCTTACGTCAAAAGAATTGAAGGCTCATCATGCCTTGAACAAGGCAGGTATTATCATTTTAGAGGGTCTTGATCTGAGTCAGGCTGATCAGGGGAGATATGAATTATTTTGCTTCCCTCTGAAACTTAAGCATGGGGACGGGAGTCCGGTTAGAGCTGTACTAAAGCAGCTTCGTTAAAGGTTGGTGTTAATACTGGACCGGTCAATAAAGAAAGGCAGGAGAATTAAGGTTGATTGAATGCAGTAATGAAGAGGATTTAATCAAAGGGATTGAACAAAATAAAGCTATCGTTTACTTTTATACACCTATGTGCGGCACGTGTGCTCTTGCAAACCGGTTTCTTGAAATGACAGAGCCCCTTGTAGAGGAAAACATTACGATTTACAAAAGCAACATTGCCTTCTTTCCAACCATTTCAAGAGCATTTAAAGTGGAGAGCGTTCCATGTGCTGTTTTTATAGAAGATGGAAAACCAGTAGAAAAAATGTATGCATTTCAATCGGTTACAAATGTGTATGAGCAGATCCGGTTGTTCTCAAATAGGAGGGATACATCATGAAAGCACCTGAACTAAATGTATATAACCCCGAGACAAACGACGCAATTACATTAAAGGATTATGAGGGAAAAGCTTTACTCCTGACATTCTGGGTGTCCTGGTGTCCAGACTCAAAGCGGGACTTCCCAAACAAAGAGCAGTTATACAAAGCCATGGAAACCAAAGAGCTTGATCTGCTCATGGTGAATGTAAAAGGGAGGGAAGGTGAACCTGATGCAGGTATGCGTTATTATGAAGAGAACGGCTTTACGGTTCCTATGGGGGTTGATAATGGAACGAAAACCTATGATTCATACAGGTGTATGAGTGTTCCAACGACCTTTCTATTGAATAAAAATCATGAGATTGCAGCCAGCTTTAATGACAAAGCAACGTTTCAGGATATATTAACGAGTCTCAGCAGAGTACTTTAATAACGAAGGCTCATAGCTTGGGCCTTTACATGCTCTGTGATAGGATTTAAAGAGGATGAATTTGAGAGGAGTGGACACATATGAGAATTAAGGATATTGAACCTACACCCAGCCCGAATACAATGAAACTGACTCTTACAGAATCATTGCCACAGGGGAAGAGTAACAATTATACACCTAAGAATATCGAAGGCGCCCCTCAGTTTGTTAAGGAACTTTTTGAAATTGAAGGCGTAAAGGGGGTTTATCATGTTGCCGACTTTATCGCGGTTGAACGAAACGGGAAAGTAGACTGGCAGCTGATTCTTCCAAAAGTGAGGGAAGTTTTCGGGGAAGAGGGGCAGGTTACCGGCGGACAGGAAATGCAGCTCGATGAACATTTCGGGGAAGTCAGCGTTGCAGTACAGATGTTTAAAGGCATTCCAATGCAGGTGAAAGCAACGGCCGGGGATGAAGAAGTACGGGAAGGTTTGCCGGAAGCATTTCAAACAGCGGTTGCTGATGCTCAGCTGCCGGATGACAACGTTGTGTTTCAGCGTAAGTGGGCTGAGCAAAAACCCCGCTATGGTGATGTAAAAGAAGTGGCGAAGGAAGTTGTGGAGGAACTCGAAGCGGCTTACACGGATGCCAGGCTCGAGAAGCTTGTAAAGGCTGCTAAAAATCCAACTCCGGCAGGCACGGTGAAAAAGAAAGAGTGGATTACGGTTACTCCTGAGATGATGGACGAGCCTGACTGGAGAAAACGGTTTGAATACTTTGAGCAGATGAATCCAACGATTGACGATCTTCCGGTAATTGAGAAAGCGTTGGACGATGAAAAAGCATCCATAAGAAGACTGGCAGCGGTGTATCTTGGAATGATTGAAGATGAGAAGGTACTTCCACTGCTGGAAAAAGCGCTTCAGGATAAGTCTGTAACAGTTAGACGAACTGCAGGGGACTGCATGTCGGATATTGGCAGTGCAAAAGCCATTCCGGCAATGATCGAATCTCTTAAAGATAAGAATAAGCTCGTTCGCTGGCGTGCTGCCATGTTTCTATATGAAGTAGGAGACGAGCGTGCTATCGAAGTATTAAAAGACGCACAGGAAGACCCGGAATTTGAAGTAAGCATGCAGGTGAAACTTGCACTTGCCCGTATAGAAGGCGGGGAGGAAGCAAAAGGATCTGTCTGGAAACAGATGACAGACACGATTCAAAAAGGTTAATTTTTTCTGTTGCAATGAGCACACCTCTGCCGGCTCTGTTAAGCCTCGCCGGCAGCGGGCTGTGGCATTGCTTTTTTGATGCATATTCACTTGAACGTGCAAAAAAGCTTATGATAGGATAGAATTGGTAAATCATCCGTATGTAAAGGAGCATGACAATGACAAGACAGGAACTGATTACAGAACTGGAAGAAAAAAAATACACAGAAATTCTGGAACTAATTGAAGATGCGGAAAAGGGCCGCATTGATGAACTGGAACTTGCCGAATCACTCGGTCTTTTGTACGACACAAGGCTGAATGATGCAGTCATTGCTTATCTTAAAGAGCAAGGCGTAGAGATCATCTACGTAAATGAAGATACGCCGTTGGAAGAGGAGTAGGGCCATTGAACGAATACGAACCAAGGACTGTTCCGGATCAGAAGATTGCACCAGGTGCTCTTACGGTATGGCGTATTGCCTCGCTGATTGAGCTATTATTGTTTGCCCTTGTTCCATTCGCTTACTGGTGGCTGTCTGCTACATTTGCCTTTTTACCGTTTTGGATTATCTTTCTCATTATAGGAGCATGGGTATTGTACGGTGTGTTCAATGTTATTCTGCTGCCCAAATGGCAGTGGAAACGCTGGCGGTACAAGATATATGAAAATGAAATTGAATTGTTGTATGGTGTACTCGTTATCAGAAGAGTTATCATTCCGATGATCCGGGTGCAGCACGTGGATACTGAGCAAGGGCCGCTCCTTAGAAAGTATGGACTTTCTTCGGTTAAAATTTCGACAGCAGCAACTGTTCATGAGATCCCGGCTCTTGAGGAATCAAAAGCTGACGATGTACGGGACCACATTGCCCGCCTTGCAAGGGAAGCGGATCCAGATGAGTGATTTTAAAAGACAGCACCCCATTTCAATTTTTGTTTCCTTTTTCGGTAATCTTAAGCAGATGATCATTACGTTGATTGTCTTGTTTTTTTTCGGTTCATCCCAGACCCGTGGACCATGGTTTTATTTCCTCGTGCTGGGGGCTTTGCTCGTCTTTTCGTTTTTATCGGGATTTTTGCACTGGCTTACATTCCGTTACCGCCTCGATGAACAGGAATTGCATATCCGCCAAGGCCTCATATTTCGTAAAAAACGCTATATCCATCAGGACAGAGTACAAAGCATTGATTTAAATGCCAAGCTGATTCAGCGGATGTTTAACCTCGTGGAAGTCAGGATTGAAACGGCAGGCGGGGGAGATGAACCGGAATTTCGGATTATTGCTTTAAATAAAGAAGAAGCGAATGATATCCGAAATGAATTGTTGTACGGAAAGAAAAAACGTGAAACCGAAGCCCCTGATTCAGATGGAAATTCGATTCTGTCTGAAGAGGAGATTGACCAGGAAACCGTCAGCAAAGAACCTGACTATACGTGGAAATTATCCACAAAGCGTTTGATTACTGCTGCTTTGACCTCCAGCGGAATAGGAGTAGCCGCAACTTTTGTAGCGGCGTTGTTTTCACAGGTTCAGCAGTTTATACCGGAAACCTGGTATGAAACAGCCATTGGGTTTGTCGTTGAATCATCTGTCTTGTTTATTCTGTCATTTTTGATTCTTGTTCTGGTTATTGCATGGCTGATAAGAATTGTGAGTACGGTATTAAAATACGGAAACTTCAGTATTGAAAAGACAGGAAATGACATTGTGATTGCAAGAGGACTTCTGGAGAGAAGGCAGTTAACACTGAACAGACGAAGAATTACAGCTGTCAGGCTCGTTCAGAATGTCCTGAGACAACCGTTTGGGTATACCTCTGTATACGTTGAGAGTGCAGGGGGAGGAACGAAGGATGAAGATCTTTCAACCATTTTAATTCCATTGTGTAAAGAAACAGAGGTCAAAGCGCACCTGGAAAAAATTGTGCCCGATTTTGCTTTTGAAAGACCACTGACGGGCCTTCCTAAAAAAAGCATGAAAAGGTACATGGTCCGCCTCACAGTTCCGGCAGTGATTGCGGCTTCAGCCATTACGTACTTTTTTGATTATGGTGCCTACAGTTTTGCTGCTATTATTGTGGCCCTTTTAATGGGATACTGGCAGTATAAAGACGCGGGCATTGGTGTAAACGAACGCTTTCTGTGGATGCGGATGAGAAAGTTTGCAAGAACTACCGTAATCGTACCTAAAAAACGAATTCAGACCGTAGAAGTAACAAGCAATCCACTTCAGCGCCTCAATCAGCTGACTACACTTGAAGTATCTATTCTTACGAGTATTATGGGAAAGACATTCTCCTTAAGACATCTTTCTGAACAGCAGTCCATGAATTACTATATGTGGTATTCGTATGAACACTCAACCAAATATAATGAAGAAACAAAAAGTTAAATAGGAGCGTTAATATTATAAGGGTTCAGCCCCTTCGCTTTTCGCGGAGGTGCCGGCGAGCCTCCAACAACCGCCATGAGTCCTCCGAACATTCCGGCTGCATCTCTTCTCATTTACAAAATAAGCAGGTTAAAAACAGGAAGTGAGAAGCGCATCCTTAAGTATGTGTAAGTGGCTCTTAGCCATTCCTTTCCTAAAGATTGGGAGACGACACCAGCAGAACATCCTGCTGGTTGCTTCTACGCATACGCTTCGAAGGTTATGCCAGTAGAGGAATAAGCAGGAATAACCCGTGGTAAGTCTGCCTGGAGCGTTCTGGTAAAATGCAAAACGTTGCTAATGCATTCTAACTGATAGGAACGAAAAATTATGGGGATATACCGCAGGCATGAGTCAAAAACAGCGCAAAAAAAGAGATGACGATACAGGGCCGGTTGAGCCTTTCGTCATCTTTTTTTGATGTTAAATCAGTCCTTGGAAAGCTGTGTAGCATAGGTTGTGATTAACCGTTCACCAGTATCTGATGTAAATTCAAACCGGTCGTAAGCGATGTCCGGTTCTTCCTCAAGAATGTCACGTTCATAATGGTGCTGGACCATATACTGGTGTTTTTCTGTTGAGTAGGAGATAAAATTAACACCTTTAAATGACGCCTCTTCGACAGTGCTCAATAGCTGAATAAGAAGGGAGTTATGGCAGTAAACACTGTTTTCATGGAAAATACCGAGCTTTCTAAGCCCACGCTCCAATGCGTGGAGAGCCGGTTTATCAAGCTCATTAATAAGAATCCGGTAAGGATCAAATTGGGATTTATTCAGTCTCAGGCGATCGCCGTGTGACAGATCCACCTGTTTTCCGTTTTCCAGTTCAAAGGTTGGACCTGAAATGTTATGTGCCCGTTTCCACTTATCTTTAACCTTGATCTCAAATTCAAAAGGACAGCCGTCGAGAGAAAGAGCTTCTTGTTTCTCTTCGTCGTATACATAATAGTGGCGTGCTTTTTTCACAAGACTGTAGTATACGAAAACGTCTCTGTAAAGGAGATGATCGGCTTTTCTGCGCTTTAATTCCTGGTGAATCATGGCAAGGACAGATTCGTTGTTTTCTTTTTGATCATCTACTTCGTTCCACATACCTGCCAGCGCGTAATTTACAGACTCCTTGTAAGAGTGTGGAAAGTCCTGTTTTAAAGGCGATATTTTGTTTCCGGTACAAAAAACTTTCTCTCCTTCAGAATACAAAGGGGAAGGGAGTTGATCCGACTCGATGTTAATCTCGGGATAGAGCAAAATACCGGATATTTTTACAATGCCACTCCATATTTTCTTAGGTTTGGTTTCAATTTGTTCCAAAAGACCTACATATCGTCCATTTTTACCTTCGTTAATAATCACATGCTTTCCAGCATAAGATCTGGCTGTTTGTCGATCCATGTTCATCCCCACTTTAAAGAGTATATTTCCATTATTTTGGATGGACCTTATTCACTCCATTATAATATACTTTTGTCGTAAAAAAAAACAACCTGAGTATGGATTACTGTCTGCTTTTCCGCTTGTAATAGTCGAGAATACCCATAGAACCAATGAGTAAATCAAGTTCTATAGATTTATATGCCTCATCCGGTATATCATCAGTGAAATTCTGTAAATACTCTTTAACCTTACTGAATAGAGCGTCTTTCAGCTGTTCATGAGTACCGTCCTGAAGGAAGTGCTCATGCCCTGTTTCCATAAATAAAGGCAGCCAGTATGTGATCTGACTGTACACTGCACCGGGGTCTTCTCCGAGTCCGAAGTGACCAAAAGCAATCCGCCGTGGTCCCACCTTTTGAACAAGCTCCATGGATGCAAGCATACAGTCGGGGTCGAACTGATTGGGGGATGTTGAGGGAAGAACAAGTTCAATTCCGGTTCTTTTTAAGGAAGGGTAAATGACGCCAAGTGTGTCCCCGGAAAAAAATATTCCACTCTTTTCATCAAATATACCAATATGATGGTTTGCGTGACCTGGGGTTTCAAAAAATGTAAGGGCTGCATCTCTCCCGATTGAAAGTGTTGAATTGTGCCGTGCAACCTTAATCACATCCGGGTCCACTGGAAGTACAGGATCAAATAAACGGTCAAATTCATCTTTATAAACCATCTTGGCACCCTGGATAAGCCGTCGTGGTTCACAGAGGTGACGCGCCCCCTTTTTGTGAACGTAAACAGTAGCATATGGACATTCCTGAAGTAAAAGACCTAATCCGCCGGAGTGATCCAGGTGAATATGAGTAACAATAATATTTTTTATGTCTTTTGACTCAAACCCGAGGTGAGAAAGTCCTTCTTTAATAAACGGGACAGACAGCGACGGTCCTGTTTCTATCAGTGTCAGATCCCTCTCGGCTAGTACATAAGAACCGGTCCTTTCTGCCATACCTAAATCGAAGCCGTCAATAAGATATCGATCTTTGTCGAGTGTTAGAATGTGTTGTAACAAGGATTTACCTCCTTTCCTTTAATTGGGTGTAGCTATATTTTAATTCTTCGTAATATAACTGTAAACCGCGTATTACTGAAATGTAATTGATAGTTAGGTCGAAGGTCCACTGAATTTGTAAAAAAAACTCGTTAAGATATGAAAATGACCCCTAAAAATAATCTGGAATGGTCGAATACATATGAATACGCACAAGCGAGGTGCTAGTGGTGCTTAAGCGCTTAACGATTGATACAAATAAACCTTTCGATATAAACGAGACAGTAATGGAAATTCAGCGCGGTAACGTCAGACTGGAAAATGATTTGATTGAACAGTATATTCCCTTTATAAGAAAAACAACCGCCAAAGTCTGTAAGAGGTATATTAATACATCTGAAGATGATGAGTATTCGATTGCCCTCATTGCTTTTAACGAAGCCATACATCAATATTCCCCTGATAAAGGAAGTTCCTTTCTTTCGTTTGCAAGTCTTGTAATCAGAAGAAGGGTGATTGATTTTATCAGGCAGGAACAGCGGCGAAAAATACCCCTGTCTATTGATTACCACGATGATGATAATGAAAACATGGAGAATGTTGCTGAAATTCATGCGTCATTCCACGAATATCATGAAAAACAGGAGAGAGAGTACCGAAGAGAGGAAATCCTCCACCTTAATGAGCAGTTAAAAGCTTTTAAGATTTCCCTGTCCGATGTAGCGAAGCAATGCCCGAAGCATCAGGATGCACGTGAGAACATGGTCAAGATTGCGAAAACCGTAGTTGAAATGGAAGGATTACGATCAACTTTGATGACGAAAAAGCGTCTGCCCATCAAAGAACTCACTAAACATATTACAATGAGCCGGAAAACAATAGAGAGAAACCGGAAATATATTATAGCGGTATCCCTTGTTTTAATGGAGGATTATCGTTATTTAAAGGATTATCTTAAGGAGTGGTTAGGGTGAAAAAAGGGGTCGTCATGGAGAAGCATAAACGATTCATGATCGTTTTAACGAAAGAAGGAGAGTTCGTTAAAGCTAAACGGTCAGCTGGTGCCAGAATAGGTGAAGAAGTGCCCTATAAACCGGCGAATACGTTTCTTGTTTCGATGCTTTATGAACATAAATCCATGACACTGCCTGTGGCGGCTGTTTTGTGCTTTATCGTCTTTTTTGCACTGCCTTTCCCGGATGATGAAAGAGCATATGGTGTCGTTGCTTTTGATATTAATCCCAGTATCGGAATCACCCTTGACCGGAAATACGAAGTTGTTGATTTGATTTATTATAATGAAGACGGGAAAAAAATACTGGGCGAACTGCACCCCGGGGATTATATAGGGGAATCCTTTGACATAGCAGCGTATCTAATTTTAAAAGAGAGCAAAGCTCATGGATACCTGGAGGAAGAAAATAGTATATACATATCCACCTCTACTGTGTTTTACGAAGACCAGAAGTGGCTTGCCAGATACGAAGGCTGGACCACATCCATAAAAGAAGAATACTCCATAAATATTATCTCTTTACTGATTGATCAGTCTACCTTGGAAGAAGCGAAAGCGAGAGCTGTTTCACCAGGGAAGATTGCCTTGTCCCATACATACGATTTTGAGCTGGCCGAGGTCGAGGAGCTGAGAAGTTTTTCAATGAGTCAGCTCGTATCCGAAGCAGGCCCGGAAATGTCAGATATACTTCACAGCGGTTCCGGTGAACAGGACATGGATGAAGTCACCCTCTCTTCAAAACAGGAACAGGAAGAAGAAAGTCCTTCATCTGTAACGGAGAACGCTGAAGAGAACAAAGAAGCAGGATCTGGATCATCTCAGGTCTCTAACACTGAAAGCGATATTGATGAGGAAGCACCGGTAGATAATATAACCGACGAAGACTCTGAGCCGGAAGAAAAACCTGCTGATTATAAAGACGAAAAAAAACAGACTAAGAAGAGTAACGAAAAGAAAGATAAAGATAAAGAAGAGAAAAAAGAAAAAAATGAGAAAAAAGGTCATTCTGAAAAAAATGACACTCCCGGTAAGGGGAAGAAACAAGAAGGTAACGCACAACGGGGAAAAGGGTGCTCTCCTCCTGGTTTAGCAGACAAAGAGGAGGGACACCCCTCCGGTAATGGCAGGAAGAACTGTGATTCCCCGGATAAATAACGTATATTAAAACACATAAAGATAATCAAACGGTACGATAATTAAATAAAGCTGCTCAAAGGTTGATACTTTGAGCAGCTTTTTTCATTTATTTTCATCATAACGCATTTTATTGACTCTGAGCAGATGATTCAGTCTTTCCATCCGGTTGTGGTCAAGTGAGGACGCAATTTTGCCTACGAACCGGTTCATTTTTTCAAGTGCGCGAATGACATCCTCTTCCATTTCCTTCTTCTGGGAGGGGGTCAAGCTTTGGTAAGTGTCAAGGAGGTCGGGGATTTCTTTTATGAGCATCCGCTTGAGCTGGTGGCGCTCTTCTACATCAAGAAGGTTAAACTCTTCAAGACACCGTTTCAAACTGGCGCTGACATTTGAAAAAACAGATGTAATTGAATTGTTCAGGTTTGCGTAACGCCTTTCAAGCTGCTTTAATTCCGCATTCAGCGTACTTTTCTCATCCGGTTCGTTATGATGAGCTCTTTGAAGCTCGACGGTTTCCTCACTCTCGCTTTGAGGAAGGAGGTTCTGGCCGGACAAGGAGCTGTCAAGCATATGAAGGTGAGTAAATACAGGTCTGAACAATGGGTGATGCTTTACATTTCGTACGATGTTACGACCGTCTGTATGAAAGTAGATGGTAGCATCTATGCATTTGCCGAGCCCTTTTTCTGCTTTGACTGATTTTCTGTAAATTGTAATATAAATGCGTTTTTTTATTAAAGCCTGGGAACGCTTGGTATCGTGCATTTCAAGGTGAAGCTTCTTCGGTTTGATTTTCACTTTCAGCAGGAACCCTTTGATTTTACGTTTAAATGTTTTATTGAGCCTCGGAAGTTCCGACAGGGAAGCCAGATCGGAAAGGAACTCCTCAGTTTCGTGAACCATGAGGCTGGTAGCATCTTCCTCAATCCTGGGCTCGTGCAACGGTTTCATATAGTTTGGCAGAAAGGGCTGTATCCATTCCTGATGGAGAAGCTTTTCTTTGAAGGTCATTAGTTTCACCTGCCTGTATCCCCAACTGAAATCGGGGCGTTAATTTAAGAGCTTCTTTTCCATTTTTGTATTCAGTTCATCCATCTCTGTGATGAACTGTTTACTCGATTCGATAATCCGTTCGTTTGACTGCTCGGTCATTTCAATCGCTGCATATACATCCTCGTAAGCCTTTTTGAATGTTTCAATTGCAACAGACGGTTTTTCGAGGGTTTTAAGGGTTTCTTCTGTATTGGATTTCAAGAGCGATGCGTTCGATAGAAGCATTGCTTCCGTTGATTCATTTACATTTTGAACCGCATCAATGACCTTTTTCTGATTCCCGAGTGCAAGCTGAATGGAAGCTGTAACGGTGACGATGTTTTTCGTCATGGTAATAGCGTTAAATATAGCTTCTTCGAGTTTTTCGTTATTCTCGGCAATAATATCAACAGAAGCAAGAGACTGCTGAAGAACAAGTACAGCCTGCTGCATGTTTTTAACGCGGGAGAGGACTTTCTGCTGTCCTTTTTGTATCGGGACCGGATCGTTTTGCCATTCTTCTTTTTTCATCTCTTCTTCAAGCATTATGTTAAGCTCTTTCCCCATGACGATCTGTTCTTCAAGAGAAGCCATCCGCTCTTTCGCTACAACCTTAAGTTGCTGAAGCATTACAGTATCTTCCTGAAGCTTATCTTTACCGTGGAGAAGTGCTTCAATGATCGTTTCTACCTCTGATTCAATTGTTTGGTACTTTTTCGCGTACTTATCTAGAGGGCTTTTACGGACGATTTTATTTACGAGTTTTTCCCATTTTCCTTGTTTTAAGTAATTTGGTTCCAGGTCCGCAACTACTTCTTTCAGCTTGGTCAGCTGTTCCGGCAGCTCATGATTCGGGTCGTTCATCATGTCGCTTACCGGTCTTTTCAGTGCTTCGAGAGATTCACCGGCCTTTTCCTGCTCTTCTGTTCCAATTCTGCCGATCGTTTCAAGAATTTTTTCAAGATTGCCTTCTGACCGGATCTGTTCTATAACTGTTTTGGCGTTTTCATCTTTTTTGAGTTCGTTTTTCTTTTCTGACATATAATGACCTCCTGAGTCGTGCTCGTATACAAACTTCTTGATTTATTTACGGTTTTACATGGTATAAGGTTCCGATTCTTTTGGATTGATTATATAACGGCAAATTCAATGTGGGCAACATATTCGTTTCTATTTTTCTCATACCCTGATCCCTTTATGGTTATGTACTATATTGCCCCTTACTTTACCAAGAGCCGGTTTAAAGCTAAGATGATAATTAAGTATACATCATAGAAAAAGAGGGTGCACCTATGTGAGAACGGCTGCTTCAGCAAAAAAGATAACAGTGGAAACCATCGGGCTTGACGCAGTTCCGAAGCATTTAAGGACCACCGGGGCATTAGATTACGTAAGAATAAAGACTGCTGTGGCTGTAAACGCAGGAAATTTCCTTGTGCCTGCTATGGCGGTACTTGAAGGTGGACTGAACTTTTATGCTGCTGTTCTGTCTACTGTTCTTGGGGCTTGCCTGGCATTTTTATTTGTATCACTTCTGGCTCTTCCCGGCGCTCGTTATGGTCTTCCAGCACAGTTTGTCATCCGGTCCATGATCGGAACGAAAGGTTCAATGTACATAGCCTCGCCCATTCGTACACTCACCTCATTATACTGGTTCGGCGTACAGACTATCGGTGGTACCTATATATTAAAGGAGATGCTGTCCAGAAGTTTCGGTCTGGAAGTACCTTTCCTGTGGCTTTCCATTCCTTTGGCTCTAATAATGGCTTATCTCGCCTTGGTAGGTTTTGAAGCGTTGAAAAATCTTTCGAAATTTGTCCTGCCTCTTCTGTTTCTCTCGGCGATTGTCATGGCCTGTTTGTACCTGACAGGAGACTACGGAGGGAGGTCAGCAAAGGATATCGTAAACGGCAGCGGCAACTGGTCTGCCTCTGTGATGATATTATTCGGAAGTCTCGCTTTCGTGCAGTATGTATCGGGAGCAGGTACTTCTTCAGACGTATCCCGCTATGGAAGAACACCGAAACACGCCTTTTACGGAATCTTCTTTGGAAATAGTCTGGGCTTTTTACTCACAGCCCTTCTGGGAGCATTTACTGCCACAGTGGCAGGTGACTGGAATCCGTTTGTTGTTTCAACCCGGATGACCGATTCCTTTTTTCTCATTGCCTTGATTTTTACAGCAGCTTTCATGTCGATGATTACGATAAACCTGAATAATGCCTATACCGGTGGCTACAGCCTGTTAAACAGTTTTCCTAAGCTTGGAAGGATGAAAAGTGCGGTCATATTCGGCGCACTCGGGGTTATCGTAAGTGGTTTTCCGATTATTGCAGACCGGGCTGAACAGTTCATTTCTCTCCTGGGTACCGTTATCATTCCTTTAACTGCAGTATTTATCGCAGATTACTTGGTTGTAAAAAAGGGAAGGTTATCCAAAGAGGCAATCAACAATCTTGCGGCTGGAGTGTATTCTCTGAATGTGCCCGCTGCGTGGGCTGTGGGGGCAGGGGTGATCATTTATCTTTTGGTGCCCGGCGGGCTTTCCCCAAGCTTTATTACGTTTTTTGTCACACCACTCATTTATCTGGCCATCCTTCAGCGTAAAGGATGGAACAAGAAGGTGAAAAAATGTGCCTGATTGGAATCTCCATGAAAAAGAATACTAAATTTCCTTTCATTCTTGCTGCCAACAGGGATGAATTTTATGCCAGGCCCACAGAGTCCCTTCATCGCTGGGAGGGATACCCTGTTGTTTATGCTGGAAAAGACCTTAAAAAAGGCGGTACTTGGCTGGGTGTCTCTGAAACCGGCTGTCTGGGTGCTCTTACCAATGTCCGTGAACGGCAGGAAAGGGAGGCGCGGCATTCAAGAGGCGAGCTGATTGTCAATTTTTTAAGGAGAAAAGACACCGATGCATGCACCTTCGTAAAGCAGGTGAGTAAAGACGGGGGGCTGTACGATGGCTTCAATCTTCTGGTTGGCACACCTGACACACTTTGCTATGGGTCTAACAGGGTAAACGGCATAAAGGTACTTGAAAGTGGTATCTATGGGTTGAGTAATGCCGCATTGGATACGAGCTGGCCTAAAGTAGAAGCGGTAAAGGATGCCATGGACCGTGTGAGCGCCTGCGAAGATCAGGAAGAATTGCTTAATATGCTGTTTTCAGAGTTGGCTGCAGCTGAGCCTTTCCCTTCTGAGCTGCTTCCCGATACGGGATTTGGGGAGAAATTAGAACGGATGCTGTCTCCCGTTTTCATTTCTTCAGAAGACTATGGAACCCGCTGCTCTACCATTATTATCATGAACAGGAACAGAGAACTTACAATCGTTGAACGGCGCTATCATAATAAAAAGACCAGCGACACAAAATTTGCACTGGCTGTCCCGTAAAAAGCATGCCTATTGGCTATCGTAACGCAAGTATGGTATACAGTAAGATATAGACCATGACGTATATGACAGGAGTTAACGGATATGACAAAAAAGCAGGTAATGTTAATTTCGGGATTAGGGATCTTCTGTATGGGAATCTGGGGTCTTTTGATCGTTTCTGTCGTGCCGCAATCTGATCATCTTGTTATGAATGAGCAGCCTGTAAAAGTGGAAGGGCAAAAACGGGCTTCCCTTACATACATATCAGAAAGCCGGGGAGCAGAGGATATTTACATCGGAACAACCCCCGGAGCAGACCCGGTCGAGCGTATTGCAATGGAACCGGTAACCTGGGATAAAGAAGCGATTAATCTCGGTGCCGGGATTTCAATAGAAGTGGTTCTTGATTCCTTGTTTGCCAGCCGGAGTTTTGACGATTAGGTGAAGATGAAACAGTTTTACTCTACCTATAGTAAAATAACAAAAAACACTTTATAATAGAGTAGAAAATACACCGAGAATAAACATAATAAGCTTTCTTAAAGGAGGGTTACTTTCATGGGTTTTCAAAATATCGGTATCCCCGGTTTGATTTTAATATTGGTTATTGCCCTTGTTATCTTCGGTCCCAAGAAGCTTCCTGAAATCGGAAGAGCAATGGGGCAGACATTAAAGGAATTTAAAGCTTCTGCAAAAGATCTTACGAATGATGACGATGATCGTTCGTCTAAAAAGCAAAACACAAACGATACAAACCAGGGTCGTTAAAGCACTGAATAACGGATAGTCATAAAAAGGTGTGAGGCAGGAAGATTCCTTGCACCTTTTGTATGTTTACCGGGCGCAGTTTGATTGAAGGAGCGTAAGTCATGGCCGAACAAAATATGGAGATGCTCGATCATTTAAGTGAATTGAGAAAACGCATTATTATTGTTCTCGGTTCTTTTATATTATTTTTTATTGTCAGCTTTATTTTTGTAAGAGATATCTATGAATGGCTGATTAAAGACCTGGATATGCAGCTTACAATTCTGGGGCCGATGGATATTATCTGGATATTCTTCAGTATTGCGGGATTAATTGCCTTTGCAGCGACGATTCCTATTCTCTTGTTTCAGATATGGCTTTTTGTAAAGCCGGCTCTGACAGTCAAGGAAACGAGGGTTACGCTGATGTATATACCGGCTTCCGTGATATTGTTCCTCGCCGGGCTGAGTTTTGGTTACTTTGTGGTTCTTCCTCTTGTGCTGAACTTTCTACTGACACTTGGAGACGGAATGTTTCAGACGATGTTTACCCCGGACAGGTATTTTCAGTTTGTCCTGAGGATGACGGTTCCTTTCAGTATCCTGTTTGAGCTTCCACTTGTCGTTATGTTCCTGACAAGCCTGGGGCTGATCACGCCTTACGGGCTGAGAAAAAACCGCAAGTACGCATTTTTTGCCATCGTTGTCATATCGGTATTAATTTCCCCGCCGGATTTTATCTCTGATATTCTGGTCATTATCCCTCTGGTGATTTTGTATGAAGTAAGCATTACACTATCCTCAATTATTTACAAAAGGAAGATCGCAGGCCAGAATAGTGAACAACTGTAAAAACATAAACAACCCCTTTGCATCGTGTAATGCAAAGGGGTTTGCTTTATTTCCATACATTATTTATCTGCCGTTTCCATTGGTTCCAGCTTTAAATACTTCTTTTCCGGGTTTTCAATCAATGTACGTATACCATCCACAACCCGTTGAATAGATTCGGGATCTTTGCAGTCGTAAGCTTCGATATCCAGGTGGAGTACCGGGCATACATCAAAATCACGAATCCACTCCTGGTAACGGGTGTAGAGGTCTTCCCAAAAAGAACGAGGGGTCTTTGTTTCCATCTCACGGCCCCGTCTTCCTACACGCTCGAGAATCTTATCAAGGGTTCCATCTATGTAAATTAACACGTCTGGTTTCGGAAAGTAGGGTGACATAACCATCGCTTCAAACAGAGATTGGTACGTTTCGTAGTCACGTTTGGTCATGTTATTGTTGTCGTACTGCATCTTTGCAAAAATGCCTACATCCTCATAGATACTTCGGTCCTGAACGTATCCGGTTCCGGTTTCATGCATTTGCTTTTGCTGTTTAAAACGCTCCGCTAAAAAGTATATCTGAAGGTGAAAGGACCATGTTTTAAAGTCGGCGTAATAATCTTCGAGATACGGGTTTCCGTCCACTTTTTCAAAGGATGATTTAAAGTTAAGTGCATGGGCAAGTGTATTTGTTAGGGTAGACTTCCCGACACCGACCGTTCCTGCCAGTGTTATGAGAGCATTTTCGGGTATTCCTGCGCGGTCAATATTCATAAATTCACTCCGTTCTTTTACTTCAGGGTGGCAGCCGTTTTCATAGCATCATCCACCTTTTGGACAATCGCTCTGTAGTCCTCGGGCCGATGAACGAAGTCCATCTCATCTCCCAAAATGGTGATAACCGGGATGTCCGGGTGTGTTTCTTTAAATGTTTGTATAAACATTTCGTAATCCCTGGACAACTGTTCAAGATACGAAGGGTCTATCTGTTTTTCAATCGAACGGCCGCGGCGGGCGATTCGCTTTAACAAGGTATCCAGACTTGCTTTCAGGTATATGATTACGTTTGGTTTAGGCAGATCAGCTGCGAGAAGGTGATAGATCTGATCGTATTTTCTGAAATGGTCATCTTTTAGTGTTTGTTTTGCGAAAATCCGGTTTTTAAAGATATGATAATCACTAACGACCGGCTGATTCTGATTTAACTGAATCTGCTGGATATCTTCAAGCTGCTTAAACCGGTTGCAGAGAAAAAACATCTCCGTCTGAAAACTCCACTCATTAATGTCTTCATAAAACTTGCCTAAAAACGGGTTTTCCTCGACAATTTCTTTCAGAAGAAAGTAACGGTAATCTTCAGATAGTTTTTCTGCAAGTGATGTCTTGCCTACACCAATCGGTCCTTCAACAGCTATAAATGGTACATGGTTCATTTTAGTCTTTGTCCTCCTTTCTTTTATTCTTTTCTCAGAGGCTCTGTTAAATGACAGTGCGCATCTATCAATGATAATAAAACCACGTTTATTCTAACACATTTCAGCAAAGTTCTTTACAGTTTCGACATATTTTTGTGTGGTTTGCTGTGAGTCTCTATACAGCAATAATTGGTTAATTAATGGTTTAATAGGTTGTGTGTATTATGTCCATTTGAATTGTCAGAATGAAGTGCATCAAGAGGACTTTCAGCAAACAGGGAACGGTTTTTCATATGTCCGGAGCAGGACTGGATTCCTGCCGGACGGGAAGTTGGAAATAAAAAAGACAGATACACAATGATTAGTGTAAAGAAGATTATCCGCTGTGACCTATAGTTGGCATCTGTTTTGCATTAATATCTTAGTTACAAGAAACCTTGTTTATGTAAACACTTTGCTTTTGTCATTATCGCAGCCTGGTTTCATGAGGATTGTTACCGGGTGAGACATGTTACCCCTGAAGCGGCTCCCGGACCGCTGCGGGAGAGTGCAGTGAGTATAAAATAACACTCCATTTCTATCAGAGTTTATAGAGTATGCTCCCAACAGCAACGGTTGTTTACAAAGCATATATAAAAAGAGGAGAGATACCATGGAAAATAAAAATAAGCGGAAATTTCAAATGCCGGATACGTTCGTCATAATATTCTTTGTTGTTCTCGCTGCTGCCCTGCTTACATATGTACTTCCTCAGGGACAGTTTGATACAGAAGAGGTAACGTTCACAACCGGTGATGGGGGAGAAGATACCCGGACTGTACTGGTCCCGGGGAGTTTTGAAACTGTCACTGATGAAGAAGGGGAGTCTGTACGTGATGGTGTAAACCTCTTCGAAGATGGCGGCGGGGCCGGGTTTTTAAACTACGTATTCGAAGGTCTCGTGTCTGGTGATAAATGGGGTTCTGCAGTCGGCGTAGTGGCTTTTATCATTATTATCGGCGGTGCTTTTGGAATCATTATGAAGACCCGTGCAATTGAAGAAGGGATCTTTTCTTTAATTAAACACACAAAAGGCCGTGAAAGCCTGATTATTCCAGTTATGTTTGTCATGTTCTCTCTCGGTGGGGCGGTATTTGGCATGGGTGAAGAAGCTATTGCTTTTGCCATGATCTTAATTCCTCTTGTTATCGCACTTGGGTATGATGCCATTACCGGCATTATGATTACATATGTAGCAACCCAGATCGGGTTCGCAACAAGCTGGATGAATCCATTTGGCGTAGCCATTGCACAGGGGGTAGCTGATGTTCCTGTATTGTCAGGTGCGCCGTTCCGAATAGCCATGTGGGCATTTTTTACGTTAGTGGGTGTGGCATATACATGGTATTACGCCGCGCGTATCAAAAAAGACCCGACCCGTTCTGTTTCCTACGAATCGGATGAGTATTTCCGTAAGGATGTTAAACAGGAAGACATTAAAAGCAGGTTCGGACTTGGACACAGTCTCGTTGTAGCCTCGATTGTAATTGGTATTGTATGGATTGTATGGGGAGTGGTTCAGCACGCATACTACATTCCGGAAATTGCGACGCAATTTTTCACAATAGGCCTGGTTGCCGGTATTATCGGTGTAATCTTTAAATTAAACAACATGACCATAAATGATATTGCCCAAGGATTCACACAGGGAGCCCGTGATCTGCTGCCTGCTGCACTTATTGTAGGTATGGCGAAGGGAATTGTCATTATTCTTGGGGGCGATGATCCAGGTGAACCATCGGTATTAAATACAATAATGAACGCTGCGGGAAGCTCGATTGAAGGTCTGCCTGTTGCTTTGTCTGCATGGTTTATGTTTTTGTTTCAATCCGTCTTTAATTTCTTTGTGGTGTCAGGTTCAGGACAGGCTGCTCTTACAATGCCTCTTCTTGCCCCTCTTTCCGATATAGCAGGAGTATCAAGACAGGTAGCGGTTCTTGCATACCAGCTTGGTGATGGATTTACAAACATGATTGTTCCGACCTCCGCTGCTCTTATGGGTGTACTTGGGGCAGCCAGACTTGACTGGGGGAAATGGTTTTTGTTCATCATAAAATTTCAGGTTTTAATCTTTATTCTTGGATCAGCTTTTGTTATTACTGCTACATTAATTGGCTTCAGCTAGTTGAAGTTACTACATTGACGAGAAAAGAGGTACATGTACATGGCGGTGTGGGAGGTATTGGGGAGTCAGGCTCACATGCAGAACAACGCCCAATGCCCCTTAACTCGTGTCTTAACAAGGAACGGGGCTTGTAGTATGATAGAAAGAGCATTTTAGTGAGAGGAAAAAGGGGTGCTCAAATGAGTAAAAAAGTTAAAATCGTTACTGATTCCACAAGTGACCTTCCAAAAGAAATGATGGACGAACTGGCAGTTACAGTTGTTCCGTTGTCTGTTACGGTCGATGGTGAGTCCTATATTGACGGTGTGGACATCACGCCGGATGAATTTTTGAATAAACTTGTTGCAAGTGAAAATATCCCGCAAAGCTCACAACCTTCCGCAGGTTCATTTGCTGAAGTCTATGACAGGCTCGGTGAAGATGGAAGTGATATTCTATCTATACATATGACATCAGGTATGAGCGGAACCTACAATTCCGCGCGGACGGCTTCAACGATGACTGACAGTGAGGTAACAGTTGTTGATTCGGGTTTTATTTCTCTTGCATTGTCATTTCAGGTAAGAGAAGCTGCGAAGATGGCTATGGAAGGAGCTTCCCTTGAACAAATAAAAGATAGAATCGAAAAGATAAAAAAAACGTCATCCTTATATATCATGGTAGATACTCTTGAATATCTATCGAAGGGTGGAAGGATCGGCAGAGGGAAGGCCCTTATGGGTTCACTCCTTAAAATTAAGCCTGTTGCCTCTCTTGCAGACGGTGTATATACTCCAGTTACAAAAGTGCGGACTCATGTGCAGATGATGAACTTTTTCAAAAAACAGTTTAAGGAAGAAACTGCGGGAAAAACAGTGAGAGGAATCGGGATTGCTCATGCTGATGCCCTTGAGCTGGCTGAAAAGGTTAAAAATAATATCATGGAGCTTACGGATTTTGAAGATTTCCAAATCCGTCCGACGACACCGATTATCAGTACCCACACAGGACCCGGTGCCATTGCCCTGATGTATTATACAGAACCTGAATAACTGTTAGGAATAATGTAAGGCTGGCTTATGAGGTCCTTTCCTCGTAAGACAGCCTTTTTTCCTGAACTGAGAACCCCGTAATAAACAACAGACTATTTTCAGTGGTGTTCAGTCGGGGCAGTTCTGCTGTTTAAGTATGAAAATATTTGTAGTAATCTGAGGAATTCGTTAAAATAGAATCAGTATAATTGTTGAACACCTTAGTATTAAGGAGGAAGGGACGTTGCATCAGGCAGATAATGTCGGTTTAGTTTTGGAAGGCGGCGGTATGCGCGGTATGTATACAGCTGGAATATTAGAATATTTCTTGAAAAAGGATTGGCATTTTCCTTATGTTATAGGTGTATCAGCAGGGGCATGCAATGCAGCATCCTATATCTCCAAACAATTAGGGCGGAATGAGAAAGTTACGATTGGCTACTGCACGCATCCTGACTACATCTCCTACAAAAGGTGGTTCTCCAAAGGGGAGCTTTTTAATATGGATCTGATCTTTGATCAAATACCCAACCAGGAAGTATTTTTTGATTTTGATGCATTTTTCGGTTCGGATCAAAAGTTTCTCGTTGGAACAACCGACTGTGCGACCGGTGAAACCATTTATTATGAAAAAAACGAAGTCGGGGATTCATTTCTTAACATATTAAGAGCATCAAGTTCACTCCCTTTTGTGGCCCCGGTTACCAGATATAAGGAACGTGTCCTTATGGATGGGGGGATCAGTGATCCCATTCCATTAAAGAGATCCATGAAAGACGGGAACGAAAAACACATTGTCGTTCTTACCCAGCGCGATGGTTATTTTAAAAAACCTCTTACGAGAGGGAAATGGGTATTCAAGAGGAAGTATAAAGGTCATCCCGGACTCATAAAAGCAGTAGAAGGCCGGTCGGTTGTATACAATGAAGCGATCGAGGAGGTCAGAAAGGCTGAGAAAGACGGGAGAGCGTTTGTATTCAGACCGGATGAGTTAATGGGTGTATCAAGGGTGGAAAAACGTGAAGAGCGCCTGCGGAGTCTCTATGAGCATGGCTACGAGCATGCAAAGAAAAGAGCAGATGAGCTCGAAGCTTTTCTTTCTTCTTAGACATTTTGGAGTAAAGAACCTGGTGGAAACCGGGTTCTTTCTACTTTTTAGCTTCAATTGCTATAAGAAATCAACTTATGAAAAAGAGGTACTTTATGATCAGATTCAGGGTCGTTTTTTTAAGCTTCCTTTTGTTTATTTTTTTAATTCTGAGTATCGTTTCGCGTTCAATAGTATACATTCTTTTTACTTCTCTATTGATTCTTTCGTTATTTATTGCTGCTGGTTTTCTGAAAAAAGGCACAGGAGCTAAAGAGAAGCGCTTTTCCCGGCAGGGGGTTCTGTATTATCTGTTCATAGCAGGTGGAATCCTGCTGTTTTCCTACGGATTTGCAGGAGCATTTTCAACGCAGTCCATGTTTCACTATCTTGGTACAGCACCTTCAGACGAAGTCGTAATCGCGGGATGTATGATTACGGGTTCATGCCTTTTTACGGCTGGGGTTACAGGGAAAATGGTGGACTTTTTACGATGAAAGAAGGGGTTCTCTTTGTAAAAGAATTTCGCTATACTTGTATTTAGTAAGTCGAAATAAATGATCAGAAGAAGGTGTTTACCATCCGTAGAGAAACAAGGAACTTAGTGATCATGTGGATTGCTAACTTCAGTGTAGCGGCAAGTGCCACGATGGTGTTACCGTTTCTCTCTCTTTATATAGAAACGTTTGGAAACTACTCCCCGGCTTATGTACAGCGGTGGTCGGGGTTCGTGTTTGGTATTACTTTTCTCATTGCCTTTCTCGTATCACCCTTGTGGGGCAGATTTGGCGACCGGTTCGGCAGGAAGAAGATTCTTCTAGTTACCGGTTATGGGATTGCGATTTCGATTTTCTTAATGGGATATGTTGATTCGGTTTTGGAATTATTTTTCTTGAGAATGCTTATGGGGATAGTGACTGGCTTCATTCCCACGTCGCTTGCTCTTATATCTTCACAGACAGATAAAAAAAATGCAGGAAAAGTTCTTGGGACCCTTCAGACAGGCACTGTAGGAGGCGGGCTGATCGGTCCTCTGATTGGCGGGGCACTGGCGGATGGGTTTGGTTTCACATATACCTTTATTATAACGGCAGTTGTCATTTCCACAGCTACAACATTTGTTGCTTTTTCCATTCAGGAAGTACGCAGTCCCGGGCCAAAAAACAAAATGAAGCACCAGAGCATGGGAGAGGTGTTCCGGTACATTTTCGGCAACCGGATGCTTTTTATGATTATGGTTGTTTCACTGATTGTTCAGACTGCCAACTTCAGTATCCAACCTCAGCTTGCCCTTTATGTAAGTTCACTCGTGACCGTGGAGAACATCGCTTTTCTGGCTGGTTTTGCCTTTTCAGTTACCGGCCTTGGAAACCTTGTTGCAACAAGGTCCTGGGGAAAGCTTGGAGATGAAATCGGTCATGAGAAAGTTCTGCTAATATGTATTGGCTTAGGAGCCTTGTTCTTTATTCCACAGGCATTTGTGACAAACATCTGGCAGCTGATTGTTCTCCGGTTTTTATTTGGAATCCAGATCGGCGGTATTATTCCGTGTGTTACAGCTTATATAAGAAGAGTAGTGCCACTTGAAGTTCAGGGGGAAGTGCTCGGATATAATCAGAGCTTTCGTTTTCTCGGTAATGTTACCGGGCCTGTTCTTGGAGGAATTATTGCAGGGTATTATACAATCTCATCTATTTTTTATTTTTCAACCACGCTATTTGTTCTGGCAGCAGCCGGTATATGGTGGGCTATGAGAAAGAACGTGCGGACAAAAGAAGCCGCCGCCACTCACAGATGATGTGAATCGCAGGACAAATGCCACCAGGGGTGCTAAAATAATCCTGTGTGTTATTTCAGGAAATAGGAGTGAGGATTTTGCTACTGACAAAAAAAGAGAAGCAACTTCTCATCCGCGTCTTAAAAAAAGAAAGAAACCGGGTTTTTGGGATGAAAGAAAACAAAAATGAAGTCCGGGATCTTCTTGAAAAACTTGAACAGAATACAAGAAATGAGAAAGTAAATAAAGTGAAACCGTCGAAACTGTGACGAATGTATGAAAATCAGGTGACAAAAAGGAGAGAACAGTCCTTTTTGTCACCTTTGTCTTTTTAAGCAGCTTTTTTCATTGTATACTACAATAGTTAACGAAGTATGGTTTGGTGGGGGAATAAAGTGAATAATAAAATCAGCCTGACATTGTTGACAGTACTATTACTGTTCCTTGCCGGTGCATGCGGTGTGGATGAATTCACAGAGGGCGAACAGTCTTCTCATAATGAAGAAGCAGTCGAAGAAAAAAACAAAGAAGAGGAAACCAATGGTCCATTATCGGAAATGCCGAAGGGCTCTCTTGAAGTATCCTTTCTGGATGTAGGACAGGGGGATGCCACTCTTTTTCAAACAGAAGAGGCAGTGATTCTTGTGGATGCCGGCCGTCATGACCAGGATGAAGTAGTGCACTATTTAAATGAAAGAGGCGTCACTCACATCGATTTGCTTGTGGGGACACATCCTCACGCAGATCATATCGGACAAATGCCGCAGGTGCTGGATGCTTTTGAAGTAAAAGAAGTCTGGATGTCCGGCTCGGAAGCGGGTTCTCAGACTTTTGAGCATACACTCGAAGCGATTCTTGCTTCCGAAGCAGATTATTACGAACCGAGGGCAGGAGAGTCTTTTACCGTCGGTGATTTATCTGTGGAAGTCATCCATCCTGAAGAATTAACAAACAATTTGAATGATGATTCGGTAAGTATGAACATTTCATTTGGAGAGGTTCGTTTTATACTTACAGGAGATGCAGAAAACCGGGCAGAACATGAAATGCTCAGACGCAATAACCATCTCAATGCAACCATTTTAAAAGCAGGCCATCATGGGTCTTCCACTTCAAATACTGCCCCTTTTATCGAAGCTGTTAATCCCGATGCCGCGATATATTCTGCAGGTGAGAATAATCAATATGGTCACCCTCACTCTGAAGTTATTGAATTGTTCCATCAAATGAACATTCCATTATTCGGAACTGCGGAGCACGGGACAGTTACAGTTAAAACGGATGGTGAAAGCTTCGAACTCCTTACGGAAAAATCAACGGATAACATAACTGAAAACCAACAGGAACGAGATGAGAGCGAAAATCATGAAGAGTGCATTGATATCAATGAAGCAGATCTTGAGGCGCTCATGACTATTATCCATATTGGAGAAGAACGGGGCAAAAGCCTGAAAGAGCTTCGTCCGTTCGAATCAGTAAAAGACTTGACCCGTATCAACGGAATTTCAGAAGGCAGGCTTAGTGAAATCAAAAGCCAGGGACTTGCCTGTGTGTCATCATATTGAATTGGAGAGATGAATTGTGTCAGTTTGGAATAAGATTAATGCCCATTATGTAAAGACCGTCATTATCGTAACGATCATTGTAAATGCTCTCGTAGTTGCCCTTTCTTTTCTCCCGGGTTATGACGGAGAACTTCCTTATGTTATCAGGCAGCTTCCTCTTTTAAATGCAACACTTAACAGCTTTACATTTATGTTTTTAATCGGTGCCCTGATTGCGATAAAAAAAGGGAATATTACAGTGCACAGAAGGTTTATTTACAGTGCTTTCACCACGACGTTCGTCTTCCTTCTGTCTTATGTGACATATCACTTTATGGCTCCTTCTACACCGTTTGGAGGAGAAGGTGCCATTGCAGCCTTTTATTACTTTATTTTAATTACCCACATCATTCTTGCAGCGGCCATTGTTCCTCTTGCACTGATGAGCTTCTTCAGTGGTTATAACGATCACAGGGACCGTCATCGCAAATGGGTTCGTTTCTCAATGCCGATGTGGCTTTATGTTAGCTTTACAGGTGTTTTGGTATATATATTAATATCTCCATACTATTGAGTCAGGGTTTTATAAAGTGCCTGTCGGATTTCTATATCCGGCGGGTTCTTTTTTAAAATCTGATAAACTTTGTGGTGATTCGGTTCATCACAGCAGTCACTGAAAAAGTCCATCTTCATAAAATAGCTCGTTTAAAGGAGATGGAGATTTTCGCTATCGGTTTCTCCCCGAAACTCGCTTTTCCCGAAGGAGTGCCGTACATTCGCTCCAATCAACTATTTCTTATGAGCTGCTTTCGTTAAGATTGTTATATTTTCTGGAAAAGGTAATGAAGCCTGAGACTCCTGTGGCCGCGGGAGCCAGGCAAGACCTCTCAGAGCTTTAGTTTGAGGAGGCTTGACGGCACCGTTAAGGAAAGCGAAGGTACGACGTAGGCTTCGTCTTTATTTTCTGTACTTTAAAAGAGAGAGGTGGCGAAACACGCACTCTGGTTCATAAATAAGCATCGAGATTCTCCGGCTCAATTGTTAAGCTTCAAAACGATGTTTCCCTGACTCGAATGGTATGGCACCTACCCAGAACTCGCTTTTCATGCAGGAGTGCGGCAGAGTGTTTATTAACAACCGCCTTTTTGTACTGAAAACTGTCTGGAATTGAATGAACTGCCGCGATGGGCGCATGCTAAGAAAGTGAAAAATTAACTGGAGGAACGAACATGAGACGAATCATAGGACTATCTGCTTTCTTTTCCATTGCCCTGCTGACTGTTCTTGGGGTTTGGTTTTTTTCTGACCATCAGCAAAAAGACCTTGCACAGGATAAGCAGGACGGACTGCAGGCACATATGGATCAAGTATTTGCTGATGATGTATCTTACACTGTAAGAATGTTTATGGACAAAATGGAAGACCAGCTTATCAGGTGGGCTGAAAGTGCAACTCAGGAAGATAATTTATCAAACCTTCAGGAAGAAATTCATGATCACCCTCACTTCCACGGTTTCGCAGTTGTTCATGATAACGGTGAAACAACCAAGGTCGGGAAGGTAACTGAGAATCCTGTGGAAAGGCTGACCAAGGAGAAAAAAGAAGGGGTATATATTTCCGAACCCTATGTTGAGAATGGAACACAGAAGCTTTTGATGGGTACGAAAGATGATCAAGCCTGGTGTATTGGAGAAATGGATTTATCCTTTGTAAGTTCATTTGTAAAAGACCTGGCTGTAATTACAGGGGAAAATGGCCAGTTTTTCCTCGGTGCAAGCAATATGGCTGTCGATTTTGATGCTCAGGAAGCAGAAGCTCCTTATGTAAAAACATCCATACCTGATCTGGACTGGGACGTGTTTGTTCACAGTGAGCCTACTAAAGAGCTGGATACGCCATTTAAACAAGGTGAAGTTGTTGTAAGGATCAAGGATGGAGCCGATGCAAAGGCGTTGGCTGAAGCTCACCAGGCTGCGCTTCTTCATAAAGAAGGCAACGACTGCTTATTCCGGGACAGCAGCCGTTCAACAGATCAGCTCGTTTCGGAATTTGCCGCAGACCCGGGTGTTATTTTTGCAGAACCGAACTATTCTGTTGAAAAGCAGACCTCATTCCATAAAAAGCGGTCTCATCCGGCTCTTGAAAACAAACCAAGTTTGTTCGAGCCGCAGCAGCAGGAGGGGAAAGCCCCGAATGACGAGCTTTATGATCCTTACCAATGGAACCTCGAGCAGATTACAATTGAGGAAGGATGGCAGATCACTTCAGGAAACGCAGAAATTCCTATTGCGATTATTGACAGTGGTGTAGATCCTGAACATGTTGACTTAGAGGATAAAATAACCGGTGGTTATAATGCTTTTGAAGATAATGGGAATTATTACGATGAACATGGTCACGGAACACACGTTGCAGGTGTAGCAGCTGCAATAACAAATAACGTGGAAGGAATTGCAGGAGTATCCTGGGAGAATCCGATCCTGGCTGTCAAGGCTCTCGATGCAAATGCGGAAGGGAATTCTTTTTCCATTGCAGAGGCAATCCGGTGGTCAGTTGATAACGGAGCGAGGGTCATTAATATGAGCCTGGGGGACAGTCATGACTCCGAGGTTATGAGAGACGCGGTCCGCTATGCTTATGAACAGGATGTTGTTCTAATAGCGGCTTCGGGTAATGAAGCAGTTGAGACACCGATGTATCCCGCTGCCTATCCTGAAGTTTTCACTGTAGCTGCTCTGGATCCTGAAGGACAGCGGGCTGCATTCTCAAACTTTGGAACCCATGTGGATGTATCAGCTCCAGGTGAACATATTCCAAGCACGTACATCGGTAACGAATATGTAGCGATGAGCGGAACCTCCATGGCGTCTCCCCACGTTGCAGGTCTTGCCGGCTTGATTTTAAGTATAAATCCTGGTTTGTCCAATGAGGAAGTGTATGATATTATGCGTAACTCTTGTGATGATATCGGGAACAGTGGTTTTGATGCCTATACCGGACACGGTGTCATTAATGTAACCCGTGCAATTAATATGGCAGGCGGAGAATAACAAGCAAGGGGCTGTTTCAAAAGACCGGTTGGTCTGAAACAGCCCCTTGCTTTAGTGATTATCTAATGTCTTAAACCGGGCAAACGGTTTTCCTGATAGGCGATTATGAGCTCGTCTAATTCAATCGAACAGGTCAGTGTTTCTTTAGCTCCGAAGCCATAGTGTTTCGCTTTTAACATAAGTTCAGCTCTCTTTTTCTCTATGCTTTGTTGTAACATCGCTAATCACTCTCCAAAAAGTAACATTAATATTTTTTCATTATCTACGATCTTTGTGTATATGAATAGTCTTTCGGCCAAAAAAGTCAAAACTTCCAAGAAATCGACACCATTAATAATTCATATCTTCTTCTTCTTTTGGATGTGGTGATCTTTTGTCCTGGATATACACCTGATAATGTAATTTTCTGTCATCCGCCCGGCCCTTTTCCGTCTTCTTTTGTTTCTTTTTATTTTTATCTTCCATAGCAGGCACCTCCGATGATGTTAGTTTGACCATCAGCTTCGATGTCATTCAAATACTATGTTGAAAATAACCGTGGGAAACTTTAGTAAAACGCTTTCTTTTTTGGGGGAAGTGTACTAGAATAAGGATGGATAATATATGCACAGACAAGGGAGAATCGGGTTGGCAGGTGAGTTGAGGCCAGGTCCGGATCCGGTCCATCAGAGTTGGACATTAACAAACTGACAGAAATACCGTTAAAACAATTGAACCTGTTTTAATTTTTTTATTTAAAATAGTGCAAACGGTTGCATCGAAAGGGGAATTATAAGATGAAACAGTATTTGAAACTGGACGATTGGTCCGTTATTGAAGAAGACTTTAACCCTGAACATCATGAAATTTCAGAAAGTGTGTTCAGTATCGGGAACGGACATATGGGGCAGCGGGCAAACTTTGAGGAGACCTATTCCGGTTCTTCGCTTCAGGGAAGCTATATGGCAGGTGTCTACTACCCGGATAAGACCCGGGTAGGCTGGTGGAAAAACGGTTACCCGGAATACTTCGCAAAAGTGCTTAACTCAACCAACTGGATCGGCCTGAAGGTTGTAATTGATAATGAGGAACTTGATTTGAATATTGCCAAGGTTTCTAACTTTGTTAGAGAGCTGAATATGAAGGAGGGGTACCTAAAACGATCCTTTACAGCGGAACTTTCAGGCGGGAAGAAAATTAAAGTGGCCACTTGCCGTTTTGTAAGTATGAAGGTTCGCGAAGCAGGGGCTCTTCGATATGCCATTACACCTCTTAACTTTGACGGAGAACTTACGCTTACGTCCTATCTTGACGGTGATGTGAAAAATACGGATGCGAACTATGACGAAAAGTTCTGGGATCCTGTTGACGAGACAGTCTCAAATGAGAGTGCGACGGTAATTATAAAAACAAAGAAGCTGAATTTCCATATGGCTTCCACGATGATCAATGAGTACTTTCAGAATGGACAGAAGGTAACACCCGAGGTAAAGGTCGCGAAAAGAGAAAAATACACTTCTCAGGAAGTTGTACTACCGTTAAAACAGAACGAAGAAACTTCGGTTGTAAAAGTTGCAGCCAATGTCACAAATCGTGACCATGATACCTCCTCCCTGGGAGAAGTCGCACAAAGAGTCTGCCGGTCAGCAATGGAAAAAGGGTTTGATCGTCTGTTAAGTGAGCAGAAAGAGGCATGGGCGAAAAAATGGGAAACGAGTGACATCGTCATTGAAGGAGACGTCAGTGCACAGCAGGGCATCCGGTTTAATATCTTTCAGTTGAATCAGACATACACCGGGGAGGATGACAGATTAAATATCGGTCCTAAAGGCTTTACCGGTGAAAAATACGGCGGAAGCACCTACTGGGATACAGAAGCGTATTGTCTTCCGTTCTACCTCAGTACATCTGATCAGAACATTGCACGTAACCTTCTTGTTTACCGTTATAAGCATCTGGAAAAGGCAAGAGAGAACGCCAGAAAGCTCGGTTTTACAAAAGGGGCTCTTTATCCGATGGTGACAATGAATGGGGAAGAGTGTCATAACGAATGGGAAATTACATTTGAGGAAATTCACCGTAACGGTGCAATTGCCTACGCAATCTATAACTATGTAAACTATACAGCAGACCGCGACTATCTGGGCGAATACGGAGTAGAAGTACTTGCTGAAATATCAAGATTCTGGGAAGAACGTGTTCATTTTGTGAATCACAAGGCCGTTTACATGATGCATGGTGTAACCGGACCTAACGAATATGAAAATAACGTGAATAATAACTGGTACACAAACAGAATTGCAGCCTGGACCATCGAGTACACGCTGGAGGCACTGGCCCACGTTAATGAAACAGACCCGAAGAGATACGAAGCTTTAATTAACAAGCTTGACCTGACGGAAGAAGAAACATCGAAGTGGTCTGATATTATTGATAAAATGTATTATCCTGTGGACGAAGAATCAGGGATTTTCCTTCAGCAGGACGGATACATGGACAAAGAACAAATACATGTCAGTGAACTTGATGAAAAGCATCTTCCACTGAATCAGAACTGGTCATGGGATAGAATTCTAAGATCCTGTTTTATTAAACAGGCAGATGTTTTACAGGGGCTTTATTTCCTGAATAGTGAGTTTGATATTGAAACGAAAAAACGCAACTTTGATTTTTATGAGCCTCGTACGGTTCACGAATCCTCATTGTCACCATGTGTGCACAGCATATTGGCATGCGAACTTGGATATAGGGAAAAAGCGTATGAAATGTACCTGAGAACAGCACGTCTTGATCTGGATAACTACAACAACGACACAGAAGACGGCTGTCATACAACGAGCATGGCGGGAACATGGATGAGTGTTGTTCACGGGTTTGGAGGTCTTAAAGTTCAATCAGACCGACTGGTGTTAAACCCGTTTATTCCGGGACAGTGGAACGCATTCTCGTTTAAAGTTCTTTATAGAAAAGCGAGACTGAATGTCCAGGTAACGAAAGAGCAGGTAGTTGTGAGAAACGAAACAGACGAGAAAGTTGATCTGACAATCGGGGAGGAACAATTTACTCTGGAGGGAAAAGAAGAGATTAGGACAGCAATGAAAAAATAAAAAAGAAGCTGTTCAGAGAGATATCCACCTCTTTGAACAGCTTTTTTAGGATTTGTTAAACCCAGCTGAATGAGCGAACCCCAATTATCACAGGAAGAAACATAATCTATGTTTCAGGATATACGGCTCATGTTCTTTGCGTTGTCAGAAAGGAACTGCGGCTTTTCAGCTCCCCGTTCTTCAAGTTCCCTAAGTAATAATCTGTAGGTATCAGGTGTAATGAACTCGCTGAGATAGCACCAGGTTAACAGGTCCATCAGGTCATCTGCCTGAACGGGAACCTCGTTGAAACGGACACGGTAAAAATCAATCAGCACTTGTAAAGTCATACAATCCCCTCCTCAATGTTTGCGCTTGTAGTTTACCATGAAAAGTGAAGAGAGGAATAAAATTGAAATTTTCAATCTTCAGACAAAAATCGCGAGAAACTGTAGTGTTTTGACGAAATTAGGCAGATGAGTCCGCCTGGGAAAATTTATAAGCCATTACAGCAAGGTGCAGGTTCAGACGGTCGCCTGCTGAATCAATATTCAGTCCGGTTTTTTTCTCGATCTGTGTCAGTCTGTACTTTAATGTATGGCGGTGGATGTAGAGCTTCGCAGCAGTCTGCTGAATATGACAGTTGTGCCCAAGATACGTTTCCAGTGTAAGGATCAGATCCGTCCGATGCCTGTCACCTTTGACAAGATCACCGAGATAATCACTGTAGAACTGCTCAAGTGGTACCCCGGATTCCTGCATCTGAATGAGGAGGTGGTAAAAGCCCAGGTCATCATAGTGAATAATATCCGTTTTGCTAAGAAGGAGGGAAGAGTAGGAAACGGCATATTCTGCTTCCCGGCCGCTGGTGGAAAGGTCCCCTATGCTCTGGTACGGCCTTCCGATGCCAATTGTTAACGGCTCACTGTAATGAAAACGCCAGTGTTTTAATATCCCCTCTGCGTATGTTCTAAGCTGCTGTTTATCTTCTGTTTTGGACGGTCCGTTTGTTTCAATCAAGGCAACGAGGGCATCTGTTTTCGGAAGCAGGATGCTCTGGCTCGTGCTTTTTGATAATTGCTGGGATGCGATATAGTGAAGTTGCTTACCAAAGTCCTGGTGCTTTTTGGTGAAGAGGCTCTGCATTTTGACTTTTGCATAGAGAACAGCCTGTTTTTTTGAAAGATCAAAACCGAGCTTGAATCCTCTGCGGAGAGCGGTGTTTTCATCAATGTCCTTTTTTTGCAGTACTTCTTCTACAAGCTCTCCCTGAAGCCGGACCTCTGTCTCCTCAATTGCATATTCCTTTACGAATTCAATACCAATCAAAGTAGCTACATGCTCAAGAATAACCTCGTCCATTTCTGAGGAATACGTTTTTTCGTTAATCATCAAAAGATACCCGTAAATAAACTCGCCTGTTTTAACAGGTGTTAAAAAGCATGGAAAACTGTGCCAGACATAGTGGTGAAACCTTTTTTCCTCTCTGCTCAGGACATCTACATAGTCTTTTAATGAAAAAGAATCGTTGTTCATGTAGATTCCGTTTTTCTCCACCTGCATTTGACCGTGTCTTTTTACATAAGCGTGGAGCTGGAACATATCATCAAATACAAACATACTCGAATGGGTAAGTTCACTGAGCTTTTTTAATATCTGATCAAGCCCGTCGTTACTAAGGGCGAGTTTTGTCATTTCTTTATGGATGGATAGGGAATCCTCCAGTATCCTGATCTGACGGTTCGCCATCTGTTCCAGAATCGCTTTTGTAACAGTTGAAAAGTTGATCGAAGGTGGTATTTCGATCAGTGGCAGGCCGGCATCATCTGCAGCATCAATCAGTTCATCCGGAATATGGGGAATGTAAAACCCTGTATAAAGAGCCATCCCGGCGAGCTTCTTTTCCTTTATCAAAGAAATGAGTCTCTCTTTATAAGGTGTATCCTCATTCAAACCAAACCCCGTAGTAACAAGAAATTCCCCCTCCTGAAAACGAGAGATATCTTCAATAATTTCAACAGTTGTGACCCACTTGATTGTGTGATCAGTACCTGATTCTCCGGCTCTGATAATCGTTTCATGCAGTGCCGGAAGTTTTAATGCTTCTTTTATTGTAAGCATGGTCACACCCCCTGAATATCATTTATACACCATGTATAAAAAGGAGCAGAAAAGATCCTCTGTAAAAGCGAATAGTCATATAAAGCCTTTTTGAATAAGATGAAATAAAGAAGCGCTTACTCTAAGTGTAGGTGTAATTATCTGATTTTTCAATCTTTAAAAAGCTGCATGCAAAGGAGGGAGTAATAGTGAAGGAAAGTTACTTAATCAAACCCTTATTAGACGAAAATTACCCTGTTGCGGCTTATGGTAAAGGTATTTATTTATATGATTCGGAAGGAAAGGAATACATTGATGGCTCATCCGGTGCTGTAACAGCAGGAATCGGTCACGGTGTTCTTGAAATCGCGGCTGTCATGAAAGAGCAGGCGGAAAAAGTCTCGTTTGTATACCGGTCGCAGTTTTCAAACGAGCCGGCAGAGAAGCTGGCAGTAAAATTGAAATCGTGGGCACCGGGAGACGTAAATTGGACTTTTTTTGTTAACAGCGGCTCTGAAGCAACGGAAACAGCTCTTAAAGTGGCCCTTCAGTACTGGCAGGAGAAGGGTAAGCCCACAAAGACTAAAGTTCTCTCACGCTGGATGAGTTATCACGGAATTACGCTTGGTGCATTATCCATGTCAGGCCACGTTGGCAGACGAGAGAGGTTCACGCCTCTGTTGGAAGACTTTCCTACGTTAAACCCACCTTATTGTTACAGATGTCCTTTTAACAGGACCTATCCGGAATGTGCCCTTCACTGTGCTAAGGAACTTGAAACCGCGATCAGAAGAATTGGTGCAGATCACATTGCTGCTTTTATCGCTGAGCCGATTATCGGCGCATCAGGGGCTGCAGTTGTCCCTCCTGATGGATATTATGAAACCATATCCGAGATATGTAAAAGAAACGATATTTTATTTATTGCAGATGAAGTGATGACCGGTATTGGGAGATGCGGAACCCGGTTTGCGATTGACCACTGGAATGTAACACCGGATATCATGGCTCTCGGTAAAGGCCTTGGAGCCGGATATGCACCTATTGCTGCTACAATGATCAGCGACCGTGTAATGGAGCCGATCTTTAAGGGGTCAAAGTTAATCATGAGCGGGCATACGTACAGTGCCAATCCTCAAAGTGCCGCTGTTGCCTTAACTGTACTCAACTATATCGAACGCCATAATCTTATTGAACAATCAAGAAATGTCGGAGCATACTTGAAAGATCAGCTAAAGGTCCTTCAGCAGAAATATCCAATGATCGGGGATGTAAGAGGAAGAGGGATGCTTACGGGCGTGGAATTTGTATCCAACATTTTTAACAAGCTTCCTTTTGCCTCGGAAATTCACGTCTCACGGACGATTATCGAGCGTGCGATGAAAAAGGGACTCATCGTCTATCCCGCTTCAGCTGGTGTGGACGGACTCGGAGGAGATGCTGTCATCATTGCTCCGCCGCTTGTAACGAAAAAAGAAGAAGCAGACAAAATTGTCCGCCTGTTCGATCAGACAGTAAAGGAAGTACAGGATGAACTGCAGGTTGGCGGTTTTTTCAGCTCAGTAGGGTAAGGAGGAACTTCGATGGATAAAGTCATGAAATCGATTAATAAAACGATGACAGTTGAAAAAGCCTTATCGTTCATGGAAGACGGGATGACGATTATGTTCGGAGGGTTCGGCGGTGTAGGAAATCCTCCTTCCCTTATCGACGGCATGCTGAAAAAAGGGTTAAAGAACCTTACACTGATCGGAAATGATGCCGGTTTTCCTGATATCGGAGTGGGGAGGCTTGTGAGCCAAGGGAGAGTAAAGAAGCTCATCGCCTCCCACATAGGCTCAAACCCGGTAGCAGGAAAGCTCATGACAGAAGGAGCCCTGGAAGTGGAATTCTCTCCCCAGGGTACTCTTGCAGAACGGATAAGAGCGGGGGGAGTAGGGCTCGGAGGAATATTGACCGATACAGGCGCAGGCAATCCGATTGTCGGAAAAGGTAAACAATCAGTAATAATACAAGGAAAATCGTACTTTGTTGAAACGGCACTCACTTCGGATATTTCCATCGTGAATGCAAAGAGCGCAGATAAGTATGGAAATCTTATTTATGATACGAGCGCCAGAAATACAAATCCTCTTGTAGCAATGGCAGGAAAAATGACATTTGCAGAAGCGGACAGCATTGTGGAAACAGGTGAGCTCGATCCTGAAGCAATTGTAACCCCTGGCGTCTTTATTGATGGAATTGTCCAATCAGAAGGAGTGAACTGGAAATGGGCCTGGGAAGAGAAGTAAGAGAAAAGATTGCAAGACGCGCAGCTCAGGAAATTATGCCGGGAATGGTCGTTAATCTCGGTATTGGGATACCTACTCTCGTAGCAGACTTTGTTCCGACGGAAGTGCCGGTTATGTTTCACGCAGAAAACGGGGTGCTCGGGACTGGTCCAAGCCCCGAAAAGGGAAATGAAAATGCTCTTTTGTGCAATGCAGGTGGATTTCCAATTACGGCAAGTAAAGGAGCTTCCTATTTCGACAGTGCCACAGCGTTTGCCATTATCAGGCGGGGAAAACTGGATATGACCATTATGGGTGCTTTGCAGGTAAGTGAACAGGGAGATCTGGCAAACTGGATCGTGCCGGGAAAACGGGTTCCCGGTATGGGAGGAGCAATCGAACTGGCTGAAAAAGCAAAACGAGTACTTATTCTCATGAACCATACAGACAAATACGGACAGCCTAAAATTCTCAGGGAATGCAGTCTTCCGTTAACTGCTTCGCTGTGTGTAAATCTGATCATTACCGAAATGGCGGTAATCGAAGTAACAAAAGAAGGACTCTTATTAAAAGAAGTATTCAGCCCGTATACAGTAGAAGAGGTCATAGCGTGCACCGAACCACAGTTGATCATAGATTTAGCCAGCTTGGATAAGGAGGAGCGTTATGGATCGTAAACAAGAAGAGGTCATTTCATGGATAAAAAAATCGGAAACAAAAGCGGTTGAGCTTTTGCAGCGCTTTATCCGTGAACCATCCACCCAGATGAATGAAGCAGGTATACAGAACCTGGTAGCAAGTAAACTTGATTCCATCGGATGTACTGTGGACATGTGGGAACCGGGCGGTGAAGAACTTACCAACCATAAAGCGTTCATATCCCCCCGGGGTAACTTTACAGGAAGCCCAAACGTTGTCGGCGTGAAGAAAGGAAAAGGAAAGGGAAAGTCTCTCGTGTTAAACGGACATGTCGACGTAGTCCCTGAAGGTGACCTGAAAGACTGGCATACCGATCCCTACAGTGGAGAATTTAGAGATGGGCGCATTTACGGCCGCGGTGCCACAGATATGAAAGGCGGAAATGTGGCTATGCTGCTTGCCATGGAAGGACTCCACGAATGCGGTGTTCAGCTGAAGGGTGATCTTATTTTTCAAAGTGTCATAGAAGAAGAGAGTGGAGGGGCCGGAACCCTTGCCGCTATTTTGAGAGGGTATACAGCTGATGCTGCAATCATTCCCGAGCCTACAAATATGAAGATATTTCCCAAACAGCAGGGCTCTATGTGGTTCAGGCTGTTCGTAAAAGGGAAGGCCGCACACGGAGGTACGAGGTACGAAGGTGTAAGTGCCATCGAGAAGGCCCAGTGCGTTCTCAATGAATTAAGAGAGCTTGAAGCCATCCGTAACAAAAGGATAAAGGATCCTCTTTATTCGCAAATTCCAATTCCAATACCGATAAATGTAGGTGTTATTGAAGGTGGTGACTGGCCCTCCTCGGTATCTGACTTAGTTAAAATTGAAGGCAGGTGTGGTATTTCGCCTGATGAAACAGTAGAGGAAGTACAGGAAGAATTCTGTAATCATTTAAATAGACTTGCAGAAAAGGATCCGTGGTTTATGGATTATCCCGTGGATATTGAATGGTTTGGTGCACGCTGGCTTCCGGGGGCAATACCTCAAGATCATCCACTCCTGTCCATTCTGACAAAGCAATATGAGCATATATGCCAACAGCCTCCCAAAGTTGAAGCTTCACCATGGGGAACAGATGGGGGGCTTCTTACAAATATCGGAAACACGCCATCGATTGTTTTCGGACCTGGAGTGACGCAGATGGCTCATTTTTCAAATGAATATATTGAGTTAAGCAGTGTGCTCGACTGTGCAGCGATTATTGCCCTAACCATCATGGATTGGTGCGACCAAGCAAAGGAGGATCAGAGTGATGAAAAAACAAGTGCAGGTTAAGTCGAATATTCCCGGCCCAAAAGGGGCTTCTCTTCTGCAAAGACGTGATCTTCATATACCGAAGGGACCGTTTAACACTGCTCCTACATTTGCAAAAAAAGGTGACGGAGCGATTCTTACTGATGTAGATGGAAACAGGTTTATAGATTTTGCCGGAGCAATAGGATCATTAAATGCAGGGCATTGCCCGAAGGAAGTTGTAGAGGCTGTTAAAGCCCAGCTTGATGCCTACATTCACCCGTGTTTCCACGTCATGATGTATGAACCATACGTTGAGCTTGCGGAAAAATTAAATGAAATAACCCCGGGGGATCATTATAAAAAGACGTTCTTTTTGAACAGCGGAGCGGAGGCTGTGGAAAACGCAGTCAAACTTGCCAGAAAATATACTGGTAGAAAAGCGGTCATTTCTTTTGAGAGGGGGTTTCACGGAAGAACGTATATGGCAATGAGCCTGACGAGTAAAGTGAAGCCGTATAAGTATGAATTCGGTCCTTTTGTAGGCGAAACATATAAGCTTCCTTACCCTTATTATTACAGAAAGCCGGAAGGAATGACTGACGAAGACGTTGACAGAGAGTGCTTAAGACGGATCGAAACGTTCTTTTTATCAGATGTGTCCCACGAAGAGACGGCCGCTGTTATTCTTGAACCCATTCAGGGTGAAGGCGGGTTTGTGGCCCCGAGCCGAAAATTTGTCAAAGGTGTGAAGGAGATCTGTGAAAAATATGGAATAGTGTTTATAGCGGATGAAGTTCAAACGGGATTTGGCAGAACCGGGGAACTGTTTGCATGTGATCATTATGATATCGTTCCGGATCTCATGACGATGTCTAAATCAATTGCAGCGGGCTTTCCAATCAGTGCTGTAACCGGCAGGGCGGAAATCATGGATTCTGCAGGGATCGGTGAAATTGGCGGGACTTACGGCGGGAGTCCTCTCGGTTGTGTAGCCGCACTTGAAGTCATCCGGTTAATGGAAAGAGACCAGCTTCCAAATCGCGCAAAAGAGATTGGTAAAACGGTAATGGGGTACTTTCAAAAATGGCATGAAAAGTATGAAGAGATTGGTGATGTGAGAGGCGTAGGTGCGATGAATGCCTTTGAAATTGTCACCGACAGAGAAACGAAGGAAGCGAACAAAGAGCTCACACAAAAAATGATTCAGTCCTGCATTCAAAAAGGACTGTTGATTATGGGGTCCGGTCTTTACGGTAATGTTATTCGGACTCTCTCGCCCCTTGTCATTTCCGAAGAAGAACTCCATGAAGGACTACTTATCCTAGAGGGCGTTTTAGAGGATATGTGTACGTATCGTCAGAAGGAGTGAATGGATATGAAGAAAAAGTTATTTATTGGTGGTGAATGGGTGGAGGGATCCTCTTATAAGGATCTTTTATCCCCTTATGACAGAGAAGTCGTGGCTCAGATTCCATCAGCTACAGAAGAGGAAACGGAACAGGCTGTAGTTTCAGCTTTTAAAGCCAGGAAGGAACTTGGTAAACTCCCGGCTCATCAAAGAGCTGAAATTTTAGACAATGTAAGCAGGTTATTAGAGGAGAGGCGTGAAGAAGCAGCCCGCCTTATCTCACAGGAAGCTGCTAAACCGATCCAGACAGCCAGAACGGAAGTGGCAAGAAGTATAATGACCTATAAGTTTGCAAGTGAAGAAGCGAGAAGAATAAAGAATGAAATGATTAATATGGATGCTGCCCCCGGCGGGGAAGGACGAATCGCCTATGCTGTCCGTGAACCTGCTGGCGTAGTGGCAGCCATAACGCCTTTTAATTTTCCGATGAACCTTGTAGCACATAAGCTTGGACCTGCAATTGCTGCAGGTAACCCGGTTATATTAAAACCTGCCTCACAGACACCGCTCAGTGCATATTTTATAGCTGAGATCTTCGAAAAAGCGGGACTTCCAAAAGGAGCGTTAAATGTTATTACCGGGAAGGGAAGCGTGGTCGGGGAAAAGCTCGTCACTGATGACCGGATAAGTGTAATCACATTTACAGGAAGTCCGGAAGTGGGTATTGCTCTGCGGAACAAAGCGGGTTTAAAGAAGATGACATTGGAGCTTGGTTCCAACAGTGCCGTTATTATTGATGAGGGCGTAAATGTAGAAAAGATTGCCGACCGGCTCGTGTTAGGTTCTTTTGCTTATCAGGGGCAGGTGTGTATCAGCCTTCAACGTATATTTGTTCACGAATCACTGAAGCAGGAAGTAATTGATGCCATGAAAAAACGCACCGACCGTCTTATCTTCGGGCATCCTCTTGATGAAGCCACCGATATCAGTGCACTTATATCAGAGGATGACTGCAGCCGCGTTTTAAGCTGGATTGATGAGGCAAAGGACCGTGGGGCAGAAGTGGTCTGCGGCGGGACACGTGAAGGCAATGGAGTACTGCCTACCATCCTGGCAGATGTTCCAACCGACAGTTCTGTTTCCTGTGAGGAAGTATTTGGTCCGGTTGTTCACATTAATTCCTTCTCAGACTGGGATCAGGCTATAATTGAAGTGAACAGCTCTGATTACGGACTGCAGGCTGGTGTATTTACGAATGATATGAAAAAAGCGTTCCAGGCAGCGGAGGACCTTGAGGTGGGAGGCGTTCTTATCAATGATATCCCTACATTTCGAGTTGACCATATGCCCTACGGCGGTGTGAAGAAGAGCGGCTTCGGACGTGAAGGAATTAAGTATGCCATTGAAGAAATGACGGAACTGAAGCTCGTATCGTTTAAAAAATAAGCTGTTTTCGGAAACATTGTTGTTTTGTCAATATTAATTATGGAGTGAAAGGCGGCGACTCCGGCGGGGCATCGGCTACGAGCATTACAGAATTAGCTGCGAGTTGCTTCGACGAATGTACATCGAAGACTAAGCTAGTAGAGGAAGAAGCAGAAGGCAACTTTCCCGAGGAGGCTGAAGCGATGCCCGCGGAAAGCGCCCGCCTGTAGGGGGATTTACTCGGCTCTCACAAGGATGATTCCCATAGAGTATTGCTTTTGATGAAAAAGATGATCAAGCCGGAGGGGCCGAGACTCCTGCAACAGCTTGGGCCGGGCAGGATCATGGAAAAGCGATAAATAATAATGAGGGTGTCGCATCAGGTCATTATAACCTTGAGGCACCCTCTTAAGCAGTTCAGGACATAACAGAAGAAAAGCAGGAAGGAGTTTTATATGATGAATAATAAATGGGATTTCGACGATGAGAATGACAGGCTTGTTGCTTATCTGCCCTCTTTTACATATAACGATTCGGTCAAGCTTAAAGAAGACATCAATAATGCTGTACGGGGAAAACGGATTGTTTATACGCTTTCCGAACATACCGGTGCCCTGAAAGACTTGGGCTTTTCCGTTGAAGCGGAGACGAGCGGATTCTTTGAAGGGGAAAAAGCGATTATTCTGACTAAGTACGATAAAGAGGAGCGGAAAAATTCAAAAACAAAAACAGAAAATGAAGAAGTCCTGAATAGGGTAAGAGAAGATTCAAAGCAAATCTCACAGCCTTGTCTGTATCCGGTCGGACTTGTTCAGGACAGAGACCTTAAATCTCTTGCTGCTCTTTACAAAAAGGTTTTTCCTAAATATCCAACTAATATTTTTGATCCTGAAGCGCTGAAAAAAGCAGCCGAATCCGATTATCTATTTGCAGCTGTAAAAAATGGAGGCGAAGTCATTGCTGCTGCATCGGCAATGAAAACCGGATACAGAAGTGCAGAGATTACAGACTGTGCTGTTAATCCGGATTACAGGGGTAATCAGCTTCTTCATTATTTGGTGCTTGATTTAGAAGAGGAGTGCAGGAAAGAGGGGATTAACCATATTTTCTCTATAACCCGGGCCCGTTCTACTGGAATGAACATGACGGTCAAACGCCTTGGTTATCAATATGAAGGGACACTTATTAATAATTGCATAATTACAAGCGGGTTTGAGGATATGAACGTATGGAGTAAAGCCTTAAAGTAAATAAAAAAACCAAAGTAAAAGCGGCCGGATAATGGCAATCGTTGCGTGCCATAGGGGAGAGAGCGTCCAACCTGCTATAAAAGAATGCTGTTTAATATAAGTTGTTGCCTTTGCTGAAAAAGTAATTATGTTTAAGTCGAGGAAGCTTGCCGTCACAGCCTCGGAAGAGCCCAAACGGCATGATCGACGTTTCAGAGTGGCAATGGCTTCGCGCGGTGCGCGCCTGACAGGAAGAACCCCATCAGAGGGACAGCGCCGGCTTCGCTCATTGCATTTAGCAAAAAGCCCAAACGGCAGGACCGGCCGTTTTAATAGCTGGCAATGGCTACGCGGGGTGCGCGCCTGACGGGAAGAACGCCCATCAGAATGACAGCACCGGCTCCGCTCATTGCATTTAGCAAAAAGCCCAAACGGCAGGACCGGCCGTTTGGGCTTTTTGCTATCTGTCAAAGTTAAAGTAGTTTTTCTTCAGGAATTTTGGCTGGTTCATGAGTGTTTTGTAGGAGAAGGTCATATCGAGCTTTTTTGTATCGATCAGCATGAACTGATCTTCAATGTCCGCGATTTGTTCTTCTTCAATATATATCATTTCACAGTCTGAACATTTGATAGAGGGAACCTGCGTAATTTCAACGGCCCGGCTTCCATCCGGAAGCTCCCAGTAGGCTGACTCCAGACTGTGAATGGCTTTATCCGATTCGCACCATTTACATTTCATAAGAGCACCCCCTGCTTAAGCTTCTTCACTTTTATCAGTCTTTTCTTCATACATCTTTTGTTCTTTTAAATATTTGCGTTCTTTCATTTGATCCCGTTTATCCCTCTGGTCTTTGAGTGTCCGGTGGTTTTCATCCTGCTGGTAGGTTTTACGGCGTTCAATCCGCTGAAGTCCCTCCGGCATAATTGAACTTTTTTCGTCGTTCATTAAAGCAGAAATTCCGATGCGCTTTTCGTCTTTCTTCTCATAGTAATTAAAGAAATAGGCATCTGCTGTACCTGGTGTATACTCTTTTGGTTCAGGATACGTGGTAATAACGCCTTCAAAGTTTCTTAACACGACTTTATCGTGACTTTGGGAGATCATGTAGTTTGGCTGAAGGGTGATTTTTCCTCCGCCGCCTGGTGCATCGACAACAAAAGCGGGTACAGCATATCCCGATGTATGCCCGCGAAGTCCTTCTATAATCTCCAGCCCTTTCGAAACCGGTGCTCTGAAGTGACCGATTCCTTCACTCAGGTCACATTGATAGATATAGTAAGGGCGGACACGGATTTTTACAAGATCGTGCATAAGCTTTTTCATAATCTCGACACTGTCATTAATGCCTTTGAGGATTACCGCCTGGTTGCCGACGGGCACCCCGGCATTAGCTAGCATTTCACAAGCCTTTTTCGATTCTTCCGTAATTTCCAGGCTTGTATTGAAATGTGTATTCAGCCAGATAGGGTGATACTTTTTAAGGATATTACAGAGGTTCTCCGTGATTCGCTGTGGAAAAACTACAGGAGCCCGGGTGCCGATTCGGATAATTTCAACGTGATCAATTTCACGAAGGTTTTTTAGCACATACTCTAGAATCTGATCATTTATAAGAAGGCCGTCTCCGCCGGAAATTAAGACGTCCCGCACTTCAGGGTTCGAGGCAATATATTGAATGGCTCCGTCAAGCTGCTTCTTAGGGACTCCCATTCCGATCTGGCCTGAGAACCGGCGTCGCGTACAATAGCGGCAGTACATCGAGCACTGGTTGGTTACCAAAAACAATACACGGTCAGGGTATCGGTGTGTTAGGCCCGGGACGGGAGAGTCTTCATCTTCGGAGAGAGGATCTTCCATGTCATATTTGGATTTTTCGATTTCTTTGGATACCGGTACACTCTGCATACGGATCGGACAGCGCGGGTCATCCGGATTCATTAAGGAAGCGTAATATGGTGTAATGTTTAATGGAATGGTTTTTGTTGATATTTTCACTCCGGCTTCTTCATCGGGTGTAAGGTTAATAACCTTTTTTAAATCATCAAGGGTTCTGATGGTATTAGTGAGCTGCCAGATCCAGTCATTCCATTTTTCTTCGGGCACACCTTTCCACAATTCAATGTCTTTCCAGTGGCGTGCTGGCTTGTAAAGGTCCATTTTCATTTGTATTTCCTCCCGCAAAATATTCTCATGTAATAGTTAATGCAAAAACCGTGCCAAGTGTATCTTGTATTTAAATAAGTCCATAAACCTTTATCTGTAAGCATTGGAGAGTATGAAGGGGAAAGGATAAAAAAAAGAGTGCCGGTTTTTTGGCACTCTTTACTGTTGTTCTGGAATCTATAGATTCTTATTTATTTGTATAACTTTTTCTTGAACCTTTTCCGCGTCCAGCTGCACGCCTCCGAGCTCCAGGTCATTTGATGAATTAAAATCCTTGTACGAGATCATAAGAGCAAATAAGGGTTTGAGCTATTGGAGGGGCAAAGCCAAGTTTTCTTTATCGCTCGTGACCAAGGCGCTTGCGCGTTTGTTCTTAAAGGTTGTATTTTGTTATCTTGTACTGCAATGTTTGTCTTGGCATCTGAAGCATTTTAGCAGTCTGTTTTACGTTCCTGCCTGATTCGTTCAGTACTTTTGCAATCATTTCTGCTTCGTAATTTTCTACCTTTGTTTTAAGCGCACCTGAAAAAAAACCGTCGTTTTCAGACCGATCAGGTTTAATGTGCAGAGGAAGGTGATCGGGTGAAATGATTTCATCGGTCATATTCATTGCTGCTTCAACAGCATGCCTGAGTTCCCGGATGTTGCCGGGCCAGTTATAATGCTTAAGGATTTCAGATGCCTGTTTGTCTGTACCGGAGACGAGTTTATTAAATCTGAAATTATACATAGACACAAAGTGATCCACCAATAATGGAATATCCGTACGCCGGCTCCTTAGGGGAGGAAGATGAAATGAAACCACGTTGAGGCGGTAGTAAAGATCCGGACGTAAAAGGTTTTTACTTAAAAGGGACGAGGGGTTTTCGTTTGTTGCAGCAATAATCCTTACGTCAGTAGAGAAGCTTTTATTGGAACCTACCCGTCGTATAATACCGTCTTCCAAAACGCGCAGTAATTTAGCCTGAAGATCCATGGGCAGAGTCTGGATTTCATCCAGAAACAGTGTTCCTCCGTGGGCAAGTTCGAAAAATCCTTCCCGTTCTTCTGCCCCTGTAAAGCTCCCTTTCACTGTACCAAAAAGAATACTCTCAAGAAGCGATGCGGGGATAGCCGCACAGTTCTGGGAGATAAAGGGGCGGTTTCGTCTTGGTGAATGGTTATGAATCGCCTGAACAAGAAGCTCCTTACCAGTGCCGGTTTCACCGTAGACAAAGACTGGCGAGGTCGTTTTAGAGACTTTCTTACCCTGTTTAATAATCGATTCCACCTCTGGAGAACAGGTGAGGATATGATCAAATTCATAAGAAACGTGATTGTCCTTTACTTCCAGTGCTTTATTTGACCGGTCATCCATTTTTGCCTGAAGATCCATAAGTTTCAGGGAGAGATCCCGCACGCGGCTCATATCCTTGGCTATTTCAACCGACCCGATTAAGCTGCCGGACACTATGATTGGAATGGTTGTATTTACTGTATCGATAAGCTTTCCTTTTAAATTACGGTACGTTTGGTGCTGATTAAAAATGGGGTTGCCTGTTTTCATGACTTTTATAAGCGTGCTGGTTTCTGCAGAGAGGGAGGGGAAGACGTTCAGAAGTGGTTTTCCGATTACATCTGAAACATCCAGCCCATCATGGTCTGCGGCGATTTTATTATAATAGATCGTGATTCCATCCTGATCGATTACATGAATACCTTCATCAATACTGTTTAATATGGCTTTTAACATCTCATTTGTATCGGTGTTTGTAACAAACATAGGACAGAACCTCCCCTGTGCCGGAATATTGGTTAATGTGCTGAATATTCAGCACATTTTTATCGTACTAAGAATCTCTGCTGATTGCAAGATGATTTCCAGAAAATTGTTTTGTTACTATGAATCTACTAATGAAATAAAGCTAAAGTCCGCGTTACGATTATAAATGTCAGTGATGACAGCACTATTGTAATTTCAAGGAGGTTATTCCAATATGAAAAAATGGTTTATGGCTGGCGCAGTAGCCCTGGCAGCACTGGTACTTCCGGATCAGGCTGATGCGTCTTCAGAACAATATACAGTTAAAAGTGGCGATACACTTTGGAATATCAGTCAGCAGTATGGAACGACAGTTGATCAATTAAAAGCAAACAACGGCCTTACGGATGATCTTATTTACCCAGGTCAGACATTGACAGTAGGAGAGGCGGTTATTAATGAAGGGGAGCTTGACCTTCTTTCCCGTCTGGTACACGCTGAAGCAGAGGGAGAATCTTATGAAGGTAAAGCAGCAGTAGCAGCAGTTGTGCTGAACCGTGTGGAAAGTTCTGAGTTCCCTGACACGGTTGAAGGCGTCATTTATGAAACCCACGGAAGCGGTGGAATTTTTGCGTTTGAACCGGTTCAGAATGGCCAGATTAATAAGCTTGCCGATCAGGAATCCATTAATGCAGCAAGAGATGCAATGAATGGTTATGATCCTTCAAACGGAGCATTGTTCTTCTTTAACCCCGAAACCTCCACGTCAGAGTGGGTAAACCGACTCACAATTGACTCTCAGATTGGAAACCACGTATTTGCTTCCAATTAATATAAAAAAGCAGCCGTTTCCGGCTGCTTTTTTCTTTCCTTTTGAATTAATCATCCATCGTGGAAAGGTCCCCGACTGGTTCTCCAAGCTCCCAGGCTTTTAGCACACGGCGCATGATTTTACCGCTCCGTGTTTTAGGAAGCTTTTCCTTAAACTCAATTTCTCTTGGCATGGCGTGAGCAGAGAGCTCTTTTTTAATAAACTGCTTGATTTCATCGATAAGTTCATCGTCCTGCGTATAGCCGTCCCGTAAAGAGATGAATGCCTTAATAATATGTCCCCGGACAGGATCAGGCTTTCCGATTACACCAGCTTCAGCTACAGCACGATGTTCAACGAGCTTACTCTCGATTTCGAAAGGACCTACACGTTCACCGGCAGTATTAATAACATCATCGTTTCGTCCCTGGAACCAGAAGTATCCTTCTTCATCCCGGTAGGCGGTATCTCCGGAAACATACCAGCCATCGATAGCGAAATATTCATTAAATTTCTCTTCATTTTTCCAAACTTTACGCATCATGGACGGCCAGCCCGCTTTTACAGCGAGGTTACCCATTTCATTCGGAGGAAGCTCTTCGCCGTGGTCATTAATAATAGCGGCTTCCACTCCCGGGAACGGCTTACCCATTGAGCCTGGCTTAATCGGTTCACCTGGGTAGTTACAAATTAACATCGCGCCGGTTTCTGTCATCCACCACGTGTCGTGTATACGACGGTCAAATGCTTCAACCCCCCAGCGGACAACTTCCGGGTTTAACGGTTCTCCCACACTGAGGATATGTCTGACCGAGCTTAAATCGTACATTTCCTTAATATTCGGATCAGCTGCCATGAGCATCCTGAATGCTGTTGGCGCACTGTACCATACTGTGACCTTGTACTTTTCAAGAGTTTCATACCAGTCCTGCGGGGAGAAGCGTCCGCCGCGGACAACATTGGTGACACCATTCAGCCACGGACCGAAAATGCCGTAAGATGTACCTGTAACCCAGCCAGGGTCAGCTGTACACCAGTAAGTATCATCTTCTTTCAGGTCAAGAACCCATTTTGCAGTCTGATAATGCTGCAGCATAGAATTATGCACATGGTATACCCCTTTAGGTTTACCGGTAGAACCAGAAGTATAGTGAAGGATCAGGCCGTCTTCGAGGTCAACCCACTCAACAGCAGATTCCTTTGAAGCCGCTTTCATTTTGTCGAAATAAGAAACAAACTTTTCGCCATCAGGAAGTTCATTGCCGACGACAACTACTTTTTCAAGATGAGGAAGTTCATCAAGGGGAACTCGTGGAAGGAGGTCCGGTGTTGTGACCAGCACTTTTGATTCGCTGTCTTCCAGCCGTGCCTTTACGGCATCCTTCATAAATGCTTCAAATAACGGACCAACTACGGCACCGATTTTAATTGTTCCGAGCAAAGAAACATAAAGTTCCGGGGAACGCGGCATGAAGATAAATACGCGGTCACCTTTTTCAACTCCAAGGTCCTTAAGCATATTTCCTGCCTGATTTGACAGATCTTTCAGCTGGCGGAATGTGTATGTTTCATCACGCTCGGCGTCTGAGTAGAGTAAAGCCGGCTTGTTGCCAAGTCCTTCATTCACATGACGGTCTATGGCTTCATAGGCAAGGTTTACCTGTCCCGTTTTGTGCCATGAAAATGCTTCTTTCACTTGATTCCAGTCAAAATTTTCTTTCGTTGCTTCGTAGTTTTCAAGCTGATGTGATGTCGTTTTTGGCTGTAATACTTTCAAAATCAAGCACCTCCGCGAGTAATGTAAAATTGCAACACTCTAAAATTTCAGAATTTTAAGCTTACGTAAACGTTACATAAAAACCCAGTGTATTGTCAACAGTCAACAGAAAGATACAGGAAATTTATTATATTTGAAAGATTGTGACGGAGGAGAAACTGCAAAAGAATATGTGTTGTGATGTGATCTTCGCCTGCGTATGTACCTTCATGCTAAAATACAGAAGAACGATTGAATAAAGGAGCGATTAAACGATGGATTGGTTAGGAATATTAATTTTAATTGTTGCAGGTATTATTGTGCTCAGGGTTGTGGGGACGCTCTTTAAATTTATAATCAGCGCCGGCCTCATCCTGCTGTTTATATATATTATTATCAGACTCATCGATACTGCCTTGGTCATAAATCCGTTATGGTTTTAGCCGGGAATGGTTAAGGGTAGATTAACAAGAGACATATCAATTAAAGGAGGACTTTGTAATGGACTACCGGATCGAAAGAGATACCCTGGGTGAAATGAAAGTCCCGGAGGATAAATGGTGGGGTGCACAGACGCAAAGAAGCCTGGAAAACTTTAAGATAGGCACCGAAAAGATGCCTGAAGAAATTGTCTCCGCCTTTACCGTGCTGAAACAGGCATGTGCAAAGGCGAATCTGCGCCTTGATAATATCGAAGAAGATAAAGCAGAAGCAATATCAGCAGTGTGCGAAACAATCAGAAAAGAGAAATATACTGAACATTTTCCTCTCGTTGTCTGGCAGACGGGGAGCGGAACCCAGTCTAATATGAACATGAACGAAGTGATTGCCTACAAGGCAAATGAACAGTTAAAAAGCCGGAAGGAAACCGTGGTTCATCCCAATGACGATGTAAACCGTTCCCAAAGCTCCAATGATACTTTTCCTACTGCCATGCATATTGCGGCAGTAATTGACGTCCATGAGCGTCTGTTGCCAGCAGTCAGACATATGCGGGATGTGCTTGAAGAAAAAGTCATTACATTCCAGGATGTTGTCAAAATCGGCCGTACCCACCTTCAGGATGCCACGCCCCTTACCCTCGGACAGGAAATCAGCGGATGGGTCCATATGCTCAAAAAAAGTGAGCAGATGATTAAAGAGAGTACCGAACACCTTCGTGCACTGGCTATTGGAGGAACGGCTGTAGGAACAGGGATCAATGCCCATTCAAAGTTCGGAGAAACGGTAGCTGAAGAAATAAGCACTATAACCGGGCATGAGTTTTATTCATCCGAAAACAAATTTCATGCACTCACAAGTCACGACGAACTTACGTATGCACATGGAGCAATTAAAGCCCTTGCTGCAGATTTGATGAAGATTGCCAATGATGTGAGGTGGCTCTCCAGCGGACCGAGGTCGGGTATCGGTGAAATAACGATTCCTGCAAACGAACCAGGGAGCTCAATTATGCCGGGAAAAGTAAATCCTACACAAAGTGAAGCCTTAACGATGGTGGTCTCACAGGTATTTGGTAATGATGCAGCAATAGGTTTTGCATCAAGCCAGGGGAATTTCGAGCTTAATGTATTTAAGCCGGTGATCATCTATAACTTTCTCCAGTCAGTAAGACTTTTATCGGATGCCATGACATCCTTTACAGACAAATGCCTGGCTGGAATTGAAGCGAATGAAGATGTCATTAACAACCATGTGAAAAACTCGCTGATGCTTGTTACAGCTTTAAACCCTCATATCGGCTACGAGAATGCAGCGAAAATTGCTAAAAAGGCATTTGATGATGATACTACATTAAAAGAGGCAGCAATCAGCCTCGGCCTTTTAACGGATGAAGAGTTTGAAGATATGGTTAACCCGGAAAAAATGATCGGTCCCAACAAATAACAACACAAAAGTACTTTCGCAAAGGCTGTTTCTTTAAATCCGGTATTGTAGCCGGAATGCTTGAGAATTCTAAGGTCCCGGGGGCCGTTCAGTTCCCGGAGAGCGACTGAAGGCCACTAAAAATTCAAAAACAGCGAAATACAAAGACGCTCCGATACCTGATTCGGGGCGTCTGTTTTATGGGGAAATTGATATACTGTATATATAATTAATTAAATAATATAACGTTAGGAGATTTTGTTATGCATGTTTTTGACCTTCATTGTGATGCGCTTCTTAAACTTTGGGAGGACCGCTCAAAATCATATCTGAATGATGCCAACATCCACACCAGCTTTGAAAGGCTTCAAAAAGGAAATGTAAAGCTCCAGCTTTTTGCTGTCTTTGTGGAGCCTGAGATTCCTTCAGATATGAAGTTTCAGGTTGCGCTGGAGCAAATTGATTTGTTTTATTATAAGGTTCTGGCACAAAAAGGAATCCGGCATATCAGAAACTGGTCTGACTTAAGACAATTAAAGCCTGATGAAACAGGAGCGATGCTTACGCTGGAGGGTGCTGATGCTTTTGGAAATGATCTGATGAAACTGCGTACGCTGTACAATCTGGGAGTCAAATCTCTAGGCCTTACGTGGAACAATGCAAACTTATGCGCCGATGGAGTGGGAGAACCCCGAAATGGAGGGCTTACAGAGCTTGGCTTTGAAGTAGTCAGACTTAACAACCAATTCCGTATCTGGACAGATGTTTCCCACCTTACCGAACCTGGTTTCTGGGATGTTATGAAAACAGCTGATTATCCTGTTGCCACACATTCTAACGCCAAGACCCTGTGCTCACATAGAAGAAACCTTACAGACGAGCAGGCGCAGGCACTTTTTAAGAAAAAAGGACTGTTGGGAGTGGTCTTTCACCCTCCATTTCTTGTGGATGATGCAGAAACAGCAGAGATTAGTGACCTTTTAAGGCATATTGAACACTTCTGTGAACTGGGTGGGAAAAACCATTTGTCATTTGGCTCGGACTTTGACGGTATTCAGTTTTTTGTATCAGATCTTGATCACTCAGGGCTTTATCAGAACCTGATCAATGAACTTCTCAAGTATTACAGTGAACAGGATGTACGAGGCTTTGCATATCAAAACGTTCTGGACCATCTGCCGGAATAGTGAAAAGAGGGCATTTCATAAGGCATATTATAATGCCGCCTTATGAGACGCCCTCTTTCTGGTGATCAGCAGGAAAAATGTCTTCTGGTGACTGTTATATACTCGTTATTTATCTTTATGACATTCCACTTGTTTTCAGGAAGAAATACAGATGATTCTTTCAAGTAGGAAACCGGATATAATTCCAGCAGATACGCTAAATAAGCAGCGCATTTTCTGCACTCCGGCGGAAAGTATGTGTATGAGGCTGCGGTCAGTGACCGCGCATGGTTAAATAGTGTAAAAAATTGCTCTTTTTCAGATTCTGTAGTCTTGTGTTTAAAGTAACCCCAGATATGTTCACATGTATTCAAAAAATCTCCGTGAGAAAAAGGAAGTTCCTTCTGCTTTTTGATTTCCAAGTATACGTCCAGATATTCCCGGCAGTTTTCTGCCTCCCTGAGAGAGATTTGGATGTCTTTATAGAAACGGTACCCTTTAGCCATAATTTCATATTTATTACGGGCCCAGAGTTTCTCGGTTAGTTTTTTAAAAGGTACCGTCATGTCTTTCACCTCGGTCATTTGGATACTATAAGTGTAGCACCTGTCACGGCTCTAAAGTAAGGATGCCATGATTAATCTAACCAGACTTTTGTGACTCATTATTAAAGGGAAACAGATACAGGAAATCGTATCTCTATTAAAAGTAAGTAAGGGGCTGGGGCCATGCGAATGTTTAAGAAACCTAGAATTGTCGTCAGTAAATGTCTTGAATTTGAACCATGCAGGTACGACGGGGCAAAAATCAAAAGTGATGCAGTGAGTAAATTAATGGATAGTGCAGAACTGATTCCTGTGTGTCCGGAAGTGGAAATCGGGCTCTCAACACCAAGAGAGTCGATCCGGATTATTGAATCTGGAGATGAGGAGCGGCTGGTACTGCCGTCCGGGAAAGAAGACCTTACAGATCAAATGAAAAGCTTCTCAGACTCTTTCCTGACAAATTTACGTGACGTAGACGGGTTTATTTTGAAAGGGAGGTCCCCGAGCTGCGGAATCTTTGATACAAAAGTATACGCAGGATACGAAAAGTCCCCTGTAATTAAAAAGAGTGCCGGGATCTTTGCGAAAAAGGTTATAGATCATTTTCCTGATGCGGTCATTGAGGATGACGGGAGGCTCAGAAACTTCTCGATCAGGGAGCATTTTCTGACTCGTATATATACACTCAGTGAATTCAGAGATACAAAAAGTCGGGGCGATCTTGAATCACTGAACCGTTTTCATGCCAGAAACAAATTTCTGTTTTTATCATATCATCCAAAACTTTTAAAAGATGCAGGACGTATAATAGCAAATTATGAAAAGCGGAGCAAGGAAGAGATCTATTCTTCCTATGAAGCAGTTCTTGGAACGATGATGAAGAAAAAACCGAAGTTTACAAGCAATATCAATGTCTGCCAGCATATTCTGAGCTTTTTTAAAGGTGAACTGAGTGTCCGTGAAAAAGAACATTTCCTGTACCTTCTTCAGCAATACAGTGAAAGGCGGATCCCGCTCAGTAATTTGACGAGTATCCTGAAATCCTGGGTTTACAGGTTTGAAAGGGAGTATCTGTTCAATCAATCGTACTTTAAACCCTACCCGGAAAGCTTAATTGAAATAACAGACTCCGGGAAAGGCCGCAATTACTGACCATAAGTTTGGACGTTCGGAGAAAGTGTTGTTATACTACTAAAAAAAGTGGTGGTGAGAAATGAATGGTTTTGAAGAAAGCAACATTTGCAGGTGGTTGTTTCTGGTGCATGGTATCTCCTTTCGATGAGCAGCCTGGTATCCATAAGGTTGTGTCGGGATATACCGGCGGGCACACTGATAACCCTACCTACGAAGAGGTATGCACGAATACAACAGGACATCTCGAAGCTGTTCAGATAACATATGATCCGGATGTATTTCTATACGAAAAACTGCTGGATCTATACTGGTCTCAGATTGACCCAACCGACCCCGGCGGTCAGTTTCATGACCGTGGAGAGTCTTATCAGACAGCCATTTTTTATCATGACGATGAGCAAAAGAAACTGGCGGAGGATTCAAAGGTGAAGCTTGATAAAAGCGGCAAATTCAACAAGCCGGTTTGTACTGATATTCGTCCTGCATCTGTGTTTTTTGAAGCAGAAGCCTACCATCAGGACTATTACCGGAAGAACCCTCTTCATTATAAAATGTACCGTAAAGGAAGCGGTAGAGAAGACTTCCTAAACTCACACAGGAGGTAGTTGGTCTGATGAAAACAAACAGAAAAGTTCAGGATAAAAAAGCGTTAAACGAAATGCAGTATAAAGTAACTCAGGAAAACGGAACCGAACCTCCGTTTAAAAATGAGTTCTGGGACCATTTTGAAGATGGAATCTACGTGGATATCGTGTCAGGAGAGCCTTTGTTCAATTCAAGAGACAAGTATGATGCAGGGTGCGGATGGCCAAGCTTCACAAAGCCGATTGATAAGTCCCAGGTAACTGAGCATTCGGACTTTTCACATGGAATGCGCCGTACGGAAGTAAGGAGTGAAGAGGGGGATTCCCACCTCGGCCATGTGTTTACGGACGGGCCGAAACCCGGCGGACTCCGCTATTGTATCAATTCTGCAGCTCTTCGTTTTATTCCATACAGCGAGCTTGAAAAAGAAGGCTACGGGGAATACAAAACATTATTCGACAAATAGACTTTGATGTCTTATGAAACGAAAAAGTTGACGCCAATCATTTTTATGGCGTCAACTTTTTTTGTTTCCTTTAATCCCGGCGGAAGCGATTGAGAGTCTGTATAACTTCTTCTTTTCTTGGAAGGGCAAGATCTCCCGGGTGCTGCCCTTTGAAGGGCGAAAGGAATTCAAGTCCCGAATGGTTAATTTCAGTATAGATCTCGTCAATGGCTTCCATAATTGTGCTGTCTTTACTGCTTCCTTTTGTTAAATGTTTCATTATCAGGGCAATGGTCCTTGTCTGGCTGGTATCCGCCAGCTGTTCGATAGCAGATAAATCAATCATATGACGGGAGAACAGGATCGTATTCTTTCCTTTTGCGTCTACTTTCTCTTTTCGATCCAGTTTCTTTTTGAAGTTGTCTCTGTCCAGTATTCTCATTTTGGGAACAGACAGGGTTCCGGCTGTTTTCTTTCGGTGATTTTTTATTTCAGAAGCAATTTGCTTTGCTTCTGCTCTTTTATCGTAAGGTCGGTATTCATTCATTACTATGACGTGGTCAGAAGCTTCGAAATAGTCCCCTGAACCCCCTATAGCCATGACCGTTGAAACATCCTGGTCCTTAAAGAGACTTTCTACATAATCAACAAAAGGGGTAATCGGTTCCTCAGAAACCAGCTTTTGCATTCTCGCATCACGAATCATAAAATTTGTAGCACTAGTATCTTCGTCCATTAAAATAAGCTTGGATCTCATTTCCAGTGCTTCCATTATGGAAGCTGCCTGGGAGGTGCTTCCGCTTGCATCCAATGTTGAAAAAGAGCGCGTATCTTTTTCAAAAGGGAGATTGGAAATAAACGGGGAAATATCTACTCCATGAATGGACCTGCCGTCTTCAGCTTTAATTTTCACTGCACTCTGATCAGTAATGACATACTCCCGGCCGTCTCCCGGAGCATGATTATACACACCGCGTTCAATGGCATGAAGGAGGGTACTCTTTCCGTGATAACCTCCCCCGGCTATGAGGGTAAGACCTTTTGGCAGGGCAAAACCGGTAACTGTCTTTTCTTTAGAAAGCTGAATGGTTTTTTCATAAGCGGCCGGGGACTGAAAGGGTACGGCCTTACTTAAAGGCTTATTACTCACACCGCTTTCTCTTGGGAGAACAGACCCGTTGGCTATAAAGCAGATGAACTCATTTTCCTTAATATAATTTCGGATTAATTGCTGATCGTCAGATAATTCAATGTGTGATTTTAATGCTTCTTTTGAAAAATGGGTAAGAGCTTTTTTTGTTATGTCAGGTACAATCTCACCCAGCAGCTTACCGGTATCATGTCCTCTGATACGCCTTCCGTTTGCAGGGAGGCCGATACTGAGACGAATTTCGATATGTTCTTCAGTGACTTTTACAGCTGTTCGCTTCAGGACTTCCTGACCCGGGGCATCGATGGTAATCATCCCGCCTTTACCGGTTCCCATTCGTGAAACTGCACGTTTCTTAATCTGAAGATTAACCTCCCTGGCAAAAAAATCTTCGAAAGCTGATTTACGGGAGGCGGAATCTATAAGCTCTTCTGGAAGGCTTGTGTATGTGAATGGGAAAGCCACTCTGATTTTTGACGGAGCAGCAAAGGGGTCTCCCTGAATATAGTCCATATATAGTGAAAAGACGTCTCCGTCATATTTTCCCTGAATGGTTTTGAGTAATTTATAGCTTTTTCCATCCAGTTCTTTCACCTTCTGTAAGAGTCGTTTCATATCAATTTCCCCCAATACGGTGATTTCGTGCGTAATGATAGCTGTACTGTTATTAAAACATACGACAGGATCTGAAACAAAAAGGGGAGAAGGAAGAATAATTATCCAGTACCAGGGGGACATTAGGGTTGAAAAAAAGGCTGTTTTCGTAAAAATTGCTTCTCTTACTGAAAAAGGTAATGAAGTCGAAGTCCATGAGACGCCTTGGTATTAGGGTGCCAGGCAAGACCTTGCTGCGCATAGCTCAAGGATTGCCGTAACCATCACGGAAAGCGGAGGGTCGCAGGCTGTATCTTCATTATCTGTGAAGTGAAAATTGCAACAATCAATCTGAAAACAGCGAAAAAACTTTAAGGAGAATGAAAAATGAGAAAATGGATTATGTTATGTCTGACATTCGTGTTTGCGTTGTCAGCTATGGGAGCAAATGTTTCTTTTGCAGATACAGGTGAAGGTTTTGTTAGAGCTGTTCATGCATCCCCGGATGCACCTGCAGTGGATATCTATGTGAATAAGGATAAAGTACTTGAAGGTGTTTCATTTAAAGGTGTGAGCGAATACATGCCATTACAGGAAGGCTCTTACACCATCCGTATTTTTGCCCAGGGAGCAAACCCTAAAAAGGATACCCCGGTTATTGAGAAAAATGTAGATGTAAAAGGGGGACAAGCATACACCTTGGCAGCAGTAGGTCCTCTAAACCAAATTGATCTTGTAGCTGTCAGTGATGCCCTCCAGCCTGCAGAAGGTAAAGCAAAAGTAAGAGCAGCCCACTTTTCTCCTGATGCCCCGGCTGTAGACATTGCAGCAGGACCGGAAACGATTTTATTCGAAAATGTGAGCTTTCCTCAGGTAGCTGAATACCTGGAAGTAGATGCAGGAACTGTGAACCTGCAAGTACGGCCAACGGGGTCACAGGATGTGGTGTTTGAAGTTCCTAATTTAGGACTCGAGGCAGGCGCTGTTTATTCTGCATTTGCAGTAGGCCAGCTTGAAGGAGAACCGGGCTTTGATATTATTATTGTAAAGGATGAACTGAAAGAATAAGGGCGCTATCCCAAAGTTACATGTTCTGAAAGACTGCAGATAAAAACCACAGAGGTGAGCAAAGGACCGGAGGGTCTTTTGTTCACTTTTTTGTATGCCGCCACTCCTTGTGTGAAAAGATAAAAGAATATTAATGGTTTTGTAATGAAATTGTAATGTTTCATTCATCGCATAACAGTGTTAATACGTTTACTATAAAAGTATTAACGAACACATAAAGGTGATGGCATGAGAAAGACAAATTATCCAATAATATTCTCACTACTATTCATTATTACATTGACATCATTCCCGTCATTACCAGAAGCTGGGAAACCCTCCGATCTATACAGTGAGGCAGCAGTTGTTATTGATGCCCGCACCGGGGAAGTCCTTTACGAAAAAAACGCATACAGGACAATGTATCCGGCAAGCATAACGAAAATCATTACAACTATTGTGGCTCTGGAAGAAGCAGGTCTTTCTGATGACGTACAAGTGAGTTTTGATGCGGTAAATGTAATAGGCTCCAGAGTCTATTTACTGGAAGAGGAGATTCTTCCACTCGAACAGCTTCTCCTTGGCATCATGATCAGTTCGGGTAACGATGCATCAATAGCAGTAGCCGAACATATAGATGGTTCAGTTGAGGCCTTTGCAGACCGGATGAATGCGTTTGTGAGAGAGAAGGTGGGGGTTGAAAACTCCAACTTTACGAATCCCCACGGCCTTTTTGAAGAAGAACATGTAACCACGGCCTACGATATGGCCAGAATAAGTGCTTATGCAATGGGAAACGAACAGTTCAGGGAGATTGTCGGAACGAAAAGCCTGGACTGGAAAGGGGAAGGGTGGGAAACAACCCTTTATAATCACCACGATTTAATGAGACAGAATGACCATATTACAGGAGTGAAAAACGGTTATGTCAGAAGATCGGGCTATACTCTGGTTACCTCAGCATTTGATGGGGACACTGAAGTGATTGTTGTAACCCTGAACACTCCATCGCGGCTGTTTGCATATAACGATACGAACAAGCTTATTGACTACAGCCTGGCTGAATATGAAACACAGGTGTTAAGCCTTTCCGGTGAAGACCTTTTGACCAACCACATCATACCTGAAGAACTGGCAGTGACAACCCGCAGGGGAGAAGATGTTAAATATGAGGTGCGCGAAGAAGGGGAAATTATTGTAACAGGGAAAGGGAACCGGAAGATCGCTCATATTGACCTTGAAAAAAGATACCTGACAGATCTCCCGTCGTATATTATCCCTTCAGATAAAGAAACAACAGTCGTTAAGAAGCAGGAAGAGCCGATTAAGAAAAGTATCGCACTGTGGTTTATTTTAAGCGGATTCAATAAGGTTTTTAACAGATAGAAGCTTTCCATCTGTTCAATGAATAGCGGAAGAACTTATCAGAGGTTGACTGTACCCTTCAGTCAGCCTCTTTTTTAATGGCTGTTTTCGGATAAATTGTTGCTTTTAGTGAATGCGATAATCAAGCTGCAGTGCCCGAAACTCCTGCGATAGTTACGTGCGTTTACATCACGAATGAGCTTCGAGTTGCTTCGACGCAGAAAGCTGAAAAGAGTTGTGGCAGAGGAAGAAGCAGGATTATTTCTTCTGGCTTGCCGGCGCCACCGCGGAAAGGGAAGGGCATGCAGACTTTTATGTGTTAAGATTTGACTTATAGTAAAGAGTAGCAAACTATAGGAAAGCAGCTTTTTATTTGACTTTTCATCCCATACATCGTTCACTCATCACTCAGATACAGAGCTGCTTAATGATGCAAGCATTCTTGTGTATTCATACCGGTTGTTAAACATGGCTTCATTCCAGTTTTGTTCGATCCATTCTTTAAGTTCTTGAGATGAGTTAAATACTTCTCCCGATGTATCTGCTTTTCTTATCATGTATCTTCCATTGTCTTCATCACAAGTGACTTCACATGGAAAAGCACCATCGTGGCTCTGTAATTGAAAGTCCATTCTTCTGTCTCCCTTCATGTTTACCATGAAAATACAATTTGGGGCATTCTCAACCTTGTTTGGATGTTCTAAGTTTCTTTGAACCGGAATACCATTCCTTTCCGCTGACTCGCACCGATCCTCCTCAGGGCTTTGTCCTTACGGGTCTCGCCAGTCTCGCTTATTCCGTTCAACTTCGCATGCTAACCCGTAATATCAGAAAAGCGGGTTAACCAGCACAGGTGAGATCCCCTGAGTTGCCTGGGAGACTCATCGCCCCCCGCTCAGTGAGTGAAAATCAACACCTGAATTACCAGAGATCAATCAAAAAATCCTGACGGATCTGATATAGCATATTTTTATTGTGATATTCATTCATCCAAAGAATTCAACCATGATTTAGAAGGACTTCCAATGGATGGGTGAAATGTGATAACTTTTATACATTTTTACATAATTTTTTAGAAATGACGTAGCGGTCAGAAGAAGTTCTTATTATAATATAGACAGAAGTCGAATTCTTTCGATAATTACCGGAGGGGACTGTTTATGATGAGATGGGCTAAGCGGATTCTACAAAACCTTGTACTTCTAAGCTCACTGACAATTGCTGTAGTTTTGATCTCTGTGGCATTCGCAGTGTATCTCTGGCAGTCTACGGATGCAGGGCGGCTCCCGGCAAAGACCGCTGTTGTGCTTCATGCTATTAATAATAATCTGGTTACATTGGATATTGATGTCAGGCCTCCAAGAATTGTGAGCGGAGGAGGCGGAGGAAGCCCGTTGTTAAGAGAGGACCTCTATGTACCGGTAGTCGGCGATGTTCAAGTGCCTGTAAGAATATACAGGCCTCAGGGTGAAGGGCCGTATCCGATTATCATGTATTATCACGGTGGTGCGTTCATGGAGGGGTACGGGAGTATTGAAACCCATGACAATATTGTCCGGTCCCTAGCGTCCCGTACAGAGAGTGTCGTGATTTCGGTCGGATACAGGGTGGCGCCGGAACATATTTTCCCTGCTGCTGTAGAAGACAGCTATGCTGCGTTGCAGTGGGCAGAGAGAAATGCGGGAAGTTTTAATGGTGACCCTGATACAATCAGTGTTGCAGGTGACAGTGCAGGAGGGAATATTGCTACAGTGATGACACTTATGGCAAGGGACCGGGAAGGCCCGGAAATAACGTCCCAAGTTCTGTTTTATCCCCTGACAACGTTTCAGGATGTAGACCTAAGGTCGAGAGAAATTTATGATAGTGGTTATTATTTATTATCCAGACAGGTGATGTACCGGGCGAGGGATCTGTATACCCCTGAAGAAATGATGTGGTCAAATCCTTATACATCGCCTCTGCAGGCTGACAATCTTTCTGATCTGCCCCCTGCCTTGATCATTACTGCGGAATTTGACCCGTTAAGGGACGAAGGTGAGGCATACGCAAAACGCCTTTTTGAATCCGGCGTTCATGTAAGAGCTACAAGGTATCGTGGGGTTATGCACGGTTTTGTCTCTTTTTATGAAGTTATGCAAAGCGGGAGATACGGATTGCAGGAAGCGTCCAGCTTTCTGAGGCAGGCTCATGGAGGCGTTCTTCAGGAAAGCCCCTACCAGCTGCAGGTCCGTCAGTCTCCCCAGGGAATTGACAGGGTAAGGGAACAGGCAGAAGCGTTCGCAATCGCTGCATATCTGCTTGGCAGAACCGGAGCTGATCTCCTCATCCCTTAGCCCTCAATAAAGATAGGAGAGATACCATGAGATCAGTTCTCCCAGTCAGGCTGCTCGCAATAGGACAAGTTTTGTTTACTATCGCTTACTTCAGCTATATGCTGTATATTTCATTCTCGTGGGGCTTTACTCCGAGAATGGTTCAGATACTCGTTACAGACAGTATCTATTTACTTCTAATCATCAGCGCAGCGGGCCTTTTCTTTTTGAAAACCTGGGGCTGGTGGGTAACTGTTATTCTCTACGGCAAACTGCTTATGAGTAAGCTTATAGGGACAGGAACAGAGTGGTTTTTACTGCTTTCGGGAACAATTGCAGAAAAATGGCGGTGGGATATCTTTTTTGCAGATCTGTTTATTATCCTTTTATACACCGTAATCCTTGCCTGTTTCTTTTTAGGAAGAATCAGAAGACTTTTCAACGTACACGAAGCAGGGAAAAAGATGGCCTTCCTCGTCACGATAGGAATCATCCTCCTTTACTCAATTTATTTCGTAACGGCTTTCTGGCTTATTGTTCAGCTGGGATAATACAGGAAATGTGTATAAAGGGCGGTTCATAAGGTATTATTCTCCCTTATGAGCCGCCCGCTTTCTTTTATTCCAAGCTTGTATGTGCATGCGGATACTGTTAGACTTTTTCAATAAAGAAGCCGAAAATGACGATTTTTATGAAACAGGAAAGGATTACCACTATGGAACATAAATTAAATTCCCGTGTAAAGAACATCCAAATATCCGGCATACGCCAGTTTTTCAACAAGGTTGCAAAATACCCCGATGCGGTCCAGCTTACTCTGGGCCAGCCGGATTTTGAAACTCCGAATCATATAAAGGAAGCAGCAAAGAAAGCAATCGACCTTAACTATACCCGTTATACAAAAAATCCCGGGGACGATGAACTTGTAGAAGCAGCGTCCCGGTTTGTAAAAAACAAGTATAATCTCACCTACAACCCACAATCAGAAGTAATTACGACTGTGGGAGCATCACAGGCAATCGACATTACGATGAGGACAATTCTTCAGGAGGGAGATGAAGTTATTCTTCCGGGTCCTGTATACCCGGCATACGAACCCATTATCCGGTTATGCGGAGCAATACCAGTATATATAGACACAACCGATACCGGTTTTAAACTGGCACCGGATAAACTGAAACAAGTGCTGACAGAAAAAACAAAAGCGGTCATGCTTCCCTATCCTTCAAACCCAACGGGGGTTGTTCTGACGAAAGAAGAACTGAAAGACCTTGCAGCTGTTTTAAGAGAAAAAGACGTTTTTGTTGTCTCTGATGAGATTTATTCCGAGCTCAACTTTGAAATGCCGCACCATTCGATTGCAAGTCTTACGGGCATGCGAGAGAAGACAATTGTCATTAATGGTGTTTCCAAGTCCCATTCAATGACAGGATGGCGTATTGGTTTTGTGTTTGCACCCGAAGAGATTACGAGACATATTCTGAAAGTTCATCAATACAATGTAAGCTGTGCTTCCTCCATTTCGCAAAAAGCAGCAGCAGAAGCACTTACTGCAGGTGAAGATGACGCTGAACCTATGAAGAAAGAGTACAAAAAGAGACGTGATTATATGTATAAGAGGCTTATAGAAATAGGGATGGAAGTGGAATATCCGCAAGGTGCCTTTTACATTTTCCCTTCGGTTTCAAAGACAGGCCTGTCATCATTTGATTTTGCAACGAAACTGCTTGAGGAAAATAAACTGGCTGTTGTACCCGGGAACGCATTTTCAGAGTACGGTGAAGGGTACGTCCGTCTTTCTTATGCATATTCCATGAAAAACCTTAAAGAAGCACTCGACAGACTTGAAGTATTCTGGAAAAAGCTTATGTAGAAATTGGCTTACAACTGGGGGTAAGAGAAGATGAATGAGAGATTATTATTCGTATATGGAACGCTTCGTAAAGGGGCATTAAATGCTCATTACCTTGATAATGTGAATTGTGTTCATGAGCAGAGCTGGATCGAGGGCACTCTCTTTGACACCGGATCAGGCTATCCCGCATTCGTACAGAGGGGGAATGGAAGGGTATATGGAGAACTGTATGAGATCCCCGACCGCCTTTGGGCAGACATCCACTACCTGGAGGGATACGACGGATCTGAGGGAAGTCTCTTCAAGCCTGTAACGGTATCGGTCACTACGGACACTGTCCAAAAAGAAGCTGTTGTCTATGTTTCAGGGCGTGAGTCTCTTTTGAAAACTGAGATTCCTGAAGGGGATTGGATGCGTCTGTTATTTGAACGTGGTCTCGGTGATTCCTTTTTGTATTTTGCATTCGGTTCATGTATGGACAAAGAGAGAATGGAGCTGGCCGGTGCGGACCAGTACTTTCATGAAATTACCGGTGCCAGTCTTCCTGGCTACGAGCTGAGGTTTACGATTGCCTCCAGGGTTGACGGGAAAGGAAGAGCAGACATTGTTGAAGAAGGGGGTCTCTCTGAAGGCCTCTTATACCGAACAGATAAAGAAGGACTCGATTACCTGTATAAACGGGAGGGTGTATTTACAGGGATGTACCGCCCTGCCATCATTTCAGTACAGGGACTTGACGGGAATAACTATACCGATGTTCTGACGTTTCTTGTGATCGATAAACAAAGTGAGACAGCACCGCCGGATCATTACGCAAATGAAATTTTGCGGGGAGCCGCCGGCTGGCTGACAGAAGGATATATTGACAAATTGAAGAACAGAATTCACCAGCTTCAGGTTTCAGAAAAAAACCAGGAGGTGTAAAACATGTGCGGAAGATACACTCTTTACTCAGACCCTGATTTTTTAAATAACCATTTTGATCTTGAAAACCCGGAAGAAGCCATTACTTATAAACCGCGTTATAACATCGCTCCAAGCCAGGATATCCTCGCCGTAGTTCAGGGTAAAAAAGGGCAGAGGGCAGGTTTTATGAAATGGGGGCTCGTCCCGTCCTGGGCGGATGAGCCCTCCATCGGGTATAAAATGATTAACGCAAGATCTGAGACTATTCATGAAAAGCCGAGCTTTAAACATCTGATTAACAGGCGTCGCTGTATCGTCTGCGCAAGCGGCTTTTATGAATGGAAGAAAGAGGGCGGCAGAAAACAGCCTTATTATATCCAGCTGCCCTCTGAACAGCCAATGATGTTTGCCGGTCTGTGGGACCGCTGGGAAAAAGAGGGGCAGACGCTGATCACAACCACGATACTTACAACAGAAGCCAACAGTACGATGAAAGAGCTTCATCACCGGATGCCTGTTATCCTTAATGATGGCCGGCAAAAGCATTGGCTTGATGTGAATTCAAAAGATACGCTTCATAAGATATATAAAGAACGACCTTCGTCCCTGCATATCCATCCTGTCTCCATGTTTGTAAACTCCCCTCAAAACGAAGGGCCGGAATGTATTGAAAGGATTTAGGTCTTTTGTTTGGCCAGTTCATGAATAAGAATACGAAGGTGGGAGCTGTTAGTGTTTCTGTCCTCCCCCCTGATACGTAACGGTTTTACCCTGGACTCTGACAGTGCATAATCAAGGGTGAACATAGCCGGGTCTAGAGTGTTGTCTACATCGCTCCATTGGACCGGATAGGCAGCAAGTCCCTGCGGCACTGCCCGAAGAGAGTAGGGGGCAATAATGGTCTTCCCTTTGCCATGCTGAAGAAAATCAATGTACAAGCGGTCATTCCGCTTTTTTTTCAAGCGTTCAACTGTCCGCTCGGCCGGATTCAATTCTACAAGTGCTGAAGCGAGAAAAGACAAAATGACGTTGCCTTCCTCATACGTGATGCTTCCTTTGCTGACTGGGATGTAAATTTGAAGCCCCTTTCTGCCGGATGTTTTTACGAAGGAGTAAAGCTGCCATTTGTTGAGAATTTCTTTAACATCCAAAGCTGCTCTTACGGCATAGGGGAAGAGCTTCCGGTCGGGAGGGTCCAGGTCCAAAAACAGTTCCTCTATATCACCATCAGCTTTTTCCGGCGGGATATGAAATTCAATGGCTCCCTGATTTCCGAGCCACAATAACGTCTCAATGTTGTTCACTAAAATGGTGTGATGCCCTTCCCACATACGTGTCTCTACGAAAGATGGCAGTGACGGAGGGGCGTTTTTCTGGTAAAAAGACTCTTCTTCTATCCCATCAGGGAAACGGATAACCGTTAAAGGCCTGTTATATAACCAGGAAAGAATAAAAGGGGCCATTTTCTGCAGGTAATAAATATAATCGCGCTTGGTGATACCGGCTTTTGGAAAGAGAAGTTTTTCGGGCTTCGTTATGTTCACATGAGGAGGCAGAGGCTCCAGTTCATAGTTGAGCCGCTTTACTGTGTAGTCTGATGGATCCTCATGAGGCAGGAATTTTGAAAAACGGGGTTCTCTCAGTTCTTTCCCTGTTGTTCCGAGGCATTTCACTTCACAGCAGAGAGGTGCTGCCAAATCATATTCACCATTTCGGTGTTTTGAATTTTTCCTTATGACTTTTTTTAATATATCCCGTTCTTCACTTGAAAGACCGTGACTGAAGGAGCCATAAGGCTTCAACATGTCATTCGATTCCACACCGATTTTAAAATAACCGTTCTTCTTCTCACCTGTAATAAGAACATGAACGGATTTGTAATTCTTTATTTTCTGCCATTCCATCGTTCTGCCGGGCATCCATTTGCTGTATTCTTTCTTTGCCACTATACCTTCCCCGTTATACGACTGTACCTGGTTCCACAGTTTGTCAGGTGACTTCCATACGGGTATCATTTGCAGGGGGGATGTTTCACTTCTTTCCTTTTCAGGTTCCAATGGACATCCGAGTCCGGACAAAAAGGTCTGGAGAGATGCCTTTCGTTTGATAAAAGGTAACCCAGTCATATCTCTCCCTTTTAGGATAAGGAGATCAAATGCGAGGAAAACAGCGGGAAACAAAGCCGCATGTTCAGTTACAGATGTTTTGCTTCTCATTCTCCCTCGCTTTTGGCACTGGGAGAAATCACTTGTGTAGTTACTTAATAAGATTGAGAGTTCCCCATCAAGAACGACCGGGATGGGTGGCTTTCTGCAGTTTTTACAATACGCTGTGATTTCAGGAAAGCGGTCGTTTAATAACAGTCCGTTCCGGCTTATTAACCGGACTTCATCCTCATTCCACTCCAGGCGGCACCGAAACCCATCATACTTTGTTTCATACAACCAGCCATTCTTACGGTCCGGCCAATTTTCAACTCTTGTGGGCAGCATGACATTCAACATCTACACTTCCTTAATCCAGTATTATCTACTTATAACCTTCGCTTTTAAGGACCAAATTAACAGTACAATCTATGGTAAATAAGGGAGAGTCGAAGATGCATACAATATGGAAAGGAACGGTCAGTTTCGGACTTGTAAATATTCCTGTAAAGCTTCATGCAGCCACTGAAAACAAAGATGTTTCCTTAAGACAGCTCCATAAAGAGTGTCATACACCGATCCGCTACGACAAAGTATGTCCTCATTGTGAAAAAGAAGTTGAGAAAGAGGATATTGTAAGAGGGTTTGAATATTCCAAGGAGCAGTATGTCATTATTGAGGAAAACGAGTTAAAGGAGATTCAGAAAGCCCAGTCCGAACGGTCAGTTGAAATTCTTGATTTTGTTGACTTAAATGAAATTGATCCGATTTATTTCGATAAGAGCTACTTTCTGTCCCCGAACGAGGGAGGGACGAAAGCCTATGTTCTTTTAAGGCAGGCACTGGAGGAATCCGGTAAAATCGGGGTAGCTAAAATCATGATACGGGCAAAAGAACATCTGGCAGTTTTAAGGGTTTATAAGAATACGTTGTTAATGGAAACCATTCACTTCCCTGATGAAGTAAGGGCAGCCGACCAGGTCCCGGGGATACCGGAAGAGAATGATCTCTCAAAAAAGGAAGTCACCACAGCAAAAATGCTTATTGACCAGCTGACCACAACGTTTGAACCGGAAAAATACACAGATGAGTACCGTCAGGAGTTTATGAAGCTGATTGAAACAAAGAGGAACGGAAAAGACGTGGTGACTGCCCGGAAGCCTAAACTGGACACATCAAATGTAACCAATCTTATGGATGCTTTACAGGAATCGATTGAAAATACAAAAAAAACGAAGAAAAAAAGTGCCGCCTCAAAAAAACGGACAACAACAGGAAGAAAAAAGAAAAATGCATAACTGCCTCCAGCGGGTGGTTTTCTTTTTTGTCACAGGGGAATTATATTCAAGGAAAAAGGACACCTGTATACAAATGGAAAACTCATTATTTCACAAATGGCAACAGGTGGTTTACTTTATTTTACAAAAAACGACTGTATTTTCGGAATTTAGGTCGAATTTCCATAAAATTAATGAGAAAAATTCTAAAAAATCTACAATTTCTTTTGAGGAATATTTCCTATAGTGATAAAATAACGATGTAAGCGTTTCACACGCTTTAAAGCACTACTACTTTTTATCCTTCTTAAACTTTACATATTACATGTACACAAACCGGGTGTACAAATGGAGGTACTGGATTCATGAGCTCAAAACACGTTCAAATGGATGAAGGCTGGTCCCAGTTTCACGGACCCAACTTCGGCTATTTACTGGAAGTGTATGAACTGTACAAAGAAGATGCAGCTTCAGTAGATGAAGAGTTAAAGCAGTTTTTTGACAAATGGGGAGGCCCGCCCGAATCAGAAGGAACTCCGGCTGCACAAAGCAGCGGCGGAGACATTACCGCAGCAATAAAGGCTGCAAAGCTGGCGGATCATATCAGAAGAAACGGACATTTAATGGCTGATATCTCTCCTGTTGAAAAACGTGAGTCACAAAACCTGTTCGACCTGAAAAGTTATCAGCTTACAGAAGAAGCGTTAAGAGCAATACCGGCTCACCTTCTCACACCACATGCTCCAAAATCAGTGGAGAACGGGCTTGATGCCGTTAATCATCTGAAAAAGGTCTACAGTTCGGCACTCGCTTTTGAGTTTAATCAGGTTCATGACCTGGAAGAGCGGGAGTGGCTTTATAAGATGGTGGAGTCGGAAGAATACCGCCCGACTTTTTCAGATGAGATGAGAAAAGATCTGTTGAACCGTCTGAATCATGTGGAAGGGTTTGAACACTTCCTCCACAAAACATTTGTAGGACAGAAGCGTTTTTCAATCGAAGGTCTGGATTCAATGGTGCCGATGCTTGATGATGCGGTCAAGGAATCCGTAACAGATGGCGCTAAAAATGTCATGATCGGTATGGCGCACCGGGGCAGACTGAATGTTCTTGCCCACGTTCTCGGGAAACCGTATGAGATCATTTTCTCCGAGTTCGTTGACGCTCCAAACAAAGAGCTCGTGCCTTCCGAAGGTTCTGTAGGAATTAACTACGGTTGGACAGGTGACGTAAAGTATCACCTCGGAGCTGACCGGGAAGTTGAAGAAAAAGAAGAAAAAGCAACCGTCTCCCTTGCCAACAACCCGAGTCACCTGGAGTTTGTCGATCCGGTTGTTGAAGGCTTTACCCGTGCCGCACAGGACAATCGCAGTGAGCCGGGGTATCCGAAACAGGACAAGTCAAAAGCAATGGCGATTCTCGTCCACGGTGACGCTGCATTCCCGGGTCAGGGTATAGTTGCTGAAACGTTAAACCTGTCCCAGCTTACGGGCTATGCTACGGGTGGTACGATTCATGTTATCGCCAACAATAAAATCGGATTCACGACATCCAGCAGTGACTCGCGATCAACAAACTACGCAAGCGATCTGGCTAAAGGATTTGAAGTGCCGGTCATTCACGTGAATGCTGATCATCCGGAAGCGTGTGTTGCAGCGATGCATCTCGCCTACGAGTATCGTAAGCGTTTTGAAAAAGACGTTCTGATTGATCTTATCGGTTACCGCAGATACGGTCACAACGAAATGGACGAGCCTGCAGCAACACAGCCGCAGATGTACAAGGAAATCAGAAAACATAAAACGGTATATGAACTTTATGCTGACAGACTGCATGAAAAAGGAATTATCGGAAGTGACGATGGAAAGAAGCTGCGTCAGAAGCTTCTTAGTGACCTGCAGTCCCAGTATGAAACAATTAAAGCAAACAAACGTGACCGGGCAGGGGAGATGAATCCTCCTGACAAGGTTGTCCAGTCTCTCGATAACATTGATACGTCAGTTGAATTGGACACCCTCAAGCAAATAAACGAAGAGCTGTTAAAGTTCCCTGAAGACTTTAAAGTATTTCCCAAACTTAAAAAGATCCTGCAACGTCGTGAAACGGCCTTTGACAATGAAGGAGCCATTGACTGGGCATTAGCTGAGACACTTGCCTTTGCTACGATTCTCCATGACGGAAATCCAATCCGTCTTACAGGTCAGGACTCGGAACGGGGGACATTCTCCCAGCGTCACATTGTACTGACTGACAGTGAAACCAATGAAAAATACTCTCCTCTCCATAAAATGCACCATGCGAATGCTTCTTTTGCTGTTCATAACAGCCCGTTATCGGAAGCTGCTGTAGTTGGATTTGATTACGGGTATTCTGTTCAGGCTCCGGAAACATTAACAATCTGGGAAGCCCAGTACGGAGACTTCTCCAATGGAGCACAGGTTATTTTCGATCAGTTCGTATCTGCAGGACGTGCAAAGTGGGGGCAAAAATCAGGACTCGTTCTGCTTTTGCCGCACGGTTATGAAGGACAAGGTCCCGAGCACTCGAGCGGAAGGGTTGAAAGGTTCCTTCAGCTTGCTGCCGAAAATAACTGGCACGTAACAAATGTCACAAGTGCAGCACAGTATTTCCATCTTCTCCGACGTCAGGCAAGCATTCTTGGCAAGGATGAAGTGCGTCCGCTCGTTGTGATGACACCGAAGAGCCTGCTGAGACACAATAAAGTGATTTCCACGAGTGAAGAAGTGGCAGCAGGTATGTTTAAGCCGATTCTTGAACAGCCCGGGCTTGCAGAAAATCCCGAAAACGTAAAGCGGATTGTTTTTGCCACAGGTAAGCTCACGATCGACCTGGCTGAAGCAGCTGAGGAACTTGAAGATAAAGACACGGTTCACGTTGTACGTGTTGAAGAGATCTATCCGTTCCCAAGGGAAGCTGTTGCAGAGCTCAAAGAAAAATATCCGAACGCAAAAGAATGGGTCTGGGCACAGGAAGAGCCGAGCAACATGGGAGCCTGGCACTATGTTCTTCCACACCTCAGACACCTGGCCGAAGATCATGCAGAAGTCAAGTATATCGGACGCCGCCGTCGTTCAGCTCCAGCTGAAGGGGATCCGAAAGCGCACAAACAAGACCAGAAAAAAATCATAGAAGATGCGTTGTCGTTAAACAGCGAAGGGAGAGAAGAAGAATGATCGAAATCAAAGTTCCTGAACTAGCAGAATCCGTAACAGAAGGTACAGTCGCTCAGTGGCTGAAGCAGCCAGGTGACCAAATTAATAAAGGTGACGATATCGTAGAGCTTGAAACGGATAAGGTAAATGTGGAAATCTCCGCTGATGAGTCCGGTACACTCAAAGAAGCTCTATTTGAGGAAGGGGATACAGTTAAAGTCGGAGATGTTATCGCCATGATTGAAGAAGCTGGGGGAAGTTCTTCGGAGAAGAAAGAAGAGCCGAAAGCAGAGAAAAAAGAAGAATCACAGAGCAAAAGCGAGCCGGAAGCTTCTTCACAGGAAACATCCCAGTCAGAGAGTTCAGACTCCCCTGACCGTCCGATTGCAACACCGTCTGCCCGTAAATATGCACGTGAAAAAGGAATCAACCTGAGCGAAATTTCTGCGCGTGACCCATTAGGGCGTATTCGTAAAGAGGATATTGAAGAACATGAGTCCAAGCAGAAAAAGTCTGAGTCAAAACCTTCACAGCAGCCTGCAAAACAGGAAAAACCAAAAGATGACCCTGCCAAGCCGGTTGAGCGTGTAAAAATGTCAAGACGCCGCCAGACCATTGCCAAGCGTCTTGTAGAAGCACAGCAGACAGCTGCAATGCTTACAACGTTTAACGAAATTGATATGACAAATATCATGGAGCTTCGTAAACGCCGTAAAGATCAGTTCCTTGATAACAACGGAGTAAAACTTGGCTTTATGTCATTCTTTACAAAAGCTGTTATCGGTGCTTTGAAGAAGTACCCGCTGTTAAATGCTGAAATTCAAGATGACGAAATTGTCATGAAGAAGTTTTATGATATCGGAATGGCAGTTTCCACCGATGACGGACTTGTCGTGCCGGTCGTTCGTGATGCGGACCGCCTTGACTTTGCCGGTATCGAAAAAGAAATCGGAAATCTTGCCGGAAAAGCAAAAGAGAAAAAGCTTACCCTTGGCGACCTTCAAGGAGGAAGCTTTACGATCACAAACGGTGGTATTTTCGGATCTCTGTGGTCTACCCCAATCCTTAACACTCCGCAGGTAGGTATTCTCGGAATGCACAAGATTCAGATGCGTCCGGTTGCCATTGATGATGATACGTTTGAAAACCGCCCGATGATGTATGTGGCTCTTTCCTACGATCACCGTATTGTTGATGGAAAAGAAGCTGTAGGATTCCTTGTGAAAGTAAAAGAATTGATCGAAGACCCTGAATCCCTTCTTTTGGAAGGATAATTGTAACTGCCCTAAGTCTGTCCCCAGTGGTGAAATACACCTCTGTGGACAGACTTTTTTTGTTTTAGGCGCATGGCCGTGCCAAACCAGTTACAAAAGGTCATCGTTTGTTTAATACCATATCCAAAAAAGGGGACCTGTAAAGGGCAGAACCAGGAAGCATAAGACCAGTTGAAAGGACGGATGATAAAATTTATTCTGTTTCATCTGAATAAATAATGCAGCGTACTCAAGAGGGCATTGTCGAATTTTGCCCCAGGACTCCAATTGAGTGGTGGCGGTTTACGAGCAGGTCTATGGGTGGAGCAGGAGGGTTCGGTTCCTCTGACTATGAATTCAAGTTTGTTTTACGACAGGTCTCACTGGAATATAAGGGTTGTGGTTATGTGGAGACACTATTTTTCCGGGAAGAAGGAAAAATCACCGTTCAGCCCGGATAGGTTGTGACTTCATCCGTGGAAGTCTCGACAGACAGAAACAATAACAGAAAATTGCGAAATTAAACAAACGTTTAACTTCAAGGCTGGATGTTTGAAAGGGAATGAATCGTGGAACAAGGAGATAGAATATAATCGTTGGAAACCAAAAGGAGTGTTACGATGGCAAAGAAAATGCTTATGGTAGTGACAAGCGCAGACAAAATTAATTCCGATAATAAAACAGGCATCTGGGTATCCGAGTTCGTCGAGCCTTATCTTACCTTTATTGAAGCAGGGTATGATGTCACGGTTGCGAGTCCGGGAGGCGGGAAGGCTCCTTTGGATCCTGTCAGTATTGAAAACGATCAGCCCGAGGCGTGGAACGAGCCTCTCAAGCGTTTGGAAGAGACGGCCCCATTACAGCAGGTCTCAAAAGAATCGTACGATGGTATCTTTTTACCGGGTGGTCACGGAACCATGTTTGACTTTCCGGATGACCCTTCACTCCAGACGATATTAACCCACTTTGCAGATCATAACCTGCCCATTGGTGCCGTATGTCACGGTCCTGCCGGATTTGTGAAAGTAAAAAAATCTGATGGCACATCCCTTGTTGATGGAAGAAGGATGACTGCTTTTACAAATGAAGAAGAAGAATCCACAGAGCTGGACAAGCATATGCCTTTCCTTCTTGAAACATCACTCAGAGAAAACGGTGCATTGTTTGAAATGGGTCCGATGTGGTCTGACTATGTGGTTACAGATGGCAACCTGGTGACCGGTCAGAACCCGCAATCAAGCCTGGCAGTAGCAAAAGCGTTTGTGGATGTTGTTGAGACGATGCGGAAAACAACTTACGAATAAATAAAACAACAACCAGGCTGTTACGCCTGGTTGTTTGCATTCTCAGCCATTTTAATGAACCTTAATTCATCCTCCACGAGCCCGCAGCTTCCGCATTGGACGCGCTTGTCAGGGCCCTGGTAGGTCAAGTGGAAAGGTTCCTGTCTTTCTACTTCCTCGTAAGCTCCATCATCATTATTCCACATTACTGAAGTTACCACCTGGTCAATTACGTTGAATCGTGTCTTTGCTCTGCATGATGGACACATATACGTATGATGCATAATCACATCTCCTTCTTTCAGCATTTTCTTCTCTTACCGGTGCAATCTTATATGAAAACAACTTTTCTTTTTTATAGTATAACCATTGATACAGAATTTAATAGAACACTCTCTTACTTCCTGCAAAGGAGTGTGATACATTAAGAGTTCTTATAAAATCTATGTCAGGTTGAATTCTGTTTTACTTCAATCAACCTTCTTTAATTATCGCTGTTTTCCCATAAATTATTGCTATTATCAGTTCCTTTAGAGGACAGATAATGAAGCTGCAGCCTGCGTGCTCTTCGCTTTTCGTGTGGCAGTGTCTGCAATCGGTGAGAAAGAACCCTGCTTCTTCCTCTTCCAGTAACGCTTCGCAGTTATCTGCGTCGAAGCAGCTCGCAGCCTGCTCAAAGTGTATGAGTTCGTCACTGCCACAGGAGTCTGAGTCATTTCAGCTTTATAACCTCTTTCAGTAAAAGCTACAATCTTTGCGAAAACAGTCTTTATTATTCATTCAATAACTATAAAACAGCAGTGGAATTTGAAAGGAATATGCAGATGAGATACGACACACACCTTGCAACAACGATCGCAGCCGGAAGCGGCATTTGTTTTTTTCAGCAGGACACTTCTTTTACTACTGTTTATATAACGGGGCTGATTGCCGGGAGTCTGCTTCCGGATATTGATGAACCAAGTTCTTTTCTAGGGAGAAGGCTTACATTTATATCAAGGCCGGTTAAGCGTATCTTCGGACACAGGGGCATCACTCATTCTGTTTTAACGTGGATGATCCTAGCTTATCTGTTGTCTCCGTTTGAGCATCCATTTCTAACGGGTCTATTAATTGGCTACGCTGTACATCTGGCAGGAGATCTGTTTTCAAGCAGGAGCATCCCGCTGTTTGCTCCATTCAGTTCGTTTCGGTTAAAAATGCCTGTTACATACAAAACCTCCGGACTTGCTGAAAACATCATTTTGTTTATAAGCGTTGTCATCTCCATTGTATTTATCCAGCAAGGAGAGTTGATTGTAGATATTTTACAAGGTCCGGGTATTCAAACTCTTATTTTTCCGTGATATGATAAAAGGAACGTATGATCGTATAAAAGCAACCTTATTATAGAGACCATTCTTGGAGAAAAAAGTCTCGATATTAAAAAGGAGGGGAGATCATGTCACCAGATTTTTTAAACAGTCTCACTGAAATTGTCAAAAAGCATCCACTGGAGGAAAAAATATTTATTGTCCCTTCAAAACGTGATGGCCGCCTGGCAGTGGAAGCACTGGCAAAAGAAAACACACCTGTTGTTAACGTACATAGTAAAACTATTGAAGACCTGGTGAAAGAAACGGTGTACTGGAAACTGCTTCGTGATGGGAAAAAAGAACTTCCCCAGGAAGCAGGGAGGCAGCTAGTCTATAAAATTATGAAGGAGCTGCAAGCTGCCAATGAGTTTGAATACTTTTCATCGATCAAACTCACACCTTCATTAAGTGAATCGGTCTACCGTGCCATACTCGATATTAAACGGAGTTTGGAGGATGTTACTTCCCTAAATACATCCTCATTTCAAAAGGTGGAAAAAGGAGAGGACATTCTAAAGATTATTGAAAGGTACGAACAGTCCCGGATAAAAGAAGGGTATGTGGATCGTGCGGATCTCATCAAGGAAGCGTTATCTGATTCAAAGACAGCATTGGAAAAGCAGGTGTTTGTCTTTTTCCCCCACGATGCCTACCATCCGGCAGCGGCATCATTTATCAACCGGTATACAGACAAAGCCTCTGTATATGCACCCGGCTATTCAAACCTTAAAAATACCGAACAGAACCGTCAGATGATCAGCAGGGATTCCGTTCCTGCAGAAGTAACCGTTGAAGAGAAGATGGTCCAGCATAAAGGTGACTATTCATTAAAGGTTGCCTTCAGTGCGGAAGACGAAGTTAACCAGATCCTTTCCCATCTGAAAAACGAGAATATCCCTTTCGATCAGGCTGTGATTTATTATCCGAATGCCAACACCTACCACAGCCTTCTTTATCATCTGAAAGAAAAGAATGGTCTTCAAGTGACCTTTTCTGAAGGGGTGCCTGTTTCTTATTATCCATCAGGAAAAATGCTGTTTGCATTTCTGGACTGGATGAAATCAGACTTCACCTTTAAAAATCTGGAACGTATGCTGCAGGAACGCAGTTTGTTTGAGCCTGAAGGTGTTTCAGTTAAAAAAATGCTCCGTATCCTTAAAAACCACGGAGTTAAAAAAGGGAGTTCTTCATACAGAAGGGTTATTGAGCGTCTTGAAGAAACAGGGGAGTATCCTGAATTAAAGTCCTGGCTCGCTTCACTGTTTAAACTGGTCCCGGTTAACAGCAGGTATGACACTGTAACGTCTGCTCAGTTTCTCGAGAGTATGATTACCTATCTCAAAAATTGGGTTCGCCCGTCGGGACAAGACGATGCTTCATGCAGATCCCATATCATTCTTATGATTGAACAAGTCATCCCTCACCTTACATATAAGGGAAAAGCCGGTGAGGTGATTGCCCAGTCTGAATTTTGGTTTTCTCAAATGAGTGCAACTGCATCGATGCCAAAGCCGGGTCATTTGCATGTAACTCCGGTCAGGACGAGCCTTTATTATCATTTTAAACACGTGTTTATTCCCGGTATGACAAATAAAAACATCCCTGGAAGTCAAAAAGAAGATCCTATCCTTCTCGATCAGGAACGTACAGCCATTCATCCCTTTATGATGACATCGGCTGAGCATATAAAACGTGAAGCCTGGAAGACAGCAAGCATTGTGACATGTCTTAAGGGGAAGACGCATTTTTCTTATCCTCTTATGGACCTTGCAAACAATAAAAAGGCAACTCCCGCCTACGCTTTTATACAGCTGTACCGTGTGCAGTCAGGCAACTATGAAGCGACAGGGGAAGACGTGGAAAAAGCATTAACAAATGCCTCTTCCTTTGTTAATGAAGAGACTTCAAAAGTAAGTGAGTCTTCCTGGTGGACGAATGTGCTGTTTAAGAACGGACGTCTTGAAAAAACATTTTATAATAATGAACTTTTTGCCCATCTTCTTCAAGGGAATCGAGCGGAATCATTGAGGCAAAAAGGAGAACTGACCCCATATGACGGACACCTGAATAAACAGACCGCACTCCTTAACCCTCTGGTAAATGACCAGGTGGTGATGAGCGCAAGCAAACTGGAAAACCTTGCTGTCTGCCCCTACCGGTACTTTCTGAAGGATATTCTCGGGATTGAAGCTGAAGAGGATGAAGAAGAAGACCGCTATGCCTGGCTGGATCCGGCAGCGAAGGGGACGCTTTTGCACGCCATTTTTGAACGGTTTTACCAGTACCTTTATGACGAAGGAAAAACCTTTCAGGCTGATGGAACAATGGAATGGATCGAACCGATCGCAAAAACGGCAATAGAAGAAACAAGAACGATTTTACCGCCGCCCAATGAGGTGATTTATGAGCTTGAAAGTCAGGAAATCCTGGATGCGTGCTACATTTTCCTTAAACTTGAAGAAACCTTTTCTGCTAACCGTAAACCTGTTCACTTTGAATATGACTTTGGTTTTAAGGAAAGAGACAGTGTTTCTATTCCTGTAGGAGAAAAAGGAACATTGAAGTTAAGAGGAAAGATCGACCGTGTGGACAAGCTGCCTGATGGTTCTTTCGGTACGGTGGACTATAAAACCGGCGGAACATTTGGCTTTGATGAGGAAGGTTTCTTTAATGGCGGAAGAAAACTTCAGCACAGTCTGTATGCCTTGGCCTTTGAACTGTTGAATGAAGCAGACAGACCTGTGGTTTCGGCAGCTCACTACCTGTTTCCGACCAGAAAAGGAAAGGGAGAGCAGGTTCTGAGAAAGTTCGATGACCAAAAGAAAGCGGAACTTCTTCAAATCGTTGACCACCTCACCGCATTTATTCAGGAAGGACAGTTTCCCTTTACAGAGGACCCGAATGATTGCAAGTTCTGTGACTATAAGCCTGTCTGTATGCGACACCGTTATGACGAAGATCTGGTTCAGGAGAAACTGGCACACCCTGATACAGAAGGAGCGAAGCGATTAAGGGAGGTGCGGAAATATGACTGATCTTATTGACCATCACCAGCGGGAGTTAATTAACAATGATTTGGACAGGAACTTTTTAGTAGAGGCCGGAGCAGGGTCCGGTAAAACAAGAAGTCTTGTAACGAGAATGACAAACCTGATTCTATCCGGAAAGTACAGTATCCACGAAATTGTCGCTATTACATTTACCAGAAAAGCAGCCGATGAGCTCAAAGAACGGTTTCAGGCTTCACTGGAAAAAACGGCAAAAATGACTCTCCAAAGCGGGGAGAAAGAACGTGTTATCAGAGCACTTGAGAGCTTTGATCAATGTTTTTTAGGTACGGTTCACTCTTTTTGTTCAAAACTATTGCGGGAGCGGCCGGTGGAAGCGGGCCTCGATTTTGATTTTAAAGAGCTTGACGATCAGGAAGATGAGCTGTTACTGGAACAGTCATGGGAACGCCATTTGATTTCAACGAGGCTCTATAATCCTGAAAAACTTTCACAATTCCACGATGCTGGAATGAACGTGGCAGAGCTCAGACTGGCGTTAAAGACGGTAAAAGAATATGAGGATGTGTCCTGGTATACAAAACCTAAGGAAAAACCCGAACTGGACGTTGTGTACCGTGAACTTCTCGGACTTGTTGAGTATGCAAAACGCTCCTTACCTGATGAAAAACCGGTAAAAGGGTATGACAATTTACAAAAAAAAATGAAGGATGCAATCAACCAGCTTTCCTACTTTAACCTTAATGAAGACCGTAACAAAATTGCTCTTATTAAACTTTTTAACAGTAAACCATCCGTTACACAAAACCGCTGGCCGTCCAAAGACGAGGCAAAGGATATTGAGGAGAAGGCAAAGGCATTTCATGAAGTGGTTGTTCGGTTTCTTGAAGAATGGGCGGAGTACTGCCACCAGCTTATTATTCCGTTTATCAGACCGGCCCTTACTGCCTACAAAGAGCTGAAAGGGGAGCTCTCCCAGCTGAATTTTCAGGATATGCTTCTCCTTACAGCAAAGCTCCTGAGAGAGCAGCCGGAGGTCCGGCAGTACTTTAAAGATAAGTACCGCTGCCTTCTGGTTGATGAATTTCAGGATACGGACCCCGTACAGGCTGAAATGATGCTTCTTCTCACAGGTGAACAAAATGAAGAACGGGACTGGACAAAGCAGACTCCACAGCCCGGCTCACTGTTTGTCGTAGGAGACCCAAAGCAGTCCATTTACCGTTTCAGACGTGCAGATATAGATATTTACCAGAAAGTAAAGCAGATGATTGCAAAAACCGGAGGGGAGACCCTTGACCTTGTAATGAATTTCAGAACAACAAGCAGGATTACGAGCCGGATCAACCCTGTGTTTGAAGCTGCACTGCCTGAATATGAGGATTCTTACCAGGCAGCCTACAGACCGTTGATTTCTTTTAAGCAGGATGAAAGTGATGAAGAGATGAAAGGTGTCTATTCACTAACGGTTCCGGATGGGAAAAAAGACGAAGTAATGGAGGCGGAAGCCCGCCGCATTGCCGCGTACATCGTCGAGAAAGTAAAAACCGGGAAGGCAAAACCGAGTGACTTTATGATTTTAACAAGGTACAACGAAGGCGTTTCGGAATATACAAAAGTGCTTCAGGAGTTTAATCTTCCGGTTATGACTTCAGGTGAATACGGTTTATGTGGTGATCACCTTCTCACGAGCTTTGCACACCTGCTTTTATATCTTGCCAAGCCGTCAAGTTCCTTTTATTTTACAGCAGTCTTGAGGGGGCCGTTCTTTGGAATAAGTGATGAGCTCCTGTTTAAGTTTAAGGAAGCAGGCGGTGAGCTTCATGCATTCTCCGGAATCCCGGAAAGCCTCGCAGGAAGTGAACAGCGGACGCTTGTTTACGCTTTTGAAAAATTACGGACCTATTTGAAATGGTCCAAAGATAAACTTCCGTCAGCTACGATAGGAATGGTAGCGGATGACCTGCTGCTCCTGTCTAAATACGTCATGAAAAACAGATCAAAACGTGATGTGGTTCATTTTTTCCAGATGATCAATCAGGTACGGGAAAAGGAAAGCCAGGGGAATGCGTTATTTGGAGACTTAGCAGCGTATTTCTACGAACTTGTCAGTGAGGCGGCTCACGAAGAGATCCTTCTGCCCGAAGATCATCAGGCAGTCAGAGTGATGAACGTTCATAAATCCAAAGGTCTGGAAGCTCCTTATGTATTTCTTGCCCACCCTAAAAAATGGACAGATGTGGGGAAGTTTATTGATAAGCACATCCACCGCTCAGAGACAGGTTCCACAGGTTATTTCACATTCAGCAGATCAGTGGGTGCCTTTAACCATAAGGAATTGATTGCCCAGCCTGCAGGGTGGGCCGAAAAAAAAGAAGAAGAGATGAAATACCTGAAAGCAGAGGAAGACCGTCTTCTTTATGTCGCTGCAACGAGAGCAGAAGAAATGCTCATCGTCAGCCGGACAGATAAAGATAAAAATAAAGCTAATCCATGGCAGACCCTCCATATAGGTATTACCGGCCTTGAAGAGATTGAACTTCCAGCATCGTTTGAACCGCCGGAATCTGAATCGAAGCAGGAGCAGGTAGTTTCCTTTCGAGAGTATCAGTCCCTGAGGCGTGAAAGAGAAGACTGGATTACTAACGCAGGCAGAAGTTCCTATACTTACGTGACCCCTTCTGAAAAGGACAGTGACACTGTCTTTTTAGAACGGGAAACAGGCGGAGGTAAAGAGTGGGGAAGCTTTGTCCATGCCCTATTTGAACAGCAGATTAAAGATGGAAATGAAGCAAGAAGCAAAATCCCCTACCTTCTTGGTATATTTGAACTCGATATGAGCCGTGAAGAAGAAGCGGAAACTCTTTTAAATGACTTTCAGTCGTCTTCTGTTTATAAGAGAATTCAAGAGGCAAGTGAAGTGTACACTGAGGTTCCTTTCACCTATCAGGAGCACGGGGAAGCTGGTCTGGTGATTCATAACGGTATTATTGACCTGATTTTTAAGGAAGATAACGAATGGGTGATTGTGGATTATAAAACGGATCACCTGAAAAACCCCGGTGAACTGCCGGCTTTGAGATCTGTTTATCAAAAGCAGCTGGATGCCTATATTAACTCCTGGACAAAGGTCACAAATGAACCGGTAAAAGAGGCGATGCTTCACTTTGTCCGCTATCCTGATCAGTAGAAGTGAAAAAGGAAAGTGGGGACTTATAAGGCTTGGGTACGACCTTTTAAGTCCCCTTTTTTTTAATGTATTAAGACACGCTTATTTTTATCTTCTTTGTGGTCTCTGTAATAAGATACCATCGAACGAAGTGTATCTGTAAAACTGGGAATGACAATGTCTGAATCTTTCAGGTCAGCCTGAACTTGGGCAGTGTCATAGGTTGCACGGCACGTAAGGTAAGCGAGGGCTTGTTTTTCCACTCCGACCCATTGCCTCAATTTCCGGAAGTTAAGGAGGTAGGTGGCTGACTGGAGGGGAATCATCCCAACAGGCTGTTTTCCAAGGTACTCAAGCATAAGCAGACGGTAGACTTCCCTCATAGGAAGAGGAGCTGGATCAGTAAGGTGATAGGTTTTTCCTGCTCCACAGTCAGCATGGCTTAAATAGGCTGTTGCTTGAATCACATAGTCTACCGGAACAAAGTTTCCGTCTGCCTTCCCTGCACCGAGATAGGGAATGACAGGCAGAAAAGAGAGGCGGTCAAACATATTTAAAATGAAATACGGACCGTCAAATTTTATCGTAGCTCCGGAATTGGAATGGCCCCTGACAATCCCAGGGCGGATAATCGTAACAGGAATATGATCTTTCATATCTTCGACGAGGATTTCTGCTTCAAACTTTGTTTTTTCGTAATCGTTTTTAAACTTCTGTCCCTCGTCCAGTTCAGTTTCATAAATAATCCCTTCCCGCTTTCCTGATACATAAGCCGTGCTGAAATAGACATAGCGTTTCAGGTTCGGAAGTGTAAGGAGCCAATCGTTAATATGCTTTGTTCCTTTTACATTTACTTCATATGCTTTCCTGTAAGGAACGGCCAGATCATAAATCGCAGCGAGGTGAAAAACATAATCGACTTCCCGGATTCTTGAAATGGCTGCCGGATCAGTAAATAAGGAAGGACTTGTGATATCTCCTTTAACAATATGGAAGGCAATTTCATTTCCACATTCCATTTCCTTTATCCTGGCTACTTCCTCTTCTGCTGCATTCGCCTGCGAATCCATGACAAGAAGGTAAATCGAATTAATTTCCTTTCCTTTCTGCCTGATCATTTCTCTTACAAGCTCCCTTGCAATGAAGCCGGGAAACCCGGTAAAAAAGTACGTATTCATCGAAATGAACCTCCTTTATAGTCTGAGTGGATCCATATACTTCTATATAATGTATTTGTTAAACACTCACCTAGTAAAATAGTAATGAAAATGAACATGCAACTAAGTCTATATTCAAGAAATGTTAAAAAAATCTAGGTAATTTTTATCTAATTGGATGGAGTGAGCTAGTATCAATAGTATTATGGTGTATAATGTTGTTAACTATCTAAACATTCAGATTCAGGTGGTAAAATGATTGGAGACAGAATTAAATTACTCAGAAATGAAAGTGGCTTGACCGTCGAGGAACTGGCCGACGGAATATTATCTCCAAAATACATACAGGACATTGAAAACAATGTTCGTCACGTTCCTGACGATATCCTGCCTGAATTAGCAGCAAGGCTGGGTACATCTGTAGATTCTCTGCTCGGAATTGAAAAGGAAACAAATATTCGCAAGGCGAATGAACTGCTTGATTCTGCACTAAGGTATGCCTATCGTGAGCTGCTTGAGCTGGCTAAAGAAAACATAGTTAGAGCGAAAGAGTTAGAAGAGCATTTTTCTACTGAACTCAAAACGAAACTAATAATTGTAGAATGTCAGGTGTTAATTAAAGAGCGAAAAGTTAAAGAAGCTTATGAATTAATAGAAAGTATGGACGAAGAGACAGTTAAAACATTTAACGATTTATACTTTATTTACTTAAGGGTTTACGGTGCTTTGTATTTTTTCAAAGAAGAATACTGGAAAGCTATTATGAGTTTACACAGTGCCATCAATGTAAAAGTAAACTTCGAAAAATATCCCTTTGAAGTTGGGATCTGTTATTTTAACCTTGGTATCACTTATGCTTTTATCGGGAACCTCAGTTGGGGTGAACAACACCTGAAAAAAGCAGAAAGTATCTTTCAGGATATTGGTGAGATTAAACAACTAACCGATACTTATATTAACTTAGGCAACATCTATTTTAGAAGAGATGATTACGAGGATGCCCTTGATACTTATAAAAAGGCCCAAAATCTCCTGATTTATAACAGTGATTTAAAAACGTCATCCTATATTTTTCATAATATTGGACTGGTATATTTAAAGTTGAATAATAACAATAAAGCTATTGAATTTGGGAATCGTGCTCTTGCCCTAAAAAGAAAAGTAGGATCTTTCCCTAATGATTTAGTGAATAGTATTGAAATGCTTGCACGATGTCACCTTGCTTGTAAGGATTATGAATTAGCTGAGTTGCATATTAAAGAGATCCTTACCTATATACCTAAGCATGACAGTGAATTAGGTTCATTGTACAAAGCGAACTGTTACGGTACTGTTGGTTTATACCATAAGGCAATAGGGGATATGGAAAAATATATAGATTATACTAAACTTTCACAAGAGATCTATAAAAATGCAGAATTATATTTTAATGCTGCAAAATCAGCTTATGAATTAGGCCAGGAATTAAACGATCAAGAATTATTAGTCGAGTCTGCCAGGTTGTTCTATCAATACCATATAAAATTAAAAGAAAAATAGGGAGGATTAACAATGAAAAAGATTATCGCTTTTGCATTGCTAACGAGTGTTTTATTTGTGGGAACTGGAGATGTAAGCTTTGCTTCAGATCCTGATTGGGTAATGCCTTTTTCAGTAACTGAATCAGCAATGTAAGTATTTTAAGGTGAGCATTCCGCTCACCTTTTTTTATTTTGTAATTCTTTTTCTTTTAATCAAATATACTGTTATATCTTGAATAAGGACAAGCGGGTGGTTGAAGGTGAATGAATTTTTAATCGGCAGTGCTGTTGCAGCGGGGGCAACAGGTATCGGCGCGATTCCTGCCCTTATTTTCAGAAAGGGAACACACCGGTTTCGCGATGTGCTTCTAGCCTTATGTGCAGGTGTGATGATGGCAGCTGCCGTCTTCGAACTTATTCCACAGGCTCTGGCATTATCCGATTTTATAATGGTCAGTCTTGGTCTCACCGCCGGGGTTCTTGCATTAACTATACTTGAAACGACGGTTCCCCATCATCATTTGGAGCATGGGTACGGTGTTAAAATTGATAAAAAAGCCATGCTTATTATTACAGCAGTAGCTCTGCATAATATGCCTGAGGGCTTGTCGGTAGGGGTCAGCTACGGGAGCGGAGTAGAGGGGCTTGGTCCTTTAATTGCACTGGCAATCGGTCTTCAGAATATGCCTGAAGGTTTTTTAATTGCCCTATTCCTTATACAGCAGAAAGTTCGTATGATAACAGCCTTTCTCATCGCACTTCTTACGGGAGTTCTTGAATATATCTCAGCACTGGCAGGGTATTTTTTAACCAGTTTTGCAGATGGTGTTGTTCCGTTTGGTCTTGCATTTGCTGCAGGATCCATGCTGTATATTATTTACAAAGAATTAATTCCCGAAAGTCACGGAGATGGGAATGCTCTTTTTGCGACCTATTCATTTATTCTCGGACTTCTGGCAATGCTTTTACTGACTACAGTGTTCTGAGTTTGAAAACATACTGCGTTCGTGGTATGTTTTTTTGTATTGAAGAGTGATGCAGGTATAAAACCGGGTATAGAAAAGCAGGACACTTATGATGAAGGGGTTTAATATGTGGAAAAAAATCGCTGTAAGAATGATTGTAATTCTCGCTGCAGTATATCTTGTGTATTTTTTAAATCAGTCATTTTTTCGTATTGATCCGGACTCCATCAGAAGCTGGATTCTCTCATTCGGAATTCTGGCCCCGCTTCTTTACATTTTTATTTTCGCGATACGGCCATTAACCCTTTTTCCGGCTTCAGTACTGGCAGTCGCGGGGGGACTTTCTTTCGGGCCTTTTTTCGCCCCGTTATTTACGTATGTGGGATCTTTATTAGGTGCAACTTTATCATTCTGGCTGGCAAGAAAGCTCGGGAAAAAAGTAGCGAAGCGTGAGTGGAAAGGGAAAGCAGAAGTTCTTCAGGACCGGGTAGAGAAACACGGGTTCTTTTATGTTCTTGTTTTACGGATCCTCCCGGTCGTAAACTTTGATCTTGTGAGTTATCTATCGGGCATATCGAGAATTAAATTTAAAACTTATATAGGGGCAACAATGTGCGGGATTATCCCCGGCACATTTGCTTTTACGTTTCTCGGTGCAAGTTTTGTCGACGGGGACTGGCGGATGATTCTTGTAACAATCTTTACTTTCCTTGTGGCTTTTTTAATTCCTGTATATGTCCGGAGTAAATTAGGTAAGCGTAATATTAACCTTGATCCGGACCTGGAGCCTGTTGATGAAACAAAATAGTAAAAGATACAACGGAGGAAGACTCATAAGGTATATTCTCACCTTTTGAGTCTCCTCCTTTTTTAGTCAGTGCTGCTCCTGCAGCTGGTCAAGAGGAACGGTCATCTCGTCTTCCGGATCCTTCGCTGGAAAGACTCTCGCTGTATCCATTTCTGAATCCACGTGCTGAATCCACACCCGGGTGCCGTTAAAGAATACGTTGTGTTCTTTTGCAGAATCCACAATTTCCTGTGCGCGCATAGCGTCCATATCATTCACCTCCATTATTTTCTGTTCTTTTCCATTATCTGAATCCGGGTACTGAATTATGCACCGGGTGTTTACCTGTCCGGCCTAAGGGGAAATATTTTAAAAGTTAAAGGTGGTGGATGCTTTGGATTATGATGTGGTTATTATTGGTGGAGGTGTCGGAGGACTCACTCTTGCAGTTAAGCTTGCCCGGTGCGGTGTCAACCTTCTTGTAATTGAAAAAGATGTTAAGGGAGGACTTGTTTATAAAGGGGAGCTCCTTCAGCCTAAAAGTCTTCAGATTCTTGATGAAGTGGATTTGCTTGATAAGCTACTGCCCCATTCCTATGAGCTTGATAAAATTCATACGTACGAGGTTGAACTGAAAAGTGGGGAAGCACCTGAAACTCTTTATCACAGCCGGCTGAATTATGACTGGCTGCCTACCAAATATAATCATGCCCGAATGGCCCCTCATGAAAAGATAAGAAATCTGCTTCTTGAAAAAGCGAACGATTATCCTTCTTTTGATTACTGGACCCCTGCCAAGCTTGTACGGATAAAGGAAGGGAGGGACCATTCAGAACAAATAGCTGTTATTAATCAGGATGGGGAGGAAAGGGAAGTAAAAACCCGATTTATTGTCGGTGCAGAAGGAAGAATATCCCCGGTCAGAAAAGCAATGGATTCAACCCTGCATTCCATGCAGTATAATCATCATTTTCTCACTGTTACCTTTCCGAGGCCCCCGTCTCTTACAGAGGCGACCATATTGGCAACAAGAAACCATTTTGTAGGCTTATTTCCGCTGCCCGATGATCAAGTGAGGTCAGTCTATATGATTGAGCCGGGACGTTACAAGGAAATGAGAAAAGAAGGCCTTGAACCTGTTTTTCAGGCTTATTATGATTTTATGCCGGAAATGAGAGGGTACGTGGACCAGATAAAAAAGTGGAAAGAGATTCAGCTGATGATCCCAATCCGTCATAATACTTCTCATTATGTTGAGAAAGGAATGGCTATTCTGGGAGATGCTGCCCACAGCGTGCATCCAATGGCTGGGGAGGGGATGAATATGGCCATTCAGGATGCCGATGTTCTGGGCGAACTCCTTTGCTGGATGTTTACAAATAACCGCACCGATCCCCAGATGCTCGGGTGGTATGAACGGGTCCGTAAACCGAGGTCGGAATTTGTTTCCGGGCTCAGTCATCAGAGTGCTCTTGTTTATTCGTTTAGAAGCAGGGCGTGGCAGAAATTAAGAATGAAGGCATTAAAACACCTTGAGAATCATCCGAGGCTTCACTTTAAACATCTCCTTAATATATCAGGAATGGGAATGTGGCCCATGAATCTTCTGGACTGGCCGAGACATATAGGGTTTCCTCCCGGGGAAAGCTCACGGTATACATTATCCGATGAGACAAAAATTAGGCACTTTTTTACAAGAGAAGATGATTACCCGTGGGAGAAACGTTGATTTCTTGTCTGAACAGGTGAGCGGTAAAAAAAAGAGAGGTTAATCCAAAAAGGTAAAAAACATCTTTTGGGTCAACCTCTTAATCCCTTGTTTTAATGAATAGTTTTAACTGCCGGAAGCTTAACAAAAACGAACAGAACAAGGATCATAACAAGAAATGCACCTGTCACCATGATGTAGTGAATACTTACACCAATCGAGAGTAACAAAGAGGTAATGGCGAAAGAAACAGGAGTCAGACCCATGGATGACATCGTTAATAAACTCATAACTCTTCCAATCATGTTTTTATCACACATGTCCTGAATAGCGGAGATTAACGGAATATTACAAAATGAAAATGTAATCCCAAGTATGAAGATCGCAAGCATGCTTTGCCATAATAGAAGGGTCTGGCTTAATACAAGAAGGGCCACAGACATTCCAAGAACACTTAACATAGCGATGAAACCGCGTTTTTTGTTTACATTTAACACGGCAATGGTAATGGAGCCTGCAACCATCCCGGCAGCAAAGGCACCTTCAAGAAAGCTGAAGTCCAGTGTCGTACCCTGAAGAACGTTTGAAACAAACAACGGCAGACCCATCATGAGGGGACCGACAATAAATAAATTCAGAAAAGCAGTCGTGATCAGAAGCGCTGAGAGTTGATCGGATGTTTTTACATAAACAATTCCCTGTTTTAGTTCCTGGAGTAAAGAAGGAGCGGATTCTTCTGCATGATTTGAAGACGTTTTCCCTGCTAATTTTATGAAGGCAACAAACACGCTGGCTAATAAAAGCAATACACTGGTAAGAGTAAAGGACCCGGTAAAACCGATAAGAACAATAACAAAACCTGCAATCATCGGTCCGAAGATCATGGCCATCTGATTGGTCATCTGAATAATGGAGTTTGCTCTTGTCAGATGCTTGCTTTTCACGAGTGTAGGCAGGATTGAACCGGATGCAGGCCAGAAAAAAGCATCCAGAACACCGAACAAAAGGGCAAAAAACACGAGTGTCCAAAGGTTTATCAGATCAGTGATGAGAAAGAGGACCAGCCCTCCTACGAGAAGTGCACGGGTAATGTCAGAGATAAACATGATTTTGGTTCTGCTGATGCGGTCCGCAATGACACCGCCTATGGCCATGAATAAGAGGCGGGGGATTGTTGAAGCAATAAAAATCAGTCCGAGTGAGGCTTCAAGCCCGAGACTCTGTACGACAAACCATGACTGACTGAAAAGGAAAACCGACATGCTCATGCTTGAAAACAAACCTGCCAGCCACAAAAACACAAAATTCTTTTCCTTAAAAAGGGGCCGCTCCGTTTCGCTGCCGGTTTGTACTTTTACTGCCATTTCACTCATGTTCTTCTTCCCCTTCATTTTTATTTCCTGCAGGAAGACCTATAAAATTAAAATGATACTCATTTCCTTTTTTTCCGGAAGTGTCTGCATCTTTTTGATCCATAAGAAACTTAGCAATTTCTCGAAATTTATTTCTTACCTCGTCATACTTCTCCTGGGTCAGTTTGAGCGTTGTAAAATAGTTAAACGTCTCTGCGGACAGTTCTTCTTCTCCGCGCTTCACAATTGATTTTGTTTTATCAAGGGAAGTTACGATATTTTCCTTTAACGAATCACTCAATACAACACCTTCCTGCTGGGGAAGGACATCTCCGAGTTGGAAACCTGGAGCAATTGTTTTATAAAACTTCTGAACAATGCCGTTTTTCTCTTCGGTCGATTCTACATAAATAAGACCTACCCGCTCCAGTTCTTTCAGATGATAATGGATTTTGGACGGGGGGGTATCAAGGAGGTCTCCAATCATCTTACCAGTACGCGGTGTTTCGAAAATCTCCCACAATATTTTGATTCGAATCGGAACGCTAATCACTTTCAGCTGTTCAATATCATTAATAATGTACGGCTTAGCCATATGGATTTAAACTCCTTTAACGTTCAATTTTATTTTAATGTATTATATTACTGAAACGTTTAAAGTGTCAATAGTTATTTTGGATTATTGAGAAAATTCTTCCCTATGTTAAAATAAGAACATACGTTCCCTTTTGAGCGGAAGGAAAAAGCTCTGACCGGAGCGGGGGTCAGAGCCAGCATTATTTTTTTAACTTGAGCAAGTACCAGGCGCCGTATGTAGCCAGAAGGAGGGAAGCATAAAGAAGGGAAACAAAGATCCACCTTAATCCTGACTCCAAAACCGGCATAAGGATAATGACAATCCCATTTACCACTATGAGTCTTACGTACCATTGGTTTGTTAAAACTGGCATGAAGATAAAGAACAAGGCTAATGATACAGCCACTACGATTGAAGAAGTCAGAAAGTATGGATAGTTGTGGAGATCGACTGCAGAATAAACAAGAATGATAAGTGCCGCCAGAAATAATAGAATAAAAACGATACGATCCAGGTTCATAAGCAACCTCCTCACTGGGACAGGCTCTTGCTGACAGGGTTAAACCGGTTGAGCCATTTTGTGTTCGAGAAAGAATAAAGAATTAAAGCAAACCAAATGACACTGAACGAAAAAAGATGAACGAACTGGAACGTTTCGCTGTATGAGAAAACACCTAAAAAAAGCATAATGGTCGGAGCAATGTACTGGAGAATCCCAATCATGGAGAGAGGGATCTTCTTAGCTCCGATACCAAACAGGAGAAGAGGTACAGCAGTCACGGCGCCTGCTCCGATAAGGAGGGGCAGGGTTACGTCCCCGCCGTAAAAAGCTGAGCCGGCATCCTCGTTAATGTAAAAAAGGTAGCCAATGGATACTGGGGCCAGCACAAGGGTTTCCAAGGTCAGCCCTGTGAAAGCACCGATCTTTGTAAGTTTTTTAACCAGTCCGTAAAAGGCAAAACTTAAAGCAAGAAGGATGGCTGCTGCAGGCACACCTTCAAAGGACAGAGTAAGGATAAGCACTCCTGCAGCAGCAAGAACAAATGATGTTTTCTGCCAGAAGTTTACCTTCTCTTTTAGAAAAACAACGCCCAAAAAGACACTTACGAGAGGGTTAATATAATACCCGAGGCTCGCTTCAATAATTCTGTCATTAGCCACCGCCCATATGTAGGTAAGCCAGTTTGCAGAAATAAATAAGCTGGCCAGAATCAGACCGGCTGTGATTTTTGGATGAGTCTTCAAATAGGCCAGGTCTTCAAGTAATTCTTTACCTTTATTCAAGATGACAATAACGATACACATAAAAAGCAGGGACCAGATGATTCTGTGAGCGAGAATCTCCGCCGGCGGCACATGCCCAAGGTACTTCCAATAGATTGGGAGAAATCCCCATATCATATAAGCACCTGTTCCTGCCGTTATTCCCATGATTGTCTGGCTGCGCTGTTCCTGCTTATTCACCTGTCATTCCCCGATTCACACGTTTTTATCTAGTGTATATCGGAAAAAGTAAGTTGTAAATGTTTTGCCTTCCGAAAGGATTGTTGAATAATGCTAGTTTTCAGGTTATAGTTGACGTAAATGCGACAACTATTAATTTGTTGATGTTTTTTTATCAACTTTAAGCCGGTTGATATCATTGGAGGTGATTAAAATGAAACCTGCAGTATGTTTTGCGATTGACATAAAGAAATCTTCAATCGTAAATAAACAGCAGCTGATGAAAACTTTAAAGCTGTGTAAAGAAAAATTGAACCGTCAGTTTAAAAAAAATATCATCGTACCATTCGATATCCGGGGCGGGGATGAGATGATTGGGGCATTGACTGCTTTTTCACAGGTCAGACCGGTTATCGAGCAAATGACAGAAACGCTGGAAAGCGGAGGACTTTCATTTTATTTAGGAGTAGGAATCGGATATGTGGAAAATAATGAAACGTCGATTCATACCGTTAACGGAAGTGCAGTCCTTCAAGCCTTGTCAGCAAGGGATGATGAATTGAAGCAAAAAGGTGAGGAAGGGAAGGTATGGCAGCAGGGGGCTCGGAGCGCAGTCTTTTTCTCTTCTGAAGAAGCTCCTGCTTCTTCATTGAACAGCCTGTATTTAACGATTCTCGAAAAGAAACATGCGTGGACGAAAAAACAACGGGAAGCAATTTCATTTTTAGAAACAAATCCGGATTATACATTCGAAAAAGCAGGAAAAGAACTTGGTTACAAATCACCGAAATCCACCGTTAGTTACTTGCTGGCACGCTCTCAATATCTTAGAGTAAAGGCGATGGAAAAAAGCTTCGATGATCTGCTGATTTATATTGGCGAAAAGCTGGAAGACAGGAGGGGATAGGGTGTGGCTATGGATTTTGTTCGGTCATCTGCTCTGTGATTTTTTGTTCCAGAGTGACAGACTGATCGATCTAAAGAGAAAAAATATCATAAAAGGGCTCCTTGCCCACAGTTTCATTCACGTTAATGTTTATGTTGTGCTCCTTATGGTCTACTGGTTTATTTATGGGGGCAGTATTTCCCTTATCCTTTTGGCAGCAGCGCTCATTGCAATTATTCACTTTTTCATAGATTACCTGAAAATCAGACTCGTTTCTCTAAATCAGGCAACGCCATATCAGGCAGGGTTATTTGTACTGGACCAGGTTTTTCACGTGATATCCATTTTACTTGTTTTGACCCTCCTTGGTTTAGGTTCGTTTTCCTTCAGTGGTATTTATGACGGTATTGTTTTGTTTTCTGCTGGTGCTTATCCGTGGGAAACAATGGAGAGAGTGGTTGCCCTGGGCTGTATCATTGTCATTGGAACATACGGAGCGGGATACTTTCTGGGGATTCTCTTGAAAGACTTCACACCAAAAGATGATATTCAGAAAAATCATTACACGATTGCAAATGAAAAGACAGAAGTCAGAACAAGATTTCTGCCTAACGGGGAAAAAGAGTCTGAAATGGTTTCTGTGAAAACAGAGCAGTTGTTTAAAGATTCTCCCCAGAAAATAGGAAGGTATATCGGGATGCTTGAAAGGCTGCTTATTATTTTTCTCCTTCTTGTTCAGCTTCCTCATGGACTGGCCTTTCTGGCAGCTTTGAAGTCCCTCACCAGATTCAAGCAGTTTGATAACAAACAGTTCGCAGAGTATTATTTAATCGGAACTTTTTCAAGCTCGTTAATCGGTATTGTCCTTGGGGTACTGGCCCTTGGGGTTTTACAATAGAAGTTCATTGGTTGAGAATGAGACTCAAAAGGTAGAAAAGCGACCTTCTGAGTCTCCTTTCTTTTTAGAAGGTTAACAGAAACCAAAACCGATCATAAAAGGTGGATGTTATGCAGTAATTCAGAATTTACAGGGATACAAGAGGGGTTGCTTCCAGTATCCGTACTTTTATTCCATTAAGGAAACCCGCTTGTTTTTCATTTAACTGAGTTGTATCCCATTTTTTGTTCAACACTCCGTAGAGCTCGCAATCCCTGAACATCATCAGGACCTCAAGGTCGTTCAGGCAGCCGGGGGGAAGAGTGCTTAACTGCTCATAACCCTTGAGAAAGTAAAATAAAAACCTTCCCGCCTCTTCGTCACGAGTCTTTTTATCAGAAATATGAAGAAGTGAATAGTAAAGTGGAATGGCCAGATCACTTGCGAGATAATGATAGCCCGCATCATCGAAGTCGAAAATGAACACTTCACGTCCGTCGAAAAAGAAATTGCCTGAATGAATATCAGAATGAATCAGTCCGTACGTCTCGGGTGTTTGAGGAATACTCCTCGTCTTTTGTACCACATGGTTCACTCGCTTCTTAATCAAACCATCGTCCGGAAGATAGGGGTCAAACTGACTGGAAAAGGAAGATATAAGATCAGAACGCTTTGGAATTTCCGGTGGCTTTGAATATCTTTTTGTAATGTGGTGAAGCTTGCCGGTGGCTTTACCCCAGGCAGTCAGGAGGGAAGGGTTATGAAGCTCTTTTTTTATGTCTACCGAGTTTCCTTTTGCTTTTTCAAACATACATACAAAGAATGTGTTACGGTCATCTGCTATGATTTTTTCAATCATGTTGTTATGTAACGAAGGAAGGGGACCGCACACATCAGCGCTGTTGCTCTTTAAATACATCAGCCAGTGGAGTTCACTTTCAATTTCCACGGCTGTACGGTGACTGCTGTGTGTAAACCGGACGATAACCGGCTGATCTCCAAGTGAGCCTTCAAACACATAATTCTCAAAATCCCCGAGTTTCTTTTTACTGATAACACCAAATTGCGCAAGACCTTCGGACAGTATGCTTTCTGTAAAGAGCTCGTCAATGTATTTTTCCAATTGATTTCCTCCTTGTTCCTGTTTGCTGTATTATAACTGAGACTGGAAAAACTTCAAAGGTATTTTTAATTTACATAATAAAATTATGGTAACTAATAATTAAAAACCGGCACCCTCTGAGAGAGGAGTGCCGGTTATTTACAAGCTTATTTTTTTGCTGCCTGAAGTTCCACGTATTCATCGTAAGTGATTTCTTTATCAAATACGCCTTCTTCTTTGATTTCAATAACGCGGTTGGCAATAGACTGGTTAAACTGGTGGTCATGGGATGTGAAGATCATGGCACCTTTGAAATTAATCAGCCCGTTATTGAGTGCTGTAATGGACTCAAGGTCAAGGTGGTTCGTAGGATCGTCAAGTAGAAGAACGTTGGATCCTGAAAGCATCATCTTTGATAGCATACAACGTACTTTTTCTCCTCCGGATAATACACTTGCTTTTTTCTTTGCTTCCTCACCGGAGAAGAGCATACGGCCCAGGAAGCCTCGAATAAACGTTTCGGTCTGATCTTCCGGGGAATACTGGCGCAGCCAGTCAACCAGGTTCATTTCGTTTCCTTCAAAGTACTTGGAGTTATCCCGAGGGAAGTAAGCCTGGCTTGTTGTAATGCCCCATTTATATTCACCGCTGTCAGGCTCTATTTCACCCATGAGAATTTTCATCAGGGTTGTATTGGCAATTTCATTATCACCTACAAGAGCAATTTTATCTTCACGGTTCATAATGAAGCTTACATTGTTGAGTACTTTAACTCCGTCAATGGTTTTTGTAAGTCCTTTTACCTGGAGGACGTCGTTACCGATTTCGCGCTCAGGCTTAAACGCCACATAAGGATACTTACGTGAAGAAGGTTTAATGTCATCAAGTTCGATTTTATCAAGGAGCTTCTTACGGGAAGTTGCCTGCTTCGATTTCGAAGCATTGGCACTGAAGCGTGCGATAAAGTTCTGAAGTTCTTTGACTTTTTCTTCTTTCTTTTTGTTCTGATCCTGCTGCATTTTAAGGGCAAGCTGACTGGATTCGTACCAGAAATCATAGTTACCTACATAAATCTGGAGCTTTCCAAAGTCAAGGTCAGCGATGTGCGTACAGACCTTATTAAGGAAGTGACGGTCGTGGGACACAACGATGACGGTGTTATCAAAGTTAATCAGGAATTCCTCAAGCCACTTAATGGCTTTAATGTCCAGGTGGTTTGTAGGCTCATCCAAAAGAAGGACATCAGGGTTGCCGAAAAGAGCCTGTGCAAGAAGGACTTTTACTTTTTCTCCACCAGTAAGGTCAGCCATTTGCTTTTGATGCAATTCTTCACCGATTCCAAGACCGCTCAATAATACTGCAGCGTCAGACTCGGCTTCCCAACCGTTAAGTTCTGCAAATTCTCCTTCGAGTTCGGCTGCTTTCATGCCGTCTTCATCAGAGAAGTCTTCTTTCATATAGATAGCGTCTTTTTCTTTCATAACTTCATGAAGTCTCGCGTGGCCCATAATAACCACGTCAAGCACGGTGAACTCTTCATATTCAAAGTGATTCTGCTTCAGTACCGCCATCCGGTGATTCGGCGGCAGGCTTACGTCACCTGTCTGTGCTTCAAGCTCTCCGGAAAGTATTTTAAGAAATGTCGATTTACCGGCACCGTTGGCACCAATTAGGCCGTAGCAGTTCCCGGGTGTGAATTTAATATTTACATCTTCAAAAAGCTTGCGATCACCAAATCGCAAACTAACGTTTGATACATTAATCATTTTTCCTCATCCTTTTACAATACAAAGTCTAGAAAAGTATAACATTTTCACTGGCGAAAAGCGATTAAGGTATAAAAAAACATTCATTCTTATTTTCAATGCACGCAATTTGAAGTAAGATGGATGACAAAGAAACAGCAATAATGCAAAGAATGTGTTAAAATTGACAAAGTACAGCAAGGTTAAGCGTTTTCATTCTACATAAACATACGACAAGGGGTCATTCAGCATGATTTCAAATCATCCTATACATAAGCAGTACTCTCCTTATATAACATTGCAGAAGGAAGAATGGGCATCTTTGAGTCCAGGCTCTGTACAGCCTCTTTCTGCAAAAGAAATAGAAGCGCTTCAGGGAATAAATGAAAACATCTCACTCGATGAAGTATCGAGTGTCTATCTTCCTCTGTCGAGGTTAATCAACCTTTATACAACGGCTTCGCAGGATCTGCATTCCGTTACCAATCTGTTTCTCCATAAAAAGACAAATAAAGTCCCGTACGTCATAGGTATGGCGGGCAGTGTGGCTGTTGGAAAAAGCACAACGGCAAGACTCATACAGGCCCTTTTGTCCCGGTGGCCAAACCACCCGAAAGTGGAACTGATTACAACTGATGGTTTTCTTCACCCAAACCGTGTCCTGGAAGAACGGGGAATAATGAACCGAAAAGGGTTCCCTGAAAGTTACGACACCGCAAAACTGATAAACTTCCTTGCAGATTTAAAATCTGGGAAAGAAGAAGTGAGTGCACCTGTTTATTCCCATCTTGTCTACGATATCGTAGAAGGTGAGAAACAGACTGTCACCCAGCCGGATATCGTCATTGTGGAAGGGATTAATGTGTTACAGGTAGCCAATGACGGAAGGGAAATCCCTGAAGTATTCGTATCGGATTTCTTCGATTTCTCCATTTATGTTGATGCTCTTGAAGAAGATATTTTTAACTGGTATATCGAACGGTTTAAAACCCTTAGAAACACCGCTTTTCAGAACCCTCAATCCTATTTCAAAAGATACGCCGGTCTTAGTGATGAGGAAGCCACCGCAATCGCGACGAAAATCTGGAAAGATATTAACGAGGTCAATTTATACAACAACATTCTCCCTACGAAACACAGAGCCGATCTTATTTTAAGAAAAGGCAAACATCATTCTGTGGAACACATTCATTTAAGAAAGATTTAAGTGTGATTATTTACCATTTTCATATGTGAGGCTGATTCCGGTGACTAAATGCACTGTGGATCAGCCTCTTTGGGTTTAATTGTGAAAAACAGGGTATTTATTAACTAATCAAACAGTCATACTTCATTACCTTCATTATCAATGATTAGCGCTTAATAGATTATAGGAGGGATTGGCTTGGATAAAGAAAAAGTGGAAAACCTTAAAACGACACTGGAAGTGGTGTGCGGGAAATGGAAAGGAATCATTCTGCTTGAACTTGTCGGCCGCACACTCAGGTTCAATGAGCTGAAAACAGAACTTCACGAAGCATCTCATCAAACACTTATTAAACAGCTAAAAGAACTCGAAGCAGATGGTCTCATTGAGCGCAAAGCCTATCCGGTCGTACCGCCTAAGGTGGAATATTCCCTTACTCCATACGGAAGAGAGCTGGAATCGATGCTTGAAGATATGGTGGAATGGGGAATGCGGCACCGTTCCGGGGAAAAACAAAAAGAATATTCGTAAAAAAGAGGTGTGATTCAACTGTTGAATCACACCTCTTTTTTAATTTGAAGGCCACTTTGAAATAGAATTGAATTCAACTGCGATGAGCTGTGCTGTAAAATTCCCAGGAACAGTATAACCAATCAAAAAAAAGACCAGATGTGCCCTATGGTGCAAATTTAATTATCATGGTGTTTTTTCGTAAAAATTGCTGCTTTAACTTAATAAAGATAATGGAGTCTGAGTGCCTGAGATTCCTGTGGCGGTGAGGGCCAGGAAAGACCCCACAGGACGCAGTCTGAGAAGGCATGCCGGCCCGCCACAAAAAGCAAAGGGCACGCACGCTGTGTCTTTATTTTCTGAAAAAGTAATATACATTCTGTATATGATCGTAATTAATGTAAAATGTGTTGATTTGCAGCACTCCTCCGGGAGTGCTGCACGTTTACATGACGGATGAGTTTCGAGTCGCTTTGACGAAGAAAACTGCGAAGCATTAAAGGCAGCGAAAACCTGGTTCCCTATACAAGTTACCGCGCAGGAGGTCTGAGCCTAAAGTCTGACACAAAAGAAAAACAAATAAAACGGGGTTGAATTTAGCACAAATTAAATACAAATTTAAACTTTGATGAATTAAGACAATTACAATACAAATAATAAAACCCGCATGAATGGATGGTCCACTCAATGACTCAGAGTCCATTCCGGACTGAAATTATATCAGAAAAACATGTTTTATTCTTTATAAAGAACGAAATTATTCCGGTAAACCAATTCCAGGGTCTTTGCATAACTAAATTGATAGAGACAACTGGCCGTGTTCCTGAATAAGATGTAGGTAAAGAGTGCAGGCGGCTGGAGGGATGTACATTTGAGCAGGTATCTTGACTATATGAATAGGAATGCTCAGCAGCAGGAAGGGGAAGTTATACAACTCATTAAGGCGGAATCTCCTACCTATAAAAAAAATCTTGTAGACAAATGTGGAAGTTTATTAATGAAGCTCTTCGAGAATCATTTTATGACAAAGGGCAGATTGTACCCGCAAAAACATCGCGGAGATCACTTCCGTGTAAATATCGGAACAGGCTGGAAACGCATTTTGATCCTTGTGCATTTTGATACAGTTTGGGATGAAGGGCGTCTTACTACGTACAAGAAAGATGGCAGACTTTACGGACCTGGAGCAATTGATATGAAAGGTGGTATTATCCAGGCAATGTGGGCTGTAAAAGCTCTTTTTGAACTCGGTGGTATGGATGATAAGGAAATCGTATTTTTGTGTACGTCTGACGAAGAAGTTGGAAGTCAGACTTCAAGAAATATTATTGAACGAGAAGCCAGACTGAGTGATGCTGTTCTTGTAATGGAACCTCCGGTATCTGGGTCGGGTGCTATTAAAACGTCCCGGAGTGGAGTGGGGTTTTACGAATACAGTATTCTCGGAAAGAGTTCCCATGCGGGCAGTAATCATCATGAGGGCAGAAGTGCAATAAAAGAGCTGGCACACCAGGTTCTCTATCTGGAGTCTCTAACGGACTATATGAAAGGAACTACAGTGAATGTCGGGGTTGTTAATGGCGGCACCAGGTTAAATGTTGTGCCTGAATTTTCCAGGGCGCATATTGATTTCAGGGTGAAAACCAGTGAAGAGGCAGGCAGGATTATGTCAATTGCAGGGTTCCCGACTCCGGTATTGGACGGGACATCGATTTTTGTTACCGGAGGCTTAAACCGGCCGCCTATGGAACGTAATGAAAAAGGGGTATTATTATTTGAAAAAGTGAAAGCTGCAGGAAAGAAAGTCGGTCTGGAAATAGAGGAGGCACATGCAGGTGGAGGCAGTGATGGAAATTTCACGGCTGCTCTCGGGATTCCGACCGTTGACGGGCTGGGGAGTGTGGGGGATGGTGCCCATGCTGAACACGAACATCTTCTATTAAAGGAGCTTCCTGTAAGAACTGCAATGCTCGCTCATTTTATAGAAGACTTATAAAGGCTGTTTCAAAAGGCATATTATCCCTCTGAAACAGCCTTTTATTTACTGTTTTATGAAAACGTTAAGAATGTTTTTATAGAAAGTGTTGATGGGAGCGCATTAGGCGGAATTCAACACCTGTGTTTAAAGGAGGCTTTGAAAAGCAGCCTTTAATCACGTGTAACTTTTTTCTACTTCATCCACGAGGCTTCCTACATAAGATACAGCTTCACGGATCGCGGCCGGGTTTGACAGGTCTGCTCCGGCGTGGGAAAGAAGTTCGAGAGGTTTCATCGTACCTCCTGACTTTAACACGTGAAGCCACCTGTCAACTGCCGGCTGTCCCTCATCTTTAATCATTTTTGCGACAAGGGTGGAAGCGGTAAGACCGGCTGAATACGTGTAAGGGTACAAGCCCATATAGTAGTGCGGCTGCCTCATCCAAGTAAGTGCGTCCCTATCATCAAAACTCACTGTATCACCCCAGAACCCTTTTAATACGTCCAGTTTAACTGCTGATAGTGAATCTGCAGTCAGTGCCTCGTTGTTTTCGGCCATCGTATAAACCCGTCTCTGAAATTCACCTTCCAGAAGGTGGGTGACAAAATTGTGGTAATACGTACCGAGAAGCTGGAGGATAACCCAGCGCTTCATTTGAGCCTCAGAAGACTTTTTAATCAGGTGATCGGCTAGAAGGAGTTCATTAAGGGTGGATGGAGCTTCAACGAAATATGTCGAAGGCCGCACATTTGAGATTTGCTGATATTTGTTGGCCAGGTAGAAGTGGCCTGCATGACCGAGCTCGTGTGTCAGGATAAACGTTCCCCTCATCATGTCAGTCCAAGTCAGAAGGATGTAGGGATGGGAGGCATAAGGACTGGAGCAGAATGCTCCTGTCATTTTGCCGTCATTTTCAGCTTTGTCCACCCACCGGTCATTCAGCCCTTGTTTCATAATGTCCATATACTCCGGACCCATAACTTCCAATGATTCCAGGATCATTTTACAGGCTTCATCATACGTCACCTCCGGGTTGAAGGAGGGCTCGAGAGGCGCTTTTAAATCACAGAACCTGATTTCGTCAAGACCTGACTGCTGCTTTTTCAATTTCATTAGCCGCTGCATGTGCGGGGCAAGTTCTTTATAAATGATGTTCAGCTGATTTTCGTACATCTCAACAGAAACATCCTGGGGATGCAAAAGCATCTCAGTGACGGAATTGTAACCGCGGATCTTTGAAAGCGTGACCTGCTTGGTCACTTCTTTTGCGTAACCTGCGGCGTATGTATTTTTGTATTTTTGCAACCCATTTGTAAAAGATTCGTAAGCGTTTCTGCGGGTTACAGGATCAGCACTCAGCTCAAACCGGTCTTCGTATGATGCGAAAGTCAAGGATTGTTCCTCGTTGTTTCCATCCAGGAATGTGTCAAATGACATATCGCTCGACTTGCTCTGAGAATAGATGGCATATGGAGCTGCATGCAGGGCAGACAAAGATGCTAATACTTTTTCTGTTTCAGGTGAGAGGGTGTGCTCTTTGCGGTCTTCAAGATCCATGAGGTTCTTTTTGTAAACAAGGAGATCCGGTTCTTCATTAAGGTATTCTCCGATTTTTCCGTCGGGAAATTGAAGGACCTCTGAATCGATAAAGCTGAGAGAGGCGTCAAATCCAGCTAATATATCATACACTTTTGCGTAATTTCCCTGATTAACCGGGTCTGACCCGTCTTCTGCCAGCTTCAGGCTTGCGTATGTTGCTGCTTTGTACGCTCTCTCGATAAACGCATCTCTCGCTTGAAGACACATTAAAAGTGTTTTTGCGCTGTGGTTCAGGCGTCCTGAAAATCGGGTGACTTCGGAAATGTCACTATTCAATCTGTTCAGTTCTTCTTTCCACGTTTTTTCACTGGAAAAAAGGTCTGATAAGTCCCATGTCTGGCTTTCCGGAACACTCTTTCTGGTCCTTTTTTGTCCTTTTACTGCTTCCATTTTTTGTTCCTCCTGTCGATTGCGGTGATTGATTTAATTATACACAAGTCACCGGGGGTTTGTGCGATTATTCAGAATAATGATTCTATTATAATGGAAAAGTTGAAATACAGCCGGATTCATTTTATGATAGAAAAAGTTATCATATGAAAAGATGGATATTGGAGGATAAGTACTTGGGACATAAACTCAGAGAATGTTTGTCGCTCGATGTTATTATTCAGGCGATGGATTACACCAGAGCAGGTGTTATTATTACAGACCCGGATTTGGATGATAATCCGATTGTATATGCGAACAAATCTTTCGGCGCCATTACAGGATATGATCCGGAAGAATATCTCGGTAAAAACTGCAGATTTTTGCAGGGGGGAGGGACCTCATCAGAAGCCATAAAGGATATAAAGAAGGGGCTTATGAATAAAAGACCGGTTTCCGTAACACTTAAGAACTACCGTAAAAGCGGGGAAGCCTTCTGGAATGAACTCCACATTGATCCGGTCTATGTAAAAGAAGAAGAGAAGTATTATTTTATAGGTGTTCAAAAAGATATTTCCGAGTTAAAAGATTCGCAGGCTAAAATAAAAGGGTATCTTGAAGAGGTGTCGAGGCTCTCCACACCTATCGTTCCAATTGAGGACGGGGTCTCGGTACTGCCGTTAATCGGAAATGTAGATGAAGAAAGACTCGAAATTATCCTTCAAAATATTACTGCGGCTGTGTCGGCAACGAAAGACCATACGCTTATCCTGGACCTGTCGGGACTGAGCGATATTAACGAGCATGTGATCAGAGGCATATTCAACTTGAACGAGCTTCTGAGACTTTTAGGTACCCGTTTAATTATTACCGGTATTTCAACCAGACTTGCTATTAAAGCAACACACCTACAGATAGATTTATCTGAGATCTCAACCTTTTCCACCGTAAAAGAAGCCATTACGTCAAAATGAAAATTCTAACTCAAAAGGGACATCTGCCTTGTTTTGCGGCAAATGTCCCTTTTTTATTTGATTTCCAACGGTACGGAAAGGAGAAATTGTATTGACACCCATTTGTGAACTGTCATATACTAATGAAAGTAATCCCGAGTAAGATGATAAGGATTAATTGTTTTGTCCAGGAGGTTTAGTAATGGAGCGAGTAATGATTAAGAATGTAGAGAAAACATTCGTCTCTGATGATAAGGAAAAAAAGTCATTTACCGTTTTCGATGATATATCGCTTGATGTGAGTCCGGGTGAGTTTGTATCTCTTCTCGGCCCGTCGGGATGCGGTAAGTCCACGCTGTTAAATATTGTTGCCGGGCTGGACCGGGCGACAAACGGCGAAGTGAAAGTGGGTGACACGAATGTCACAGGGCCTGGATCGGACAGAGGGGTTGTGTTTCAGGAAGCAGCGTTAATGCCCTGGCTGAATGTTATTGACAACGTAAAGTTTGCACTTAGGAAAAAAATGAATAAAGAAGATGCTCATAAAGAAGCGGAGAAATATTTAAAACTTGTTCACCTGAGTAAATTCATGGACGCTTTTCCCCATGAATTATCAGGCGGAATGAAACAACGTGTTGCAATAGCCAGAGCTTTGGCAATGAATCCGAAAATTCTGCTGATGGATGAACCATTCGGAGCTCTTGATGAACAGACACGATCCATGCTTCATAAAGAAGTCCAGTTCATCTGGGAAGAAACGAAAAAAACGATTCTTTTTGTCACTCATAATATCAGAGAAGCGATCCTCTTATCAGATCGTATTGTCTTAATGGGTACACGTCCGGGGGGGATCAGGAAAGTTTATCCTGTGGATCTGCCCAGACCAAGGACACCTGCTTCAGAAGAATTTATTAAGCTTGAACAAGATATCATGTCCATTTTGGGCGGTGAAATAGAGAAAGTGATGAGGGAGGAAATGGGAGATGACTTCAACAGCCAGAAGGCTTCTCTTCTTTACGGCACTAATCGTAATATGGGAGATCATATTTAGAGTTAATTTACAGACGAATTTTTGGGCCACAACATTATTTCCGTCTCCTATTGGAGCTGTCGAGCAATTATACCGTGGTTTTTTTGAAACAGGAATTTTACGTGTAGCCCTTCTTGAGAGTATGCAGCGAATTTCATTAGGGTTTGTTTTGGCCGTTATTATCGGCGGAGTTCTCGGTGTCCTTCTTGCTACATCTAAACTGGCAGACGAAACACTGGGTTCCCTTGTTATTGCACTACAGCCAGTTCCAAGTATTGTATGGCTTCCGATTGCCCTTATGATGTTCCAGGGTGGCGGAGGAGCGATTCTGTTCGTTGTCGTTCTTGGTGGTACTTGGGCGATGACTCTCAATATGAGAATGGGTATTAAAAATGTCCAGCCCATATTGATAAGAGCAGCCAGAACAATGGGGTACAAAAAGACAGAACTCGTCTGGAAAGTCATGTTGCCTGCATCCATTCCATCAGCATTGACCGGTGCACGTCTCGCCTGGGCATTCGGATGGCGGGCATTGATGGCGGCAGAACTGATTGGTCGGGGAGGTCTCGGCAGAACACTGATGGATGCCCGTGATTTTTACAATATGGATTTGGTGGTAGCCATTATGTTTATTATTTCTGCGATCGGCTTGACGGTAGAGTACTTTATCTTTAGTAAGGTAGAAAAACGAGTATTATCACGCTGGGGTCTGAATACAAGTAATTCGTAAAAAAGAAGGGGGATTCAAATGAATAAAATTCTGGGTTTGGCAAGTGTGGGAGCATTGATGCTCCTTGCAGCGTGTGGCACAGGCGGAAGTTCATCTTCAGATGAGGTCAATATCGGGTATTTCCCGAACCTCGATCATGCTGCGGCAATTGTGGGTATGGAAAAAGGGTATTTTGAAGAAGAAATGACAGAAAGTGACGTAGATTTTGTGAATTTTCCAAACGGAAATGACTTTATCGATGCTTTGAGTACAGGAAACATTGATATGGGGTATGTCGGTCCGGGGCCGGCTATTAACTATTTCCTTCAAGGTGGAGACGTTGTGGTTATTGGAGCTGCAGCGAACGGAGCTACACTGATTGTGTCAAGGGAAGACTCCGGTATTCACACTCTGGAAGACCTTGATGGTCATTCCTTTTGCACACCGGGGAACGGATGTACACATAATGTCCAGCTCGAAATTATGCTTGAAGGCATCGGACTGAAATCAAATCGGCTGGGCGGAACCGTTGAACATCAGTCACGGGTGGCACCTGCCAATATGGTTGCCATGTTTGAGCAAGGTGACATTGATGCAGCAGCAGCTCCCGAACCTTGGGGTACGCTTCTCGTTGAAGAACACAACGCGAATGTTGTTGTAGAGTGGGATGAAGTATTCTTAGGTCAGGAACTGGCGAGTGTAGTCATTGTAACCACGAATGACTTTCTGGAAAATAATCCTGAAGCAGTAGAGCAGGCATTGCGCGCACATAAACGCGCTGTGGACTATACTGAGGAAAATACTGAAGATACGTTGAAAACAATCAACGATTCTCTATATAACCTTACTCAGACAAGACTTCCTGAAACAGTACTTGAAAATGCATGGGAGCGTATGGTGGTAACAACAGAAACCCATGCGGATGCACTCCAGTACTGGGCTACAGCTTCCTATGAACTCAATTTCATTGAGGATGAGCCTGATCTTGACGGGTTTGTCGACACATCCATTCTTGACCGTATTACAGAAGAATAGAAACAAAAGCCGTCCAAAAGGGCGGCTTTTGTTGAATGGGCTGCCCTGAAAATACAATTTGGGGGCTTTCATTCTCAGCATCTTACCGATGTTCTCAGCTTCGTTAAACGGAATACGCTACCTTTCCGCGACTTGCGCCGAGCCTCCTCATTGAGAGGGAAGCTACTCAAACACTTTAGGGCTCTGATTGCAACTTGAAGTGGGTTTTGATTTTTTCATGTGCTAAAGGTCATTGTGGTTATAAAAGAATGTTGATTGGAGCGAATTCCGTGGAGACCCGGTCAAGCACAAGACTTGCTTCATGAATAAGCCTCGAGTTGCTTCGACGCATATTTCTTCAGAGCCTGGCTGGCAGAGAGGAAGGAGCAGCATGCTGAAGATCGAGCCGCCCGCGGAAAGTGCAATGAGCGTAGATCAACACCTAACTTTTTCGAGCCTATTTAAAAGAAGATGGGGAGGCATTATTATCGGACTTTGACTTTTTCAGTGCCCTCAAGATGTAAGATCTCGCCTGTCTCGCACTTCGGCGGGAGTCTAGCTTGTTCCATTCAACTCCAAAGCGTTGCGAACCGGAGGATATAAAATACCATGCCGAAAACAGAGCGCATGTCTATTTTTATGTTCCGTGGCAGGAATAAGCTAGCATGGGTGACTGTGTCAAAGATCGAGGTTAAGTGATAAAATTTGTGAAGTGTCGCGATTTCTCGGCACTGCTTCGGGAGAATTGCAGGCCAGGGAGACCGGACTTGTGCCGGGGTGGCTCCCGAACCGCGCGAGGAAATAAAGCAGAAGTCAATACCGGAAATTTAAAAGCGTTCAATAAAATATTAAAAAATAACCAAAGAAACCCCTATAAAAATTGACAGTTTATTCTGACATTAAACGACTGTTTAAATAGTGTTGCGTGGGCGACTCTTTATCTTTCCTATGTTAAACTGATACAGTGATAATTAAATGAAGATATCAGGTGATGTTTATGACTAGACGAGTTGAAGTGGCAACCTTTGCCGGAGGCTGTTTCTGGTGCATGGTGAAACCATTTGATGAGCTGCCGGGAATTATTGAGGTTCAATCAGGATATACCGGAGGACACGTTAAAAACCCTTCATACAAAGAAGTAAAACAAGGGGATACAGGTCATTTCGAAGCTGTAAAAATAACGTATGATCCATCTCTGTTTTCCTATGAGAGCCTTCTGGAATTATACTGGCCTCAAATAGATCCCACTGATGCAGAAGGGCAGTTTATTGACCGGGGACCTCAGTATAGAACGGCTATTTTTTATCATTCCTATGAACAAAAAACAGCTGCAGAAAAATCAAAGCAGCGAGTCGAAGAAAACGGACCGTTTAATAAACCTGTTGTAACAGAGATATTACCGGCCGAGGTTTTTTATCCTGCAGAAGAAATGCATCAGAAGTTTTATAAAAAAAACCCTGATAGATATAAACAGGAACGTGTTAATTCAGGCAGGGATGCTTTTATTAATAAGCATTGGAAGTCACCCGGTTTTATTTAACACCAATTGAGGAATAGTAAGGATATCTTTCTCAAGGAGTGGTGACAGTTATGAATGAACATGCGCTTAAGGACAGAATTATTTCTCTGCTTGACTCCCATAAAGTAGGCACACTGGCTACAGTGAGAAATAACCGGCCGAATTCCAGGTATATGACCTTTTTTAATGACGGTTTAATGCTTTATACACCAACGAATAAAGAAACACACAAGGCAGAGGATATCCGGGAAAACCCTTACGTTCATATTCTCTTAGGCTATGAAGGAGAAGGTTATGAAGACCCTTATCTTGAAATCGAGGGAAAAGTGGAAATTAAAGATGATAATGAGATGAAAGAAAAAGTCTGGAGTGACCGTATGTCAAAATGGTTTGACGGCCCCCGTGATCCGGAATTTGTATTGTTGCAGGTTACGCCTTCCGCAATCCGTCTGATGAATGACGGAGAAGAAACACCAGATACACTTGAACTATAATTTAATTTGGAAGCCGCCCGTAAGGTAAACCCCTTTCGGGCGGCTTTTCTAGTGTGACTGGGACGCCGGCACAGATTTGTTATGGAAATCAGCATCTAATCTAATCAGTTAAAAATATTTAAAAATTGTGAACATATTGTTTTTACACAGGAAGAAGCCTCCCTGTTATGGAAGATGGAATCATCTGAAGTGAGCAGGAGGAATGAAGATGAAAGACTGGTTTGGTGACATTTGTAAGAAACATGAAAAAGCCGGCGACTTCGACCATCTCGAAGGTAAAGGAAAACCGCTGAAACGGGAGCTGCTTGAGGGGGATGTGCTTGACCGCACGATTAAGGCAGCAAACTTTGTGCCTGAATGGGTGCAGAAAAGAAAAGAAGTGGTCACTGAGATGGAAAAGGTGATTCGCCTGAAAGAACATATGGATGAAGAAGTATTCGAGGAGAGGGTTGAGACCATTAATGGTCTTATTAGAAAATACAACCGGAAATGCCCGCCTGTTATGCAAAGAGGTCTTGTCAGTACCGGCAATCTGGAAGAGCGGTACGAAAGCTGGCTTTAATTTCAGAATTGGCAGACATTCTGGTATAATCAGGAAGGTGGGAGGAAGATAATATGATGAAATATTACGTTGAAAAGTATGATTTTAAGCAGGCAGATAAGGTTGAAGAAGAGCTCAGGAAGCTTCTTGAACGTCCTGTAACGTCAGTTGAGGACCTTGAGAAATGGCTGGTGGATCAAACTGAAGTTTATGACGCTATTGAAGAAGCCCTGTCCGGTCATTACATTGATTTTCAGTGTTACAGTCATTCTGAAAAGGCCAAAGAGGCATTTGAATATGATCAGAAATACATAGAACCAATGGTCAAGAGATATGAAGCTCTTCTTGATAATAAATTCCTTAAAAATGAGTACAAGTCATTGCTGGACACTGATATATACGGGGAATTTATTAAAAGTAAAGAAAATGCAAAAGCCATCTTCCGGGATGAAAACGTAGATCTGGAAATTGAGGAAGACCGTCTTGCGACACGTTATTTTGAAATTACCGGCAGTCTGACCGTTGACTGGGATGGGGATGAACTGACACTGAGCGAGGCAAAGGTTCATCTGAAAAGTTCTGACCGCGAGACACGTAAAAAAGCAGCGACGTTGATCATGGAAGCTGTTTTATCAGAAGAGGCCGAGCTTCAATTGATCATGGATGACCTGATCAAACTGCGTCAGAAAAAAGCTGAAAATGCTGGCCTTTCAAATTATCGTGACTACATGTTCAAAAAATATGAAAGATTCGATTACACGCCAAAAGATTGTAAAACATTAATGGAGAGTGTCAGGAAGCACGCACGTCCTATTCAGGATTACCTGTTAAATGAGAAAAAAAGTGAGCTGGGTGTAGATTCTCTGCGTTTCTGGGATCTTCAAGGAGTTCCGAATGGGCAGACACCACTCAAACCTTATGAAACAAGAAATGAGCTTGTAGAGGGGACAAAGGAAATGCTCAATACGCTGAACCCGCGGTTTGGGGAGCTCCTGAGCAGGATGGATGAGCGGGGAATGCTTGATTTGTCTGCTAGAAAAGGGAAGGCACCGGGTGGCTTCTGCACTACACTTCCTGTTTCTGATCTGTCGTTTATTTTTATGAACGAAGCCAGACAACAGGACGACCTGGTAACACTTATTCACGAGATGGGACACTGTATTCATAATGATTATAAAAAAGATCTCCCTGTCGGGTTGTACCGCGATACACCGAGTGAGTCCGCTGAACTTGCGAGTATGACCATGGAGCTGTTCACGATGGATCAGTGGGATCGTTTTTATAAAAACGAAGAGGATCTCAAGCGGGCCAAAAAAGAGCAGTTCAGCAACATCATTGATCTGTTGACACAGGGAATGGTTGTAGATCAGTTCCAGCACTGGCTTTATGAAAACCCTGAGCACACGAAAGATGAGCGGAACAGTTATTTTGAGAACCTTTCAAACGAACTGTCCCTTGGAGCAGTTGACTGGACAGGGGTGAGAGACTGGCACCGGAACAAATGGCTGTTTGTCCTTCATATTTTTGAGGTTCCGTTTTATTACATCGAATACGTAATAGCCCAACTGGGTGCTGTTCAAATGTATATGCAGTACAAAGAAGATCCGGAAACGGCACTTGCCAATTACGAACGGGCTCTTAAACTGGGCAGATCAAAGCCTCTGCCTGAGGTATATAAAGCCGCAGGTATTTCATTTGAGTTTTCCGATAATACAGTGAGAAATGCGGTTTCATTTATAAAAAAAGAGCTGGAGGAACTTAAGTAAGAAGGAGTTTCCCCTATCTTGAGAGACAGAATAAAGCAGAATTAAAACGAGGGCGGCTCTTAAGGCGGGATTATACACCTTAGGGGCCGTCCTCTCTGTTGAGATTACATTGTTAAAAAGATTTGACTAAAATGAGACTTTTAATTTGACCAGGTCCTGAACAGAACCGTCTTCGGCACTTCTTGTGTATACCCAGAGAGTTCCGGTATCTGAAGTAGGCAGGTTGTCAAAAGGAACACTCGCTACGAAAGAACCATATGCGGGCCCTGCGAGTGCAGCCGTTGTAAAACGCTCGCCGGAAACCGTTTTGTCATTCTGGTCTACAAGCCGATAAAGGACATTGGCTTCAAATGCCCTGGCGAGACCGCTGATAATACCGCCGTCATTAAACGGGGCCCCGGGTCTTGGTTCGAAAACGACAATATTTCCGGATGTAGGTAACGGGATGATCAGGAAGGTTCCTTCATAGATCAGATCAGGTGAGATCCCGGTGCGAAACTGATTGGCAGTCAGAACTTTTTGCAGAGAAACACCAAGGGAGTGAGAAATTGTAAATAGGGAGTCGCCCTCCTCAATTACATAGATAACTGCGGGAATGGATACTTGCTGATAAGGATAAATGAAATCCGGGTTTTGAATGGTATCATTCATACCGGCAATAAGATCAGGAGTTGTTCCAAATCTTTTGCTGATGGCCCCAAGAGTCTCTCCCTCTGAAACGGTATAAAGGGTCACGCTCCGGTCGGGATAGCGTTTTGGAATTATGAGTTTTTCACCCGGGAAGATTGTGTATTGTTCTGTGAATGGAGGGTATAGAGCGTTGGCTTTAATGATATCCTCCACATCACTTTCGTACCGTAATGCCAGGGAGTAAAGGGTATCACCAGCCTGTACTGTATGAATACTGTGCGTTCCATCAAGAATAGCCATAAAAAACACCTCCTGCTCTGATAATGATATGCTTTTGAGTTTGTAAAAAGACACTTCTTTAAGAAAAGTGGTTTAAAATCCTATGAAAAAGTAAAGATATACTCTGTGGACAATTATTAGAAGGAGTGGATTCCAGATGGCAGATGTTATGTTTACTTCTAAAGCAACAGCAGAAGGCGGCCGTGAAGGTCACGTTAAATCAGTGAGTGGTGTTGTGGACCATAATCTTGTTATGCCTAAAGGAGATAATGCAACAACAGAAGGCACTAATCCGGAAGAGTTGTTTGCTGCAGGTTACGCAGCCTGCTTTGACGGGGCCCTTAACTTAATCGCGTCAAAAGCAGAAAAAGAGATTGATTCAAAAATAACAGCGGAAGTGTCACTCTTAAAGGACCCTTCGGACGACGGGTTCAAGCTTGGTGTGAATCTGGAAGTTTCGATTCAAGGTGTTTCCCAGGAGGAAGCTGAAGATCTCGCTCATAAAGCCCACGATTTTTGTCCATATTCCAAAGCCACGAGGAACAACATTGATGTATCGTTAAATGTTACTGCAGGCTGATCCTGATTTAAACAAGAATTAAACAGAACCTCCTGCACATACGTTAGTAATAAAACGTATGTGCAGGAGGTTCTTTATGTATCAGCACATTGTCAGGCCGGGAGAAACCCTCTTTTCTATTTCTGAAGATTACCGTATACCCTACCAGGTTATCCTTCAGGCAAACGCGCTGCCTGATCCTAATCTCATTTATATCGGTCAGGCTGTAATCATACCGGGGGTTCCTGACCCGGATCTGATTCCTTATTCTATAATCGTTTCTATATCTCAACGGACACTTACATTATTGGAAAATGGCGTGCAGGTAAGTGTGTATCCGATTGCAGTAGGACGGATGCTGTTTGATACACCGACAGGAGAGTTTATCATCGTAAACAGGGAGCCAAACCCAGGGGGGCCTTTCGGGGCTTTGTGGCTTTCCTTATCAAAGAAAGGTTACGGTATCCACGGTACAAATAACCCGGCCTCGATTGGCCAGGCTGTCTCACGCGGGTGTGTAAGAATGTTTAATGAAGATGTACTGGAGCTTGGTTCGGTTGTACCGAATGGAACAAGGGTAAGCATTAGGCCGTAACCCGGTATGAATACAGATTTAAATGAGTATGAACACTCGTGTAAGGGTATATACCTGTAACACATTTTATAGGAGTGTTTAGGATGACGGATTATGTAGAAGTAGAGCCAATGCTCAAACAGATAAAAACGACAAAGGAACTCAATGACATGGGCTTTCACTGCCTGAGTCATTTATATGACCACGAGGATGAGCAAGAAGAAAACAAGCTGGACCGAAGCGGCCAGTTTTCCCATTGCTGGATATGGAGTAATGGTTTTTTGAGAATCATCGTTAAAGACAGGGAAGATCAACACTGTGAAATCGTAGGTGAGTTCACAGAAGAAACCATTCAGGATATTATCAGGAAGCAGTGGCGTAAAGCAGATGAAAAACGCCTCGTAGATAAAAGGGATTTTTCCGAACTTAATGAAGGGGAATTTATGAACGTTGATGTGCAGTTTAAACTGGGGGTCAACTATTCTGTGAAAGTCAGGGTGGAGGTTTCCCATTACGATGATACAACAACAGCAATCGATCTGGCTAAAGTAATGCTGTCGTCCGACCTGGGGCTGAATATCGATTTCATTTTTGAGTCCCTTAATATAAACTCTTATGATGAGAGGTATGTGAGGGTAGAAAAGGAGAAAGAATCTGCTGTTTAATTAAGTCTGTTTCAGCATAGCTTACTGCTTTCTCAGGTGAAAGCAATATCCACAACACTTCATCTTCATTTATAACGCCAGATAAAAGAAGCAGCAATACAGGAGCATCAATAAAAATCATAATAGCTGTACCAGCAAGGTTGTATGCAGGAAATACTGTCTCTTTTGTTGAATATAACAGAAGATGCTACAAATGAAGGAGACGATGAAGATGCAGATTAAATCCCATTACCTACACAAAAGAGATGTAAAAGCACTCGATGAAACAATGAATATTAAAGAGGCGCTTGATTTCATCCAGCAGACTGGTTTCAGGTGTGTGCCGGTTTTATCATCAGAAGAGGAATTCCTCGGTAACATTTATAAAACCCACCTCTATGAATACCTTTACAGAGACAATCTCGATCCGGCAGCGCCTATCACTACCCTTTTATCCGACAAAGATAAAGCAGTTGACGAGAAAGCGTCATTTTTCAGTGTATTTTTTACAATCCGTCAGGTTCCCTATCTTGCTGTTATTGATGAAGACAAGAAGTTTAAAGGAATCCTGACACACGGCAAAATTCTTGATATTCTGGAGAACGCATGGGCTGTAGGGCACAGCAGTTACGCTCTTACCCTTTCAATGGAAGAGTATAAAGGTTCTTTACAGGATATCGCTGCAACTCTTTCAAAGGTAACAGATATCAGAAGCTTCATTACTCTGGATAGTGACCGCACATTTATGCGTCGCTGTGTGGTAACCCTGCCAAACGAAACGACAGAGGATGAATTGGAGAAAATAGTACGCCATCTCGAGAATAATCACTTCCGAATCATTCATATTGAAAACGAAAAATCCTTGGCTGGTGAAGGAAAGCAGTAGTAGAAATAGAAGTAGGACTAATTCGACGCGGTCCTGACTGAGGGCAAAAAAAAGATCAGCAAGGCAAAAATGCCTTGCTGATCTTTTTTGGTTATTTCTTCGTATTTTCGAATTCATTTTTAATCGAGTCAAGAAGGCTTCTGTCGGTTAATACCTTCAGTCCTGTAAGTGCCATAGCTTTAGCTCCGATAAACATGCCTTCAAATCCCTCTTTGCTGAGTGCGGCATCTCTGAACTCCCGCGTATGACCAATAATATGTGTGTCACTGAATTTAACATAAGGATGTATAGATGGAACCATGTGACTTACATTACCCATGTCAAGAGATCCGCCACCTTTTTTCTCTTTTATTTCATCCCTGTCTACACCGAGGGAGACAAGACTCTCAGTAAAGGTTGTGGAAAGAGACTCGTTAGTAATCATGTTGTCATAGGAGAACTCGTAATTGGATATGGAAAGATCTGCTCCGGTCGCGAGTGCTGCGCCTTTTGCGCAGTTATTCACTTTTTCAACCACTTTGTTAACAGCAGAGCGGGTAGATGCCCTTACATAAAAATGTGCTGTTGCATAATCGGGAACCACATTTGCCGCTTTTCCGCCTTCAGGAATAACACCGTGAATCCGTACATCAGAAGTTACGTGTTGCCGCAGGGCATTAATACTGTTAAAGGTTTGGATAACAGCATCAAGAGCGTTAATGCCTTCTTCAGGTGCAGCTGCTGCGTGAGCGGTTTTGCCTGTGAAAGCATACTCAATGGCATCCATGGCAAGAGAACTTCCGCTTTCCCGGTAGCTGCTGCTCGGATGAGACATAATGGCAGCGTCCAGGTGGTCAAAAACACCTTCTTCAGCCATCGTTACCTTTGCACCCCGTGTTTCCTCCGCAGGTGTACCGTAGACAAACACTTTTCCGCCTGTCTCATGTATAAATTTGCTTAATGCAATTCCGGCAGCGGCTCCCATTGTGCCGATGAGGTTGTGCCCGCAGGCATGTCCAATCTCCGGCAAAGCATCATATTCGCTCATAAATGCCACATTTGGTCCGGGACGGCCGCTTTCATATACAGCTTCAAAGGCTGTAGGCTGACCGACAATATTAGTGTTAACTATAAAATTGTGTTCCCGCAATGTTTCAGAAAGTATCTCACAGGCTTTGAATTCCTCATTCCCAAGTTCCGGGTTATTTCCGATAAACTGGCTGATTTCAAACATTCTATTCTTTAATTTGTCCATTGTTTCAAACAGTTTCTCTATGTACAATTTTATTTCTCCTCTCGTTTTCTACCTGAAGCAGTCTGCTGCTATTTTATAATGATCCAGGATAAATGAAAAGGCGGAAGAAAAGAGAGGGAGTTTTTTTTCAGGGATAAGAAGATGCAGAAGCCCCCCTTTTTAAGAACATAAGCAAAATCCGTTCCAAAAAGGGGGGCTGTCCCCGCACAATTTTGTGTGAAATTGTGGCATGGCGGGACTCTATTAAATGGCGGGCTGCCAGATGATTGTACCTTGTTTTTCTTTTTTTGATACATTCACGTGAAAATAGTGCTTCTTGTAGAAATGCACGAGGCGGTCGATATGATCCCAGTCCCGTTTTACAAGATTTCCTTTAATATACTGCACGTTGTTTTTTTGTGCATATTCTTTCAGGTGGTTCATGCAGACGGTTCCGTAGCCGCGATTTTCTTCTCCTCTTATATCATCAATTTGAATGGTATTGTCGTCGGTGTATTGAGCGTGAATTGAGAAGTCCCATTTACCGCGAAAAGGAGCAGAGCAGTCGTTCAGCATTATTTTGCACGTATTTTTGTCATCACTTGAGTAAATGATGACCCAGTTATCTTCTTTTGTCTGGTCAATACCTAAAATATCCCATTTTTTTGCGATTTCTTTTATGTTTTCCTGCATTCTGAACATTTGAAATTCCAGATCGGATTTTTCCTGAATAAGTTCATCTTTTGATTTTGTTTTATCATCCTGAAGAAGCAGCATAAGATCCTCCCCGTCAGTAAGTATTGATAATCTATCTTCAAAAATTAGCCGTCATGTAAAAAGTCCTACAGTTTTCGTATTTTACTAGATTGAGCGGGAGATTTCAAACGTTAGAAAATGCTGAAAATAATCATCTGATTACATGCTGGAAAAGCTGTCAACCTCAAACAGAAAATTGTGCGGGGACAGACCCCGCACAATTTATGGTTTTGTGACTACGCCGCACGCGGCGCGGTCTCCTGCGTCTCCGGTTTTAAGTGTCTGCACATCCGGTCCCGGTTCATTTTGTTCTGAAGACTGGTAGCGGTCCGGTATGTTTGCAAAATTATCTGCATCTTCGTGAACAATTACTGCAACATCATCTTCAATGAGCTGCGCGGGAGTAAAGCGGTCAAGTTTGGCCACGAGGTAACCTGTTTTGTTTTCAGTAACATATATCGGCGGCATATCCCCGGCGTGATGATCATGAGGTTTTACAGCTGGATTGTAATGACCACCAGCACTCCTGAATGGCCCTTCTTCTGCATCAGCTTCACAAACCCCGTTTTCATGAATATGAAACCCGTGAAATCCCGGCTCGAGATTTTTCACTTCGGCCTTGACAATCACCTGCTCGTCTAAAGCAAAGAAGGAAACAGATCCAACTGGTTCATCTGCTGTATTTTTTAATTCTGCTTTCGCCTGGAGTTCACCGATATCGTGGGCCCCGCCTGCAAATGTCTCCACTGCCGGACTGTGATCAGAATGAATTCCATGATCCATCACTGACTGATTGTTAACGTATCCGCCTTCTTCGTTTGTTTGGGATGACTGGTTTTCCCCTGCACATCCCGATGCAGCAATTGAAGTCAGCAAAACTGCAAAAAGAAATTTTTTCATCGCTGTCACTTCCTTTTTAAATTGAATCCACTACGTTAGCAGGGTAGTCAATCAGTGCAGAATATAAACCTGGTCTCTTCCGGACAACCAGACAGTTTTTTAAAGAGGCGTTTTTGCTTTCGGTACAAAAGGATAAAATGTACTATTAGAAGTGGAAAAAGAACAGGGGGCTGACATGAAAATACAGGTTGATGTAATCCAGGGACGAGGCTCACCTTACGAATTTGGATACAAGCAAGGACAAAAACTAAAAGAGATGCCATTATATGCTGCTCATGTAAAACGGCGGAGCAAGTCGATAAGATCCTACAATACGGTTCTGCATGAGGCTAAAAGATGGTTTATGGAGCTGGCCCCTGAACTTTGGGAAGAAATGGAGGGACTTTCCGAAGGTCTCGGATGGTCCCTTGAAGATACTCTTCACGAATACGGAGGATACCAGCAGGACTGGAAAAAATCCGGCTGCTCCACGTTCATGGTCGATGGGATATATGGAAGAAATTACGATTATCACCCAAAAACCTACGATGGAAGATTTGTTTTCTGGCAGCCGGAGCAAACAAAAGGCTACAGTTCCATCGGCTTTGCCCAAAGGATGATCGGGCGGATGGATGGTATGAACGAAAAGGGACTGGCTGTAGGCTACCACTTTGTGAACCGGATCAGGCCGGGAGAAGGGTTTATCTGCACAACGATAGCACGCTTTCTATTAAATCAGTGTGCCACGGTTGAAGAAGCAAAGGATATGATTAAGGAAATTCCACACCGTCATGCCTTTAACTATTCACTGGCAGATGCTGATAAAAACACCGCAGTCGTAGAGGCCTCTTCTAAAGGAGTAGCGTTCCAGCCGGAAGGAAGAGTGGGATGCACGAATCATTTTTCTATTAAACGTGAGGAGAACCGGCACCGTACCGAAGAGTCAGAATCAAGGCTCAGGTCTCTTAACACCCTGGCACAAGGGAAACCGGCAGCTAAGCAGCTCTTTTATTATCTGAATCACGAAAAATACAACATAGCAAAAAGAGAATACGCCAACTGGTCGGGAACGATTCATACAGCGGTGTACGATACTGTAAATCAAGCTGTTCATATCGGAGTCGGGGTGAACGGAGAACCTGTGACCGTTTCATTTTCCGGCTGGTTAAAAGGAAGAGACAGTATGCTGAAAAAAATGAATGGTACACTCCCTGGTGCCCCACCTGTGTTTCATCTGGAGAGAAAGTAGAAAAAACAAATAAGTACTCAATTACTGAGGTGAAAACATGCAAAACGAAAAGCAGGTTCTAAAAGTCTCTGTTTACGGAGCACTGATCTTTGCAATCGTGGCCATCGTCTGGGGGGTAGCCGGGAACTCTCAAATGATATTATTTGACGGCCTGTATTCATTAATCAGTGTTGCACTATCGTTTTTTTCCTTATTATCGGCAGCGTATATTCAAAAGAATGATTTTAAGCGGTTTCCTTTTGGAAAAGAGATGCTGGAGCCGATCGTTATTTTGTCTAAATATACAGTCATTCTTCTGCTGTGTATGTATGCTTTCTCTTCTGCAGCAGCGGATCTGTTATCAGGAGGACGCATGGTCGAGCCAGGGATGGCGGTTTTATATGCACTTTTGGCTACGATAGGATGCTATGTGGTATTTTTGTATCTCAATAAGCAGAAGAAATCGCTGAATTCCGGTTTTGTTGCAGCAGAAGCAAATCAATGGATGATGGATATTTATTTAAGCTTTGCTGTCATGATTGGTTTTTTGGCAGCCTGGTTCATGACGATGACGCCATTTGCCCACGTCACACCTTATATAGATCCGTTAATGGTTATGCTCGTTTCAGGATACTTTGTGAAAGTCCCGTTGCTGTCGATTAAGGAACAGGTAAAAGAAGTGCTTGAAATGGCTCCGGAAAAAGGGATTCAGACTGAAATTGAGAAAACGAGCAGTCACATTAAGGAAAAGTACGGATTTGATGAAAGTATTTTACGAGTATCAAAAGTGGGGAGTAAGCTCTTTATTGAAGTGGATTTCATTGTGGATACAGACAAATGGGAACCGTCAATTAACGACCAGGATCGTATACGCGAAGAGTTTTATGAATGTTTAATTGACATTCCCTATACGAAGTGGCTTACAATCTCGTTTACAAGTGACCGTAAATGGGCTTTATAACACGTCCTCTTTTCCTTACGACTTACGGGGTAATGCCGGCAAGCTTTATGGTGTTCCCTCATTGGTGTGTAAAGCAGTAAAAACAACAGGCCATAATGAAAAATGATGAGTCCTGCTGCCGGTATCCCTTAAAAACATTTTTGTTTCTGGTGTATAATGGTAATAGAGGAGATGAGAGAATGAAACGATTTTCAGCAGCCTCAGTTTCTTTAGACGGGAAAAAAGAGGAGGCACTTCATAAAGAACTACGTCATGACCCCGTCCACACATGTTCGGTTTTAATAGAAGATCAGCTCGTCTTTACATATGAGCGGGAGCAAGGAGATATGGAAACGGCGCGGAAAGTCAATTCCATCACAAAAAGTATCCTTTCAGCTGCAGTAGGGCTGGCTCTTGATCACGGCTTTTTCAAAAGCGTCAATGAACCTCTTTCCAGGATTTTTGAAACCGGTGATCTGCCGGAAAGATACAAAGAGCTGACGATCGAAGACTTACTTACAATGAGATCGGGAATTGACTGGGCCGGTAATAAGCCTATGATCGAATCGGGGGACTGGACAGACTATATCTTCGACCAGCCTCTCAAAGACAAACCGGGTACGAAGTTTAATTATGTATGCGCCAACTCCCACCTGTTAAGTGCAGCTGTTCAGAAACGAACGTCCATGTCAGCAGAGGAATTTGGCGCAAAATATCTTTTCACAAAGCTGAACATTAAAGACGCAGTCTGGGACAAGGATCCCAAAGGCGTTTCCACCGGCGGGTTCGGATTGGAAATGAAGCCGTCGGACTTACTTGCATTCGGTTCTCTTTATTTATACAACGGCCGTTTCGGGGGCAAAGCTGTACTAAACGAAGAGTGGGTCCGTACTTCAACAGAAGGAAAGACCAGAACGAATATGGGAAATCAGCGTTACGGATACCACTGGTGGGTGAACCCGGAAACGAAAAGACTTCCTTATTTTTATTATGCCGCCGGAAGCGGCGGGAAGTATATCTTTGTTGTTCCCGACAGGAAGATGGTCTGTGTGTTTACCAGTGACTATTCACGTAAAGAAGGTGTGAAGCCCTTTACCCTGTTTACCCGCCACCTGCTGAATGGCTTTAAAAAGTAAGGGGGGAGAAGCAAGTGAACTGGTTTACAGGAAATAACTCACAAACTCCGTTCTCTATGTTTTCTGCCGAACATCTGCTAATGATTGTTATTCTTTTCCTGGGAATTGCCGTTATTTACGTGCTGAAGGGTAAAATAAAGAACCGGCGTTTAAGAAAATATGAGATTGTTGCTGCGGTTTCCTTGCTGCTGTTTGAAACTGCCTACTATGGGTGGCTGATTACAACAGGGCAGTGGGGGCAGAGTCACGCTCTGCCTCTTGAGCTCTGTAATATCAGCCTCGTATTCGTGATTGTCCTGATGCTCACACGGCACAGGGCCATTCACTCTCTTGTTTTGTTTATAGGAATAGCAGGTGCTCTTCAGGCGATTGTGACTCCTGTCCTTTCCTATGGGTTTCCTCATTTCCGTTTCGTCCATTTCTTTTATACCCACATTCTGATCATCTGGGTATCCGTATACTTTGTGGTTATTCACAACTACAGGCCGCGGTTTTTAAGCGTCCTTAAAGCTCTTCTGTTTCTGAATATTCTGCTTCCTGTAATCATCTGGATTAACCACAGTGTAAACGGAAATTACTGGTTCCTGTCTGAAAAACCCGCTGGAGGAAGCCTCCTTGATTATCTGGGACCGCACCCGTGGTACATCCTCAGCCTGCAGGCTGTTGCCTTCGTTCTTTTTTCACTTATCTGGTTTATTTTTAAAAAACGATAAAATGAGGTGTCTGCTTGAATATACCTGACCTTAAAACTGCCGATTTTTTACTTACAAAAGTAAAACCCGAAGATTCCGTTGATCTATTTCCTATATTCAAAGACAAAGAAACAATGAAGTATATTACGCCCCACCCGGTAACGTCCCTGGAACAGATGGATCAAAAACTGGATACGATGATCAGTCTGATGAAGAAGGGTAAGGAGGCGTCCTGGATAATCAGGCCGACGAATCATAATGAAGCAGCCGGTTTGTTTCGCTTTCACAAAATTCATAAGTGGCATCAGAAGGCAGAGATGAATGCCGTACTTTCCCCGGTTTATCAAAACAGTGGAGTAATGACACAAATCCTGCCCTGTGTCCTTTCTTTTGGGTTAAAAGAAATGAAATTAAACAGAATTGCAGGAGATATATTTATAGAAAATCAGGGTTCCAGACGGCTTCTTGAGAAAAACGGATTCCATTGTGACGGTATTCTCAGGCAGACTGACTTTGATGGAGAGCGCTTTTATGATACGGCTGTCTACTCCATCCTCCGGGACGAGTATCTCGGGAGTGAAATATGACAAAAACCATCTATCTCATCCGTCATTGTGAAGCAGAAGGACAATGGCCTGACGCAGAGTTAACCAAAAAAGGAACAGAGCAGGCAGAGCAGCTAAAGAAATATTTCACATACCGTAATATAGACAAAATAATAACAAGCACATGGAAAAGGGCAGTCAATACAGCTAAACCTCTTTCTTTACTAAAAAACAAGCCCATACATACTGATAAGAGATTACAAGAAAGGAAGCTGTCTTCTAAGGATATGCCCGACTGGTTTGAAAAGCTGAAAAACACATTTATTGATCACGACTTAACATTTGATGGAGGAGAATCGAGCCGGACAGCTCAACAAAGAGGGCTGGAAGCAATCGAATCCATTGTAAATGGGAAGGGGGACAGCTTTGCGGTTGTCACTCACGGAAACCTGCTTTCCCTAATCCTTCACTATTACGACAGGAAAATTGGGTTTGAAGATTGGAAAGCTCTAAGAAATCCTGACTTGTTTGTACTTACCTTTGATCAAGAAAGAATAACGATAAAGCATGAAGGAGATCTATAAATGAGAAACAACGTCTATAAAGACAACCTGCAGCCATACGAAAACCCTGAAGGGTATGACGAAAAAAATGATAAATATGTTGAGGATATTCATTTTTTTAAAAAATGGGCTGCCGGAAAAGAAGGGCCTGTCATTGACCTGGCCTGCGGAACAGGAAGGGTCACCCTTCCTCTGGCTGAGAACGGAATTTCGCTGATGGGAGTAGATATCCACCCGGGAATGCTGAGCCGGGCAAAAGAGAAAGCGGAGGCTGAAAACCTCACAGTCCATTTTTTTGAACAGGACTGTTGCAGTCTGTCTTTACCTGTGCAGACAGATTTTATCTATATGACCGGAAACTCTTTTCAACACTTTCTTACAAACGATACTCAGGACCGTCTTCTTCAAAGCGTTAAAGCACACCTTGTAAAAGGTGGGATGTTTGTATTCGGCACACGCTTTCCACAGGCAGGCGAACTTATATCTGCGGAATCAACGGAAACGATACATAAAAGAGAAGGAGATTCTCAGATCACTTATACTTCAACTGAGAGTTATGATCCTGTTGAGCAGATCCTTTACTGTGAATCAAAAACATTCATAGATGAACGTCTGGTGGATACCGATAGAATTAAACTACGTTATGTGTATCCGCAGGAAATGAAACGTGTCCTTGAAACAAACGGATTTTCTTTAACTGCGGTCTACGGAGACTGGGATGAATCGCCTCTTACAAAGCATTCTACCAATATGATTGTGGTGTGTGAAAAAGCAGAGAATGCGTAAGATTTGTTCCATGTTACAATAAAAACATATGAAATAAGGAATGAATTAAAGGAGTAATACGATGCCACAGAAAACGCTATTATTAATTGATGGATTTAATCTTCTCAGCAGGGGATATTTTGCAACAAGTTACGGCCGGTCAGAAGAACAGTTGAAAAACAGCCAGGGTGTTTATACAAATGCTCTTCGCGTATTTTTTCAAAAGCTGTTTAATCTCATTGAGGAGCACGGGATTACCCATACAGCTGTGGCCTGGGATGTTAAAAGAGATGAAACAACAAGGAGCCAGGCTCACGAATTCTATAAATCTCAAAGGACAGACTTACCGGAACCTCTGATAGAACAGTATGAAACACTGACTCACATGCTTGAAGGAATGGGAATTGCCCAGCTTACTGTTCCTGCTTATGAAGCAGATGATGTCATTGGTACTCTCGCTGTTAAATGGGCAGAGGAGGAGGAAGGTCACTGCTTTATCTACAGTAATGACCGTGACCTTTTTCAGCTGCTGGGTCCAACCGTCTCACAGATTATTAACCGGAAAAAAGAAGAAATTGTCTATACCCACGCACTTTTTGAAGAAGAGTTTGGTATTCAATCGAGCCAGTGGGTTGATGTGAAGGCACTTCTGGGTGATCGCAGTGACAACATTCCAGGGTGTCCGGGAATCGGAGAGAAATCCGCCCTTCCCCTCATTCAGGAATACGGTTCCATTGACGCCGTATATGAAAAGATTGAAGAACTGGATAAAAAATATAACCGTTACAAGAAAAAGCTCGCTGCTGGAAAAGAGACAACGTATGTGAGTAAGGAGCTTTCCCAGATCATTTGCGAAATTGAAGCTCTTGAAGACTTCTTATTTGATGAATTGGAATTATCTCTTTCAAAAGAGACGATCTTATCTGAACTGAATGATAAAGAAGTAAGGATTCGTTTATCCATATAAAAGAGGAGAAGATAAAGATGAGCGGAGCGGTAAAGTCATTCGATATGTGGAGAACACGTATTACGATGAGTCTGAAAGCAACTCCTGATCGTATTATTGATCACATTCCTTCCGGTTATCCGAACAACATCCGTTGGAATGCAGGACATATACTCGCAAACTTTTATGAAAAAATGGAACCGCTTAGTAAAGAAAATCAACGGCTTGATCCTTTATATAATGACCTTTTTCTGAACGGAACCAGTCCCCATGACTGGGATTTTGATCAGGTACCTTCTCTGGACATCTTAATTGAAGAACTTGAGAAACAAAATGACTGGGTGCAAAGAAATGCCGGCACATTAGTAACAGCGAGGCTTGAAACACCATTTCGCAGCATGGAAACAGGGGAAGAGCTCCTTCAGCTGTTAACCGGACATGATTGCATTCATTTAGGTATTATTAATGGAATAAAATATGCTTCCGGAATCAGTAATGTGTGGAAGCCGGAGCATTAAAAAAGTGTAAAAGCTTTGTGGCAGGGGATGAAGACCCTTACCGCAAAGCTTTTTAATTTGAATAGAATAAATGTTGTTGCAGGTTATTGAGATTTCGCTGCGGGCCCGGCCCACAACCTGTATAATCCTGTCAGGAACCTGTAGATTGCGGTTGCTTTCTTCTGAAATAATGAAGAAAGATAAAAACCAAAATAAATGCAGGGATGGCATAAACCTGTCCGACAAACAGTTTCCACCCTAATGTATTATAGCCTTCAGAAGCCGGTAAAATCAGTGCAATAAGGCATGCTGTTACATATGTGGCAAGAGAAATGGATAAATTCTTCATCGTTACAACCTCCGTTTACATATATTGTATTTTTATATTTTACCACATTAATCCAGAAGAACATCCACCTTTAGACCTTAATGTCATATCGTAAGGATTGACATTTGTAAAATTAAAGAATATAATTAACTTACAAAAAGTAAGTAATTGATTAATTTATAGATAACGGGAGGTTACCCACATGAATTTAAAAGGCATTCACCATGTTTCTGCTTTAACAGCCAATGCACAGGAAAACTATCGCTTCTATACCGAAGTTATCGGAATGAGGCTTGTGAAGAAAACAGTCAATCAGGATGACACATCAGTCTACCACCTTTTTTACGGAGATGAGAAGGGCAATCCAGGAACAGAGCTCACTTTCTTTGAAATTCCGATGGCTGCGAAAAATCACCCTGGAGTGAGCAGCATTTCCACTATCGGGTTACGCGTGGAGAATGATGCAGCTCTGGAGTACTGGAAGAAAAGACTTGATGATCACGGTGTAAAGCGCAGTGAAATCGTCGAGCGTGCAGGAAAGAAGTATCTTGATTTTGAAGACACAGAAGGACAGCGCCTCACTTTTGTTTCCGATGAAACGAACCATGGGGTTTCTTCAGGAACTCGATGGGTGCACTCCCCCGTTCCAAAAGAACAGGGTGCAACCGGACTTGGACCGGTGAAGCTGACAGTGAGAAAGCCTGAATCAACCGTGAAAGTCCTGACCGACATCCTTGGGTTTGTGAAAACGGACCGTTCATACCCATCTCCAGCGGACAATCAGCCTGATATCCTTGTCTTTGAAACAGGAGAAGGCGGAAACGGAGGAGAAGTCCACCTTGAGGAACGATCTGATCTTCCACCAGAAAGAATGGGCCGGGGCGGTGTTCACCATGTAGCCTTCCGGGTGGACAACAAAGAAGAGCTCTATAAGTGGGTTGAAAAGCTTAACTCATTGCAAATTCCAAACTCAGGTTTTGTTGACCGTTTCTATTTCAGGTCTCTTTACTTCAGGGAGCCCAACGGTATTCTATTTGAACTTGCGACAGACGGACCTGGATTCGATACTGACGAAGACCTTGACAGTCTAGGGGAAAGCCTTGCACTTCCGCCATTTTTCGAATCCAAGCGTGAGCAGATTGAAGCAAAGTTAAAGCCTCTAAATACGAAGCGTTCATAAAAACAATGACTGTCACCATCTTTTCGAAGCTTCTCAAAAGGTTATACTCGACCTTTTGAGAGCTTCTTTTTTTTATTCTTTCTATTCCTTTTGCAGGGTGACTCTTCTCAAAATACTTTCTGTACTCTAAAGGAAGTGAAATAAAACTACTCCCTTAAAATGACAGAAAAAGGATTTCGCACAAATTTGTCGAAGGGGTTAAATAATACGATTACCTGAGGGTGTGATAGAGATGAATTCCTTTCCTTACCCTTTTAAAGAAGGGCAGACGGACTATGGATACGCTAACAATGCTGTTCCAATGGTAAACAAAAGTGCTGTGGAGATCACTTCCAACTATCAGGAAGAAATAACCCTTAAGCGGAGACTGCTTGACAGACACCGGGATCGTTGTTTCTCGGCTTTTCCTTATACATACGAAGCACAATGGGAAGCAGCTCTTTACCTGACTGAACAGTTATCAGCTTTTTATCCTCAGCATTTTTCCATAATGGAAAAAGGGAAAAAACGGACGTTGATTAACAAGATGTCCGGAGAAGAAGTCCATTTACTTTATAAAGAAACAGATGAGCCACTTAATACAATTGGCAAGCACGTTCAGGAAGACCTTATTCTCATGTTCCAGCGGGAAGGACAGTTGTTTCTTGACGCAGGCCAGCTTTGCTTTCCTTCAAACTGGTCACTTGTTTTCAATAAAGGAATGGCTTTTAAAGATATCCACAGGCCTGTCCCGGGTTTCAGGGAAAACAGTCTGGACGCACGGATTGAGCGGTTTTTACTTCATCTGCTGCCTGACCAGCCGTTCGAGAGAGTCAATTGGTCTTTTATGGCAGGAAACAGACTTGATACGTCTTTGGAAGCCTTTCCTGATTGGGGGAAAGAACGGTACGAAGTGACAGAAGAGAATGCAGGTGAAAAAGTCCATCTGCGTGTGGAAACCCAAAAGCTTATCCGGCTGCCGGAGACCTATGTGATCCTTTTTACCATTCATACCCATTTGCTTTCATTGGCTGACCTTTGTAAAAGCAAAAACAAAGGGAGGCAGGTCCTGAGCATTCTCGAGTCCCTCCCTGACCGGGTTGCTGATTACAAAGGGATAACGCCATATAAACTTCCTGTACTTGCTTACATTAAAGGTGAGTTACATGAGTAAGAACTGGGTCTGGGTACCGGGGAGGCAAAAGTACCTCATTCTTTATCATCACTCTCAGGATCACCAGGTGCTGTTAACGAAACTTAGAAGAGTAAAGGCAGATGTGGAAGAAGTGGAAGTAAAGGATCGGGATCACCAGGCAGCGCTCCTTTCTTATTTATCAATACAAAAAATGGGAACTTACCTTTATGGATTTTTACCCGAAACGATGATCCACTCCATTGCGTACGTAGTCAAAGAGGCCGGTTTTACAGACGATGACATGCAGATGTGCGCGCCAGGCGACAAACACAGGCCCGTTTTTTGCGCCCACTGCCATGCTGTCTTTTTTGTTGAACCGAGAGATGAAATAACTTGCCCGGAATGCAGGTGTTTTCTTGAGGTATCAGATCATTGGTCGGTATTTCATCAGGCTTATCTTGGATCTTATTCTTTTAAGGAGGGGGAAACATGAGGATACCTGTAGTTGTCAGTAAAATCATTCAGGAGACACCTCATGTGAAACGCTTTACTTTAAAACCTCAGTTAGATCAGTCCCTTCCTCGTTTCCATCCGGGAGCCCATATTCTGACTTATTTACACAGTGGTTCAGAATGTTTTGTCAGGCCTTATTCTCTGACAAATTGTCCATCCCATGAATGTTTTGAAATTGCCATCTTAAAAAAAGTAAGAGGCAGTGGGGGATCTTCCTGCTGGCATGAACACGTGAAGCGAGGACAAACTCTCACTATCAGTTATCCGAGAAATTTTCTGCATCCGGATTTATCTGCTAAGCATCATGTTTTTTATGCAGGTGGAATTGGGATTACTCCTTTCTTATCCATGATGAGATGGTGCAGGAAGAGAGGGGCTTCGTTTGAGCTTCATTATTCTGCAAAAACGAAACATGACTGTGCCTTTTACGAATACATAAACCGGGAGCACCCCGATCAAACGACCTTTTATTTTACACGGGAGGGGGCGAGAATCGACCCGGGTCTTGTGAAGCAGCACCGGGTAGGCACACACCTTTACATATGCGGACCGGAAAGCTTCCAAAATGAGATAAAGACCGCGGCTTTACACACCGGTTATCCGAAAGGTTCGGTGCACCTGGAATCGTTTGTTCAGCTGCACTCAGACGGCTTCAATAATCCTTTTACGGCCAGGCTGGAAGAGAAAATTATTAATGTAAAGCAGGAAGACACCTTACTTGATGCTTTAAATAAGGAGGGGGCAGGTATACCTTTTTCATGCAGAATGGGGCAGTGCGGAACGTGTGAAGTAGCTGTAAAGCAAGGGGATATTGTTCACCGGGATTTATTTTTAACAGAAGAAGAGCGCTGTTCGCGTATGCTGCCATGTGTATCGAGAGGAGAGGGTGTTATCGAAATTTCAATGAAATAAATTCAGCTGTACATGAAATGTAGAATTTACCCCAAACTAATGTAGAAAAAGAAGGGGGTAAAAATATGCAGACGTTTGTCCTTTATGCAAGCATGAACGGGCACACAGAAGTTCTGGCATCAGCTGTTGCCGATGGAGCAAAAAAAGTGGAAGGAATGGACGTTGTCCTGAGCTCTGTAGAAGATATTAACCCGGATTCACTCAAAGAAGCTGCGGCGATTATCTGGGGTTCATCAGGGTACTTTGGTGAACCGAATCCAAAGATGGCTGATTTCTTCTCAAAGCTTGGGGGACTGTGGTTTTCAGGTGCGCTTCAAGGAAAAGTAGGAGGCGTTTTTGCTACAACGTCTACTCAGCATGGTGGTGTGGAAAATATTTGCCGCGCGCTGCAGACACCGATGCAGCATCACGGTATGATCTTCGTATCAAATACAGGTCCTCTTGATGAAGATCGTGTTAAATTTGGAAATCCATACGGAGCAACAGCTGTGATTCCTGTTGAAGCATCTCCGGACTCACCTATGAATAAGCCGGTAGAGGGAGAAATGAAACTGGCAGAAGAGTATGGTATGCGAGTGGCTGAAACAGCTGCAAAACTACTTCAGCAATAAGATTGAGTAAACCTGCTGATCAGGGGAAACCCCACCTGATCAGCAGGTTTTTAATTAGGTTTTTAGTACCAGGACTTTTGGTTACATCTCTATAAAATGTTAAAATTACTCATTTATTTACAAAAATATGTTTATTTTACCTGTCATAGAGGAAAAGTCTAGTAGATTAAGAAATGATGAAGGGAGAGAAGTGAAGTACTAAATGAAGTCAGGACATGCTTGAATCTGTAATCATGTGTGTTAAAGAAACAACAACACTGCGTTTTAGGAGTCAAATAAAAGAGATGGGGAGAGATAAGAGTGTTAAACAAACAGAAGCTTACTGTTTTTTCAGCATTAACGATGTCGGGATTGCTTGTAGGTCTGGGGATTAACCATACTGCCTTTGCAAACAGTGATATGAGTGCCCAGGACGTTTTGAATCACTCGAACGAAGCAATGGCGGATTTATCCAGCTTTTCGAGTTCAATGAGCATTCATCAGACAATTTCAGATGAAATGTCCGGGGAAATGGACCTTCATTCTATTGTAGAACAGGATGTTATCCTGGACCCGTTTAAACTCAAACAGACGATGACGACGAGCTTGGATGGCGCAGAAGACATGACGCTAACCTCCTACTGGACAGAGGAAGGTTTTTTTCAGGAAGATCCTGAAGGTGGCTGGATGAAGATTGCTGAAGGAACAGGAGAGATGGAAGGGTTGACCTACCACCCAGGCGATCAGGTAAATGAAATGGAAATGATGGGTGATGATGTTTCATTATCCGAGGAAGGCAGCTACTATGTGATTACATACGTGGGAGACGGGGAAGAACTGACTGACTTTATGAACGAAACAATGAATGGCAGTATGGAAGATGAAGAGACTGTCATGATGGAAGAAATGATGGGGGACATTGAGATCAATGATTTCTCATATGAACTGTATATCGATATGGAAACACATTATCTTAGTGAGATGTCCCTTGAAATGGACATGGATATTCATATGGAAGGTGAAACAGCAAATATCTATCAGATGATTGATATGTCATTCCACAATTATAACAGTGTTGAAGACTTTGACCTGCCAAGTGAAGTAAAAGAAGAAGCAGAAGATCTCGATGATATCATTGAAGAAGGACTCGAAGAAGCAGAAGAAGGTGGAGAACTTCCTGCAACTGCGACGAATACGCCGATGATGACACTCGGGGGTCTTGTTCTTGCACTGACTGCAGGGGCTCTCCTCATTGTGCGGCGGCGTTTTCAAAACGTTTAAGGTGTCTCAATACTGAACGGCTACAACAGCAGCTGAGTTGCTGCCTGAGAAGGTATCCCAAAAAGTAATTATTACTTTTGGGATACCTTCTTCAAAATTTACTGCTAATAATACTGAGGGAGGGGCTGCTGTGGAGCGGGTTTTATACATCGTTTTTTTCAGTGGATTAATTGCGTTCGCTTTTTTTGGTTTTGAATGGTTTCAGAGTAAGCAGGAGGTAGTCACATTATCTGCTGACCAGATCAGTAACGCAGAAGAAAATGTGAAACGGTCCGGTCAAAGCCAGGATGAGGACGTTTCTTTGCGGCGCTTTTTGTCTGAAGACCGTGTAATGTCAGATGAAAGAAATGAATACAAGCCTGGAGCAGAGGTAGCTTCCCTTCTCATCCCTGCTGTTGAAGAAGGTTATCCTGTCTATTGGGGGGCAGATGATGTTACACTTAAGCAGGGTGTGGGGATGTATGTAAGTGAATGGACTACTACCCCTGACGTGGGGGGCCACACTGTTGTCAGCGGTCATCGTGACTCTGTGTTTACAAAGCTTGGGGAAGTAACCGAAGGCGATGATGTTTTATTGGAGTTTGAAGGGGAAACATATGTATACAGTATTAAAAACATCTGGATTACAGATGCTGAGGACCGCACAGTTATTGTCGACAAAGAGTCACCTACACTTACGATAACAACATGTTACCCTCTTGATTATTTAGGGAGTGCACCGGATCGCTACATCATTCAGGCTGAGTTAACCGGCGTCCACAAATAAATGTGGAACGTCTTTATTTATTTATGATATATAATAAGTGTAGGGAAAAATGCAAAGCCTGCAAAACGAAACAAATAAGCAATAGAGATTACATAATTGTCAGTTAGAGGAGAGAAAGCAGATGACTAAACGCACATTAGGTATAATCTTCGGAGGTAAGTCTTCTGAGCATGAGGTTTCCCTTCAATCGGCAAAGAATGTTTATGACGCCGTTGATAAAGAAAAGTATGATGTTGTTTTAATTGGAATCGATAAAGAAGGTAAGTGGCATTTAAACGATACCGGGAATTATCTTATGAACGGAGATGACCCGAAACGAATTGCCCTGAACAAATCAAACAAGGGGATTGCAGTTGTACCGGGTGAATCGGAAGATCAGTTTATCGAAAAATCTTCTGCCTCTGCACTCGAACAGCTGGACGTTGTCTTCCCGATACTGCACGGCCCACTGGGTGAAGACGGTACGATGCAGGGGATGCTTAAACTTGCAGGTCTGCCGTTTGTTGGTCCTGACGTACTCGGTTCTGCCGTAAGTATGGATAAAGATGTTGCCAAACGTCTGTTAAAAGATGCGGGCCTTACTGTTGCAGATTCCATTACTCTGAAAAAACATAAAAAAGATACGGTTTCTTTCGAAGAAGTTGAAGGAAAACTCGGCCTTCCTGTATTTATTAAACCTGCCAACCAGGGATCTTCCGTAGGTGTGAGCAGAGCAGGAACGAAAGAAGAGTATACAAAGGGAATTGAAACAGCTTTCCGTTTCGATAATAAGCTGATTATCGAGTCTGCTGTTAAAGGCCGTGAAATTGAGTGCGCAATCCTTGGTAATGAGGAACCGCTTGCCTCAGGTGTAGGGGAAATTCTTCCGCAGGGAGATTTTTACTCATATGAAGCTAAATACATTGATGAGAAAGGTGCCCTTCTGCAGATCCCGGCGTCTTTATCAGAGGAAATGATTAAGAAGGTTCAAGAAGAAGCGGTGAAGGCTTTTGAAGCCCTTGAGTGTGAAGGGATGGCCCGTGTTGATTTCTTCCTGAAAGAAAATGATGAACTTGTAATTAACGAAATTAATACGATACCAGGATTCACTAAAATCAGTATGTATCCAAAGCTTTGGGATTTAGAAGGAATCAGTTACCCGAAGCTTATAGATAAACTTATTGAACTTGCCATTGAACGCCATGTTCGGAATACCAGACTTGAAAGTAAATACTTCTGATAACCTGATACGACTCTTTAAACCGTTGAGAATATATTCTCAACGGTTTTTTTATAGATCCAAGGGCGGAGGTCTGACCATTAAAAGCAGGATAAATCCTCATTCATGTACCTTTATGCACAGGTCATTTATTGATTTGCCCATGGAAAAAAGTGTTATCATTCTTTTTAACCGGGAGAATCAGTGTGCTTATCGTATTTCTCTTTATTTTCCATAGAAAAAATAGGAATATTATATTGAAATCAAAACTTTTATTCACCCAGTAGCAGGTAAATAGATTCAAAATTCAGAAAACTTATTGTGCTAATTTCCTTTTCTTGCTAAAGTACATATTGTACTTAAAATTGAGAGGAGAAGGAAAATGAAATTAAAACATTTGCTTTTTGCTGCTTTAAGTTTGTCCCTGGTTATTCTGTTTCTGCCTGGTATGATTGGACATGCTGACAGTGACTCAAAACACAAGGAATATCTTGTCGGGTTTGAGCGTGGTCCAAACGCATCTGCTGTTCAAAATGCCGGCGGGGAAGTGCTTCATGAGTTTGAATACATGAATGTTCTTCACGTTAAGCTGCCTGAACAAGCTGTAAAAGCATTGGAGAACAACCCGAACATTGCCTATATTGAGGAAAATAAAGAGGCAAAAACACTTCAGACAACGCCTTGGGGAATCCCTTTCATCTATGCAGATCAGGTACATAATCGCGGTACCTACGGGCAGGGTGTGCGTGTAGCTGTCCTGGATACGGGAATCGCCACTCATGCGGATCTTAATATTCGCGGTGGCGCAAGCTTTATTCCAAACGAACCTACTTATCAGGATTTTAATGGACACGGTACCCACGTTGCCGGAACGGTAGCTGCACTCAACAACAGTTATGGTGTTATCGGAGTGGCTCCGAGTGCCGAACTTTACGCAGTAAAAGTTCTGGATGCAAATGGAGGAGGTTCTCATGCCTCTATTGCTCAAGGAATAGAGTGGGCTGTTTCCAACAACATGGATATCGTGAACATGAGTCTTGGCAGCCCGCAAGGTTCAACAACACTTCAACAGGCTGTAAACAATGCCCATAACAGCGGCGTACTCCTTATAGCTGCTGCAGGTAACTCCGGAACAAACGGTTCTCAAAATACGATGGGCTATCCTGCAAGGTACAGTAATGTTATGGCTGTAGGTGCGGTTGACTCCAACTACAACCGAGCATCATTTTCAAGTGTTGGAAATGAACTTGAAATCATGGCTCCGGGAGTAAGTATTCAAAGCACATACTTAAGTAACTCATACCGGGCTTTAAATGGGACATCAATGGCAGCGCCTCACGTAGCAGGAACAGCTGCACTTGTGAAACAGCGTTATCCTCACCTTACGAACTCACAGATTCGTAACCGCCTGAATCAGACCGCCATTCCGTTAGGCAACAGTTTTTATTTTGGGAACGGTCTCGTAGATGCTGAAAATGCAGCAGGTTACCTGAACTAAACGAAACGAAGTCTGTCTTAACCGGTGAAAAAACACCTTTTAAGACAGACTTTTTTATTGTTATGGGATGTTTGCAAGAGGGTCGAAGAGGGAAAAACATGTCAGAGGTGAAGCGAATGAAAAAGATGGATTTATGCCCCAAAAACAGGCGAAACTGTGTTTCTTCCTTAGATGGAGAAGCAAAGAAACATGCTACAGATCCTCTTCCCTATACAGGTTCGGGGGAAAAAGCCCTGCAGAAATTACACGACCTGTTAAGGGAAACGAATGATTGTGAAGTTGTCCGCAGTGAAAGTTATTATCTTCATTGTGTATTCAAAACAATAATATTACGGTTTAAAGATGATGTGGAATTTATTATCAATGAGACTAACGAGGTTATCGATGTACGTTCGGCTTCAAGGATCGGGCATTATGATTTTGAAACAAACCGGAAACGAATAGAGGAAATCAGACAACAATTTAGCGAGGCGTAAAAAACGTGCCGACATATCAGCTGCCGGCACGTTTTTCATCTGTATTTGGTTTTGTTTCTCCCATTTCATAAATCTTATATTGCTCTTCGTTTCTTTCATTGGCTTTTTTTGTTGAACGTTTTAACAGGAAAACGGTCAGCCAGGTTACGAAGAACAAAGCAATCATGGCGAAGTAGGCATATGTGAAATCCTGAGTACCATCAGGAAACGTAAAAATGTCCATACAGTCTCACAACCTTTCAGTCAGGCTCCTATTAGTATAACAGAGAGGAAACTTTCTTTCACTCCTCAGAAATTTCATCCAGTGTTTTATCAAAACTCGGGGCAAAATGTGTGAGGAAATAATGTACTTCTTCCATTTCCAGAGATTGAAGGGTATCTTCAATCTGACTTTTGGCCACAGCAAATTCCCGGTTTCCTGCCTGCAGTTCACTCATGCATTTTAAGTAGGCGTCCAGCAGGTCTGCCGCTTTTATATAGCGGCTCAGCTCTGAGCCATCTTTGTCTGCAATCAATTTCTGATACACATGTTTTAAATCAGACGGTGCTTTATTAACAAGTTTTTTGGCAGCAAGGTCTTCAATGTCCCTGAAATTCTTAAGCATATCACTGTTGTGATGTTTCACGGGGGTGGGGATATCTCCGGTAATAACCTCGGTCACGTCATGAAATAACGAACGTGTGACGGCTTTTTCCGTATCAACGGACTTATGAAAAACTTCATTTGCAATTGTACATAAGGAATGTGTAATAATGGAGACATGAAAGGAATGTTCAGCCACGTTCTCTTTCATCACATTACGCATCAGGCTCCAGCGTTCGATATAGCGTAAACGGTAAAAATAGGCCAGTAAATGACTTTCCAACAGGTTCACTTCCTTTATTTAAACTTCCAACGATTATCGTACACCAGTTCGCAACCTGAAGCAATTGAAACAGGCAGTAAGAAAATGGCTGTTACAAAGATCATTATTGAATAAACAGCCATGTGGAGGAAGCCCCTGGACCGTCTGCGTAAAGGAAAATCTAACTTAGCAGAGCTAAGAAAATAAAGAGAAATGTCGAAAAGTGGACTTAATGGTTGCCAATTCAGGAAAAATGCATAATACTAAAATAGTAAAATTAATTGATGTTTTGAGGGATTGTACAATGACAAAAAACGAAATTTATGAAGAACTGCTATCTATTTGTGAAAAAGAGAATGTATTAAGAGATGAACCGATGAAGAATCATACATTAACAAAATTAGGCGGCAAAGCTGATTTTTTTGTCACTCCTGTTTCGTATGATCAGATGAGTGAGATTGTTGCCTTTACTTATAAAAATGACGTGCCGTTTATGCTTCTTGGCAACGGATCGAACATGGTAGTAAGAGACGGTGGTATCCGTGGTATTGTTGTACAGTTCAGCAAATTGAATGACTTGTACAGTACAGGGACGCAGGTTGTCGCGCAAGGAGGGGCCAATATTATCGATGCTTCGAGACTTGCGTTAAAGGAATCTCTGACAGGGCTTGAGTTCGCATGCGGCATCCCGGGCTCCATTGGAGGGGCAATGGCCATGAACGCAGGGGCATATGGCGGAGAAGTAAAAGATGTGATTGACCATGTGACTGTGGTTACAAAAGAGGGGAAGCAGCTGAAGCTTACGAAAGAGGAACTGGAGCTTGGCTATCGTACAAGTATTATCGGAAAAAAAGGACACATGGTTGTTGAGGCTGTATTTAACCTTGAAAAAGGGGACCCGTATAAGATTAAAGAAAAGATGGATGATCTTACTTATCAGAGAGAATCGAAACAGCCTCTTGAGTATCCATCTGCCGGAAGTGTATTTAAAAGGCCGCCCGGATATTTTGCAGGAAAGCTGATTCAGGACAGTGGATTACAGGGAAAAGGTGTGGGTGGTGCTGAAGTATCCACAAAACACGCCGGTTTTATTATCAACAAATCAAATGCAACAGCTACAGACTATATTTCAACGATTCAAATGGTAAAAGAGAAAGTAAAGGAGACATTTGGTGTTGAATTGGAGCTGGAAGTAAAGATTGTCGGAGAGGATCCGGCGGAATAACAGCAACAGGAGAACGCTAACCTTGATTGTCAGGCGTTCTCCTGTTCTTTTTTCATCAGGCTTTTAACATGTGCTTTTGGCTCCCAGCAGTTAAACTTATAATCAGGACGGGTTTCAAAGCCCAGACGCCTGCATTTGTAGTAAACCCTCCCGGGGATTTTGATTACCTGGAAGTGACTGCAGGTCGCGCAGCAGTGATAATCTTTCATAATGGATCATACTCCCCTTTGGTGTAGTCTGACTTTATTGTATATTCTGAATCTGTGCGAATCAATAATTTGAGGATGTGAATCTGATTGAAATACATTTCACTATGCCCTAGTAACACAGAGCTTCTCCATTACCTTGATCTTATCCCAAACGTTGCAGGTATTGATGACTTTTCCGACTGGCCGGATACAATTAAGGAGCTTCCAAGACTCGGACCTGACCTTAATATTAACATGGATAAACTCGAATCTCTCAAACCGGATCTTGTTTTTGCTTCGTTATCTGTTCCGGGTATGGAAAAAAACATTGAAGAACTGAACATGCGCAATATCCCTTATGTGATCGTTCCCAATCCCCGCACTCTGAAGGAGGTTGCTGATGCAATCAGGTTTGTCGGACGAGAATCAGGGCGGACAGAAAAAGCAGAAGAGCTGGCTGAGAAGTTTAATGAGATCCTTCACCAATACGAGTCAATCAGCAGAGAAATCAATTATACATACTCAATCTACTGGGAATGGTGGCCAAAGCCCGTATTTACACCAGGTCATCATAACTGGCTGACTGAAATAAGCAGACTTGCAGGTGGGGAAAACGTTTTTTCAGACAAAGAAACAGAGAGTGTTCAAACGGAATGGACAGACGTTTTAAAACGGGACCCGGATGTCGTTGCTGTAGTATGGGTCGGGGTACAGCAAAGTAAAGTGAACAAAAACGTTATTCTGAAACGCCCGGGTTGGAATGACATGAATGCAATCAAGTATAAACGTCTGTTCGTCCTTGATGAACCTTTGTTCTGCCGTCCGTCTCCCAGACTCCTCCTTGGCCTGAGTAAGCTTGCGAGTATCCTTCATCCTGAGAAGTATCCTCTGTATACAGGGGAAGATCTGCTTTTAAAGTAAGACTGTAACAGGGGTCTTTTTTGATTTACCAAGAGTGGTGAATGAATCGACAATCAAAAAAAGAGAGCAGGAGGGATTGGATGTCTTTAAAAAGACTGGTTATTGCAGGGACGGAAAGCGGGGTTGGAAAAACGACAGTAACAATTGGCTTAATGGCGGCTTTTATTAAAAGGGGATATAAAGTACAGGGCTTTAAATGCGGTCCTGACTTCATTGATCCTTCCTTTCATACCGCTGTTACCGGACGTGCCTCCCGAAATCTGGACAGCTGGATGCTTACAGATGAGACCATTAAAGAGACACTCAGCCGGGAAAGCCGGAGTTCAGATATCTCCATCATTGAAGGCGTAATGGGGATGTTTGATGGGGTAATGCCGGACTCTGACAAAGGGAGTTCCGCTCACATTGCTTCTATTACAAACTCACCGGTTTTACTCGTCGTTGACTGTGCTGCTCAGGCGAGAAGTGCTGCAGCAGTCGTAAGGGGATTTCAAGTCTTTTCTTCAGACACTGAAATTGTCGGCGTCGTCGCCAACCGTGTAGGGAGTGAAGGCCATTTCAGGCTGATTCAGTCAGCTGTCGAAAAAGAATGCGGCATTCCTGTAGTGGGCTACCTCACAGAAAGTATGAATGTTAACCTTCCTGAAAGACATCTCGGGCTTATTCCCGCAAGTGAGCATCATGAGATGGAGGTGTATAGTCATACACTCGGTGAGTCTATTAATCAAACCTTCGATCTGGATTTGATTTACCGGCTGGCTGAAGCCTCGTCACTTGAAGTTGAGAGAGAATGTTATCAACCGGAAAAAAGGATAAAAAAGGCCACAATTGCGGTTGCAAAAGATGAGGCTTTCCACTTTTATTACGAAGAAAACATCGAACTGCTACAACAATCCGGTGCGGAGTGCATATATTTTTCTCCTCTTCATGACAAAGAGATCCCATCCTGTGATGGGATCTATATTGGCGGCGGTTTTCCTGAAGAGTTTGCCAAACAATTATCAGAGAATAAGTCGATGAGGGTATCAATTGCTGAGGCTGTAAAAAATGGAATACCTGCAGTCGCAGAGTGTGGAGGTTTTATGTATTTTTGTGAGGAGCTGATTAATATCAGAAATGAAAGATATCCGATGACCGGAATACTTAAAGGGAGCACACGTGTTCATAAAATGCTGCAAGCGATCCGTTATGTTGAACTGGAAGGGGAGGAAATCCGTTTTTTACCGGAGGGAAGTAAGGTGCGGGGTCACGAGTTCAGATATTCGTCGTATGAGGGTGATAAATTGCCTGAAACGCCAAAACATGTTCTGGCATCATACAGTCACCTCCATTTTGGTTCCTGTCCTGAACTTGCAGAAAACTTTGTGGTGCAGTGCAGTAAATATTCATGATGAAATTAGAAGAGGGAGCCCGGATATCGGACTCCCTCAATGTTTATTTAAGTTATTAGAAAAACCCTCGACTTTAAGCCGCGGTATCTTTTCTGTGTTGCCTACTGTATTCTTAGATAATGAAAACCCTGCCTCTTTTTCATCCTTGCGACTCCTGGGTCGCGCCAGTGTAAAAAAGAAATACTGTTTTCACAGATGCCAGTGTTGAATTGCTATATGGTTCCGTTCATGTAACATCCAAAGTAGTATTGCGAAGATTTATTCATAACTTATGCTTCTAATATGAGAAGCAATACAAGTAATCATACATCATATTATAAAATAATGCAAATTCCCTGAGGAATTTAGAAAAGAAATGCTAAATTACACATTACCCCTTTGCTTTCTTTGGGAGATCGTGCTACAATAAGATTAATTATTGATGTTCGGATATTATTCATTGAAAAGAACTTTCAGCAAGTGATTTCATCTTGAATCAATATTAAGAGCAAAAATAGTAATACAATTGTGGGTACAAACAAACCCACGCAGGAGGCACATACCATGGTTGAAGGTACAGTAAAATGGTTTAACGCAGAAAAAGGTTTTGGATTTATCGAAGTAGAAGGACAAGACGATGTATTCGTACACTTCTCTGCAATCCAAGGCGATGGTTTCAAAACACTTGACGAAGGTCAAACTGTAACATTTGAAATCGAGCAAGGTCAACGCGGACCTCAAGCTGCTAACGTTCAAAAGTAAGCAGCATTAAAAAATCCCCCTCATTTACTTGAGGGGGATTTTATTTTGTCTGTATAATAAAGGAGCAAGGGGGGAGAAAAAATGCAAAAAGAAGATCACCGCTTTTATGCAAAATGGATTGGGGTCAGACAGAGAGGAAAGAAGAGGTACATCCTTAATCAGGCGCTTATAAATGGTACCGTTGCTTTCGTGGGACTGATCTTACTGGCTGGTTTTTTACAGGACGGTCTTACAGTTGAATACTTTACAAGTGAAACATTTATGAGTAATGTATTATTTTTTGGTGTTCTTTCCCCTATATATGGATGGACAGCAGCTCGTTCCAGGTGGAACAGAAATGAAGACAGGTTCGATGATTTAGAGCGGTTGAATGCCGCTGTAAATAAAGATCACCACTAAAAAAAGCAAGCCCCGAGGTTTTGGGGCCTGCTTTTTTTATGCTTTTGCTGCTAACTTCTTCTTCTTTTCTTCACGCTCACGCATGCTCTTGTTAAGGATCTTCTTACGAAGACGAATGGACTGAGGTGTTACTTCACAGTACTCATCTTCATTCAGGTATTCAAGAGCTTCCTCAAGAGTAAGAATCTTAGGACGCTTCATTGTTACTGTGCTTTCTTTTGTAGCAGAACGGATGTTTGTCTGCTGCTTAAGCTTTGTAATATTAACCGTTAAGTCGTTATCACGGTTGTGCTCACCAACAATCATACCTTCGTAAATTTCTGTACCTGGTTCGAGGAAGAGGATACCGCGCTCTTCAACACCAAGCATACCGTATGGCGTTGATTTACCTGTTTCCATGGAAACAAGAACACCCTGCCGGCGGCCGCCGACCTGGCCTTCTGCAACTGGGCGGTAGCCATCAAATGTGTGGTTGAGGATACCGTAACCTTTTGTCTGAGCCATAAATTCAGTTGTGTAACCAATCAAACCGCGTGATGGAACGATGAAGTCCATGCGAACCTGGCCGTCACCTTTGTTGACCATGTCCATCATTTCACCTTTACGCTCACCTAAAGACTCCATAATTGCTCCTGTGTACTCTTCAGGGACATCAACCTGAGCACGCTCTACTGGTTCACACATAACACCGTCAACTTCCTTAATAATAACTTCAGGTTTAGAAACTTGAAGCTCATAACCTTCACGACGCATGTTCTCAATCAGGATGGACAGGTGAAGTTCTCCGCGTCCGGATACTTTCCATACATCAGGCGAGTTTGTGTTTTCAACCCGGAGACTTACGTCTGTTTCAAGCTGGGTTTTAAGGCGCTCTTCAAGCTTGCGGCTTGTAACATAGTCACCTTCGCGACCGGCGAACGGGCTGTTGTTTACAAGGAAAGTCATTTGCAGAGTAGGTTCATCAATACGGACAGGTTCAAGAGGTTCCTGGGCATCAACCGGACAGATCGTATCACCGACCATGATGTCTTCGATACCAGCGATCGCAATAAGGTCACCGGCTTTTGCTTCTTCAATTTCCAGACGTTTTAAGCCCAGGAATCCGAACAGCTTGGTAACGCGGAATTTTTTTACGGAGCCGTCAGCTTTAATGAGGGCTGCCTGATCGCCGGTACGAATCGTCCCGCGGAATACGCGTCCAACCCCAATACGGCCAAGGTAGTCATTATAGTCAAGCATCGTCACCTGGAACTGGAATGGTTCTTCACTATTGTCCTGTGGAGCAGGGACAGCATTTACAATTGTTTCAAAAAGACATGTCATATCATCGTCTTGTTTGGCAGGGTCTTCACTTGCGGTTCCCATGATGGCAGAAGCATACACTACCGGGAATTCGAGCTGGCTTTCATCAGCTCCGAGTTCAATGAAGAGATCGAGAACTTCGTCTACGACTTCTTCAGGACGAGCTGCGTCACGGTCAATTTTGTTAAGGACAACAACAGGCGTGAGTTTTTGCTCCAGAGCCTTCTTTAATACGAAGCGAGTCTGCGGCATACAACCTTCATATGCATCAACCACAAGTAATACACCGTCAACCATTTTGAGAATACGTTCTACTTCGCCACCGAAGTCGGCGTGTCCGGGAGTATCCATAATGTTGATTCGCGTATCTTTGTAATTAACGGCTGTGTTTTTCGCAAGAATCGTAATTCCGCGCTCTCTTTCAAGGTCATTATTATCCATAGCACGCTCATCGACAATCTCATTATCTCTGAACGTACCTGATTGTTTTAGTAATTGGTCAACCAGTGTTGTTTTTCCGTGGTCAACGTGGGCAATGATGGCAATGTTTCTTAAGTCGTTACGTAACTTCATTTTTTCAAATCACTCGCTCTCTACGATTTCACTAACTGTCCAATTATATCACAATAACAGGATTACTCCTACAATTGTTTAGTATCGGCCACTATGATTGATTTTAAGCCATTGAAAAGGAAAACAAAAGAGGTGTAGAGAGAGACAGGTAAAGAGTTTGTAAATCATTTGACGTGAAAGGTGAGTATGTTATGGTAATAATTAACTCAAAATATGTCAGATAAATTTAAATATTTAAAAAATGTGTTTGTTGTTGTTTCAGAAAGGGTAAAAACTGATAGCTTGATTAATTAAAGGAGGTGTTTAAGTGGAGGAATACGGGTTGACTGGAGCTACGGCATTCTGGCTCTTTGTACCGATGGCGGTATTAATTGCATTGTCTGTTATTACATTCTTTACTGAGAGGAGAGAATAGCTGGTTTGAATATTGCAACTTTAATTACGTTTATTGTTTATTTGGCAGCCCTTCTTATTATTGGTCTGATCGCATACCGGATGACGAATAACCTGTCCGATTATGTGCTGGGAGGAAGGCGTTTGGGCGGCGGGGTTGCAGCCCTCAGTGCCGGTGCTTCCGACTTGAGCGGGTGGCTTCTGCTCGGCCTGCCGGGAGCTTTATATGCTTTTGGAATGAGTGAAATGTGGATCGGAGTCGGACTTGCCATCGGGGCGTACATAAACTGGCAGTTTGTAGCGAAAAGGCTCCGGATCTACACAGAAGTCGCAGGTGATTCCATTACTTTACCGGATTATTTTGAAAACAGGTTTCATGACCGTTCAAAAGTACTTAGAATTTTATCAGCAGTCTTTATTTTGCTTTTCTTTGCGTTTTACACGTCAGCAGGACTTGTAGGGGGAGCGATTCTTTTTGAAAACTCCTTTGGTCTTGAGTACACTGCAGCGCTTTGGATCGGGGCAGTTGTTATTATTTCCTATACGTTTCTGGGAGGCTTTCTGGCAGTCAGTTGGACGGACTTTTTTCAGGGAATACTCATGTTTCTTGCGATTATTATTGTACCGATTGTTGCTGTCAGTCACATGGGTGGCTGGTCAGAAACAATGGGCCATATCGGGAACGTAGATCCAACTCATCTGGATGCTTTCTCAGGTATGACTCTGGTAGGTATCATCTCTTTACTTGCATGGGGCCTTGGCTATTTTGGACAGCCTCATATCATTACACGGTTTATGGCAGTTAAGTCATCAAGGGAGATACCAAAAGCGCGGTTAGTCGGTATGACGTGGCTTGTCATTTCGCTTGTTGGAGCCATGTTTGTCGGACTGGTAGGGATTGCTTACTTTGAGAGCTTTACTTCACAGCCGTTAAATGACCCTGAAACGGTGTTTATTGCCTTTACCCAGGTACTGTTTCATCCGATTGTAGCCGGGTTCCTGCTCGCGGCAATTTTATCTGCCATTATGAGTACGATTGATTCCCAGCTGCTGGTGTCTTCGAGTGCCCTTACAGAAGATTTTTACAAGTCATTTTTACGAAAATCCGCATCTCAAAAAGAGCTTGTTTTAGTAGGGCGGCTCGGGGTGGTATTGATTGCTCTTATCGCCATTGCCCTTGCCTACAATCCGGACAGTACAGTTCTTGATCTCGTGGCTTATGCATGGGGCGGTTTTGGAGCTGCATTCGGTCCTGTTATTATCCTGTCCCTTTTCTGGAAGAGAATGACGAGGAATGGAGCGGCTGCAGGTATTGTCGTGGGAGGTCTGACTGTTATTTTATGGGCTAATCTCGATGCTGTCGGTCTTACCGGAGGCATATGGGATTTATACGAAATTGTTCCAGGCTTTGTGTTAGGATGGGCGGCCATAATGGCTGTCAGTTTAATCGGAGAGCCCCCATCCCGGGAGATTCAGGAAGAATTCGACTCTGTCAAAACATCTAATATTTAATGATAAGAATATGTTGGTCTGAAAACTGCAATTACAAGCCCGGCACGAAGGTATAATTCGTGCCAGGCTTTTTTGTGCAAATTAATATAGGAAAGCTTTTCTGGAGAATAACAGACATGAAAACCGGGTATATAAACGTAGGCACAGGAAAGAACCTTATTTGTGTAGTATACTCAGACTGAGTAAAATGAGGTTACCAGACAAGACGAGCAGACAAAAGGTGGACTTTTTGTGTTAAGAAGGGTAATGAAGCTGACATTTTTACTTTCCATACTATTCTTTGTACCGTTGGTGATATGGATGAATGTGACAGGGACCAATATTTTTCAGCCTGCTACGACCTGGGAAGAGTACGAATCCCCGGAAGAGGCCGGCTGGGATGAAGACAAGCTTAATGAAGCGAGAGCTTATTTTAACTCACTGAACTCAACTGCAGGGATAGCCATATACAAAGGTAAAGTATTGTTCAGCTGGGGTGATGTGGCCTCAAATACCAATGCCCACAGTGTACGTAAAAGTATTCTGAGCGGCATGTACGGCCCCTTTGTAGAAGATGGAACAATTGATTTGAGCAGCACGATGGGGGAACTGGGAATTGTAGACTTTCCTCCTTTGACAACCCTGGAAAATCAGGCAAAAATTAAGCACCTTATGACGTCCAGCTCAGGAGTTTATCTTCGGGCCGGGGAAGAATCCTTTGCCATGAGGAGAAAGCGTCCGGACAGGGGTTCTCACGCTCCAGGCTCTCATTTTTATTATAATAACTGGGACTTTAATGTATTGGGAACGATCTTTAACAACAAAGCAGAGGTAGATTTGTTCGAGCATTTTGAAGACACAATTGCTGATCCTCTTGGTATGGAAGATTTTTCGTTGAATCATACAGGGTACAGAGAGGAAACGGGCAGATCCATCCACCCTTCATACCTTTTTAAGATGAGTGCCCGGGACATGGCAAGGTTTGGACAGCTTTATCTGCAGGAGGGCGAGTGGGAAGGAGAACAGATCATTCCCCGTGAATGGATTGAGACGAGCACTTCCGTTCAGGCTCCGGTCCCCGGTAACAGCATTTTTGATTATGGTTTTATGTGGTGGGTAGCCACAGAAGAACCTTATAAAAGCCTTGGAATGTATTCTGCTGTTGGGCGCTACGGACAATCTATTGATGTTATTCCTGAAAAAGATCTCGTATTCGTCCACCGTGTGGATTCTGACCGCCTGGCATTCCGCTTTTTAAGAAGAGGTGTTACCCAGTCACAGAGACTCTATCTATTAAGGATGATCCTGGATGCTAAAATAGGGGAGGAAGTCCCGGACATCCACTAAACTCGGCTTTTTAAGGAAACAAGTATTACAGTGTCAGGCTGTTCTTAAAACAAGTTAAAGTGCCGGAGACTCCTTCTGACAGATGAGTTTCGCCGGCAGCGGTAATGGGAATTCAAGAATACGAAGAAGGGCTTGTTCTCTATTTTTGCAGGAATAAATAATTCGAAAAAACATGGAGTTAACATGAAAACGGTGCATTTCAAAAATTGAAATGCACCCTCTTTTTTATATTCTCGGTTTTAATTGTTCTTCGGGTTCCCTCTCAGGTGTTTTTGGCGGTTTACCGTCTTTACCGACACCGATTTTTCCTACAAAGTACTTACCGTGTTTCCAGCGGGAAGCAATCATCATGGTGCCCATGGAACAGAAAAGACTGAGGAAGAAGAGGATAAAGATATAAGTAGCTCCAAAACTCAGTCCTGACTGCCTGACGAAAAGGTCAATGGTGTGAATAAAAAACATATGAAGCAGGTAAATACCAAACGAATACTGGCTGATCTGGATGAGAAATGGTGGTATCGTCTTTATCTTTTGTCCAATGTACATGATAAAGAACATGATGGCCACAGTATGCAGCAGAATATCCACCCGTTTTGAACTGTGTACGAGAAGGATATTATTGTGATAAAAAATAAGCAGTAACGTTGTAGAGACTATAGGTGCGGCTATAATAATTTTCCGGTATTTAAAAACCCAATCTCTAAAGGTTTCATAATAATGTCCGCAATAGTAACCTACGGCAAAATAAAAGATCCACCCGAAAAAAGGTACCCAGTAAAAACGATCCCAAATATAGTGGACAACCGGATGGGAAATCGGTGCAGCTGTCATATTAAACAACGCCAGATAAGCAATATTTATACTCAACGCCAGTGGAATGACAACTTTTGGGTCTGCTTTTCGTAAATACTGATGGAAAAGTAAATGAAGAATATAAAACTGAAAAATAATGAGTACAAAGTATCCATGAAAATCTCCGATCACTACATTCATCAGAAACTTTTCTCCCCAGGCACCAAAGGTTGTTGCATAAGGAAGAGAGTAGAAGAAAGCCATAAACAGAAACGGAACAAAAATGTACATGAAACGCTTTTTCATAAACCCGTCAGGAATAGGACGATTGCGGTAGGAGTAGGCAATAATCAATTCTGACATAAAGATAAAAACCGGTGTTCCAAAGTACAAAAATACCTGAATGGAATCAAAAATCGTAACCATCAAAGGACCGATACCCTGCAGATAAGACGAGCGCAGGGCAATATCAATTGAATGAAGGAAAACGATACACATACAGGCTATACTGCGGAGTACAAAGATCTCATCAATCATCCTTCTTGTTTTCATAGTATTCCACCTCTTAAAAGGTTTGACGCACGCACTGCAAGTTACCCGTCATTATCATATGTTTTCCCGTTATCGTCAATGATTGTCACTTTTTTTTGATAAAATTACAAAATCCATTTTTGAGGAGGTTAAAAGCTGGTTGTCAGTACGATTTATTGGGTGTAGAATTATTTAGAAACACGAAGTGAAGAGGGGACAGGCCAATGAATTCATTTTCCGAAACATTTATAGATACACTGCTTAAAAAGTATGACCACACTCTGACTAAACAAGGCGTAAACGGTGAGCGAATAGCAAAGCGACTTGGTGCACTCTCGGAAATTGGGCTTACACCGGATTCTGGGTCAGGCCGTATGGGCTTTTCCAATGAAGAGAGAGCTGCAAAAAACCTTCTTATCCGCTGGATGAAAGCGGCGGATCTCGAAGTCAGGGAAGATGGGGCTGGAAATGTAATCGGAAAGCTTGAAGGTTCTGATATGAAGGACCGCGTTGTAATGGCTGGGTCCCACCTGGACAGTGTGCCGAACGGGGGACACTTTGATGGGCCTCTGGGTGTTCTGGCAGCACTTGAAGTGGTGGAAGCCTGGACGGAAAGCGGGTACAAGCCACCTAAGACATATGAACTTGTCATTTTTTCTGACGAAGAAGGTTCCAGGTTCAAGTCAGGATTAACGGGCAGTACAGCTATGACAGGACATACCAATCAAGAGAAGATGAGGGCAGTTAATGATGTGTTCAGCACCCCTTTTAAAGAGGTTCTTGAGCAGGTTGGCTTGAAAGAGGAAGGTTTCTTTCATTCGTCACGGGACTTTTCTGATGTAGAAGCGTTTTTTGAAGTTCACATTGAGCAAGGCAAAAGGCTGGAGAAGGAAGGACTCCCAGTAGGGATAGTTTCAGGCATCGCCGGACCTTGCTGGCTCCAGGTTAGCTTTAAAGGGAAAGCCGGTCATGCAGGGAATACACCTATGGACGACAGACAGGATGCTTTAGCAGCTGCCGGGGATTTTGTGAGGCAGGTTTACTCTGCACCTGCTGAGGTCAGCACTTCTGCAGTGGCAACGGTCGGCCAGCTGCAGGTCTATCCTAATGGAATCAATGTTATTCCTGGGGAAGTGGTCATGACTGTTGATATCCGTGACATTCATAAAAAAACGAGAGACGAACTGGCAAATCGGATAAAAGAACTAGCTCGACAGACTGGGGAAAAATACAATACGGAAGTTTCTTTTGATGAAAAGGTGCGCATTCCTCCGGTGCCTGTTCAGGAGTCGGTTCTTAGTATAGTAGAAGAAGCTGTTGCATCACTTGACATCAGGCCTGTGCTTCTCCCGAGCGGTGCAGGACATGATGCCATGATGATTGGAAGGTGCGTACCTGTAGGTATGATCTTCGTTCGAAGCCTTGACGGTGTGAGCCATCATCCTGCAGAATGGTCTTCATTAAACGATTGTGTTCTTTCCATTCACGCTTTAAAAAGAACTATAGAATTAACGATGGAAAGAGGGATCTAATGTCACGGGGGTTTACGTATGCTCTGCTGTTTTTCGTGATGATTATCTGGGGTATGAATGTAGTAGCGGTGAAATTCCTTGTCGAACATATCTCCCCTGTGGCAATGCAGGGTGGAAGAATCTTTGTGGCGGGAATCGCTGCCATTACCGTGTTGTATTTCCGGAAAGAATTACGAAAACTCACTTCAAAAGAGTACCTGCTTATTATGATCATTGCTGTTTTCGGACAGTTAAGTCACCACGCCCTTCTTGCTGTCGGGCTTGTTAATACAACGGCTTCAAATGCGTCATTGATCCTCGGACTTATTCCCATAACAACAGCAGTACTGGCAGTTATCTTCTTAAAAGACCGCCTTACTTTTCTGCGGCTTCTCGGTATCGTTACAGGTTTTATCGGGGTTGCCCTTGTCGTGCTTCAAAACGGAGACAGTGTCATCATATCCCGTGGAGACCTACTCGTATTTGTTTCTATGGTTTCACAGGCAATCAGCTTTATCTTTATTAAAAAGTTAACAGCAACAGTCTCTTCCAAACAGCTCACGGCAGTCATGCTTCTGATTGGTTCCTTATTACTAATTGGGATGAGTATGGTATTTGAGCCACAAGGGCTGAGTACGTATACCAATCAGACAGCCATCGTATGGGGAGTCTTTTTCTCATCAGCGATCCTTGCTACTGGACTTGGACATATTCTCTACAATGCCGCTATCCAAAACATTGGTGCAGGTCAGACAGCGATTTTTAACAATCTCGTTCCTTTTTTTGCTCTGATCGGATCATTCTTTCTTCTTGGTGAAACCATTCATGGATACCAGATTTTCGGGTTCCTCTTAATTGTTGCAGGTGTCTTCCTTGGCACCGGATATGTTGATACGAAGATCAGAAACCGCCATAGGAAAAAAGCAGCCTGAACAAAAAGACAGTGGGGTAACCTTCACTTAACAACGCTCTGTTAAACTCATGTGTTGATATCCGCTAAACACCTAACAAAACAGTCTTTAAAATAGACGACTCCATCAGGGATTATGGAGTCGTCTTTTCGTGATTTAATTAGACAGCTTTCCGATAAATTACGCTTGCCGGCCCCACCGCGGAAAGAGAAGGGACACGGGCTTCAACTGTATTTACCGTATTTATGAGAAAGATTAATGGCACCAATTTTTATCTGAAAGGTGCTTGATCGATGAGCTAACCTGTTGAGGTTGAGGAACAAACTATTACACCAGAATCTCATTCAGGACTTTGTCTTCATTAACAAAGGCCAGTGCTTTTTGATGGTAAGTCCTGTCATGAAGATAAGTATACCGCTCAGGTTTAATATCCGGTGACAGCCGTACGGCTTCCTCAACAGTACTTTTTGGAATGGCGAGGGTTTTTACATAATCAAAGAATCCCGTTCGGGAGAATACTTTTCTCATCCTTTCTCCTCGGTGATCCTGAACATGGGCCATAATATAAGCACCTAATCCAGTCTGCAGCCCATGCATCGCAGGCTTTTTGAACAGACGGTCCATAGCATGGGAAATCAAGTGTTCAGATCCGCTGATGGGGGCAGTATTGCCGCTGATCACAGTAGAGATTCCTCCCATTGTAAGAGAGCTGATGAGTTCTTTTAGGAAAACCGGATGATATAAATCATTCATAGGTGTTCTTACAAAGCTGTTTACTGCTTTTTTACTGATCATGGCAGCAAAGGGATTGATTTGATTCTTCTTATGGGAAGATTCAAACTCCCAGTCATATAGTGCTGTAATGTTAGACATGAGATCCCCGGTTCCTGCAAGAATAAAAGGAACCGGGGCTGTTTTTATAATATTCAAATCAGCAATGATCCCAAATGGGACGTGGGCAGGAATGGTTGTTTTCTGTCCTTTAACCACAAGAGAGCAAGTACTGCTGGAAAAGCCATCATTGGAAGGGGAGGTCGGCATGCTGATAAACGGGATTTTTCTGAGGGAGGCGATGAACTTCCCATAGTCAATAATCGTACCTCCGCCCATTGCGATAATCACATCAGGGGCGCTGAACTGAAACGCTTCTTCCGTAAGCTCAAGCATGGACTTCGGTCCCTTGATGATTTTCGGATGGATTTCGATTTCTTTTACTGAATCAACAATTCTGTTCTCGTAGGCTGAGAAGGCAAAATCATCGAAGAACATGACTGCTTTGGTAAAAGCAAACGGCTTTAACAGCCGGTCCAGGTCAAACGCGAGCTCATATCCGATTTCAAGTAGGGAAGGGATGGCAATGTTTGTTGGCTGCATGTCTTATCCTTCCCCGGTCACGACCTTGCTGTCGATGAGGTGTGCTTCCACTTCTTTAAAGGAAGAAACGGGAATAAAAGGTACATTTCTCTCTTTCAGAATTTCCTGAAGGACACCGATGGCATAGGTTGTATCCGCATAAACTGCAGGGTGGGAATCAGGCTCACTATCCCCGATAAAATCAACGGTTTCGTATTCTTCTTTTAACTTCTTAATGACTTTTGATTTATCAATTCCGTAACGTTCATGATAATGCCAGTTTGATTCTTGCACGTTCATATGTACGTTTTGTTCTTTATAAAAACCTTCGTTGGAGAATACAGGTACATTTGTAATTCCGTATTTTTCGAGAGTATGTTTAATGTAATAGTCTGTCCCGGCACTCAGGATGAAAAAGTCACCGCCGTTCTCCTGGACCTTGCGGATAAAATCAGGTACGTGGGGGTCGATTGCCATATCATAAATATCCTGAATGATTTGCTCTTCCTCCTGGTTAATGGATTTAAATACCCGGCTTAAAAAATCAATATCTTTTACTTTCTCTGATTTCCATTCATCATACAGCGTTCTACCCTCAGGAAAATACTTTTCAATTACCATCCAGTAAAAGTCCTGTTTCGAGATTGTTCCGTCAAAATCTGATACAAATGCCCATTTTTTCATCGTGAGGCCCCTCCAATCTTTGTTGTGATTATTTTAACACACGTTTTTAGGAAACCTGGTTTTCAGCATCCAAAAATAAAAAAACAATGGTTGAGCCCTTTGTGGGGGCACCATTGCTTTTTATAAACTTCAGATTACCTCAGGCTTCATTAGCCAGCACGAGAGGCTCTTCTGCTGCAGTACGCATCATATGAAGACTGTACATGTCTTTAGAAATTTCAAAGAGGTCGTACTGGTGGGCACCTTTATTAATCTGACTGACCAAAATAGGGTGAGTGGCTGAAACCTCCTGAACATAAGGGAGCTTTAAGACCGCCTTTCTTGATCGCTCATTCGTATTCCGCACCTTCATATAAATACGTTCGATGTTTCCTGAAAAGAAAAGCTCATCGAAAAATACCGACTTCGCCTTTTCATTGTAGCCCATCCCATGGTAGGGCTTTCCGATCCATGTACCAAGGAATCCTGCATTGTTCTGAATGTCAAACAAAGTAATGGTTCCAATCGGGGTGCCCCATTCATCAATAATCGTTCTCGAGATAAGCTCTCCCTGTTCTTCAGCTTCGATAAGCTGCTTTGTTACGAATAAATACTCTTCAACACTTGATGCCCGATGACGCACAAAAGGGAAGACATCTGGATGCACCAACAAGTTGAACAATGCTTCGCAATCGCTGAGATCACGTTTCATAAGCATGTTTACCCCTCCTGTGAGGGCAGTTCAACAAAAGCCGACCACCCTCGAAATTTTTAATGAAAAAAATTCCGGGGTGGGAATCGAACCCACTAGAACCAGCTTGCTGGTGGCGCACCATTTGCCTTCCCTAAATAATCCGTTGATTATTTAAGTGATATTCAATTTGATTTCTCACTTACCATTTGTATCATACTAAAATATATATGAAAAAGATACTGGTTTTTGTTTAGGTTTTTTATATTTTTTTTTGGTGCTTTTCCGTTTCTTTAAGGGTGAAAGCCTTCTCAATCGTTGGAAAATTCGTTATAGTGGTATGTGAAAGAAAGGGGCAGTCCCATGACCTTAATTGTGAAGGATCAAACAAAAAACCAAAGCGATCTCCCATATACAATTGAAGAGCAGTTCCGCCTGCAAAAGCTGACTCGCAAATTTTCATCTCCGTCGTTCGAGGTAGCCTTTTGCGGACATTTCTCAGCTGGTAAATCAACATTGCTTAATCGTCTTGTTGGTGCGGAAATTCTCCCTACCAGTCCGATACCGACGAGTGCAAATGTCATTGCGATTGAAAACGGGGAACTCGGCTTATCTGTTCAATCAAGAGGTAATGACGAAAATCAGGTGTTTAAAGGAGAAATCCCATGGCCTAAGGTAAGAGAATGGGGAATGAACGGCCATGATATTTCCGGTCTTACTATTACAGGACCATTTCCGTTCCTTGGAAAGCACAGCAGGATCCTTGATACTCCCGGAGTGGATTCCACAGACGCTGCTCACGAGGCTGTGACTCTAGAGCAGCTTTACACAACGGATGCCATCGTTTACGTAATGGATTATAATCATGTTCAGTCAGAAACGAATCTTTACTTTCTGAAGCAGTGTTCCATTGAGAAAAAACCTGTTTTCCTTGTGATTAATCAGATTGATAAGCATAACGAAGAAGAGGTATCAATCGAAGAGTTTAAACGTTCTCTTAACACTGTTCTTGATAAATGGGGTATTCAGACTGAGGATGTCTTCTTTACAACAATGAAAGAACCATCACATCCCCTTAATGAATTTACCCGTCTGGAAAGTATGCTTAAAGCCATTTTGTTTCATGGAGAAGAACTCTTTGAACAATCGGGAATCCGCCTTCAGCAAGGCTTCCTTAATGCGGTCCAATTAAGGCTTGAGGAAGAGAAACAGGAGAAAATAGAAGAAGTTAAAGAAGAAATGGAAGAGAAGGGGTTTGATGAAAGCCAGCTTTCTGAGAAAAGCATCCTGCAAACCCGGATCGATCAGCTCTGTAACTATGAAGAATGGCTGAAGCAGTCATTTCAGGATCACTTTAAACGGACGTTCTCAAACGTAACTCTGTTCCCTTATACGACAACCGAACTTGCTGAAAACTGGATTGAGTCCTTGAAGCCGGGGTTTAAGGTAGGTGTCCTTTTTACTAAGAAAAAAACAGAGGAAGAAAGAGAGAACCGTTTTAATGATCTTGTAACTGAACTTGAAGATAAGGTGAAAACATTATTATTTTACAAGGTGAAAACCTATTTACAGGAGCTTGACCGAACAAAACTCACCAATAAAGATGCATTTGAAACGGCACTTTCAAAATTTCAGGTACCGGACTTAAGCATCATACTTCAGCAAAGTGTTAAAACGGACCATACGGACCGACAGTATGTGCGCACGTTTACCTCTCAGGTGACGGGTACAGTCGTACGTGATATTCAGGATCAGGCAAATTCGTTATTAGCTTTATATGCTGCGGGGATGGAAAAACAAAATCAATCTGAGCTTAAAGCTTTGAAGGAAAAACAAACGAACCTTGAAGAGGTTGAGGTATTTGAAGAAAAGATGGATTCTTTGAGTACCGAGTATGACCGGATAATCCTTCTGGTAGACAAGAAACGCTCAGAATTGAAAGAAGACAGCCATTTCAGGAAAGCACTTAAGGAGACCATGAAAAAAAGCTATCCGGACAACGGGGATACTTTGGCTCTCACTGAAATTGAGCTTCCGGAAGAAAGTGTGATCGCAACGGATCAGCAAGACCAAAAAATCAAGCGCGAAAAGACATTTAATGAAAAAAGTACGGCGCAGTGGCTGGAAAAAGTAAACTCGGTAATGTGTGAGTACCAAGACGTTGCATTACTGTCCAACGAACGAAAGCAGCTTATGGAGAGGGTGGAACGATTTAACAATCAGACGTTTATTGTTTCGTTGTTCGGGGCTTTCAGCGCTGGAAAATCAAGCTTTGCGAATGCGCTTCTTGGAGCAGATGTTTTACCCGTTTCCCCAAATCCGACGACAGCCACGGTTAACACTGTTCAGAAAAGTACCGATGAGCACGCTCACGGGACAGCTGAGGTCATCGTTAAATCTGAGGATACCATTGAAAAAGAAATTAAAGCTGTATCCAAGGAGATTGGTGCTGATCTCACCCTGGACACGATTAAAAGCTGGAAGGCGAGTAAGAAAGGCTACGTAACGAGCACGCAAAAAACGTACGCAGAATACCTGGAAACATTACGTGACAGTCTGCTGGCGACCAAGTGGGAGCTTGGATCCACGTTCACCCTTACTCACGGCGAACTGAAACCAGTCGTAGCAGACGAAGCGTATGCCTGTCTTGTTGAGCAGGTTAACCTTTTTTATGACTGCAAGGTAACAAAAAGCGGTGTTGTTCTTGTTGATACTCCTGGGGTCAATTCGATCCACGGCCGACATACAAATGTAGCCTTTAAGCAAATGCGCCAGTCTGACGCAATCTTTTACCTTACGTATTACAACCATGCATTTTCAAAAGCAGACGAGTACTTCCTGCAGCAGATGGGCAAGGTGAATGAGAGTTTTACCGATGACAAATTGTATTTTGTGATCAATGCTTCTGATCTTGCCTCCAGTGAAGGAGAGCTCAATGGCGTTCGTAAACATGTCAAAGACCAGCTTGTGCGCAATGGGATAGAATCCCCACGTCTGTTTCATTTATCAAGTAAGGAAGGACTCAGGCTGAAAAAAATCAGCACCAGGATGTAAGAGACCCTTTCAGCGAATTTGAGCATACCTTTTATACTGAAACGATTGATGAGCTGAAGAGGCTGAGTGCAGAAATGATAAAAAGCCAGCTCTCAACGTTTGTGAATAAGGCAGATGAAAGCCTGGCCTTTATGAACAGTAAGAAAGAGGATCAAAAGCAGGAGCACGAGAGGATAAAAGGAATTGTAAAAGCAGAGAAATCAAGAGTGTCTGAAGCGAACTTCGATTTTGTAAAGCAAGATGCAGGAGAAGAGTTCGAGCAGCTTATGATCTATCTGCGGGAACGGATGCGCTATGTTCTTTCCGATTATTTCTCAACATCCTTTAACGTGACTGTACTAACCGGAAACACAAAAGGTGTATTGCATGAACAGTTTAAAGCAGCTGTAAAGGAATGGATTGGCTTTGGTGAACAGTTTTTGTCACAGGAGCTTGAAGCAACATTCATCAGAATGGAACAAAGAATCGCCCGGCGTGTGGACAATTGGATTAAGGAGGAAGCAGGTGTAATCCAGACAAAGCTCCCTTATCTCTATATTGATCACCAGGTCAAACCTGCTCCTGTAAGTCCCGAGCGGCACACACTTGACCTTTCCATCGATGCAGATTTCTATACATCTATGCTGAAAACAAAGAAGGATATTTTCGAAAATGGACGGCTGAAGGAAGTAAGAGAGCAGTTGATCAGCGAAGGTCATAAAAAAGCGTCATCCCTCTTGCAAGCTTCCATGTCCGAGTTTAAAGCGGCAATTGAAGCATCCGTGTCTGAGCTCGAGGATTCGGTCAAAGAAAAGGTGATTGAAGCAATTGACCTCGAACTCACACGATTTGAAGCCTTGTTCGATTCAAGCGAACAGCACAGGCTGCTCAAAGAAAAAGACGAGTTGTCAAACCTTTTGTAAAGTCGATTGGAGCGGAAATGAACGTTCTTGTTTAAAGACTCGGCAGGAATGCAAAGAACCCCTTTCTCATAAGTGTTAAGAGAGAAAGGGGTTTTGTCGTGTACAGGCTGAAATCATTTCTTGAATGGATGTTCAAAGATCCTTCACAGGACGAACATAACCAGCTTCTGAAAAAAAAGAAGGTAAAGACCGGCGTAAAAATGGAATCTCTTCACCGCTTAAAGGAAGAGCTTACAAAAGAAATATACCAACCTGCTGTGACGTTTCAGGAAGACAGGGAGAGAATCCGTGCCATTCGTGAAACGACAAGGGGGCTTAATCGAAATAATGTAATCAGAACCGAAGCCTATTTATCTTTTTACAACAAGCATCCTGAAGTTCACTGGGCTTTCCTCGCCCATATGGTTTCCAGAAATGGCGGTTGGAACATGACAGACCTGAAAGGAAGCTTACTTCAGGCTTTTATACCTAAAAAGGACCAAATTCACTATTTTCAATTTCTTGAAAAGGCAAATCAGCTCATTTTTGACGATGCATATTTCCAGCTGCTCGTGTATGAACAAGTAAAGCAAATGGGTGATGACCGGCCGTTATCATATTTACCATTGTTAAATGTATCCCGGTTCATGTGTGCCGTGTGGCGGACGTTTCTGGCAACAGGGGACAGTGCCTTTCTCACCATAGGTCTGATTATTAACGAACAGCACCTTATTGAAAAACCGGTCATCCAGCATCCTGTGTTTCACGAAACTGTTTTTAAATCCTGGCAATTTCAGTTACAGGATCTATTATCGCTTACCCGGGTGATATTTCCTTATGAACTGAAAGGGAGGATCCGTCTAAGCGGACTGACTGTCAGCAGCTTTGATGAAGTATCTGAGCGGATTACGATCGGGAAGAAACTGTATTCTCTTCTTTTTGACACGCCTTTGTTAACTGTGGGGGCATTGTCTTTTGCCAACAAAGTGCCCCATACGGCTTCACGTTCAGATTACTGGCCTCACATGTTTTCAAAAAACAGGGAGAGTGTAACAGGAAAGGAATGGCACAGCTGTTTTGAGAATGCCGATCCTTTCCTTTACAGCCCGGTATTAACTGATGCCTGGTCTGATAAGAAGCCAGTGGCTTCGTATAAAAAAGACTGGTTTCATAACACAAAGGTACCAGACTATTTCAGTTCTGCATCAGTACCCGGGAATATTGATGTTACGAGCGATTATTGCGAAGCTCTCAGGCAGATGGTGCTGCTTAAAGAAGCAAAGTCTGCAGTCTTTTAGGCTTTTGATCGAAGAACTGGCATTGTACAGCAGCGGAAAGATCCACCTGATTTTATGATTTCTGAGATATCCACTTCAATAACATGATACCCCCGTGAGCGTAATTCTTCATTTACCTTCTTGTTTACCGGCAGACTGAATACTTTACGATCACCAATGGAGAGGACATTTGTACCGAGTGTAAACTGCTCTTTTTCACATACCCGTATACAATCATAGCGGGACGTCAGCATTTCCTCATCGAACTCACTCATAACCCCTGGAAAAATAATTGCCTCAGAAGGGCTTAATACATTAAAGATACAGTCAAGGTGCAAATATTTGTGGGGGAAGGGGATTGATGTGACAGCGTACTGGGGAAGAAGACTCTGCAGATGTTCAATGGAACCTTCATCTGTACGCTCACTCACACCTATGTATATGTTGTGTCCGTCGATCACCACATCGCCACCTTCAATTTTATCACCGAGAAGATTATAATAGCTTATTTTGGACTGTTTTAGCCAGTCTTTCAAATGTTCTTCCTCACCGTGCCGCACCTTTTGAGCCATTTCTGATACAAAGATGGTCTGGCCAAGTGTGAAACCGATATCCCTTGTAAAGACTTGTTCGGGAAAGTGTTCCTTAGGTTCGAGATGGATGACGTCCACACCGTGCTTTTCCAGTTCGGAAGTGAAATCACGGTGCTGTTTGAGGGCGAGCTCAACATTCAGCCCTTCTTTTTCATATTTTTTTTGTGTTTCATTTATCACATCACGTATTGCAATATGATGCGGTTCGCAGACAGCTACTTTTTTCAATGCTCCATACTCTGTATCACAAAAAGATTGTTTTTGTTGTTTCAAGATAACTCCTCCTCGCTATTACTACTTTCTAGCTTTTCCTTGAAATCTAAACAATACACACATCATGAGAATTAGAGTGGAAGGCTGTGCTATAATACAAGAAGTTAAAATCAATTGCTGAAAGAAGGATTACCATGACATTTGAAACAGGAATGATCTACAAACTAACGGCGACACAGGAAGTAGGGGGAGACTTTGTTCTGTCTGATGGAGAAGAGATTGTTGTTCTTCCAAAAGAAGAAGTAAAAGGGCACCTTGCTCCCGGGGATGAATTATCCGTGTTTATATATCAGAATAAAAAAGGTGAGATAGTCGCTACAATGGACCTTCCTCATATCACTGCAGAAAACTATGACTGGGCCCAGGTTGTTGACAAGGTAAAAGGGCTTGGGGTCTTTGTAGAAATCGGACTTAAGCAGGATGTGTTAGTTTCAAGCGATTACCTTCCACTGATTGAGAAGGTGTGGCCTGAAAATGGCGATGAACTTTTTGTCACACTGGAAACGGATAAAAAAGGCCGGTTGCTTGCAAGGCCGGCTACTGAAACAGTGGTGGAAGATTCGTTTAAGAAAGCACCTGCTGAATTAAAGGGCTCTGTAATTGACGGGCGGGTGTACCGCTCGACTAAGGTTGGCTCTTTTATCATCACAGAATCCGGCTACCGCGGCTTTATTCATTACATGGAGAGAAAAGTGGAACCCCGCCTCGGCGAATGGGTTGAAGGCAGGATTATTGATGTTAAAGAAGACGGATCATTAAACGTGACGTTACGTCCGGTAAAAGAAACGGTACTTGACGATGACGCAGACGATATCTTCAATTACCTCATTCGTACCGGAGGCGAAATGCCCTTTACAGATAAAAGTGATCCTGATGCAATACGGGAAGAATTTAAAATCAGTAAAGCTGCATTTAAACGCGCACTCGGAAGGCTGATGAAAGAAGGGAAAGTGGTCCAAAAAGAGGGAAGGACGCTTGTATCAAAGGACGAAAACTAAGATAAGGAGCATAGCTCAGGCTGTGCTCTTTTTTGAACGCTGTTTTCGGTAAGGGGCGCAGGTGGCTTACCAGAACCGCCATGAAAAGCGAACGGCGCGTTGGCTTCAACAATACTTTCAGAAAACAAGATAGCAACAATCTATATGAAAACAGCTTTTCCGAATGACCTCTTTTTAAGGTGGTGATTACCCGTGAATGATGATCTGTACTTTTACATACTCCTGTTTATATTCGTTTTAACAGTAACCTACCTGCCCGTGATCGGGTCCTATTTCCGGCTGTTTAATACGCTGATACATGAGAGTCTCGGACATGCCCTCATAGCCCGCCTGACAGGAGGCAGAGTCGTCTCCATTTCTTTATTTCAAAATACCGGTGGGCTCGCGGTTTTTCAGCACCACTGGTTTGGAAGAGTGATTACTGTTTTTTGCGGTTATCCTGTTTCTTCTCTCATGAGTGTCGTAGTTATGTATCTTATTACACAGGGGTACTTTGAGGGGGTTGCTCTGGCTCTGTTCCTGCTGCTTGTTTATGTACTTATCTTCTGGGTAAGAAATCTGGTGGGATGGTTCTGGGTCTTTTCTGTAATAGGCGGTATGGCTGCTTTATACATTTATGCAGAACAGCGTTATTTTGAACTTTTGATTACAGTAATTGGGGTAACGATACTCATACAGGCGTTCGCAAGTTCATGGGGGATCTTCATGTTAAGCGTGTTTAGGAATAGACAGGCAGGAGATGCAATGTTGCTGGCAGAAGCAACAAAAGTTCCCGCTGTCATCTGGGGGACTGTTTTTATGCTTCAGGGAACGTTCTTTTTTATCATCGGTACGATGATTTTCTTTGGTTATGATGTTATAAATCTTATTAGAGAATAATTTAGTGAATGGGATTGCGGATTTTTAAGAATTGGTGGTTAAAAATCATTGTTGTTTTTTATAAGGCTGTTTTCGTAAAGAGTGTTGCTATTGCTGAAAAAGATAATGAAGCTGAAGGGCCTGAGACTCCTGTGGCAGTGGGGACCAGGCAAGACCCCGCAGAGCTTTAAGAAGGCACTGAAAAAGTTTGATCTTTAACTTTTGTAAGTGCCTGCAATGAGCGGAACGGTTGCATGTTTTAAAAAGCCTGTTATGAGTGGGTTTCTCGTAACAGGCGAGCAACCGAATGGAGCCATTGCCACTTAAATAAAAGGCAGTGAAAAAGTTGTTTTTTACTTTTTTAGTGCCTCCTTTTAGCTTGAGGAGGCTTGCCGGCACCGCCACGGAAAGCGAAGGGCACGCAGGCTTCATCCTCATTTTCTGTAAGATGAAGTAAGTCTGATTAGCAACAATTTATCCGAAAACAGCGTTTTATAAAAAAGTTGATTGCAGTGAATGCGCGACACTGCTTGGGGAGCAATGAGCATTTATATTGTATAGAAATCCAAAAGAGGGAGGCTCGTGTGAGGGATTACACCTCATGAGCCTCCCTCTGGAGTTTTTTAGGACGCCTGACCCGTGGGCTCTTGAGGAGCAACTGGAACCGCAGGCTGATTGACTGTAATTTTCCCTTTAATCATGCTCACGATAAAGGAGATCATTAAAACAGAAAGGATGGAATAAAATCCTCTGATCAGTCCTACCGATACAAGACCTGTGAGGATGACCAACGAGTCAAACACAAACAAGCTTTTACCGGGATCAAATCCGAACCTCTTTTGCAAAAAGAGACAGAGAATATTTGCGCCTCCAAGTGAGGACCCGTTTAGAAACAGTACAGCCAGTCCCAAACCGACAATCAGACCGCCCAGAACGGAGCCGGCAAGAGGACTAATCTGAAAGGACGGAAATAGCTGCAGGGCTTCCGTCATCACTGAGAGAGTTGTAACTGAAAAAATAGTAGAAATCGTAAACTTCTTTCCCATTTTCATAAACGACAGAATATAAAAAGGGATATTGATTAATAGAAAAACCAGTCCGAAGGAAGAACTGATTAAGTATGATAAGCTCAGGGCAAGGCCCGCTGTTCCCCCTGTTATAACCTGCGAGTTCTGCAGGATAAGAACACCGAAACTGACAACAGCACAACCGAGGATCATATATAGAATTCTCACTTTTCTCCACTTCCTTCAAGTTTCACATAGATGCTTTGCTCAATTAGACACAAAGTTGATTATAACCTCATTGTGAAAATCGCACAAATACTTACATAACCGCGTTTTAGCTTTACACCAGTAAAGTGAATAAGGGGACAAAGAAAGAGGTCGACTCATAAGGCGGCATACCTTATGAATCGACCTCTGAAGCAAGTAAACTGCTGCCCTCTATAATAAAGGCCCAACAATAGTGGAATTTCTCATGTTGAGCGGGTAGCGGGCGGAGCCATTGCTTTGAGACAGCCCTTTTAAAAAGAGGCTGTGATAAAGATCATGGTTGATTTATTTAAAAAAATAAATACAACGAATGCGCGACACTCCTGTGGGAGCAATGAGGGCTTACATCACGAATGAGCTTCGAATTGCTTTGATGCAGAAATCTGCGAAGCACATAACTGGCAGATGAAGAAGCTGGGGCTTCAAATGCAAGGAAGCGCCCCGCATGGAATGAGGGTAAATCAACACTTGAGTTTAACAGAGCCTAAAAATAAGAATTTTGCTTTACCTTACTTATTACACTGAAGTCGTTGATGACTGACTATTCCCTGCTTTTTTGTTAAAGTACCATTTTAATAAAGGCGGTACAAAGATGATGATTACCAGAAGTCTGGTGAGCTGAAGTGCACTCACGACAGCGGGATCGCCACCTACAATGGAAGCAGTCAGTACCATCTCAATAAGTCCGCCTGGGGCGACACTTAATAATGCAGTTGGCAGATTGAGCGTTGTAAAGAATGAGAGTAACCCCCCCAGTCCAAATGAAACAATAATGAGAAGAACGGCTATTCCGCCGTAAACAAAGCAGTATTTGCCTCCTGCTTTTAAATCCTCAAACGAGATTCGTTTTCCTAATCCTATTCCTACGGCAACCTGGGCAGAGATGAGTAATAGTGGTGGAAGTACAGGTAAGGATACGATAAAAATATTAATCACAGCGGTGAAGAAAAGAGGAATAATCACAATCCCGGCAGGAATAAGGTTCCGCTTCCATATTCCAAAGGCAGCAGGAATGATAAACCACAACGCTGACAACCCCCAGGATTGTACCGGAGCATTGGTTGCACTGACGGGTATCCCTGTACCTGTCTGACCTTGTGAAAAAGCGAAAATAATTACAACAGGAACGATGAACAGCACCGTTAAAAGACGAACGGTCTGAAAGATTATTACAAGGGAAGAGTTTGCTTTTAAGGCTTCACTTGCAATAGCCATCTCTGTTAATCCACCGGGAATAGACCCGAACACACTTGTGATTTCATCAACTTTAATACGTTTTGAAACAAAGATCGCTGCTGCAATGCTGACCATAATAAGTATGACCGTTGCTGCAACATAAGGGAGTATGTAGGGACCAACAGTAATAAAAGTAGCTGCGGTAAAATAAAGACCAAAATAAATGCCGAGGGTTAGAAAACCGGTATTTTTTAAAGGGTCAGGAAAGAGCGCCTTTCGTTTGGTGAAACCCTGCCAAACAAGAACAAAGGTAAGTGCTCCGAGTACCCAGGGAAGGGGGAGGGCGAGAATGGCAAACACAAATCCCCCGGTCACACCGATCATCACTGTTTCCAGAAATCTGAATAAATGAACCGAATTCATTGTATGACTCCAATCTATTTAGAGTTGCGAATTAATAGTATTGTACCATACTCTTTTAGAAGGACTCTTACTATTTTAAAGCGAAGTAGTCAGTGCAGAAAAAAATGGAGGGTTAACGAATGAGTAGTCAGTCTATTCGCACAATGATAAAAGAGATTGCAGAAAATGAAAAAGTCAGGTCGGCATTTGAAGAAATAAAGAAAGAAGCATCCCGTACTCTGGAGGATCAAATTGAAATCACTGAAATTGAAGCACCTACTTTTGAGGAAGAAACACGGGGGAAGGTCTATGCTTTGAGGCTGGAAGAAGCAGGTATCGAGAATATTTCGACCGACAAGCACGGGAATGTTTTCGGAGTAAGAAAAGGGACAGGAAAGGGGCCGAAGATTGTTGTTTGTGCCCACCTCGATACGGTTTTCCCCTCAGGAACTCCTGTAAAAGCAACGTGGAAAGAAGGAAAAATCTACGCTCCGGGTATTGCAGATGATGGCCGGGGACTTGCTGTTGTACTGACTCTGGCGAGAGTAATGAAAAAATATGATCTCAGGACGGTGGGTGATCTTATTATCGGAGCTACCGTAGGTGAAGAAGGTCTGGGTGATTTATATGGTGTGAAAGGTCTTTTTGAGACACGGAATGACATTGATGGCTTCATTTCAATTGAACCGGGATCCCCATCAAGAATTATTTTTTCCGGCACAGGAAGCCGTCGTCATAAAGTAACTTTTACAGGTAAGGGCGGACATAGTTTCGGTGACTTCGGTACACCAAGCGCCATCCACGCTCTTGGAAGGGCAGTCGGAGAAATCGCTGAAATAGCTGTTCCTGAAGAGCCTAAAACGACCTTTAACGTAGGTGCAATTCAGGGAGGGACTACGGTCAATACGATCGCTGAAAAAGCATCAATGGTGATTGACCTCAGATCAACAGATCCGAAAGCCCTGAAATTACTCGAGGACAAGGTGTTGACAATTATAAAAAAAGCTGCTCTGAAAGAAAGACACGAGAGGTCTGGAGGCCCCATGGATGTAGATATTGAGCTTGTGGGCGACAGGCCCGCCGGAACACAGTCTTCAAAAGATCCTATTGTTCAGACTGCTGCTGAAGCAGTCAGGCAGATTGAACTTGATCCATTATTCAGCGGACCCATCAGCACAGACTCGAATGTTCCCATCAGCCTTGGAGTTCCATCTCTTACACTAGGAGGCGGAGGGGCGTTCGGCGGTGCCCATACCCTAAACGAATACTTCGACCCGACTGATGCTTATTTTGGCCCTTGGCAGATTCTTCTGACGGTTCTTGCCCTGGCTGGAATGGAAGATGTGAGTGAGCCGGTGCTGAAGAAATGAAATCTAAGACTGAGGTCTTAAAAATAATGCGGTCTGACTCCCATGTTCTTTTTCCCGGTTCTTTGTAAACTGACCTTAATGATGTGAAGGAGTGATTGCAGAGATGAATGAAGAACGGATTTATGCGGGAACAGTAGATGAAATGAAAGAGGGATCACCAAAAGTGATCAAGGGAGGGAACCATGGAATCGCAGTTATCGCAGACAATGATGCATTTTATGCTGTGGATAACCGCTGTCCCCATTTAGGCTTTCCCCTGCACCTCGGGAGCGTCTGTGACGGACTTTTAACCTGCCACTGGCATCATGCACGCTTTGACATTAAAACGGGCGGCACACTCGATCCGTGGGCTGATGATGTTCCGGCCTATCCAGTTGAAGTAATAGGTAATGAGGTCTGGGTGGTTACTGTTCCGAAAAACAAGCAGACGGTCACATCTCTTAGAAATCGTTTAAGAGAAGGTCTGGAGCAGAATCTGAGCCTCGTTATCGCAAAGGCAGTTGTTGGACTTGTTGAGGCGCGGGAACCGCTGGCTGATATTGCTAAGGTCGGTGTGGAGTTTGGGACCAGGCATCGTTTTAAAGGATGGAGATCCGGCCTCACCATTCTCACAGCGATGACAAATATGCTTCCCTATCTCGATAAAAACGGACAGATACTCGCTTTGTATCAGGGGCTTGCCCATGTAGCAAGGGAGAGTGCCGGTATGGGTACCCGTTTTTTAACAGGACCACTGCCGGTGGGAGGGGACGAAGATATCCCTTCATTACAAACGCTTTCCAATTGGTACCGCCACAGTATCGAAGTCAGGGATGTGCAGGGGGCGGAGCGTGTACTCCTTACTGCGATTGAGTCAGGTGCTTCGAATGAAGAGCTGTCTGACATGATGCTTCGTTCCGTAACCGATCATTATTACATGAATACCGGGCACACACTTGATTTTCACAACAAGGCGTTTGAAATACTGGGCAGAATTGGAAGCAATAACCGGGATTTCGTACTCACATCCCTTTTGCCCGAGCTTTCTGATGCCTCAAGAAGTGAAGAGCAAAACAGCTGGCAGACGCCGGTACAGCTCGTTACCCCTCTTGAAGCGGTTTTTGAGGAAGTGATGAATACGGCCTTCGGTGAGGATGAAATAAAAACTGACAGAATGCAGCTCGTTGAGTTAATACTGGATGATCAGCCACTGGAGACGATCCGCGCCCTTTTTGACGAACTGAAAAGTGGAACCTCTCCTGTAAAGCTGGGCCAGCTGGTTTCTGCAGCGGCCGCTGAACGGTTGGCCCGTTTTCACGTGCAAAATGAATTCAGGGACTGGATCACCGTTCTCCATACATTCACTCATGCCCATGCAGTCCATGAGAGCCTGAAGCGCTCAGTGACGCCGGAACTTACAAGAGCAATCTTTCACACAGCCATGAGTATTTACTTAGACCGGTTTCTTAACACACCGTCTGCGAGACGGCCGGAGCGGACCCGGGGCGACAACAACACCCCTCCTGAGACTGATGAGTTTTTGACACTCTTGGATAAACAGCAGCAAACAGACCAGGCAGCGAAATGGGCTGCTGATTACTTAAACAGGGGTGGAAAGAAAAAAGCTCTTTTTAACGCACTGGGGCATGGGGTTTTAAGAGAAGACGCCGAGTTTCATACATTTCAGGTATTTGAAGCAGCTATCACTGAACATGAGAGTTGGGAGAATGATGAAAGTGACTTTGCAGAATGGGCAAAAGACACAATGGTCTTTGCTGCAGTCAGATATATTGCAGCTCATGCACCGACAAGCAGGGAAATCTCCCATACTGCAAAAATAGCTGTACGCCTTTCTAGGGGCGAAAAATTGTTTGAGGAATAACCGACCTAAACCTGTAAGAAATAATAAGCCCTCCCGCCCGGAACGCTTTCGAACCGGACGGGAGGGCTTTCATATTTATTTAACGTTTCCTTATTGGGCTGTATAGCCGCCATCCATGATGACCGGCTGTCCTGTAATTCCTTTTGCACTGTCGCTTGCAAGGAAGATGGCAAGGTCAGCAATTTCCTCTACCTGGAGTAACCGGTTCTGTGGTACAAGAGGGTAAATAACCTCTTCGAGTACTTTTTCGAGATCAATGCCCCGGCTTTTTGCCAGGTCTTCAAGCTGGTTGCGGACAAGGGGGGTATCAACGTAGCCCGGGCAAATAGCATTAACTGTAATTCCATGTTCAGCCCCTTCAAGGGCAGCGACTTTCGTCAGGCCGATAACACCATGCTTTGCACTGTTGTAACCGGCTTTACCAGCAAATCCGATGACGCCGTTAATGGAGGCCATATTTAAAATTCGTCCGAAATTCTGTTTTTTCATATACGGGAAAGCGATTTTTGTAGCAATAAACGGACCGACGAGCATGATCTTTAAAAGGAGTTCGTATTTTTCTGTAGGAAAGTCTTCAAGGTTCGCTACATGCTGTATACCGGCATTGTTAATCAATACATCTACCCGCCCGTATTTATCAATAAGCTCATCCATTGCACGCTGAATGTCTTCCTCATCAGTTACATCACACTTAATCCCGTCTACACTGTACCCTTTTTCTTTAAGGTTATTGACAGCTTCCTGTAACGGTTCTTCCTTAATATCTGAAAGTATGACTTTTGCCTTCTGCTCTGCAAATCGGATACCAATTTCCAGACCTATTCCACCTGCAGAACCTGTAATAAAAACGACCTTATCTTCAACCATGTTAAAAGCCTCCCTTTGTTTTTTACTTCACTGTATTGTTGCTATTCTCACTTCCGTCAGTGCACAAAAACAGCAGATGAAGCCAGGGTGTTCTTCACTTTCAGTGGCGGTGCCGGCTACTACATTACTTTTTACAGGAATCTTGAAAAACAGTCTTTACCTTTTTTGCAGATTTCAATTACACAATTCCTAATGTAGCCATAACGATAATAACAGCTACTGCAATGGTCGGGATAATTAACCCGACTGCTGCAATGTCCCCGTAGGAGTCTTTATGTCCGAGCCCTGTTACAGCATAAAGGGTAAGTAAAGCCCCGTTGTGAGGAAGAATACTTGCTCCAGAAGCAACCGAAGCTACCCTGTGGAATGCTTCAGGGCTGATTCCCTGCTGTTGGGCGATCTGGTTGTATTGTTCCCCGAGAGCTTCAAGACCAATCCCCATACCACCACTTGCAGATCCGGTAATAGCAGCAAGAATCTGGATCGCTACGCCCTGGGAGATAAGAGGATGGCCTGGAATATTAAGAAGCATCGCACTCAAATCTTCAAATCCCGGTGATGCCGTAACAACCGAACCAAATCCGACTGCCGCGCTTGTATTGATCACAGCCATTACTGACCCTGCAGCCCCGTCATTAATAGAAGAGCTGAATTCTTTATAACGTTTAATGTTAAACGCCATAAGAAGCAGGCTTCCGGCAATTAAAGCAGGAATAATAGGCCAGTCAAAAACATTCAAAGTTACAACCACCAATCCCAATGGCAGAATTGACAGCCATACGTTCGGCAGTTCATCCTCGTCCACACCTTCCACAGCGTGTTCTTCATCGGGTTCTGTAAACCTTTCATCTTTCTTTGTTAATCTGTTTTCACGCCACTTCAAATAAAAATAGCCTCCTACAGCCATGATTAAAGCTGCAGCAATACCCATAAAAGGGGCAGCCATTGGTGTTGTGCCGTAATACACCATAGGGATCAGGTTCTGGATCTGCGGTGTTCCTGGAATGGCAGTCATTGTAAAAGTGAAAGCTCCAAGGGCGAAGGTGCCGGGCAGAAGTTTTCTGGAGATGTCCGCTTCTTTGAACAAGGCGACTGCAAGAGGGTAAATGGCAAAAACGACGACGAACAGGCTGACACCTCCGTATGTGAGGACGGCTGCTGCAATTAAAACGCCGAGAATGGCTCTCGTTTTTCCAATAACACGGGTGATGGAAAAAGCAACAGACTGAGCCGCTCCGGTGTCTTCCATCAATTTACCGAAAATGGCACCGAGGAGAAAGACTGGAAACCACTCCTGGGCAAAGTCGACAAACCCGGTCATATAGGTGTCTCGATATGTAGGTAATACTTCCATTCCACTTAAGAGAGCGACTAAACCACTTATTAACGGAGCAATCCAGATAATGGACCAGCCCAGATAAGCGAGAGTAATCAGAAGCAGTAATCCGATAATAATACTCGTCATAAGCCATCACCTTTTACACTGTTTGCAGATAGTGTGGGCAGAGACGAGGAGGATATACGAAATTGTTAAAGTACGGTTAAATTAATCAAATAAAGTTGACCGAAAAGGCCTAATTATCCTTTTGGATCAGCCCAGAGCACTGAGTGGAGCCGTTGCACTTCTTCAAAGAGCCTGGCAGGAGTGGTTTTTTTCCTGCCGGGCGGGGAGCATGCGGAGCCATTGCGATTTTGCTTTATTTTTTTGAGACACCTTTAAACTTCCATTACTTTTTCCGCATTTTCTCCATCTCTTCACTTACAACAAAAGCCAGGTCGTCATTTCCAAACAGGGAAAGTACACCTAACAGGGTCTGGTCAGCTATTTCTTCAGACTCTTCCTTTGGCACCGTAAGCTCGGTACCTTGCATCAGGGCCGTGTTTTTACTCTGTTTTGGATAGGCTTTTTTATACAATTCTACAGGATCCAAATCATTGTTTACACACCATTGGGCAAACACTAAAATCATCATATTCTCATCTTTTTGATAGTTTTGGATGATTTGTTCTTCTACTTCTTTTTTATTCATTTCCAAGCTCCTTTTTAATGAGGCTGTTTCATATTATACCGGACAAGATGACGCTCTTCCATGATATAATATACCGGTGGAAAAAGGATGACGGGGGATTAAAGATATGGATTTTACGATTGATTTTGCCTCATTTTATGTAGTCCAGGTCAGTGGATCTGGAGAGCAGGCGGAAAAAACATACAAGCACTTTCAAACGTTAAACAGCGAACAGTATTTTACCAGTCCGCTGAAAGAGTTTCTTGATGGGGAACTGATGAAGATTGCGAAACGCAAAGTGGAAAGAAACCCTAAGAATGATCAGGTTCCGACGAAGATCGGCCAGTTCGTTACTGAGCCGGGTCATGAGCTGGACTCCAACCCCAACTACAACTTATTTAACCGGATAAGAACGGCTGGTTCTTCAGAAGAGTTTAAAACGAACAGTGAGCAACTGGTCAGGGCTTACACAAACACAAGTGCTGTCAGGGGCGGGGCACTGCTTGTAATCCGGGCGAAACTGACCAAATATATGGATGACAAATTTGTGTTTGTTCTCAAGTGTGACTTTGAACCGAAAGTGGCCACAATTACAGATGAACAAACGCTGATCCGACATGTGGAAATGGCGATAACGACAAAAAACATGAAATCCATTCAGTATCCGTATATGCCCGAAGAGGGAATGACAGAAGAGTGGGAGTTAAAGATTCATCAGTCCTCCCACGCCAGATATTTCGAAGACTTCCTTAAATACGTAGAATACAGCCAGTCTATGCCTGAGATTGTAAAAGGGCAGATGATTGAAACTGCACACCAGCACCTGGCAGAAACGTATGAACCTGAGAGCGAGGAATGGCTGGAAGAAGAACAAAACCTCGAAGCCTGGGCAAATACAGAAAACCGTCAGCTCCAGGAAAAGTGGACAGAAGATCAGGTTATTGAAGCTTCTGCCCCGATTATTGACCGGCAGCCTGAAATCGAAATGAAGCTCAAGCTCGACCACATCGATGTGAAAGGACTGCTTTCTGATTTCGGTGACTCTATTCACATTGCTAAGGTCAATGGAAAATATGTCATATTAATTGAAGGGGAATCCTTTTCATTTGAAAAAGGCGCATCCCCGGTAGAGTTTCTGCAGCCGGACACACTGGATAACGTTTTAAAGCGGGTTGGAAGAGGATAGTGTTTTTGAGCGTCAAAGCCTCTAAAATAGCGCTTTTGACGCTCTTCCTTTTTTAAAAAACAGGGAAATAAACCTATAAATAAAAGGGAAAGGAATCATTTTTAGATGATGTAAGGAGTGTGACACCGCGGAAATTTCATTTAGTGAATCGAAATATTTATTTTTGACTATTAAATATCGGTTTAATGGTCGGATCGTTATCTGTTCGACAGTATTTTGAAGTATAAATGGTTAATGAGACTCAGGGGATATCGAATGTCGTCGAATTCTGCGGATTTTCCGTCCTGTACTACCCTTGTCATGTAGTTATACTTGAAATTGTAAAAACTTTCAGAATTTATGCAGGGGGAATGCAGAATGAATAAGAAGAATCAGGTTATAGTAAAATCTATTGTCGCTGGAGCCTTGGTATTTACCATTTTAACTCCGACTGGATTTGCACACGATGCATTTGAAGGGGGACAAAAAGGAGAAGGAATTGTATTTGACCATGACGCTATTGAGCAATTGGCTTCCCCGGTTGAGGAAGGCGGAAAGAACGTTAAGCATCTTCACGAGGCAGCTGCCGTACAGCTGGCTGAAAAAGACGGGGTTCAAAACAATACAGCAGATGTTTATGCTCATAAAGGGTTTGCTTACGTCGGTACCCACACAGCCAACGGAGCCAATGGGGGAGTCAGGGTATTTGATCTGAAAGACCCGTCCAACCCTGAAGAAGTTGCCGTCTTTGCAGATGAAATTCCATATACATGGCAGGAAAAAGTCATCGTTAAAACAGTAAATACGAAAGAATTTAAGGGAGACTTAGCAATCGTGAGCTTACAGCAAACCTCACGTAATAATGCAAACCGCCCGGACAGCAGAGGGGGCATGCTGCTTTATGACGTAAGTGATCCATACAATCCGGAACAGCTCGGTTTTTATGAACTGGACCGTACAATTACAGGAACCCATGAACTTTATTTAACCACACAGGGAAACCGTGCTATTGCCTTATTGTCTAACCCGTATGCCGATTATTACACTGGCGGCGAAGAGAGAGATTTCCAGATTATTGATGTAAGTGATCCGGCTAACCCTGAAAAGATCTGGGAATTTGACCCGAGAGAATTGGAAGAAGTCGCTGAAGATTTTAATGGTTATCATTGGGATGCTGATGATGGTCACACCCGTCCGGTATTTAACCACAGTGTGATTACAGATAACAACGGCCATTACGCTTACGTTTCCATGTGGGATCTTGGTACTGTAATTTTTGATATCCGAGATCCTGAAAATGCACAGTATCTCGGACGTACAGAGTACCGTGATGACCAGAAAGGTGCTGCCCACTCCGCTGCCCTTGCCCGTGGAGGCACTATTCTTATTGAAACAAGGGAAGTTGCCAATCCTCATGGCGAAGGCTACGAAAGTGCTTACGGTTACACAAGGATCTTTGATATTAAAGATAAATCGAACCCGGTACTTCTAAGCGAATTTACAACCGAGCTTACGTTTGATTTCTCAGCTCCGGTCAACACTTTTGCCAAAACCGTTCACGATCCGAAAGTCCATGGAAACACCCTTTACCTTTCTTATTATTCCGGAGGGGTGTTGGCAGTAGATATTACAGATCCAAGCAATCCGGAAGAAATTGGACGCTACACACCGGACCAGGGAAATGTATGGGGAGTCTTCGTTGACAGAAATTATGTCCTTGCGTCTGATATGGGACAAGGTCTGAAAGTCCTTCAGCGAAATAACGGAAACAACAATAACAACAATAATGGAAGCCGTCCTTTAAATCATTAAGAATCGAACAAATTCTCATCACTTTAAAGCAGTCCCAAAAGATTAAAACCTTTTGGGACTGCTTTATTATTTGCTGAAACACGCTGATGGTTCAATATTGTCATAAGTCAAACGCCCTTACGGCCCGGGCTGCGTACCCGCAGAAAGAATTTGTATGACATCCATTCACCTCCTTTCCGTCAAGAATTTACCACCTATTTTTTTCACAGTGAAAATAAAGAATAAGTGTGTTGATTGATGAAACGAAGGAGGAAATATAAAGTGAATAAAAAACTGATTTTAACACTTATTGCCGGTTTGCTTATGATGGTCTTTACTGCCTGTGGGGGCGGCGGGGACATGGGAGAGGATACGGAGGAAGGTGCACGTGGCTACGAGGATGGAAGGATTACCGGTTACTACAATGACCTTTACCAGCCAAATCCTGACCAGACGTTTGAAATATCCAGTGACAAGACAAATGTGGACAGTCAGAATTTTCCCCACACAAAAGCGATTCAGATCCAGGATGCAAAATTTTTAACAGACGTTGACCCGGATCAGCTCCATCCTGACGATCTTTATAACATCGTAAGAGATGAACTGAATATTCAGCTTCCTGAAGCAGGAACACCACCTGTACAGCAGCCTGAAACAGACGGACCTCAAGAACCTGCTAACCCACCTGTTTCTGACCCTCAGGAAGAACAGGCACAGCAGCCTGGCCCAGGCCAGGAACAGCCTCAGGAAGAAGCAGGGCAGGAGGAGCCACAGCCCGATACAGGTGGTGAGCTTAAAGAATTTGAAAGACAAGTGATTGAACTGACAAATGCCGAACGACGTAACAATGGCCTTTCTGAATTGGATACGAATATTGATTTATGTATGGTCGCACGTGAAAAGTCCCGTGACATGCAGCAGAATAATTACTTTTCCCATACAAGCCCGACATATGGATCACCTTTTGACATGATGCGTGACTTCGGTATTCAGTATAATGCAGCCGGTGAAAACATTGCACAAGGTCAGCCGACTCCTGAGCAGGTCGTTCAGCAGTGGATGGCTAGTGCCGGTCACCGTGAAAACATTCTAAGCAACAGCTACAATCAGATTGGTGTTGGGTATGAGTCTCAGGGGAACCACTGGACCCAGATGTTTATCAATAATTAAGTCGCTTCTTAAAGCCCGTTATTTTATAGCTGGTATTCAATGGAGATGAAATCAACATCAATATTTTACAGCCCCAATTAAATAAAAATTCCAACAAAAGCATGTGCACTTACAAGCGCACATGTTTTTGTTATAGTAATGAAGGTAGCTTTATTAAAAATTCGGGTAATGTATTTATACTGAACTGATTTTAGTTAAGGAGGTCGCTTATTTATGGCAGATCAGGGAGCAAACAAAGAAAGCAGTGAAAACAAAGGCAACAAGGAAAAAGAAAGTCTGATTAAGGTTGAAGCTGGAGAAAATGTAGAGGTTATTAAAGGCGAATTTAAAGGCAGCAAAGCAGAAGTTATCGCTGTTTACACAAACTCCATCGCTGTTGAACTGGACAAAAAACTTTCAGACGGCAGCAAAGCCAGAACAGTTCTGCACCATACAGAATTTAAGTAATCTAAATGAAGCAGCACGCTTATTAATGAAGACAAAATGATAAAAACCGGAACGGCCTTGTACAGGCTGTTCCGGTTTTTTTGATTTTCGGTAACATACGACAGGAATAACGTACATAAATTGGTAGTGGTAAAGCCATTATCCTTCTATTATCAGCGATAAGTTGTTTTCACAGCCTAAGAAAAAGGAGGGGAGACTGGTGATACCATCCATTATTATTACAATTGCGTGGGTAGTTGTTGGGTTCTGGAGTTTATTAAAGCTTGTTAACTTATTCAACGGCGGCACAAAAAACTGGCTTGATATCCTGTTACACCTGGCGGTTATCTTAATTGCTCTTTCGTTTATCCTGTAGCTCTCCGGATCAGATTTTTATTTTGGATTAATCTTGTCTCATATGAATTAGAGAAGCCGCTTCCACATATGGAAACGGCTTTTTCTAATTGAGACCATAATCACATTTATACGGCTTCACTTTCTGGGACATTCTGGTTCCGCAACTCGTCATAAAATGCTGCAATTGTTGCATAAATGTAGGGGATTAGCCAGATAAAGCCGATTCCAAGTGTGAATACTGCCACAAAAAACCATCCGATAAAGCTGAGAAGTGTCACGAAATACTTCCACTTGTATCCCTTCATGAGCCGGCGGCTTTCTGTAATGGCCTGATTCGGGCTTAAATCCGGACGGTCTTTTAGGATGTAGTAGGTCTGAGAATAGGAGAAGGCTTTGATAATTCCCGGAATGATGAGTAGTAAAGCCCAAAGAAAAACGTAAATACTCATTAAAACTCCAGTCAGAAGTGTTTTAAGATAATATTGCTTGGTAAGACCCTTAAATGCCAGATCAAATGTTGCGTCATTCTGTCTGACGAGAGTCAAGAAAAAGACGTAGGCTCCGAAGTAAAGAGGAATCAGTGCAACTTGCACTGCAAGAACAACAGCATCCACCCATAATGGTGTGGTCCCCTGTTCCAGCCATTGGGTAACATCACCTGTTAATGCAATCTCAACAAAAGTCGGAACAAATGCGCTGATCAGAAAAAGAACAATAATAACGCCAATTGATTTTCCCCAGTTTCCTGATAAAGAGGATAAAGCTGTTTTTTTCAATGCTTTGATTCTCAACGTATACAACATCCTTTCAATAGTAACTGTCTATTATGTCCTCATGTTACAATATAATTATAAATTTGGAAATATTTTTTATTTAAAAGCATTGTCACTTCTACTCATTTCAAGTAGGAAGACTTTCCTTTCCACATGTTGCATTGATGATTAATGTTGTTGAAACTTACCGTACTTTTATCCGTAAATGAAGGAAGAAATGTATTTCACTGGAGGAATGTGTATGAAACGATTGCGAAACTGGATTTGCACTATTTTGCTCGGATCCGCTTTATTTGCCGTCCCTTCTAATACTTTTGCTGATGTGACAATTGAAGATACCGGTCAGTTTTTCACAGATTCAGAGACAACGAGTCTGGAGGAGGAGCACAGTGATGCTGCTTTTAATTATTACATATATACAGTTCCTTCTTTGGAGGGAGAATCCATCGAAGACTTGAGCTATGAAGTTGAAAATCAGGCTTCACCGGGATATGATGCCATCCTTGTACTCGCAATGGATGAAAGTGAAGTTTATATTAATCCTGTATCTGCAGGTTTTGAAGAAGCGGTTTTGTCATTATTCAGCAGCTATGAGGGGCTGCTTGATGAAACGTTTATGCCTTCAGCTGTTGACGGCGATGTAGCAGGAGGAATAGATGAGCTTATCCGGTATACAGAAGCGAGCCGGAGTGAGCCGGCTGAAGCCGAAAGCAGTGGAGCTGCAACGTTTTTCTTTATCGTCCTGACCGGTGCTGCTGGGGCAGGAGGATTCTTCTTGTTATTCAGGCATCGGAAAGCAAAACGGCGAAAGTCAGAGGTACTCAAGAAGCAAAAGCAGGTCATCAGTGGGGCCTATCCCGTTTTAAACAAAGCGGATGACAAGAGAGAATTGACACGGGGAAAAACAAAAGAGGTATTTGATCATCTGTTCGTTCAGGTTCAGACTTTTATCTCGGAGAATGAAAAAAGGGAAAAGGAAATAGTAAAAATTAAACCTCCTTTCTTCAACCAGTTGTCTTTTCACAGTAATATGACAGCGTTAGATAGGGATGCAGCCGGGGAAGATGAAAGGTTAGCCAAACTGAAGGAGGAAATCGAGAGGCTCATTGAGAAGGAACTCCGCGTAGGGACGGAATTTAACGAGCTTTATGGACGTTTCGAGGCATCTGAAAAAAGACTTGGTGAACTGAAAGAACAAAGTGAATTCCCAATGGCCAGCCTGGACGCAGATAAGTACCAGGTGAAAGAATTACTCATTGAATTAAAAGCTTCTGATTACAGCTTTGATTATTTGAATACCAAAGATGCCCTATCTTCTATTAAGCCTGAGGTTGAAAGCTTCACGGATAAAGTTATCGTTCAGGAAAAACTACTCAACGAGATTTCTCATCTTGAGGAAGCTATTAATGCAGCAAAAGCAGATGTGAAAATGGTCATTGATCGAGAAAGGCTAAAAATTGTTGAATTTAACCCACTTGGACTTCTTCAAGAAGCTGAGAAAACGAATAGCGAGCTCAGAGAGCACATTGCGGATGGGGGCGTAGCTGCAGCTGTAAGAGCGAATGACCGAATAAAACTGCTGATAAAAGAAGCTAAGGAAGGAATACAAAACAGAATAAGGATCAGAGAAAGAATTGTTAAACAGCTGCCGGTTTTTGAAAATACAATGCAATCCTACCGTGCTCAGGAGTCAAATTTTTCCGCAGAAATAGAGAAGCTCCGTTCATCTTTTGCTGAACAGCACTGGATAGAATTGCACAGTACATTTACCGACCTTTCAGCCCGGGCAGGACAGGGGCTTCAAACTGTTGAAAAGATTAATAAATTGATGGCCAATGATGTGCAGCGGTACAAAGAAGCGGATGTAATGACAGAGAGTCTGAAAAAAGAAATGGACTTTATGGAGAAACTTTATAACGAATGTTTCTTCACCTTTGACAGGCTTATGGAAGAAAAGGGGGAAGCAGAGCAGACAATCGAAGACATGAAATCCCAGGTTGACAGCCTCTTTTCCATTATCGAAGATGAAAGGCTGCCAGATGACACGTCAGAGCTTTCGGTTATTAAAGACCATTTAGAGACTTTGTCAAAAGAAATCAATACGCTGCCTCTTGATCTTACTGCGATGCAGGAGGAGATTCGCAGTCAGCGTAAAGGGTTACGGAAGGTCTCGGGGGCAGTGGATAAACGTGTAGAAGAAAAGCGAAGAGCTGAACGTGAGTGGCGGGAAGTAGAAGGGTCATTTATCACAGCTGATAAGAGGTACGGCTTCTCCATGTTTTCAAATCCCTACAGAAAACGATTTAAAGCATGCGAGGATAACGTCAATGAAGCCATGGGAAAAGGGAGATATGAAGACGTTGTTGCTGAGGCGAGAGTTGTTCGTCAAATCGTGAGAGAGCTGACGAGCGAACTTAACCGAAGAGACAGAGAACGAAATGCAAGACGGAGAGCAACGACTGTGAGAAGAACAGGTGGATTTCCTACAGGCGGAGGCAGGAGTGGAAACTCTCCCTTTGGAGGATCCGGTCCCTTTGGCGGTGGAGGTTCTAATCGTGGCGGAGGCGGTTCTTTCGGAGGCGGCAGCCGTCGCGGTGGAGGGGGCTCCTTTGGAGGAGGAGGATCCCGCCGCGGTGGTGGAAGGAAATTTTAAAACTGAAAAAAGGCTGTCAGCCAGGGAATACCCTGACCGAACAGCCTTTTTTACTTACGCATTTTTCTTTTGCATCTTTTCTTTCAGAGCTGCTAATTCACGATCAACAGAGCTTGACGTTTCAAGGCCTGCCAGTTCATCGTCGAGAGACTTATTTAAGCTTCTCAGTTCCTCTGAAGATTCTGCTTCTGCTTCATTCTGAAGAACTTTTTCTTCCATCCGCTCAAATCCGCTCTTTGCACTGTCTCCTATGCCGGACATAGCACGGTTTACTTTAGCACGGGCTTTTGCACTTTCCGACCGGGCTTTGAGTGAATCTTTTTTCATCTTCATCTCATCATGCTCAGCTTTCATTTCTCTCATTTTATCTTTTAGTTCAGCTGAGAGCTTTTGCGCTTCTTCATAGGACTGCTTCAGTGCGTCTGCGTTAGCCTGCTGCTTATTTTTATCTTCAAGTACACGGCGTGCAAGGGCTTCATCACCAGATTCCAGTGCAGCAAGAGCCTGTTCCTCCCGCTTGGCTGTGTAAGAGACGGCTTCTTCAAATTTCCTATGAAGCAATTTTTCATTTGCGATTTGTTTAGCAACAGCACTTTCTACATCAGCAATATCCTTTTCCATATCAACGATGAACTGGTCGAGCATCTTCGATGGATCTTCTGCTTTGTTTAAAAGGGCATTTAATTCAGATGAAACAATCGTACGAACCCGGTTAAAAAAACGAAACATTGTCATCCCTCCGTATTAACGTTTTCTAAAATGATCATAGCATAATTTTGCCAGTAATAATGAATTTACGTTTCATTTTATCAAAAGGTTTCATCTACAAAACGCCCAGGAAGATATGACTACAGACACCCAGGTTTTAAACTCTCCAAAAGGAACATGTACCTGTTTATGGAAAATAAAGAGGATACGCGTTCTCCCGGCAAAAAGTATATACATAGCAGAGTTCACTCTGTGATACTAAGGGGGAGGAAATGGAATGAAAAAGAAAATACTTTTGATATTGGTGGTGACGCTTCTTATGTCCACTCACGTTGCAGGGGCATCAGGTTTTCATGAAACCATCGGGACACCGGGGGAGCCCGGAACGGTTATGATTGGGGAAATGCCGGATAACCCGGATCCTGATAAGCCCGTCTTGTTATTCGTTCAGGGGCTGACAAATAATTCAGGGGCATGGTATGAGGGAAATGCCATGTACAGTACAGCAAGGGATGCGGGATATGAAACAGCCTTTGTGGAGCTTTATGACTCTGGAGGTGAGCCGAGAAGTTACTGGAATAACGGAGCCATGCTTGCCAATCAGATCGAACAGATTTCTCATTATTTTAATGGAAAAGATATTGTTGTCTTGGGATACAGTAAAGGTGGAGTGGATGCCCAGGCTGCTTTGATTCATTACGGAAAACATCACCTTGTCCGTGATGTCATCACGATTGGTTCTCCCCATTACGGCAGTGAACTCGCAGACCTTGCCCATAGTACATGGGCAGGCTGGCTGGCAGCTCTAATCGGTGCAAGAAGTGAAGGGACGGAAAGCTTACAGACAGGAAATATGAGTTATTTCAGATCCATCACAGATAACAGGTGGGAGGCACTTGAAAATACGTACTTTACGATTGCCGGGGACAGAGCAGGACCGTTATTCAGTTCATACTTTACAGGGGGATTGTTTATCCCCGGTCCAAGTGACGGTGTTGTATCTGTCGAAAGTGCCCACCTGCCATATGGCAACATGCTGGCTATCGGTAACTGGAATCACGGTGAGGTCCACCTGGGGCAATATGCGTTTCCCGTTTTCAGTCCGGTCCTGACTGCTCCGCAACCTGTTCAGCAAAACGGATATGAAGAAAAAACAGTAGAAAGTGACTTTGATATCCTTGTACGGGGTGGTGAAAAGCATGGTGAAATGGAGGAAACGTTCCCGGTTGAAGAAGGGGTAAATAAAATTACTGCAGATTGGATAAGTTCTGAAGAATTAACGGAAATTGAAGTGACAGACCCAGACGGAAACACTGATAAAATTCAAGTTACAGCGAAAGAAGGAGAAGTGTATTTTGATGGTGCCTGGCACCATACTTTGGAGATCAATAAGCCTGAGCCTGGAGAGTGGACCGTCAAGACAGCAGGCGGAAACAGTGCTTATCTGCTTGTGGCAGCATTTGATTCCCCTCTAAACAGTAAGGTAGAGGTCACTATGCCTGCTGGAAAAAAGGGATGGAAAGTAGCACCTGCTTCTACTGGTATTTCGCCACAAGCAGGACAGGCAGTGTCAGTTCACGCCTCTACAGAATTTATGCCCGGGCTGCGGGGACAGTCCCCTCAATCGGTTCCTCGCTCTAAAACGATAAAGCAGCGGGGGCAAAAGGGAGTAATAAACCTGCCTTTCAAGGGCGAAGGCTCCTATAATACTACCTTGGATATTAAAGGTACGACTCCGTCAGGTCACTCTTTTGAAAGGACAGTTATACGCTCCGTGTTTGTAGATGACCTGGGAATTGTCCATGATTAAAGCAGATGCCGGCTCATAAGGTACAACCTTAGGAGCCGGTTTCTTTTCGTTTGCATGTCCTGTTAAAAATAAAGGCTGTAACAAGCCCTGTAAGCCCGCTGTATAATAGGATTAAAGCAAACACAGAATAGCCGATACTCTCCATTCCCCCAGTGGATGGGGGAATGGAGAGAGTGGTAAAAACAGCAAAAAAGATAAAGCAGATTGTACATGGGGAGTAAATTACCATTTTCCGGTTACTCCATTTAGATAAAAAATAAGTAAGTGTAATGATCAGGATGGTTATCAGTACGAAAATGCCAACAGCTGCTTCCATTGTTCACATTCAACACCTTAAAGAGAGATCGTTTCTCCATAATCCATAGCTATAAAACTGTTATCTTTTTTTCAGCTTCTGCCATTATTTTATCACAAATCACCTGCTGGTCCGGTAATAACTCTTTTTAATTCCTGCCTGTAAAGAAACAGGTAATTCGACTGGTTTATCCTCCTATCCTCTAGTAAACTGTTTGGTGGGTCACATATATTAAGAGGAAGAGGGATGAAGATGGGCAGTTATTTACCAATTATCTTATTCGCAGCGCTTATTTGTGTCGTTGCCTTGATCAGCACGATTATTATCGGCATTAATCCTGCGGACAGGAACTATACAAACAAAAAATCTATGAAAAAACGTCTTGTATTATTATCAGTGCTGTATATCATTGCTTTTGTTCCGGCACTCATATGGACAGTCGTTTACTATTATTTTCTCCGGTAAAGAAGGACAGACGGACTAATTGGCCAAATTTACCTTGGAAACAGGATTTCAGGCTTGCTTTATAGAATGCAGATAAAAGACAGCATCGTCCATTTACCCGCTTTAATACATTGAAAGAGGGGATCAGCAATGCCGCATTTATCCAAACAGGAAGTTGACAGAGTCCGGAAAGTTAAAAGTAAACAAAATGAAGATACGATTCTCCGTAAGGAAAATGTTGTAGGGCTTGGTATCGGAATAAAAATGAAAAATGGAAAGCCAACTGATATACCGGCACTTATCACCTATGTAACAAAAAAGGAACCACTGAAAAACCTTAAGGACGAAGATGTGGTCCCGGAGGTTATTGAAGGTGTAGATACTGACGTGATCGAAATCGGCATACCGACCATCGAGAATGGCGGTAAGGCAGATACAATGAGAACACTGCCTTCAAATGAGCTTTCATCCAGAGTCCGCCCTGTTAAAGGCGGATGGAGTGTCGGTCACCCTGATATTACAGCAGGCACTGCAGGCGCTATTGTTTTTAACAGGGACGAGTCTTCACAGGTGAAGTATTATATTTTATCAAATAATCATGTGCTGGCTAACAGCAATAGAGCTAGTATTGGTGATCCGATTATTCAACCAGGGTCGGTAGATGGAGGGAAAGGACCTGAAGACCAGGTTGCCACTCTGAGCCGCTTCATTCCCATAGACCTTACTCCGGATGTCCGTCTTGAGGATCATGACAACGTAGTTGACGCCGCCATTGCTGAAGGATCGATTCAAGAGCTTGACCGGGAAGTCTACTGGAGTGGATATGTGAAAGGGTGGATCCCTAAAGAGAGCGTTGAAGTTGGAACAAGAATTAAGAAAACAGGCCGGACAACGGGTTATACAACAGGTGAAATTCTTGCAGTAGATGCGACACTCGACATCAACTTTGGAAACAACCAGGTCGCACGTTTCCACGATCAGATCCTCACTTCAAATATATCCGAAGGGGGAGACAGTGGTTCCCTCGTTACAGACAGTGAAAACAGGGCAGTTGGATTATTATTTGCTGGAAGCCCGCAAGTGACCATTTTAAACCATATTGAAAATGTTAAAAACCTCCTTAATATCGATTTTATGTAAAAACAGGGCACTCAAAAGTTTATACACTTTGAGTGCCCTGTTTTGATGTATAAAATATATCCATTTACAGCATTAATGCACGAAAGCAAAAAAGTATTCGTTTTTATAAAAAAATTTAGTATTATATAAGTAGATGTTGATACAGGTAGAAAAACAGCGGTTTCCAGGAGGGAAGCAGTCATGGTTAATAAACAGACAGGAGCAGAAGTTATTCATCAGCATCTTGATATCGGGACACTGCTTAATGCTCTTCCTATTGGTGTGCTTGTGGTGGATCCGGAAGGTGAATTTGTATATATAAACGACCTGGTTTATAAAGCGTGGGGCGCAAACCCTGTTGAACAAAAAAAACACTCTGTGCATCAAGAGTACATCGGATGGTGGAGAGAGACGGGAGAAAGAGTCGGCAGTGAAGACTGGGCAGTTGTACGAGCTCTGCAAAAGGGAGAGTCGTCTTACGGGGAAGTCATTGACATTCAGCGCTTCGATGGTACAAAAGGGGCAATTTTAAACTCCGCAGTTCCCATTTACAACGGCCATCATGATATTATTGGCGCTGTCGTTACGATCTCTGATATTACTAAAATGCGAAACCTGGAAATTGAACTGAACCTTCATAAGGATTACCTGGCCCAGCTTGTGGAAGAGAAAACTACAGAGCTTATTCATAAAAACGAACAGTTACAGGTAGAAATGGCAGAAAAGGAACAAATGCAAAAGCAACTGCGTCAGCTTGACCAGCTTCACCTGGTTGGAGAAATGGCAAGCGGATTTGCCCATGAAATCCGCAATCCACTGACTACCGTTAAAGGGTTTATCCAATTGCTGGGGAAGAAGGAAACGTTGGCCCAATACGATGAGATGTTTTCTCTCATGCTTGAGGAAATTAACCGGGCAGACTCCATTATTACAACCTTCCTGGACTTGGCAAAAGATAAAAAAGTGGATCTTCAGCCTGTTAACTTGAATGAGATTATTGAAGAGCTGCTTCCTTCTTTGCGCATGACAGCGCAGGAAAAACACCATCAGGTTGTTTTAAAACTTAAAAGCGGTCTGCCGGATATCTGTGCAGATGAGAAAGAAATCAAACAATTGATCAAACACATTTTCAGTAATGGTATTGAAGCCATGGATACTGACCAAACCATTCTTATAGAAACGGATGCAGATTCAGAACGTGTTATGGTTAAGATTGAGGATGAAGGAAAGGGTATTAGTGACGATATTAAAGAAAAGATCGGTACACCTTTCTTCACAACAAAAGATGACAATACGGGTCTTGGAATGTCTATCTGTTACAGTATTGCGGAACGGAACAGCGGTCAGATTGAACTCGAATCAAAATCGCCAGGAACATGCTGTAAAATTTCATTTGAAGCAATCGCAAAACCTCCATCATGCTGATGGAGGTTTTTCCATATTAATGCCTGTGTTGAAGGACTGGTTTTGTTTTATCAGGATTCCTGATATTATAGGAAACGAATGGTTTTTTTCATGTATCTTTACACAGAACACAAATTAGTGAAGTAAAGGGGAAAAGTATTTTGAAACTTACACCTGAACAACGTATTCAGCTGCATGACTTTAATAATCTCACAAAGTCCATGAGCTTTAATATGTATGATATCTGTTACACAAAAACAAAAGAAGAGCGACAGGCTTATATAAAATATATCGATGAGCAGTACAATGCTGACCGGCTGACTAAAATCCTTACCGATGTTTCTGACATTATTGGCGCACACGTTCTGAATATCGCAAAACAGGACTACGAACCACAGGGCGCCAGTGTGACTATTCTTGTGGCAGAAGGTCCGGTTGAACAAGCCCCTAAAGTAGCATTCCAGGAGTCACCGGGTCCATTGCCGGAATCTGCGGTTTTCCATCTGGATAAAAGCCACATAACGGTCCATACCTATCCGGAATATCATCCTGACGAAGGAATCAGTACGTTCCGTGCGGATATTGACGTATCTACCTGTGGTGAGATTTCACCTTTAAAAGCTTTGAACTATATGATTCACTCCTTTGACACTGATATTATGACCATGGATTACCGGGTTCGTGGTTTCACCAGGGATATTACCGGACACAAGCTTTTTATTGATCACGATATCAGCTCTATTCAAAATTACATCCCTGATGAAGTGAAAAAGTCCTATGATATGATAGATGTGAATATCTATCAGGAAAATATCTTCCACACGAAATGTAAGTTAAAGAAATTTGACTTGAACAATTACCTTTTTGGATACAGAAAAGATAAACTTACGGATGACGAGCAAAAGGAAATGACCGAAAAGCTGCAGCACGAAATGGATGAAATTTATTACGGCCGTAACATCAAACGTGGAACGATTGACGGATAGTTTTGCCACCAGCCCATATTATGATTGCCAAAGAAGATGCTCTAATGGTGAAACCACCATTTAGGCATCTTCTTTTTTTATCAGCTGTGTTAAAGATCATTGTGAATTTATTAAAAACATTGATTGCTGTGAATGCGCGGCACTCCTAGTCGAGAAATGAGCGTTTACATCACAACTCAGCTGAAAAGTTGCGAAGCATAACTGGCAGAGGAAGAAGCAGAGGTACTTCATAGCAAGGAGACTAAAACCCGTTGCCCCCGTGGAAGGGGAGTACACTGAGAGTAAATCAACACCTGAATTTTAACAGAGCCTTTTGGTTCGATGAGAAGCAGTGGGAAAAAGGTGTTCCAGAGCTTTAAAAAGGTGGGGAGAAGGCGCGCTCATCCCCCCCCGAAATGGCGAGTGATGAATGAATATCAAAACTCCTTCATTTAAAATGGTTTATTTACAATTCTAATATATGGGTAATAGTACCCAGGACCTTTGTGTATTAAGTATTCGAAAAGTTGATAATTTTCAAAATAAAAGATGAATTTAATAGCATAGTGTCGTATATTATTAGAGTACAGACTTATATTACTTTTTTTAGGGGGAGGAAGAATCACATGAGTCAAAGAGATTTGGGGCAAAACGGTCGTGAGCAATGGGCTACAAAAATAGGGTTCATGCTTGCGGCAATGGGATCGGCAGTAGGTCTGGGGAACATCTGGCGTTTCTCCTATGTTGCAGGAGAAAATGGAGGTGCTGCGTTTCTCTTAATCTATGTAGCCATGATCCTTTTAATCGGGATTCCAATCATGCTCGCCGAGTTCTCGATCGGCCGGCGTGCACAGAGTGATGCTGTAGGGTCTTTTGAAACACTGGCACCAAAAAAACCATGGGTGGTTGCAGGTTTTCTCGGGGTAGCATCCGCTTTTATTATCCTGTCTTTCTATGGTGTAATTGCAGGTTGGACAATGAAGTACTTTACAGGATATCTCACAGGCGGGTTATGGTCTGAACCTGGGGAAGGGTATGTTGACTACTTCGTTAACTTTATTACCAGCCCGCTTCAGCCGTTAATCTGGCAATTTATCTTTATGGCACTTACAGTAGGAATCGTGTTTGTGGGAGTTAAGAAAGGGATCGAAAAAGCGAATGTCATTCTAATGCCGACACTTGCGATCTTACTGATTATCCTTGCAGGGTACAGTTTGACACTTGGGGGAGCAAGCGAAGGTCTTGCATTCCTCTTCTCTCCTGATTGGAGTGTACTCTCTGAACCTGGTATTTACCTTGCAGCTCTTGGTCAGGCGTTTTTCTCCCTTAGCTTGGGGATGGGTGCTTTAATTACGTACGGAAGTTATCTTTCGAAAAAAGAACAGCTTCCGGGTGCGACTGCCGGAATTGCAACAATGGATACGCTATTTGCCGTAATTGCAGGTATTATGATCTTCCCGGCTGTGTTTGCCTTTGGGGGAGAGCCCAGCGACGGCGTCGGTCTTGTATTCTTTACACTTCCAAACATTTTTGAAAGTATGCCTGGTGGTGTAATTGTTGGTTTAGCCTTCTTCTTCCTGTTAGCGGCGGCAGCATTATCATCCGCGATCTCGCTGTTGGAAGTAGCAGTTGCCTATTTTATCCGTAAATTTGGATGGACACGTAAAAAGACAGCTCTGATCATCGGGGGGTTAATCTTCCTGTTGGGAGTTCCTTCTTCATTAGGGCAGGGGCTTTTGTCAGACGTTTCGGTTATCGGAGGACGCGATATTCTTGACAGCCTGGACTTCCTGGCATCTAACATCTTCCTTCCACTGGGCGGTCTTATCATTGCCCTTTTTGCAGGATGGGGATGGAAGAAAGCAGAATCTCTCGAAGCTTCCGATTTTGGTACCTCAACATTAGGAGCTGCCTGGCTGTTCCTTCTGCGATATGTGGCACCAGTCGCGATTCTACTCGTATTCCTTGCATCAATTGGTATTCTGTAAATTGCACTTCAATTGCACTTCAAAAGCTTGCCGGGACAATATTGTCCCGGCAAGCTTTATTTATTGTTAAGCTGTACTAAGTGTTATTGTTGAAGAAGTCTTGGCTGGAACTCAATGATCGGCAAGGAACATCCAAGTTTAACAAAACCAATTGCTTATATGGTTTATTCCATGTAAAGTTAACAGGAATAGTTTGAAAAGGATGACCAGACATGAGCCAGCCGGAATATATTTATACATTTAGCTTTACAGCAGAAGAACATCCATTATGCCAGCTTGAAATGCGGGCGTTTTTTGGTTGCGATACTTCTTTACATAGTTTAAAAAGTAACAAAGAGGTCGACCCCAGCCGAAGCCCGTTTATGAATGAACGGATTGAGGTAATGTTTCAGGAAGGGACTGTAGACGATATGATTAACAGTGTCACTTCAATCCCACGCAGTGATGAAACATTTAAACTTACCTTTGTTCAAAACTCAGATGAAAAAAAAGTGCCATTTAAACAAGCAAAAAACATTGAGCGTATTGTTGGCATGGAGATTGGTGACAATGCCGATCTCGTTAATCCGGATCGTAACTATGGGATTATCTTTTCAGACGGGGAGTGGTGTTTCGGACCTATGGTAAAAGGTGAATCAGTCTGGACCCGTCACCAGGACAAGCCCCACCAATATTCTACAGCTTTGAGTACAAGGATAGCCAGAAGTATCGTAAATATCGCGGTGCCTCAAATTGAAAACGTCACTGTTATCGATCCATGTTGTGGAATTGGAACCGTTTTACTTGAAGCGAAATCGATGGGCATCACGATCGGTGGAAGTGATATTAACCCGAAAGTGATGTACGGATCTCGAAAAAACCTCGCCCATTTCGGGTATGAGAGTAATGTTGAGTTAAAAGATATCAGAGAAATAAGTAAACATTATGATGTAGCGATTATTGATATGCCTTATAACCTTTGTTCCGTTCTTGAACCTGAGGATCAATTTGAAATGCTTGTAAGTGCCCGTAATTTTGCATCAAAAGTCGTTGTAGTGACAATCGAGCCCATTGATGAGGCGGTCATTCAAGCAGGATTTGAGATTGCTGACCGGTGTGTGTTCAAAAAGAATGGCAGATTTAAACGAGAAGTACTCGTATGTAAGTAAGGGGAGTCACAAAGCGAATGGGATAAAGCGAATATATAGTTATCAAAGATTTGAAAGGGGGGAGAGTGTAATGAGTAAATTCATTGACTTCCTGGAGGAACAGATCGGTGAAATTGAACGTGGCTGGATAAAAGATCCTTCCGGTAAACAGCTTCCTTTTCAGATAGTCAAGTTCAGCGAAGGACCGTTGGAAGAAACCAACGCCTATTGTTCACTTGGCCTGAGCAACGAGCTCCTTGGAGAGGCCTTGGAAGGCGAGCACGTTCGTCAGGAGCTCGTTTTTGCATCGTATAATCAGTTTGAAGAAGAAGCAATTCCTTTTATCCTTCAAAATGTCGTGCAGATGGCGATCAGAAGTAATACCCCTTTTAGAAGAGGGGACGTTATCGGACCATATGGGCCGATGTTTGGAGACTCACTCATGGAGGCTTTCTACGTTACCACTCCTGTCTATTTTCCTTCTCAGTTTCGAGCCTATGAGATCAATGAAGAAGTGATTATCGAGTTAAAATGGCTTATTCCAATTACAGCGAAGGAAGCGGATTTCATTCAACAATCCGGGTGGGGAAAGTTTGAAGATCTTTTGGAAGAACATGAGCCTGATTTGATCGATGCAGGCAGGCCTTGTCTGATTGAACTATACTTTGAATCTGAGCATTCGTAATACCGGCATTTGAAGTTCATTTATCTTAGGCATCTTAAATGTATTTCCTTAAAAAGTAAAAGGGGTCAGCCAAATGAGAATCGTTATTTTGGGAGATACTCATATACCAAAAAGGGGGAAAGAGCTCCCGGAGAGACTGATCAAAGAATTGTCAGGTGCTGATCACATTATTCACACCGGCGATTGGATTACAATGGAGGTTTACGATAAATTAAAATGTTTTGCTCCTGTTGACGGGGTTTACGGAAATGCAGATGACGAATCCGTTCGAGAGCGTTTTCGAGACAAGGAAATCCTTATCTTTAATAACTTGAAAATCGGTCTGGTTCATGGTCATGGAGAAAAGAAAACAACGGAGAGAAGAGCCATGGAAGCCTTTGATGAAAACCTTGACTGTGTCCTTTTCGACCACTCGCATATTCCTTATCTGAGATATCATAATAAAACGCTTCTTTTTAACCCGGGTTCTGTGACAGACAAGCGAAAGCTTCCATTCTATTCATTTGGAATTATGACAATCGATAAGGATATCTCTGTTTCACATGTGTTTTTTACCTAGTTCATCTTCACCGGCCATTTTTCAGGTGTTAAGGAAGAGTGTAAGGAGTTCCGGGTATTTTTCAATAAACAACTGATCGTACCCTGAAGAGATATACTGTTGTGAAAATTTTTTGATGTCAATAGCGGTTGGCTTACTTGCTATAGGGGGACTATGAAGGAAGTCGGTAGTTGTGGTATATACACCATCACCAAACGGGAGAATCATCCCTGTCAGGATCGCGTTCTTTTCAGGTGGTGTAAATGCATCATGATAGACTAAAACTGGTTATGTATCCATTTCAAAAATATCATCAACATCATAAATATGTTTTGTCTTGGAGTGTTGCTCTCCGGATGAAAAAAACCGGGGAAGGTATACTGCCATTCATTTAGGATGAAAAGGGTATTAGGAGTGGGATGATGTTGCAGCCGGGGTATGCTCTGATCGAGGAAGGTTTGGTAGATCGTTTTTCTTTTTCTTGCAGCAGATACACAGAAAATCATCCATTTAGCCAATTGTGGAAAGTTTTCATCCTGCATCTCAGAAAAGATTGGAATCTTACCTTTTAACCGATCCCAATATCTCAGGATAAATGGCTCGTAATTAGTCAGAGCGTATTCATGAAACAAATTCATTACATAAAACAATTCTTCCTGTTCGTCTTGATCGAGTAATTTACTTCCGTTCCAGGGGGCATTTGTATGAACATGGTCATTCCTCACTTTCGGGGTTTAGGATAAAGGGGAGAAGAGTGACAAGAGGGGAACCTACGTTCTTGAATTTACATGAAAATGGTTCTGTTTTCCACTAGGTATACCGCAAATATCCAGAAAAAATATGAAGAGGTGCTGAAATGCCAATTTATCAAAATGAAGCAAACATGCGTGTATTCAGTTTAAATTCGAATTCGTCAATTGTTAATGAGATTGTTAAGGAATTGGGAATTGAAAAAGGACGGAGTACAATTACCCGATTTAGTGATGGGGAAATTCAGGTCAATATTGAAGAAAGCATCAGAGGTTGTGACGTTTACCTTGTTCAATCAACAGCACAACCGGGCAATGAGTATCTGATGGAACTACTTATCATGATCGATGCCATGAAACGTGCTTCGGCACAAACAATTAATTGTGTTATTCCTTACTTTGGATATTCCAGGCAGGATCGTAAAGCGAGATCGAGGGAACCAATTACGGCAAAATTAATTGCAAACCTTCTTGAAAAAGCAGGTGCAGACCGTGTTATCACAGTAGATTTACATGCACCGCAAGTACAGGGGTTCTTTAACATTCCTGTGGATCAGCTTCTTGCTTTTCCTATTCTCTCTAAATATTTTTTGGAAAAGAACCTTACAAACACTGTTGTTGTCGCACCTGAGAACGGAGGCGTTATACGGGCCCGTCAGCTTGGTGATGCACTTGATTCTCCTATTGCCTTAATTGACCGGAACCGAAGCCTGTCAGGAGGCGGAAAAATGGATATTATGGGGGAGGTTGCAGGAAAAACAGCAATCATTATCGATGACATGATTGATACCGCCAGAACGGTGACCGCAGCTTCAAGGGAGTTGCTGGATCGCGGTGCCAAAGAAGTTTATGCCTGCTGTACGCACCCTGTTTTATCTGAACCGGCAGTAGACAGAATTCTGGAGTCAGACATTGTTGAAGTGGTGACAACCGACTCTATTTATCTGCCTGAAGAGAGAAGGTCTTACCGGATTAAGGTTCTCTCTCTTGCACCGATGCTGGCAGAGGCGATACTTAAAGTACAGAACAATGAATCGGTAAGTACGCTCTTTGAATAAAGTTGTTTTCGGATTGAATTTTTTTAAAAATGGCACTGTTAGACTAATGTGTTGATTTCCGCTCATTGCACTTTCCGCGGGCGGCTCGATCCTCAGCGCTTTGCGCTTCCGGGGGCTCCCCGGAACTCGCTTTTCCCGCAGGAGTGTCGCGTATTCGCTCCAATCAACACTTTTACTAAGTTAAAAATGACCTTTAATCAAGCTGTCGAGAAACCCACGTTTTTTTGAAGCGTGGGTTTCTTTATGTGGAGAAAAGGAAATTAAGTGATACAAATATCTTTAAAATTAGGGCAAACCACCTCTCAGCTGGCTGTGAGGTGGTTTGCTATATTCTTTATGTTCTGTGATGTGGCCGTCATTATCGCTTGTTCCGATGCGCCTTTCAAGCTGCGCAACCGGCAATAGCGAAGCCCGTGGAGCTGTTTTGCCTCCGCCAAGCTTCGCTCAATGGTTTCTTTTCTTTTTTTGTAGATCAGCTTTCCTTCTTTTGGAAAGCCTGTTTTCTCTGACTTTTTCCTTGCCATGGCCAAAAAAACAATTTCATCGAAGATATCTTGAAAGATATTAGTATCCCTAAATCGTTTATGGCGATTAAAGCTAATGGTAGAGTGATGAGGGACGGCATCAGTTAAGCCCAACCCTAAGAACCAACGATAGCAATGTTTGTTTGTATCTCTTTTACGAGCTGTCTTTCAGAACGAATACCGAAAAGGTATCCAACAAACATCATCTTAAAAAGCATGATGGGATCAATGGGAGGACGACCGTTATCTTCGCTATAATAGGGCTTCACTCTGTCATAAATAAAGGAAAAGACTATCGTGGCATCAATTTTACGGAGTAAGTGATCATCAGGGACTAGCTGATCAATGGAAACCATCTCTAATTCAACTTGTTTTTCTCGAATAGGACGTAACATGTTATTCTCCTAATGTAGAATTTCAACTTAATTTATAAAAATAAGCAGAAGCGTAAGACGGCGACTCCAGCGGGAAAAGCAACAGCTGAAGACCCCGCAACGGAGTGAGGAGGCTGAAGCGTTGCCCGCGGAAAGCGTCCGTCCGGAGCGAATGCAAGATCTCTGCTTTTATGTGGACTTTCACCGTATAATCGTTAGTTCTAGTTTAATATAAATATCTGAATAGTTGGTTTATTTAACACAAAAAGAACAGGCAGTTGAGAAAAGACTTTCTCAACAGCCTGTTTAATAAGACTTTATCAAAAATGGAGTGGTGAATCTCTGCTGGAAGTGCATCAGCTGTGAACATTGACTTCATGAATAAGCAGCATGTTACTTCGACGCACAAGGATTCAGAAGATCACTCGCAGAGAAAGAAGCAGAAGTGTTTTTTTCGAGGAGGCTGATGTTGTGCCCGTGATAAGCACTTTACTGTAGCGGAACTTATTATTGTATGAGCAAAAATCTTTGCGTAAAGAACGTTGAAAAGGCGACTCAAAAGGTATATAAATACCTTTTTTGAGCCGCCTTTCTTGTTAATAGTTTATTTTCACTGGTAATGCGGATGAAATGTTTTCACAGTAAGCTTCATTTTCTTTTGATGAAACAATCAGATGAATAACACCCTCATCGGTGGCCGTCCGTATTAACCTTCCGACTCCCTGACGAAGCCTTAGAAGCATGTAAGGGATATCCACTTCCTCAAGCGGATGATTACTTTCCTGCCTCTTAGCTTTAAATACAGGGTCCACGGGCGGGAATGGAAGAGAAGCGATGATTACCTGATTAAGAGCCGGTCCTGGGATGTCAAGCCCCTCCCAAAGATGATAGGCGCAGAGCAATTGGTTTTCGTTGTTTTGAAACTTTTTCACCAGTTCACTGATCTCCTGATCTCCTTCAAAAAGGCAGGAAACTTCTGGTTTTTTCACAAAAAGCCAGTCACGAAACCGGTTCATTTCATCGGGAGAGGAAAATAAAACAAGGGATCCACCTTCGTTTTTAAACGATTTATCTGCAATATGCTGCCACTTTTGTTCTTCTTCATCTGTGACAAAAGCATAAGCCGCCATTTTCTCGTTGTAATCAAAAGGAGAGTCTACTGTAAAGCCAATGCTCTTATCAATTCCCAGGCTTTGTGAAAAGAATGTGAAGTCGCCTTCTCTGGAAAGCGTAGCGGAAGAAAATACATAAGGGATTTTTTGAGAGAATACTTCTTTTTTCAAAACCTCTTCCACTAGTCTAGGCATGATAACAAGGGAGAACGTGTCTTTTGATTCTTCAACCCAGTAGATTCCTTCATTATCTTTTAGGAGAATATCGAGGCCGTAGGCATAAAACTCCAGGTACTCTTCAATCATCTTAAGGTGATATTCTTCGAGAACATACAACTCTGAATCAAAGACAAGCTGGTCCAGGAGACTGGCTGCATTTTTCTTCAGCTTTTCAGCAACCGCAAGCATTTCAGGTGTCCGGGGAACTTCTTTTCGATTGGATTCTTCCTGCATTTTTGCTGATTCTTTCAGGATGTCGAACCATTCATCGTGTCCGGCTAATATATCTTCAATCAGGACCAGGGATTCTTCTCTTACATCCTGATTCAAATAACCGGTAAGCACTGTGGTCAGTGTTTCAGCGTTAAAGCGGTAGGTGAGCCCTTTTTGCGCTGCAAACTCCAGTAAATGTCCTTCATCAAATACAACACAGCTTGCTTCCGGGAGTAGAGGAAGCTGTCCTTCCCGGGTTCTCGATTCTTTCGTCCAGACGTGTTCCATATAAAAATCGTGGGAGCAGATAACCAGGTCACCTGCACTACGGTAGTGATTACGGTTAAGTGTCTGACCACAGCGGTGAAAATACTCACATGTAGAACACTGCTGGAGGGGGTCCCATGCTATTTTTTTCCACTCACGATCAGAAATCCACGGGTACTCTTTCCTGTCCCCATAGGGCTTAAAGGAAGTCATAGAAGCACCTTGCTGATTTACAAAAGAAGGGATGTCATCATAAACCTTCTCAATTTCTTCACTGTCCGTCTGGTCTATGATATTGTTCAGTTTTTTCACACATACATACTGTTCCCGGGCTTTTGCGAGTCGCACGTCAATTTCCATGTTGAGAGCGTTTGATAGTTTTTCAATATCCCCGCCCGGTTTCACCAGCTGTTCGATTAATGTCTCATCTGCACAGGAAATGATGGCGGGTTTTCTCATGTATCTTGCATAGCAGATGGCGTAAACAAGGTACACGAGGGTTTTGCCTGTGCCGACTCCCGCTTCAGCGAAAATCACACTTTTATTTTTAAATGCCTGTTCCAGCTGAAAGGCCATAAAGATTTGTTCATCACGAAGTTCAAACCCAAGGTCGGGCAGGATTTCGTAGAACACATCACCGATAAAGTCACCGAGTTCATCGAAAAAGTGACCGTTTTTTGATTGGGGAAACGGAAGTGCTGCTGTTTTTTTCATCATTTATTTTCAGTCCTTATATACAAAGTTATGCCAACTTTAAATGATAGCAGAAAGAAGGACTTTTGGATATTGTTATATCAAGAAAGTGGAGAAGTCACTTGCTACATAGGTGTTAGGAAATAAAGCACGGGCTTCCTCAGCCAGGATATGAGAGTCCTGATAACGCGGGCTGATATGGGTGAGAATCAATTGTCTCACACCAGCTTCTTTTGCTAAGGCTGCTGCCTGAGAAGCTGTACTGTGGAAGTAGGCTTGGGCCAAGGCTTCCTCACTTTTTGCAAAAGTTGATTCATGAACGAGTGTATCCACGTCGCTTGCAAGAGGAAATAGATTTTTTGTATGCCGGGTGTCTCCTAAAATCGTAACAGATTTCCCTTTTTGGGGAGGACCGATAAACTCCTTGCCATTTACCGTACGTCCATCAGGCAGTGTAACTTCCCGGGCGCTCTTCAGTTCTTTTAAATGGGGGCCGGAAGGTATTCCAGCTTTTGTTACTTTATCCATCAATAAAGAACCGGGCGTGTCCCGTTGTTCCACACGAAAGCCTAAAGACAAAACACCATGGTCGAGGGTACCGACTGTTACCTTTGCATCTTCCCCATTAAACAGGACTCCTGTTTCATTAACCTCTAGAACTTCCAAAGAGTAGGTAAGAAAAGTTTGGCTGACTGATAAAGCAGATTCGATAAAAGCACTCACCCCTTTTGGGGCATATATGGTTAAAGGTGTCGTTGCACCCTGGAATGACCTGCTTGATAAAAGACCAGGCAGGCCGTATAGATGATCCCCATGGGTATGAGTAATGAAGATTTTATTTATCTTCGTAATTTTAACTGACGAGTGAAGGATCTGATGCTGGGTTGCTTCCCCGCAGTCAAAAAGCCACATGTTGTTTTCTTTATTCATTAGATGCAGAACAATTGAAGTCACATTTCGTTCTTTTGACGGGACGCCCGCCCCTGTACCTAAAAATGTCAGTTTCACGTCAGGTACCTCTCTTTCAACGTACTTTTCATATAAAAGGGTGATATTCCTGTGATGATTATGGCCGAAAATGCCTGCTCATTCAACTTTGTATGGAAGGACCAGCAAGCTTTTAACTCCTCAATTTGAATGCTATGATAAAAAAACAGAGTGGGAGGGGGATTTCCTATTACATATCGTGAAGACAAAGATACTAATCATCATGAAGAAGAAGAGCGACCGTTTTTTGATGGCGAACGGTACTATACCAAAGAGGAATTTTTTAACCCTGAAGACGAGGATGAGGAGCCGGAAGATAGGAGGGGGAGGGGAAAAGGATTCAGGACTTTAATCGCAGTCCTCCTTGTCATGGTGCTCATAGGCAATGTTTTTGCATTCCTTCCAAGATTAATTAATATTCCGGCAATGGAATTTTTACAGACTTCAAGGGAATTGTCTCAAAACGATCAGGTTCAGCTTTACAAAGAATCTGTTGTCGTTGTGAGAGGGGGAGACAGTAAAGGCACTGGCTTTTTATTCTCTGAAGATGGTTATATCATGACCAATGACCATGTGGTGGCCAATCAACGTGTGGTGTCTGTCTCTTTTGAAGATGGCAGCAGGTATCAGGCGGAAGTTATCCACCGCAACGAAGAGCTGGATATAGCCGTACTGAATATTGACCTTGAAGTGTCTGACCGTTCTTATTTTACGTTTTCAGACAGCTGGGTAGAAGGGGAAGACGTATACGTGATTGGAAACCCGTTGTTCTTTAACTTTATAGCCAACGAAGGACAGCTGATTGGTGCGAGAAGTGACGGTATCCTCATGCTCGATGCGCCGGTTTACCGTGGTAACAGCGGCAGTCCGGTCATTAATCAAGATGGGGATGTCACCGGGGTTGTTTATGCCACCACCAGGACTGAACATGATGGAGAAACCAGGAGAGTTGGGTTAATCGTACCTTCAGAACTTTTTCTTGATGAAATTGATTAAAAGAATGAAGAGGCTCTTAAATGTCCAAAAGTAGATTGGCAATGGCACGGCACCGCTGCTCGTCCAACACGAGAAGGGCTTTCAAAAGAGGGCAGCGGTTCCGCTCATTGCTTCGAGGTTGACCCAAAAGGTAAAAAACGACCTTTTGGGTCAACCTCTTCGTTTATCTGAATAGGTTCATTTTCTTTTCTTCCTGCAGAGAATGACCTGCCGCTTTTCTTCTGTGAAGGATGGCGTTAATTTCTCCGCCAACTACAAGGATAATACCGGTAATGAAAAACCAGAGCATCAGGATGACTACACCGCCAAGACTTCCGTAGGTGGCAGTATAGTTGCCAAAATTACTTACATAAAAAGAAAATCCAAAAGAAACAAGCTGCCAGCTGATTGTGGCAAATACAGCCCCCGGTATTGCGTGCCTGAAGGGCTTATATTTGTTTGGAGCGTAGTGATATAGTGCTGTGAGAATCACCGCTATCACGATAATACTCACTACCCACCTTAGTATTCGGATTAATTGTTCCGTTTCAGGGGGAAGGGTAATGTAGGAGCTCACAAATGTGATAATGACGTCCCCGAATATGGGAAGAGCCAGAGCAAGAACGAGTGCGAAAACAATACAGATTGTAAGAACAATTGAAAGGAAACGCGCCTTTAAGAATGATCTTGTTTCTTTAACATTATAGGCGTTGTTCTGGGCTTGGATAAACGCATTGACAGCCAGAGATGCCGTCCAAATAGTTCCGATAATTCCGATAGTCAGTAAGCCGCCCCTTTCCGTTGAGACCACGTCTATGACCGTCTCCTCAAAAACCGTTGCTGTTTCGTCCGGCATTACACTCTGTAAAACACTGATTGCTGTTTCCGGCTGGATATTTAAATAGGGAATGATCGATAATAGTAACACCATCAGGGGAACAGCAGATAATAGGTAATAATAGGCTTGTGCTGCAGCGAGCAGAGGGACATCGTCTTTTTGAAATTCGTTAATAAGTTCTTTAAAAAAGGAAATTGTCTGTTTCATAGGGGCCTCCACTCAGAAATTTGTATGTTCCCTGATTATATCCCCTTTGCCGGAAGACGTTAATCATCGAGCCTGCTGATATTGACAACTCGGACTCTGATACTTATAATTGAATATTTGTAGGCGTATGTAGTGATAATGGATAAATATAGATATATTTTGTTTGAAATGAGGGTTTCCTATGACAAAACCATCCATTTATGGATTAACATTTGAGCAGCTGACAGACTGGCTTGTAGATAAGGGGCACAAAAAGTTTCGTGCACAGCAGGTTTGGGACTGGCTTTATAAAAAACGCGTGAAAGATTTTTCTGAAATGAAAAATGTAAATAAAGAGTGCCGTGCTCTTTTAGAGGAACACTTTGCGATTCAGACACTCGAGGTTCATTCAAAGCAGGAATCCCGTGACGGAACAATGAAGTTTCTGTTTAAGCTTCAGGATGGGAACCTGATTGAAACGGTTCTTATGAAGTTCAGTTATGGACTGTCTGTATGTGTAACCACTCAGGTTGGCTGTAACATCGGGTGCAGTTTCTGTGCCAGCGGCCTGCTTTCAAAAAGCAGAGACCTCACGAGTGGGGAAATCGTTGAACAGATCATGAATGTTCAGCACGCACTGGATGCTCGTGAAAATGAAGAGCGGGTAAGTCATATCGTTGTAATGGGAATCGGAGAGCCATTTGATAACTTTGATAACCTAATGGACTTCCTTCACGTTGTTAACGATGATAAAGGACTTGCAATTGGTGCCCGTCATATCACTGTTTCTACGAGCGGAATTATTCAAAAGATTTATGAATTTGCCGATCAGAAGCTCCAGGTCAATCTTGCCCTTTCTCTTCATGCACCAAATGATGAGCTTAGAACAAGGATTATGAAAATCAATAAAGGACAGCCGATCAAGCCGTTAATGGAAGCTGTTGATTATTACCTTGAGACAACCAACCGGCGGATTACGTTCGAGTATATTCTTTTAAAAGGGGTAAATGATACTCCAGAGGTTGCCCAGCAGCTTGCAGATCTTATAAAGGATAAGAAGAGGCTGTCGTATGTAAACCTGATTCCATACAATCCGGTTGATGAGCATATTCAATATGAACAAAGTGAAAAAGAAGCTATACTGCGTTTTTATGACACGCTGAAAAAGAACGGTATTCAGTGCGGTATCCGTCATGAACAAGGATCCGATATCGATGCTGCCTGCGGTCAGCTGAGAAGTAAGCAGATTAAAAAGGATAAAGAGAAATCAAAAGCATAATTCGATATTGATAGAGGTTGACCCAAAAGGTATTCGGGGTCAACCTCTTACTGTTTACTGCTGATCGCTCTCGGGCTGTTTAATGTCTTTTTTAGGTGTCTGTGGAAGTGTCTGTTTGTTTTTGTCCCTTGCTTTTTGTTTTCTGGCTCTTCCCATGTACATTACCTCCGTTAATCTGTGTTTTTAATTGTTGTATTTTTTTTGCTTGGCAGGCTGTGACTGTGATCCCTTTTTCCCTGCCGTTTATTATTTCGCTCCGTTTTTTCCTTGCGCTGGTTGAATTCCTCTACAAATTCGTGCGTGTCAGTCATCGTTACTCCTCCTCCAATGTGATACAGTCTTAAGATTCCACCCTCTCAATGTGTAATACAGGTAGTTAGTGCCAGATCGTTATTATTCGGCAAAACTAGTCATTGATGCGCGCTTGTCCACGTGAGAAAATCACTGTAAATCATTTCATTTTTCAATAGTCTCAAATCGGAGTGTTTTGTTTTCAATATTCGACGTTCTCGGGATATGACCAGCCAAATATAATTAGAAAACGAATTTTTGCAGGTGGGAAGGGGGAGGTTTATGCTTCCTTTTGATGTAAGCGAGTACCAGGGCCGGATTAAACAGACGAGAACTTTAATGGAAAAAGAGGGAATTGATTTACTGCTCATTACGGATCCGGCCAACATGAACTATCTTAGCGGATATGATGCGTGGTCATTCTATGTTCATCAGATGCTCATTATCGATATCCATGATTCTCAGCCTGTATGGGTAGGACGGTTTATGGATGCACCTGCTGCCAAAGTAACCACGTGGATGCATGAAGCGAATATAATCGGTTACCCCGATATTTATGTCCACTCAGATTTACTGCACCCAATGGCATTTATAGCAGAAGTCCTTCGGAAAAGAGGAAATCAGGCAAGCCGGATCGGCGTTGAAATGGATCATTATTATTTTTCGGCCAAAGCATTCGAAGAACTGAAAAAAGCACTTCCGGATGCCCGCTTTCAAAGTGCCGATCTCTTAGTAAACCGTGTGCGGATGGTAAAGTCAGATCAGGAACTTGAATACATGAAAAAGGCGGGGAAACTCGCTGAACTTGCGATGTTTAACGGTGTTCAGACCATACGTACAGGAAACCGCGAATGTGATGCGGCTGCGATGATTTATTATCATATGATCGCAGGAACGAAAGAATGGGGCGGTGACTACCCTGCCATCGTCCCACTTCTTCCTACAGGAGAAAACACATCCATTCCCCACCTTACCTGGACAGACCGGAAGTTTCAGGAAGGAGAAGCTGTTATTGTGGAACTCGCAGGCTGCTGCAAGCGGTATCACGTACCATTGGCAAGAACCATTGCCATCGGACCTCCTTCTCAGGATCTCCTGAGGATTTCATCCATTGCGACAGAAGGGATTAACCGTGTACTTGATGAAATCAAACCAGGAATGACATGCGGTGATGTCGAGGCTGTATGGCGGATGAGCCTTCAGAAACATGGCATTGCAAAAGAATCCAGGCTCGGTTATTCCGTAGGCTTAAATTACCCTCCCGACTGGGGAGAGCATACAGCAAGTATCAGAAAAGGGGATCAGACGGTACTTCAGCCGAACATGACTTTTCATATTATCCCGGGATTATGGTTTGAGCGGTCCGGTGTTGAAATCAGTGAAACAATCCGTGTAACGGAAACAGGGTGTGAAACGCTTGCAAACTACTCAAGGGAATTGATCATTAATTCTCCGTATGTGATAGAAGAGCATGGAGAAATCAGTTAAAGATAATTCTTTCACCAGGGGGCGTTGAGTATGAAGGATACTGGAATGAGCACACGGGCACTTTGGGCAGGGGAGCGTGAATATCTGGCATTTGGTGCAACCCAGGTGCCGGTCGTCCACAGTGTTTCTTTTGGATATGATGATATGGATGACTGGTATCAGGTGGCTGTCGGAAAAAAAGAGGGTCATATTTACGGAAGAAACACAAATCCTACTGTCCGCGCCTTTGAGGAGAAGATCAGGATTCTTGAAAATGCAGAAGCTTCCACGAGCTTTTCAACAGGCATGGCTGCCATCAGCAACACTCTCGGAACCCTTTTGCAGCCAGGAGAGCGTGTCGTTTCCATTAAGGACACGTACGGGGGGACAAATAAAATATTCACGGAATTTTTACCGAAACAGCATATTGATGTCACATTGTGTGACACAGGCAACCATGAAGAAATGGAGAAAGAAATTGAAAAAGGGTGCAGTGTCGTTTATCTTGAAACACCAACAAATCCTACTGTCAAAATTACAGATATAAAAAGAATGGCAAGAGCCGCCAAACGGGCTGGAGCTGTAACTGTTGTAGACAATACGTTTGCAACCCCGGTAAATCAACAGCCTTTAAGCCTGGGGGCTGACCTCGTCATCCACAGCGCTACGAAATTTCTCGGGGGACACGCAGATGCGCTGGGAGGTGCTGTCTGCGGTGTGAAACATTTGGTGGATGACATCTATCACTACCGTGAAATAAATGGTGCAACACTCGATCCGATGGCAGCCTACCTGCTTTTAAGGGGAATGAAAACGTTAAAGCTCAGAATCGACAGACAGAACGAAAATGCCATGGCTGTTGCAAAATATTTAATAACAGAGGATATGGTTGAAGATGTATTCTATCCGGGACTCTCTTCCCAGAAAGGGCATGAAATCGCCAGGAACCAGATGAGCGGCTTTGGAGGTATGCTGAGTTTTTCTGTAAAAGGCGGGATAGACACTGTCCGGCACCTTCTGCCTAAGCTGGCTTATGCAAACCGGGCAGCGAATCTGGGCTCTGTTGAAACGGTTGTTGGTCCGACACGTACAACAAGTCATGTGGAATGCACGCCTGAAGAACGGGCAGCAATGGGTATACCTGAAGGGCTTGTAAGGTATTCAGCCGGTATAGAAGATATTGACGACCTGATCGATGATCTGAAATGTGCGTTTCAGTCACTCCCGAAATATATAAGGTAGATGAAGAAGCTGCTCCACACTGCAAACTTAGTGGAGCAGCTTCTTTTTGCTTCATGGAGCCTTTTTTGGTATAATGTTCAAGGTTAAAAACAAATCAATCATTTAAATAGCTGAGTTTTACAGAAAAAGGCGGGATTGAACATGAACAACTACAGAGTATTACTTTATTATAAATATGTTGATATTAATAATGCTGAAGAGTTTGCTCAGGAACATCTGGCATTTTGTAAGGGTCTGGGACTTAAAGGGCGCATCCTTATTGCTGCTGAAGGAATTAACGGAACGTGTTCCGGCACTGTTGAGCAAACGGATAAGTATATGGAAATGATGAAGGCGGATCCTCGTTTTTCAGATATGGTGTATAAAATAGATGAGGCTGACGGACATGCATTTAAGAAAATGCACGTGCGCTACAGACCGGAGCTTGTAACTCTCAGACTGGAAGACGACATTGATCCCCGTGAGCAGACCGGTAATTACCTCAGCCCGGAAGAGTTCTACGAGAAGATGCAGTCAGAGGATACACTCATTATCGATGCCAGAAATGATTATGAATATGACTTGGGACATTTCGAAGGAGCCATCAAGCCTGATATACGCTCCTTCAAGGAACTTCCCGACTGGATTAAACAGAACCGTGAGATCATGGAAGATAAAAAAATTCTCACCTATTGTACAGGTGGAGTACGTTGTGAGAAATTCTCCGGCTGGCTGAAAGAAGAAGGATTTGAGGATGTATCCCAGCTCCACGGAGGAATCATCACTTACGGAAAAGACCCTAAGGTTAAAGGACAGAAATGGAACGGTCAGTGTTATGTATTTGACGAAAGAATCAGTGTTCCGATCAACCAGGTTGAACACGTGGTAGTGGGTCGCGACCATTTTGACGGTGAACCTTGTGAGCGTTATGTTAATTGTGCAAACCCGGAATGTAACAAACAAATTCTCTGCTCCGAAGAAAATGAGCACTTTTACATGCGCGGCTGCTGTGATGAGTGCCGTACACACCCGCGTAATCGTTATATTAAAGAGCACGGCCTGAGTGAAGAAGAAGTAGCACGCCGTGAGGAACGCATTGAAGCTTCCCGTGCCGCCAAAGCATAAGAACAGATTTCTTATAAAAGAACAAAAGCCACGATCCATAGCCGGATTGTGGCTTTTCATTTCTCTTCCGTAAATCACGTATTCTTTGGAGCGAATGCGCGACACTCCTGCGGGTAAAGCGAATTCTGGGGAGACCCGCAGGCACGAGCTCTGCTTCATGAATAAACTGCGAGTTGCACGCAGACCACTTCAGAGCATAGCTGGCAGAGGAAGAAGCAGTATACCGAGGAGTCCGAACCGCCCGTGGAAAGTGCAATGAGCACAAATCAACACCTGGTTTTTCTGAGTCTATTTAATCTAAGTAGCTAGGCGCGAGGCCTTGGAAAGGGAGCGTATTCCGTTCAACGAAGCTTAGAACATCGAAAATTTTAATGCAACTTCCTATAAAGTGCAGTTAGTTGTCTGTAATCATGTCTTTGTTTTTGTTGAACAATCTGGTAATTAAAAGGATAATAGAATTTAAGAAAACTTTTAAAAGGAGGGATAGTCATGGATTACAGCTTTATCCATGCTGCTGATATTCATTTGGACAGTCCGCTGAGGGGATTGGAAAAGTACGATGGTGCCCCTGTTGATCGAATCCGGAACGCAACAAGGGAAGCTTTAAAGAACCTTGTTGATCTTTCAATAAAAGAAAAGGTGTCTTTTATTGTGATTTCGGGTGATCTGTACGACGGAGACTGGAAGGATTATAACACCGGATTGTTTTTTGCAAGCCAAATGAGCCGTCTTCAAAAAGAAAACATTCCAGTGTATGTGATAAGGGGAAACCACGATGCCCAGAGCCTCATTACCAAAGAGCTTGCCCTGCCTGAAAATGTAGTAGAATTTCCAGTAGATAAACCCTCCACAGTAACCATCGAGCACTTAAACACAGCCATTCACGGCCGAGGATTTTCAACAAGAGCCGTCACTGACAATCTGGCTGCTTCTTACCCTGAAAGTAAAGACGGTTATTTTAATATCGGCTTGTTACATACAAGTGCAACGGGGCGGGAAGGACATGAAAATTATGCGCCGTGCCAGCTGGATGATCTTTTGAAAAAACAATATGATTACTGGGCCCTCGGGCATATTCATCAAAGGGAGCTTTTGCATGCACAGGAACCTGTGGTGCTTTTTCCCGGAAACATTCAGGGGCGTCACATAAGAGAAACCGGTGATAAAGGCTGTACCCTGGTGCATGTTAAAAATAATCAGGTACAGGAAATGGAGCACCGCTCGCTCGATGTAGTAAGGTGGTGCCTGTGCTCTGCGGATGTGAGCGGAACGGAATCGTTTGATGATGTTATTGAAATTGTACGTACCAATCTTCAGGAAATCCAGGACGAGCATAATGGAAGATTCCTCGCAGTCAGGGTGGTTCTCACAGGGACAACCAATGTTCATCAGGAAATGATTGTAAATAGAGAGCACGTTATGAACAATATACGTTCAGTTGCACTTGATACAGGTTTTGGTGACGTATGGGTTGAAAAGGTGAAAATTGATACAAAAAGAATTGTTGATATAGAAGAATTAAAACAACAGCATTCACCAATCAGCAGTATCCTCGGCTATCTTGATCATATCGCCGAAGATCAAGAAGCGTTGAAGGAACTGCTGAATGAATTAAACGATATTCAAAAAGTACTCCCGCAGGAACTGAAAACAGGAAAAGACGGACTGGATTTTGCCACTACTGAACTGATAACTGACAGGCTTGATGATATTGAAGATCTGATTCTTCACCACCTGACTAAAAGAGCGGAGGTGCAGTCCTCATGAGGTTTGATTATCTCACATTAAAAGCGTTCGGACACTTTACTGACTTTGACCTTCCATTCGAAAAGGATAAAAACTTTCATTTTATTTATGGACCTAATGAAGCGGGGAAAAGTACCATTCTCCGGTCTGTTGCCAATTTCCTTTACGGCTTTCCGCAACAGACGGCAGATTCGTTTTTACATGATAATAAAAAGCTTCTCATTGAAGGGCAGCTTTCCAGAAAAGACGGTGAAACGCTGAGGTTTATGCGTCGGAAAGGACGTAAGAACACGGTTCTGGATCTGAATCAGAATCCTATTGATGAAAAATTTGTGAGCCGATTTTATGATGGGTTAACCCAGGATCATTTCCTTAATATCTTTGCTTTGGATCACGTACGTCTCCGGGAAGGCGGAGAGAGTCTGCTTCAAAGTGATGGAAACGCGGGAGAAAGTATCTTTTCAGCAGCTTCAGGTATCAGTATGCTTCGGGATGTTCTTAAAGATATTGAAGACCATGCGGGGAAATTGTATGTGAAGGGCGGATCCACGAGAGAAATTAACCAGAGTCTCCGAAAAGAAAAGGAAATCTCAAAGGAAATCGCAGAAAACCAGCTTAAACTGCAGGACTGGAAAGACCTTGAGCGCAAGTATGAAGACGGGAAAAGAGAAATCGACCGTCTTACTGAAGAAATAAACATCCTCGGCCGTGAGTTGCAAAAGATTGAGAGAATCGAAAAAACCTTACCTAAAATTGCACTTAGAAATGAACTTGAAAAAAAGAGAGAGCGACTGGGAAAACTGCCTAATCTGCCGGAAGAAGGCCGTGAACTGCGCAAGGAAAACGAGAAACTAGCAGAGTCTTCTTCTGAAAGATTAAAAGTAACCGATCAATTGTTAAAAAGGTACAAAGACCGGCTCGACAGCCTCCATATACCGGAACATATTCTCGAACAGGAAGCTGAAATTACGTCCCTTTACAGGGGCGTCAATGGTTATATTCAGGATGTAAACGAGCTTCCCCGCCTTGAAGGCGAAATGGAAAGCCTTCAAAACTCCGTATATGCAGCCCTTAAAACTATTGACCGCAACTACACTTCTTTAACTGATGCAGAGTCCCTGAGGCTGAGTGCGGAGAAGAGGAAGAGGCTGTTATCACTGGCAGACGAAAAACCGTTGCTTGACCAGAACCTAAGAAGCACGTCCTCTGATGCTGAATCGCTGGACAGAGAAGTTAATGAACTTAAGTCTGAACTTAGAGCGTTCGATGACATTCCGGAGAGTGAAGAACTGGAATATGTTCTCGAATCTGTCCAGAAGCACGGAGATGTTGATGAACGATTGAAACAGAAAAAACTCGAAATTGAAAGCTTGAAAATCAAATGTGCCCACACTTTCCGCTCTCTTTCGTTCTGGGAAGGTTCATATGAAGACCTTATTGGGCAGCCAATTCCAGCAATGAGAGAAACGATTAAGCAGTTCGAGAAAGTAAGAAGAGACCTTAAATCAATACAGGAAAAAACTTTTGAAAAACAGGAAGAGGAAAAAGCAGCCATAGCGGACCTTGAAGCGAGTCTGAGGTCACTTGATGCCTTGGCGGATGTTCCTACAGAATCGGAGCTTCAAAAGGAAAGGATGTTTCGTAATACCGGATGGATGCTGATCCGCAACCAGCTCAATGAGCGCCGGAATGAAATAAATGAGATCGAAGCGTTTTCAAAGGGACTCCCTCTCGAACTTGCCTTTGAGAACAGTATGAAAAAAGCCGATGAACTTACAGATGTGATGAGGCGGGAAGCTGAAAAAGTAGGAGAGAAAAACAAACTGCTTGCAGATAAGCAGTCCAGCATTGAGAAACTGGAGTCACTGACATCAGAATTGGAAAATCTGAATACGGATTTAACAACCTGGAAGGAAGACTGGAATGATTACTGGCTGACTACCTCTGTCAACCCGGGTACACCGGAAGAAATGCTCGAGTGGCTTAACCGTTATGAACAGGTCATGGCTCATCATGAACAGCTTGAAACAGCGAATGCTCATTACACTGATTTGGAACACACCTATCAAACGCTGAAGGAGTCGCTTATTAAAACACTTTCTGAGTTGGAGAACACAGATACACAACGTTCCCTCGGCGAATTGGTCAACCAGGCACTGAGAGTAAAAAAATGTTTCTCAGAGCAGCGTACAAGAAAAGATGTACTAAGAGATAAATATAAACAGAAACAGGAGCAGTATGAGGCTGTCCTTAAGAAAAAAAGAAGAACAGAGGATGATGTTAAGGAGTGGGGAGAAGAATGGCAGAGCGCGATAGAAGGTCTCCCTGTAACTTCAGCAACTCCAGCTTCTGTTGTGAAAGATTTACTGGAAAATTATGATAGCTGTGTCACAAGCTATGACGAGTACTTAAAGATAAAGCGCAGCAAAGACGCAATGGAAACGAGAGTCAGCGGTTTTGAAGAAGATGTCAGACGCATTGATCAGGAAGTGGTTTCAACTCTTAAACCCCGTGCTATGGACACGGCTGTAACTTCTTTGTATGAACTGCTCCAAAAAACGAAAGAAGACCGCAGAACGGTTTTGGAACTTAAAAAGAAGATCCAGGAGGCCGGTACAGAGAAAGAGGCTGCCGTTCGTGCAGAAAAAGAGGCAGAACACGTGTTAAACGAGCTGATGATTAAAGCCGGCTGTGAAACGTTAAGTGAACTGGTGGAAGCTGAATCGAAGTTTAAGGAGGCGCAGGAATTGTTTCAGAAAATCACCTCTGCCGAAGAGCAGCTCCTTGCCATCGGTGCAGGCCAGACTCTTGAAGAATTACTGGCTGAAGCGGCGGAGACGGATGCTGATTCCCTTGCACTCGAAAAGAGTAACCTTGAAAAACAGGTAAAAGAACTTGAAGATCAAAAATCAGAAGTCCTCCAGATACATGGAGTTAATAAGAAGGAGTACCAGGAAAAAATTCAAGGCACCAATGACCGATCTGTTAAAGCAGAAAGTGAGAAACAGAGTATTCTCTCAAAAATTGCGAGAGATACCGACGATTATATTAACCAAAAGCTTGCTTCTGTTCTTCTCAGAAAAGGAATTGACTATTACAGAGAACAAAACCAAAGCCCGATCGTAAAAAGAGCAAGCGAAATCTTTAAAAGGCTCACTCTTGATCATTTCGACGGTATAGTCGTAGAATTTGATGAAAAAGATCAGCCTGTTCTTATGGGACTTCGCCAGACTGATACTGTTCCTGTTTCAGGAATGAGTGACGGTACCACGGATCAGCTTTATCTGGCTTTGCGTATTGCAAGTATTGAGAGATTCGCAGCTGAAAATGAACCGGTTCCTTTTGTATTGGATGATATTCTGGTCCATTTTGATGATGACCGGGCGAGAGAAACCCTTCGTATCTTACTGGAATTATCCCGTTTGACGCAGGTTATCTTTTTTACGCACCACTCACGGCTTGAATCCCTGATGAAAGAAGCAGACTCTGATCAGCAGTATCAGATGACAAGACTGGAAACGACGGTCTCGGCCGGTTTATTTTAAGGACGATTTAATGGTCCGATAAAGGTATTCTATAAAAAAGGAGGCGGGGATCCACCGGATTCTCGCCTCCTTTTCCATAACGGTACACTGTCCAGGCTTCTGTGTACCTGCTTCACTTAAGCCTAAGGCAAAGCAACACGAACAGTTTTGTTTACAGCTCTTTACGGTCTTCTTGCAAAAAAGTTGAAGAGGGGGATCATACAATGTTAAGGACGCTCGATCACCTTAAAACAGGCACTCCATTGCAGGAGAAGGCCTGTGAAGCGATCATGCAGCTTAAGATTATGGAGGATTTCAGTTCTTTTAATCCACTTTTCTGCAGTACCATTCCAATTGAATTCAGATTGAAAACTCGGACCTTGATATTATTATGGAAGTTTCAGATTTTGCTCAATGGGAAAATCAGGTGAAAGACACCTTTGGTCATTTGGCAGGTTTCCGAATTAAACATTCATCGAACCGAGATACTCCCTTTAGTAAAGCTAATTTTTTTTATTCAGGATTTGAATTTGAACTTTTTGGTCAGGATGTTCCTGTAACCAGGCAAAACGCATATCTTCACATGCTGGTCGAACAGGCACTATTAAATGAAAATCCGGATATGAAAAACGAAATCAGAAAGCTTAAAGCCAACGGTCTGAGGACAGAGGCTGCCTTCTGCAAGGTGTTGGGATTAAGTAAAAAAGACCCTTATACCGAGCTTTTAAACTACGGTAAAAGCCGGGGGTTAATCAGGTAAAACGGTGAGGAGGCTAACGATGAAAGCAATTGTATTAAATGAAACGGGAGATCCGAATCAGCTTGCGTATCAGGAAGTTGAAAAGCCAAAGCCCGCAGAGGGTGAAGTGCTGATCCGGCTTAAGCATGCGTCACTGAACCGAAGAGATGTTTTTATCACTCACGGTCTGTATCCCGGTATAAAACTTCCATCTGTACTTGGAGCAGACGGTTCCGGGGTTGTAGCAGAAACAGGGGATCGTGCAGGTGGAGTGAAGAAAGGTGACGAGGTTCTCATTAACCCGGGACTCAACTGGGGAGATAACCCTCACGTAAACAGTCCGCAATTCAACATTTTAGGGATGCCTTCTAATGGTACCTATGCAGAATTCGTTAAAGTTCCCGTTGAAAACATATACAAAAAACCGGAATATCTTACGTTTCAGGAGGCAGCTGCATTGCCTCTTGCCGCAGTTACGGCCTATCGTGCTGTTGTGACAAGAGGAAACGTGCAAGAGGGGGAAACAGTGCTAATTCCAGGTATCGGCAGCGGCGTTGCCTTGTTTGCCCTGCAGATTGCTAAAGCGAAAGGAGCGAGAGTGTTTATCACCTCCGGCAGCGATGAAAAAATTGAAAAAGCAAAAGACCTTGGAGCTGAAGATGGTGTCAATTACAAAAAAGATGGCTATGTAAAATCGCTGAGAGAAATGATGGGCTCGGCGGATTTATCCATTGACGGCGTAGGGGGAGAATCATTCATGGATTTAATTTCCCTTGCCAGGCCCGGAGGAAGAATTGTAAATTTTGGAGCGACTACAGGACCTGTTCCAAGTTTTCTTCTTCCTAAATTGTTCTTTAAGCACCTCGATTTGAAGGGAACAACAATGGGAAGCCCTCAGGATTTTGAAGAGATGCTGGCATTCTTTTCAAATCACAAAATCCGTCCGGTTCTTGACCGGTCATTTCCTCTGGAAGCGGCCGCAGAAGCACAATTGTACATGGAATCAGGTAAGCACTACGGAAAAATCACATTGGAAATAGACTCAACAATATAACACTAATGGTTTTAAAAGGAGTGTCTATACGAAATCAGCTTTATAAGACGTACCGGTAAGCCGATACCAATACGGGGTGAATGTGTTGAATAGTAAAATCTACAGAAAGCTCGATGCTACTGATCTTGCAGAACTTGTACAAAAAAAAGAAGTGAGTGCTGTTGAGCTGGTCAAAGCTTCTTATGACCGCCTTCTTGAAGTTAATAATATCTTGAATGCTGTTGTGCACACAAGATACGAAAAAGCGTTGGAAGATGCCAAAAAAGTAAACCCGGATCAGGGACCATTTTCAGGCGTTCCTTTATTGGTGAAAAATCTCTCGCAAGCCATAAAAGGTGAACCTCTCACCGGGAGTTCCCGTCTCCTCCAGTCAACAATTGCGAAGTCGGATTCAAACCTCGTAGCAAAACTCAGAAATGGAGGATCTGTCTTTTTAGGATCAACAAATACTCCGGAATTCGGATTGAAAAATATCAGTGAACCGGTCATGTATGGCCCTACGAGAAATCCTGCTGATCACCGTTACTCTGCAGGCGGCTCAAGTGGCGGATCTGCGGCAGCTGTGGCCGGTGGTATCGTTCCCGTAGCCGGTGCAAGTGACGGGGGAGGCTCCATCCGCATTCCTGCTTCTTTTACCGGCCTGGTGGGATTGAAACCTACAAGAGGAAGAACGCCTGTAGGACCTGGCGCAGGAAGGCAGTGGCAGGGGGCGGCCATTGATTTTGTGCTCAGCCGTTCAGTAAGGGACAGTGCAGGGATGCTCGATCTTCTCCAGGTTGTTCAGCCTGAAGCAGCTTTTCAGACACCTTTGTTTCAAGGCAGTTATATTACAGAGTTGAATAAGGGGATCGACAAGAATTGGAGAGTCGGGTTTTCCTTATGTTCACCAGTAGGTACGCCAGTTTCAGAAGATGCGAAGGAAGCGGTGTTAAAAACAATCAGATGGCTTGAAGAGCAGGGTGTTGCTGTTGAAGAACATGCCCCGGATATCGACGGAACTGCCCTGATGGAGCAGTATTATATAATGAATGCAGGTGAAATGGCCGGACTGATTCAAACCTTTGAACAATCTCTCAACCGGAAACTGGCTGCAGAAGATATGGAAATAGAGTCATGGATTTTAGGAGAAGCAGGGAAAAAAGTTTCCGCTGCAGACTTTACAAAAAGTCTGGCCGCGTGGGATACGGCAGCCCTGAAAACGGTAGAATATCACAATAAATTTGATTATTACATCACACCTGCTACCGCTTTTTCAGCACCGGAGATAGGAGAGCTGACACATTCTGCAGAAAGCTGTGGAAGCCTCATTGAAAACGTTCAATCACTGGATTATAAAGGACAGCAGGAACTGATTTATGAGATGTTCCTTCCCAGTTTAACGTACACTCCTTTTACTCAGCTGGCTAACCTCACAGGACAGCCGGCAATCAGCATTCCTGTTCATAAAACCATCCTGGGCATGCCTGTTGGCGTACAAGCAATGGCTATGAAAGGGCGGGAGGATAAATTACTCAGACTTGCGGGAGCATTGGAACAGTCCCCGTTATGGGCTCAGGAACTGAATAAGTAAACTGAACTGCAGAATATTAACCATCAGGAATGAGCGGGGCAGCCCCTGTTAATTCTTGATTGTTTTCACATTTCCCAGACAGATGGCCAGGGTACTTTGTAATGCATATCATTGGATTTGAGCATTCGTTTTGACTAAGGTGATACAGGAGCATATAATCTGATGTACATTCAATCAACTGAGGAGGGTCAGGGGATGGAAAGGAAACAGCTTAAAGATATCCGTTTTTCAGTACTTGATTTAGCACCGATACTTGAAAATGGTACTGTCAGTAACACATTTGAAAATACTATTGACCTTGCCCGGCACTCCGAGGCTCTCGGTTATCACAGATACTGGCTTGCAGAACATCACAATATGCCGGGAATTGCCAGCTCCGCAACATCGGTTCTTATTGGGCATGTAGCAGAAAAAACAACCTCAATCAGAGTCGGCTCAGGAGGAATCATGCTTCCAAACCATGCCCCACTTGTCATTGCAGAGCAGTTTGGAACGCTTGAGCACCTTTATCCGGGACGGATTGATCTTGGACTGGGGCGCGCACCGGGTACTGACTTTCAGACAAGCCGAGCTCTTCAAAGGGATCAAAAAGGGGGAATGGAATTTCCTCAAATGCTGGAGGAGCTGATGTATTACCTGAAGCCGGGGCAAAGGGAAGGTGTACGTGCTATTCCGGGTGAAGGAACAAACATTCCGGTGTGGCTTCTGGGATCAAGTGGTTTCAGTGCCCGCCTGGCAGGTGAGCTTGGACTCCCCTTTGCCTTTGCAAGTCATTTCGCCCCGGACAATACGCTGCCGGCACTTGAATTATACCGAGATACATTTCAGCCTTCTGACGTTCTTGAAAAGCCATATGCGATGGTAGGTGTCAATGTGATTGCATCGGATAACGATGAAAAGGCGATGTTCCTTGCAACTTCCCAGCAACAGCAGTTTCTTGAGCTTATAAGAGGAAAACCAGGTCCATTAAAGCCCCCGGTAGATGATATTAATGCATTCTGCCTTCCTCACGAGAGAGAAGCGATTGAAAGACAACTCGGATCCTCAATTACAGGCAGCCCTGACACTGTCCAGGAAAAGCTGCAGGTGTTTCTTAACGAGACTCAGGCAGACGAGATGATGATACACTCACAAATTTATGATCACAAAGAACGGTTACGTTCATTTGAAATTGTAAAAAACATACACGATTCAGGATGAAAAAAATGAAAAAAGGCACATCATGGGGCTTAATTGAGACCTCATCATGTGCCTGGGTTATTCACTGATACCACCGTGTGTGATGGTTGTATTCACTTCTACATTCACTTTAAGGTCGGGATACGTTTTTGACCATTCCTCAGCGTCCCAGCCTCTTGTTCTCGTCTTTACTTGAAAACCCAGCCCCAGGGGATCCACATCTAAATCCTGAAACTTTTTAATTAAGGCTTCAATCTCCGCTTTTAGCTGCTTTGTTAATTCACCTTCAAATTCATTAATCTTTCTTTCATCCAATCTTTCACCGGAATACTCATTTAAAGCCCCATTAGCTGTTACCTTTGCAGTCAGAACCGGCTTTCCTGACTCATAGTCGAGCTTATACCTCGTTTTGGCATTCAGATTCATAAGCGTGGCGTATTCTTCTTCTTTTAATTTTATCTCAAATGTTCCCATGTTGAATGATTCGATCAATACCTTAAATAAAAAAGATTCTCTCATTGATATTGTCGTTACCATTTTGTCATCTTTAAATATAGCAAGACCTTTCACCTGGAGCTTATCCTCACTCATTCCGAGGTAGGGAAGAAAGGCATCCATCCCGTCCTGGTGATACCGGTAAAGAAAGACATGAATGTTGGTTTTCGGTAAATCTGTATGGTGCGTATTCTGCTCGATTAGTTCTGAAATATAGCGTGAAATTTCAGGCTCAATCGAGAGATGGGACTCAAGTAACGCTTTTGTACTTCCTTCATAAACCATCAGGAGCATTCTCTGACCGACAGAGGGGTCTCTTGAGTAAGTATCAATTAATTCATAGATTCCTTTTTCTGCAAGTTCCTTATTGTAAACGACTGAAGATAATTTACTATTTTCAAGTGTTTTAGGCGATTTGCTATCCATTTTGGCCCGTACATCCTTGGCGGTGGTGCCGGTGGCGGTGATGGTTTCACCTTGAATGTTTGTTGATGTATCCTGATCTGTGCCGATATATTTTGGTATACTCACTGTCACCTGGGTTACATCTTCATCAATATAATCAAACCCCGAGGTATGAATCAGCTGCAGTTCATCAATGACTTCTGTCGGGACACAGCCCGAAAGTAACAATGCATAAATAATGAAACTACCCACTTTTTGAAACGTCATGTTGAGCCCCTTTCAACCGGATTTTCTGTGCAACCCACAAAAAAGGAATGTAAACATAGGTGAAGTAAAAGCCGATTTCCGAAACGACCGTATTCAACTGGTCGATTCCCTGTCGCGTCTCGAATACAATACTGGCACAGAAAAGGATCATGAGAAGTAAAATGAGTGTCTGATGCTGATTAATTGAAAACAACAGCTTATACCCGCGGCTTGTAGCCCACAGTCCGAGACATATATTCGGCAGAACCACAAGACCCCATATAGGTATAGCGAGGTATTCAAAGCGCTCAAGAAAGGGAAGCTCGATAATCTGCCACATTGTCAGAAGAGGCCAGATTGTCAGACTCAGCTGTTTAGGGCTGAAATAGATAAAAGCTGCAAAAGAGACAAGAAGGTACATGAAAATAGTCAAAAAATTACCGGCGAGAGCCCATTTAAGGCTTGTTTCCGGCTTCTTTATAAATGGATAATAAATAAAAAGCATTTTAATTCCCAGATAACTCAGGACCATGGTCTTGATTCCCGGCAGGTAATCTTTTAATGACGCATCAAACAGAGGGAGAAGATTACGTATTTCCATAAATTCTAGGGGACCGATCAGACTGAAATAAGTAATGAGTGACAGGATGACCCCGAAAAAACAAACCCCTGTTACCACTCTGAACCCTTTTGCAATGCAGTAGTAGGCAAGGATGCAGTAAACTGCTGTAATAGACCAAGTACTGAGATTTGGAAAAATCCACACCTGTATCACTTCTGTAAACGTCCGCAGTACGACGAGAGTAACACTGAGCAAATAAGTAAGAAGCAAAAAAGTGAACAGGCCACCGATCCATTTTCCGAAGACCTGTTTATTAATAGACACAACATCCCCGTTCCCACGCTTTAGAATGTCATAAATAACCCAGATCATCGCAGAGGTAATCAGTCCTGAGATTATGACAGCAATCCACCCATCGTATTCCATGTCTTTTGCTATATACCGGGGAAAGCCAAGCACACCAACACCTACCTGCATGGCATTGATCAGGAACATAACTAAAAAAGGAGAGATGAGGTTCCGTTCGGGAATCTTTGTTTGCATGTGAACTGATCTCTCCTTTCCTGTTTATTCATCGATGTCGTGTTTTCTTTTCGCATTTTTTTCATTAAACCGCTTCGTTTTTCCCGGTCTCATCTGCGTAGGACGTTCAGATTGTAAACTGAAAGGGAGCCTGATTACCGAGTCTTTAAAATCTGCAAGCCGCGGCGGAAAAATCGGTTCCAAGTAAGGTCTGCCAAGGGATGTAAGGCCAAGAAGGTGAACGATTAAAAAACCGATGCCGATAAAAACCCCGATCAGGCCCCACAGCTGGGCCAGGAAAAGAAAAGGGAAGCGAAGAAGACGGATGGTATTACCAATCCTGTAAATGGGCGTTGTAAAGGAGGCGAGAGCAGCCAGTGCGACGATGATCAACAGAATATTACTCGTAAGCCCTGCTTCAACTGCCGCGGTACCAATGACAATTCCTCCAACGATACCAATGGTTTGTCCGACTTTTGTAGGGAGCCTTGCACCGGCCTCGCGTAAAAGCTCAATCGTCAACTCCAGAAAAACAGCTTCTATAATAGGGGGAAAAGGAATCGCTTCTCTTGATTGAATTAACGTCGCCAGCAGATCTCTGGGTATTAACTGTGAGTGATAGGTAAGAACAGCAACATATATGGCTGTGGCAAAGATAGAAAACGCCACAGCAAAAAGTCTGATTATCCGGATGATGGATGACACGTGCCACCTTGAAAAATAGTCATCAAACGCTGAGAAAAACTCAATAAAGGTTGTCGGCCCTGTGATAGCAGTAGGTGATCCATGAACGAGTACAGCCACTTTCCCTTCTGACAATACAGCAGCCACCCGGTCGGGCCGTTCTGTATCGATGAGCTGGGGAAAGGGAGAAAGGGTGCTGTCTTCAATCATCTGGTTTAAGTAGGAGCTGTCATCGATATGATCAAAATCAACATCCTCAATCCGCTGCCTCATCGTGTTCACATTTTCTTCGTCTGCAATGCCATCAAGATACAGAAGAGCAACTTTAGTTTTAGTAAGGGTTCCGACTTCCAGTTCAATCATGCGGAACTGTCTGATCGGCAGACGGTTTCGAATAAGCTGAATGTTCGTTTTTAAATCTTCAATGAATGCCTGCTTAGGGCCGATTACACTGAATTCCACTTCGGGAACAGTAATGTCTCTTAAATTTCCATTTTCAAGGGGAACAAGTAAACACTCCTGTAAAGAAGATGGAGTAAGAATAAGAACAAACCCTGTGAGCAGCTTCGTCTCAATTATTTCAAGATCAGAAGTGGCCTGGATCTGATCAAATGGAAGTGACAGATTGATATCATACAGGGATGGAGATTCAGCTTTTTTTAAATTCGGCAGAAAGTCTTTTTTCATAAGAGACAGGTCTACCAGGGTTTTGAAATAGTACAAGTGTACTTTCGAATTATTAATCTGAATGACTTCACTGGTAAAGTCAGCCGACTCCCCAAGCTCGGATAATAAGGAAGGGAGATCGGTGACTTTATTATTCTGATCCTCCGGTTTCTGTACCATAGATCCACCCCTCCAAAAATTCATCACACACTACGGGTATTATGACTGAAATAAGCAGAGAATATTCTTAGAAACCCAATGTTCAGGGCATGATAACGACAACAAGAAAGGATGGATAACAGGTGAAAAAAACGTATTACATTAACTTAAATCCTGCGAGCATGGACTTTATCAGTGAAATAAAAGTACCCGAATCGGGGTATCAGTATGAAATAGAGGCTTCAGAGGAGGAAATAGAGGAACTTCAGGACCTCCTTACGGTTACACAGGCACATGATTCCGATGAAAGAAATCTGCTCACTTTTCGCCACTTTGATGATGATTTTGCTGACCATGACAGAAGAGAATATCAGGAAGGACTTTCCGAGGTGTTTCAAGCTATTTATGACCTGGGAACACCGGAAACGAAGCAGGCCATTGAGGAAATTCACTTAAATGAATAACCGTGTCGAAAGAAGAAGGAAAAGAGGAGGCTGTGTTCTAAAGTGAACAAGCCTCCTCTTGTTTCATCATAAAAGTATATTTAAAAAGTAAAAAACCTGAATTAAAAGGAGGATACTGGAGTATCCCGGCGTTTCCCGTCGAGTGGTGTAGAAGCTTACAACCCTTGTCACATAAGGGTTACAGGAGTATTTCAGTTTCATTAAACTCGTTCTAATATGATTCTATTCGTCCAACTTTTGTTATATTGTGGTCTTATACTTACGAAGGAGGGCGAACAGTAATGGAATTTACCTTATTAACGGGGAAAAGGGTTGCAATGATGGTTTTGGCATTTGCATCATTTTTCTTAATCAGTATCGGTGAAACTCAAGCAGAATCGCTTTTAGGAGATAAGCTTCTGCACGAAGGTAAAAGTCATGAACAGGTCAGTATGCTTCAGGAGTTGTTGAGTGAAAGAGGATACATAGAGAGTGAGGTACAGGAAGGTACGTATGATCAGGCTACACGTAACGCTGTTATGTCTTTTCAAAAAGAGCACAGCCTCTTAACCGATGGTGTGGCAGGCCCTCAGACTTTAGGCGCACTTCAGGTCCTGAGACAAGGTGATGAGGGACAGGTTGTACTCGCACTTCAGGAAGACCTTGCTGCACTTGGAATTTATACAGGAAAATTGGACGGGGAATTTGGTCCCGTTACACACCGCTCCGTTAAAACTCTTCAACAGGAAAACGGAATTCTTGTTGATGGTCTCGCTGGTCCTCAGACTTACGGAAAACTCCACAAGGCGTTAAACAATCCGGGTACGGTTGTTTCACCTTCATCATCCTCATCTTCAAATGAGGCCTCTTCATCATTAAATTCGTCAGACTCTGGCACATCCTCTTCTGCCAATAGCGGCTCAGCTTCAAATTCAGAAGGCTCCACATCTTCTTCATCAGAGAGCAGCAGCTCAGAATCATCAGGGCAGGCGAACGCTGAAACAAGTGATGCATCTTCTTCCGGTACAGACCGATCAGGCAATACATCTGCCAGCCAGGGACAAACTATGACGGTAGAAGCGACTGCGTACACCGCTTACTGTAATGGATGCTCAGGTATTACGGCAACAGGACTTGACCTTCGTTCGAAACCGGATAAAAAGGTAATTGCTGTTGATCCATCCGTCATTCCCCTTGGCAGCACTGTCCATGTTGAAGGATATGGAACGTTTATTGCAGGAGATACAGGCGGTGCCATCCGCGGGAACAAAATTGATATCTTTATGCCAAGCAGGGAAGATGCCATTCAATTTGGACGCAGAACAGTAACAATCACGGTTCAGAATTAATCGTTTGATTTGATTAAACAACTGGTAAGGGCGGAAAAAAGTATAATACCTTCTAATCCGCCCTCATTTTACTGTAAATGGTTATCAGATAATCCCTGCCTTAAGGGCAAGATACAAAATGGTTGTCAGGAAAAAGGCCAGTACTAGAGCAAACACCGCATTCTGCCTCACGACGGTTATCGGACGCTGATCCATTAACCTGGAAGCCATCAGGACCTGCCCGGAAAAGGGTGACATTTGGGTTGAGGTCGTCCATGCAATCAGTAAAAGCATCGCCATAAATTCCGGGGAAACACCAAATCCGGAAGGTGTGAGAGAACTTCCTATACCTATAATAATAATGACCGGATGAATGCCAATCTGGGCAAGCAGAATGGTAAGCCCCACAATAAACAGGCTTAGCAGGTAAACAGAACCCATAGAAGCATCAAAAAGTATTTCAGAAACGTAGCCTCCGAAACTGGTCTGAGAGAGAGCCATACCGAAAAAACCGGCGCTGATAAAAACAGCAAGTTCATTTTTCAGCCTCAAAAATGTATGCTGCACCTGCTCGGATACGTCCTGCATGTAGGATTTCACCAGATTGTTGATCACAGCCCATAAAAATGGAAGCAAGAGAGCCACAAGGGATACAACAGTGAGCATGTTTACATGAAGAAGGTAGTCAAGCAAAAAAGACAGCGTGATTAATACAGCACAAAATATATAAAAAGGGGTTAACGAGCGGTTTTGTGACGTTACAGGGTTGCGGTCATTCTGTTGAACCAATGTTTCGTCCTTAAATGAAATGAACCTGAAAAAAATCCAGGAGACGATCAGGTACACAACAGCAAGAACGACAGCATATCCTCCGATATCAAACCAGGAAAGCTGGAATAATACGAGAACCAGTCCTACGTTAACAAAGTATGGGGACCACATCATACAAAAACCGAAAGCCCGCATAACATTCAGGGTCAGTTTCTTATCCTTGTATGCAGAAAAACTCTCTTCTGCAATCCGTTTTACGATGGCCATAGACCCGTAGTTTAATAATATACCAATGGAAGCGGTCAGAAAATAACTAAGCCGATAAGGGTGCTGAGATCCTTTATGTTCCCGTTCCTGTACTTTTTCCTTTAGGGCACTCAGGTAACCCGCAGTACTCATAAACGTTCCGATGAGTGGGATAAGTAAAAAAAGACTGAGCAGGTTCAGATTTTCCCCAAAGCCCAGAACAGCAGTCTGAACAGATAACTGTTCTGCATAAACGCAGTAACTCCCTACAGAAATAAGACTAAGTACAACGATACGACTGATCGTGGAAATGTAGAAAAAAGCACAGATAAGGAGAAAGGCTCCGATTAAACTAAATGTGATTGAAATCCAAAAGCTTGGAATAAAATGTTCAATTAAGTATAAGATCGCGGCAAGGTAGGCAAGTACACCCAGCCACCCCATTAGAGATTTTGAGGAGAACGTTGGTTTCATCTCCTTTACTATGATTTAAAGTAACTTAAAGCAACCCGCTCGTGCTTAAATGTCCGGACCTCACTGGTAACATACACCGGCAGCATATGCTCAAGTACAAGCAAGATGAAATTCATGAAGCCATAGGGTTAAAAGCAGTCCGGCCGGGTAACAGAAAAAGGATGCATCAAGGCAGACAGGCCCTTGCACACATCCTTTACACGTTATGAACCAAAGTAGTCTTTTTCAAGCCGCTTCAGGTTTTCAAGAGCTTTCTGACTCCATTCCGTCGACTCATCCTCCAGGTGGCTCATTTCTTCGTGTAATGCTTTTTTTAATGAATCTCTGTAGGGGGGAACCTCTCCTTCATACGGTTTTACATAGGCTTTAGGAACGTTGGTTTTTTCCCTTTCCCCCAGTGCACGGCGCTCATGAAACAAGGGCACGTTGACCTGGTTCGGGTTATGAAGGTCACCTTGTTTAGGGTGCTTTAATACTGCTTTAATTTTCAATACATAACGGTCCTGTTTAATTTCCGTAATTTCACCAATATACTTACCGGTTTTATATAAGCCTGTAACGGTTTCTCCTACCTGGTAGGTTTCATTCATCTTAATCCCTCCCGTTCCCTGATAATAACACAAGTTTGAAAAAAGAAGGCAAATAATCTGACAGCTTCATAGCGCCACAGTTGAAATTCCTGCTATACTCCTACGAAAGAAATCCTAAAATATGGAGGGAAATGAACTGTGGAACAGGTAACTTATGATTTTAGCATGGGGAGTGGACTTTCTGTTCAGAAGATCCTTAACCTTATCCAGGTAACCAGCTTGTTTGACAGTGATGTGTATATAATAAAAAATGAAAAAGCGTACAATCTCAAAAGTGTCCTCGGTGTTATGAACCTGTTTTTCACAACAAACCGAAATCAGACTTTTACAGTGAGCATTAAAGGTGAAGATGCAGAATATGCATTAAAAGAAATTACAAGGTTTATTCACTATCATCAATAACATTGTCCTATCCTCATGCATTTTGGCATGGGGATTTATTTTTGTTATCGAAATATCCTCAATTTTCCTATACAATTAGGAGAAGACTTATTATTTGTACAATTTCACAATGGAGGGATCGAATGCTTGCTCAATCAGTCATAGAAAACATAATCGACGCTGCACTAAGTACAGGTGGTGATTTTGCAGAAGTCTTTGCAGAAGACAAGGTGAACTCGAGTATAGTTCTGATAGGAGGAAAGGTAGAGAGAAGTATTTCAGGTAAGGATTTCGGCATTGGAGTACGTATTTTTAAAGGAACGAACAGTGTGTACGCCTACACAAATGACCATACAGAAGACCGCCTGATTGCAATGGCAAAAAAGGCCGGTCAGGCTTTATCCGGGGAAGGCAGAACCGAAGCTGTAAAGCTGCAAACTGAAAAAGTGAATACGATTCATCCGGTCACATTCGCCCCCTTGGACGTTGCCAAATCAAAAAAAGTGGCAGTAATGAGAGATATTTACCAGGTGGCTAAAAACTACGACCAGCTGATATCACAAGTAACGATCGGTTATAACGATGTTGACCAGAACGTACTTATTGCCAACTCTGAAGGGCGGTTAGTAGAGGACCGCCGCATCCGCACACGGCTGTCAGCCCAGACCGTAGCCTCAAACGGGGAGGAAATGCAGACAGGTTCCTATTCTCCCGGAGCCCATAAAGGGTTCGAGCTGATGGAGGATCTTGATCTGTCCTACTACGGATCAGAAGCTGCACGAATTGCCGTTACGATGCTGAAAGCAGACGAATGCCCGAGCGGCCAGTTCCCAGTTATTATTGACAATGACTTCGGAGGGGTTATTTTTCATGAAGCATGCGGGCACGGACTCGAGGCCACCTCGGTAGCTAAGGGCAATTCCGTTTTTGCAGGACGTCTCGGAGAAAGAGTTGCACCTGACATCGTCACGTATATCGATGACGGGACTCTGCCAAATGAGTGGGGTTCACAGAACATTGACGATGAAGGAGAAAAAACCCGCAAAAACGTATTGATTGAAAACGGGATTTTAAAAGGATACTTGATTGATAAACTCGGCGGCAGGAGAATGGGAATGCCCTCAACAGGCTCCAGCAGGAGGGAATCGTATAAATTTGCCCCTACGTCGCGAATGACAAACACGTTTATTGCACCTGGAAAATCCACACCGGAGGAAATCATCGCGAACACAGAATTCGGTATTTACGCAAAATACATGGGAGGCGGTTCAGTCAATCCGGCTACTGCAGACTACAACTTTGCAGTGAACGAAGGATATATCGTCAGAAACGGAAAGATTGCCGAACCTGTCCGGGGTGCGACACTCATCGGTAATGGAGCTAAAACGCTTCAAAAGGTGGATATGGTCGGGAACAATCTTGGTCACGGTCAGGGGATGTGCGGGTCTGTGAGCGGTTCAATTCCCGCTAATGTCGGCCAGCCGATGATTCGTGTAAGTGAAATTACTGTTGGCGGAAGGAGGCAGGCATAATGGAAATGACTGCATTTAAGGAGAGACTGTTTAAGGCAGGCTCAAAAGCAGGCTTTGAAGAAATGGAGCTTTACTACGTAAATGGAGAAAAGTTCAGTACGAAAGTTTACGAGAATGAAGTGGACAGCTACACAGTTGCGAATGACGGTGGTTTATCCTTCCGGGGGCTTATAGACGGGCAGATGGGTTATGCCTATACAGAAAAAATTGATGAGACATCTATAGATCTACTTGTACAGGAAGCAAAAGAAAACCTTGGCATTCTTGATACGGAGGACAGAGAAGACCTCTTTGAAGGATCTTCTTCCTATCCGCAACTTGACTTGTACGCAGAAAAACTTGAACAGATTACACCACAGGAGAAGATTGCTTTTTTAAAAGAGCTTGAGAAGGCTTGTAAGGATCAAAGTGAAAAAGTATCAAGTGTCAATTACTGTATGCTTCAATCCTTTGCTTCAGAAAAAAGAATCGCAAACTCAAAAGGGCTTGACGTACAAAATAAAGGAAACGCCGTATATGTGTTTGTTTCGGTTGTAGTAAAAGAAAAAGAGGATATTAAAAGTGCCCAGACTCTGAAGGTGTCCCGTGATTTTTCGAAGTTTGATGCCGGGAAAATTGCAGAGGAAGTGGTTGCCGAGGCACTGAGCTATCTGGGGGCTGAACCGGTTAAGAGCGGACAGTACCCGGTAATCTTTAAAAACAAAGCAGCAGCCTCTCTCTTTCAGACATTCGTTGGTTCCTTTTCAGCTGAAAATGTTCAAAAAGGGAAGTCACGTCTCGCCGGGAAGCTCGGAGAAAAAGTAGCGGGGGAAAACATCACGGTCATCGACAATCCCCATGATGAGAAGCGGTTCTCAAGCCGCTCTTTCGACAGTGAAGGGGTTCCCACGAAGCCATTGAATGTGATTGAAAACGGCGTACTGCAAACATTTCTTCATAACAGGAAAACAGCAAAGAAAGACGGAGTGTCACCGACGGGGCATGCTTCCAAAGCTTCGTATAAAGGAACAATCGGGATTTCTCCTTCGAACATGACCATTAAGGCCGGTAAGAAGAGCTACGATGATTTGATATCAGAAAGTCAGGAAGCGGTGGTCATTACGGATCTTCAGGGGCTGCACTCAGGAGCAAATCCGATTTCAGGGGATTTCTCCCTTGCTGCTCACGGATACCTTGTAAAAGCCGGGAAGATTGTACGGCCGGTAAATCAGATTACTGTAGCAGGAAACTTTTTTACCCTTCTGCAGCAGATGGAGGAGGTAGGAAGCGACCTGGAAATCGAACTGCCCAGCGGTGGATCGATCGGATCCCCAAGCTTAAAAGTGGCAAACCTGAGCATCGGAGGAAAATAAAAAAACAGTCGCAAGAGGGATTTCCCCCTTTTTGCGACTGTTTTTTCGAAATTAAACTTCAATAAGTTCATGAGAAAGTTCCTGTTCGAGGAAACCGGCAGTACCTATGTTACTCTCTAGATCCACGATATAAATGGTTTTCCCTTTTTGAATCCAGGAAGTATAGGTGTCAAAAAACGGGTGTGTTTCAGTAAAATAGCGCTGAAGCTCCTCCGGTGTTTTGCAGGCTTCTTTTACAGTCCCCTTACCCACATACTCACTTCTGCCATGCTTATTTACATAAACGGTATCTCCTGATTTAAACATGTTATCACCCCAGGTTGTAATCGCTGTCTTTACTATAGCATAGGATTGTTTCCTTCTACAAAGCAGGATTTATCTTACATAAAAACGGCTAAGATAACGAAAGTCCGGTCTTACAATAAAGTTATTCAAAAACGCAGAACGCCTGGCAAAGGGCATTCGCTTTGAGTTTAAAAAGTCCAGAATTTCGCGGGCGGGTACGATCCCGATCCCGTGACCAAAGTACAGATCTCCATTCATTAGAATAGCATTTTCACCCCGCCATTCAGGGGTGGCTCTGTTGTAGTCAGGGCTGTCAAAATAGACACAGTCCCCGGGAATGTAGTCCGTACTTACATGACCTGCAAGGCCTAGGTCCCGGTCAGCTTCCCATGAAAAGAGATAGATGTGAGGGAACAGTCGGTTAAACATTGCCGGTCCCAGGGCATCAAGGACTGCCTTATAGTAAACGATGATGATTGCGACAGCACATTCGAAGGCGTATAAAGGGCCATTTGTAAAGATATCGTTGATGGCTGCATGAGGTGGAATTCCCGGCCGAAGGTAAAATCCTCCCCTGCGGGTCCGGTACCATACATATTCGTTACAGTAAGAAGTTGTAAAAGTAGCAAAGGATGCACCACTGTAGTTTAAGCCTTCAGAAGCCCGCAAAATGTGCACCCTTAAGTAAAGCTCAAAATAGAGCTCGTGTAGGGAATTGTAGTCATAAATATCACGATAACCAGCCATCAGCCTTAAAATCCGCTGCTGTTCTGGAATTAATTCAGCCATATTCACTGTAGAAAGATCCAGTTCGCGTGAGTTTATCCTGATCATCATATCCGCTCCTTTGATGTATTGACTCTACGAAGCGAGCAAAGGACATTTGAGTTCTTTAAAGGATATGATTGGAACGAAGATAGTGACCAATTTCTTTTAACCGAGAAGAGAAATCAGTCCCGCACCGATAAAAACGAGAATGCCCACAATGAGGAGCACCGGAGGAATGGTCTCTTCTTTTTTAAGAAAAAAATAAGCCAGGATGACGGTTATGACAGGGTCGACAGCAAGAATTGCCACGGAATAGCTTACATAAATGAGGGAGGCGGACAGGTAAAAGAACAGGAGGGCAAATCCTGTCAGTATTCCTGCCCAAATATAGTGGGGGTAACGAAAGGAAGCTTTCATGAAAACAAAGAAAGAATTATCTGTCCTGAATGTTTCATAGACAGTCAGAACAAATAAAGCGATTACGGTACCGATGAACGCTCCAAGGACAGGTTCGTATAATACATTCATTGCTTCTTTTGTGAGTCCCTGTCCAAAGCCGTAACCAACTGCTGCAAGAAGGGCATACAAGTATCCTGACCGCTGGACTTTGGTCCGGTCTTCTTTAAACGTGAAGACGGCTAGCACAAATAAGCCTGTCAGGATACAGATGATACCGATCATGGGACCGGGAGCAATACGTTCATGGAGAAAGAACAATGCGAAGATCAGTGTAAATACCGGTGCGGAATTTTTTATGGCAACGGCTTTAGAAGAACCGTTTATCCGAATGCTTTTGTATAATAGTGGTCTGCCTATAACATTTATTAAAAAACCTGCAGTGGCAAAAAGGAGTATTCCATTTACAGTCAGTTGAGGTGGTTCTTTTATAAACGAAGCCGCCAGAAGTGCTGCCCCTAAAACAAGGACGTTCATCAGGGTAATGACCCATAGCCCGTTTGTTGTGGAATGGGTCATTCCTTTTTTCAACACAATGTTTGTGATGGAAAAGCAGAGTGCTGATAAGAAAGCGAGTAAAAACCCCATAACCGTCACCCTCACAGATTCGTTATCTGTTAGGTTATGTTAAAACCGGGCAGAAGTGACCATTACCTCATGACGCTCCCTCCGGATATTTTCACAGATTCACCAATGATATTGGAGGCTGCATCAGTGAGGAGGAACAATATGGTGTTGGCTACTTCTTCAGGTTCTGTCAGCCGGCCTGAAGGAAGACCCTCCTCAACGATTTTCAGCTGTTCTTCAAACGAGCGGTTCTGCCGCTTTCCTTTTCGCGAAATGGCATCACGAGCCATTTGTGTATTTACAAATCCGGGACATACTGCATTCACACGGATATTGTTTTCGATTGCTTCTACTGCCAGTGCCTGGGTGAAACCGGTAAGAGCGAATTTGGATGCACTGTAGGCGCTGTTGCCATAGGTGCCTCTTAAACCGGAAAGGGAAGAGACATTCACAATGGTCCCATGCTGTTTCTCGATCATTTGATTGTATACCGCCTGTGTAAATAACACCGTAGACGTAAAGTTAAGCTCCAGAATGTTTCTGAGATCGTCCTCTGAGAGACGCTCAACTGTATCCCCGCCTCCGATCCCCGCAGCATTAACGAGACCGGTTACTGGACCCAGGTTGCCGGCTGCCTGCTTTAGGAGTGACTCCCGGTCATGTTTCTTTGTCAGATCACCTATGTGTGCATATATACTGGCATCCTGATTGCTGTTTTCAATTTCTTCTTTTATTTTATAAAGCTTTTTTTCATTTCTTCCGGTAATCGTAATCGATGCTCCAAGCTCTGCTGCAATTTTTGCAGTTTCATACCCGATCCCGCCTGTAGCTCCGGTAATCAGGAGATGCTTATCATTGAATGATTCCTTGTTAAAAACCGTCATAAGTAATGCCTCCTTCAACGTTTATGTGTCCATGTTACCCATTTCCGTTTCTCCTGAAACAGGGCGGAGGAAGTCATATCCTGAGAGAAATATTAATGATCATGGTATAATTTGGTCGCATGACACTTTTATAAAAGCGAGGCGTTCATCATGGTAAAGGTCATCTTATTTGATTTGGATGGGACACTGCTTCCCATGGACACGGAAGCTTTTGTAGAAAATTACATAAAAGAACTTGCACCAAGAGTCGCTCACATTATGGACCCGAAACAATTTGTACAGGCCCTATGGGCGGGAACGGAAGCCATGATCAAAAACAAGGACCATCAAAAAACGAATGAAGCGGTATTTGAAGAAACCTTTCTCTCGTTAATCCCGGTAACTAAAGAAGAGATATGGCCAACACTTGACGCTTTTTATGAAAAGGTCTTTCCCGGGTTTTCTCATATGAGCGAGCCGACTCCGCTTGCAAAGGAGGTTGTGGAAGAGGCTGTTGAAAAGGGATATCGCGTTGCTATTGCAACAAATCCGGTTTTTCCAAGAGCAGCCATCAACCACAGAGTAAACTGGGCTGGAATATCACATATTCCCTTTGAACTGGTAACCGTCTATGAGGAAAGTGTCTACACGAAGCCACATACAGAATATTACAAACACATTTGTGACCAGCTGGAGGTAAATCCGGATGACTGCTTGATGGTAGGTAATGACAAGCAGGAAGATATGTCCGCCAGTGCCATCGGGATGAGAACGTATCTTGTTGAAGGTCACGTGATCGACAGGGGTGCTCCTCAATTCACAATTGATGACCACGGAACTTTGGAAGACTTTTATAAAGACCTGAAGAATGGCAGCGGTGTGTTCCAGTACAGCTGAAGATGGAGGGATTACAGTGGAGAATATTAAGAACATTTTTTGTATCGGACGTAATTATGCTAAGCACGCAGAGGAACTTGGAAACCAGATACCAAAGTCACCTCTTATTTTCTCTAAACCAACAGGTTCCCTTGTAAAAGCAGAGAATCAGGATATTTTGTTTCCTTCTGACCGGGGACCGGTCCATTACGAAGCGGAGATTGTTCTTTTTATTGGAAAAGAGGTCGGATCTACGTTCGAAGTTGAAGATGTTGTCGATAAAATGGCGTTAGGGATCGACTTTACTCTAAGGGACGAACAAACGAGGCTTAAAGAAAAAGGCCATCCATGGTTAAAGGCAAAAGGGTTTAAAAATGCTGCGCTGGTAACGGAATTCTGGCCTTTCCCAGGCCTTAATACTTGTCAGGAAACGGATTTTACCCTTGTTCAAAACGGAAATGAAGTCCAAAGAGGAAACATTCAAAACATGATGTTTGATTTTCACAGAATTATAAAGGATTGTCATGATTTATTCGGCCTTGCACCGGGAGATATCATTTATACCGGAACACCTGAAGGCGTCGGCCAGATTACTGCCGGTGATGAGTATGTCCTCAAGTGGGGAGAAAAAGAGAAAGGACGGTTTACGGTCAATAAGTACGAGCGTACAGGCAGATAATGGAATCTTCCGGTGTATAAAACAGCTGTTGCGTTTTTTACCGTACTCATATACAATAGGGTTCAATATTTAAATTAAGTGAATATTTACACAATCTTATCACGAGAGACGGAGGGAAAGGCCCGATGAAGTCTCAGCAACCAACCAATAAGGTCAGGTGCTAATTCCTGCGCATTTGTTCGCGCAAAGATAAGAAGAGGCTGATGTTTTTTTACATACTGACCTTCTTCTTATTTTTATAAGAAGAAGGTTTTTTATTATTTATTACTCTCTAGGAGGCTGTCACACGTGTACCGAAAAGAACTGGAAACGACCTTTGTACAAATTGGAAACCGTAAAGATGAAACGACAGGCGCCGTCAATGCCCCGATTTACTGTTCGACAGCCTACAGGCACGAAGGAATAGGGCAGTCCACAGGCTATGATTATTCCAGGACAGGAAACCCGACACGGATTATTTTAGAAGATGCCATTGCTGAGCTGGAGGGAGGAGACCGGGGATTTGCCTGTTCATCCGGAATGGCGGCGATCCAGGTTGTATTATCCCTGTTTGAGAGCGGTGATGAGATTATTGCATCCAGCGACCTGTACGGAGGAACCTACCGCCTTTTTGAAGAGGGATGGAAACGTTGGGGGCTGTCCTTTTCCTATGCAGACGGCCGGGACCCTGAGACGTTCCGGTCGCTTATTACAGAAAAAACGAAAGCACTCTTTATCGAAACACCGACAAACCCACTGATGCATGAAGCAGACCTTGGCGCCATCAGTAAACTGGCGGAAGAAAACAACCTGCTTTTGATCGTAGATAATACGTTTTATACACCTTTGCTGCAACGGCCAATAAAGGAAGGTGCACATATTGTCATTCACAGTGCTTCTAAATATCTTGCGGGGCATAACGATGTGATTGCCGGTTTAATTGTGACTAAAGGAGAGGATCTCTCAGAGAGACTGTTTTACTTTTTTAACAGTATGGGTCCCGTTCTTTCCCCCCTTGATTCGTGGCTTGTGATGAGAGGAATGAAGACACTGCCTCTCAGAATGGAAAAACATCAGGAGAATGCCAGGGCTGTTGCAGATTACCTGCGTGGTCATAATGACGTTTCCGATGTAATCTACCCGGGCCATGGGGGAATGCTTTCATTTCGCGTAACCGATGAACACAAGGTGGATAATTTACTGCAAAACCTTAGTCTGATTACATTCGCCGAAAGTCTTGGTGGTGTTGAAAGCCTTATGACGTATCCGGCTACACAAACTCATGCAGATATTCCGGAACAGGTAAGGAATGAACTGGGGGTATGTAACCGCCTCCTCCGCTTTTCAGTCGGAATCGAGTCGGCTGAAGATTTAATCGGGGATTTAGACCAGGCCTTTAAAGCTGTTCGATCAAAGGAGGACTGTTGATGCTAACAGAAAAAGAGGAACTGAGTTTACAGACAAGACTGCTCCACCACAAATATAAAAGTGATTCACAGACAGGTGCGGTAAGTGTTCCGATACAGCATGCCTCAACGTTTCATCAGGAAACCCTGGACTCGTTCGGAAAGTATGATTACGCACGGTCCGGCAATCCAACAAGAGAAGCCCTCGAGGAGATCATTGCAGGCCTTGAAAACGGTACGAAAGGATTTGCCTTTGCTTCAGGAATGGCTGCTATTTCAACCACGTTTATGCTTTTGTCTGCCGGGGATCATCTTGTGATCACAGAAGACGTGTATGGCGGCAGTTACAGAATGACAACAGAAGTGCTCACCCGCATGGGTATTGAACACACTTTTGTTGATATGACGAATGTAGAAAGTGTGGAAAGAGCGATTCGTCCAAATACCCGGATGATATACATGGAAACACCATCAAACCCGACGATGAAAATAACACCGGTAAAAGAGATTACCGGTCTTGCCAGGAAAAATGACTGTATCAGTGTTGTTGACAATACGTTTTTAACCCCTGTCCTTCAGCGCCCTCTTGACCTCGGGGCAGATATTGTCGTCCATAGTGCGACTAAATTTATCGGGGGCCACAGCGATGTAGTGGCGGGGCTTGCTGTAGTAAAGGGCCCGGTCATTGCCGAAAAGATCGGATTTTTACAAAACAGCTTTGGGGCCATTCTCGGCCCTCAGGATGCATGGCTGATTATGCGGGGCATTAAAACGATGCATACAAGAATGGAAGCGTCGGAAAAGTCTGCTTTGAAAATCGCCCGCAGGCTCAGTGAACATCCGGCCGTCAACCGTGTTTATTACCCGGGCCTTGAAACTCACTCGGGCTATGACCAGAATAAGCTGCAGTCAGAAGGTTCCGGTGCTGTTTTATCTTTTGAGTTAAGAGATAGAAGTCACGTAAAAAAAGTAGTGGAATCTGTACAGCTGCCTGTATTTGCCGTGAGTCTCGGGGCTGTTGAATCCATTCTTTCCTATCCGGCGCAGATGTCCCATGCGGCAATGCCCCAGGCAGAAAGGGAGAAGAGAGGGATCACCGACGGCCTTCTCAGATTATCCGTCGGTCTGGAAAAAGCAGAAGACATCATAACAGATTTAGAACGAGCATTATAGCCGGAAAGGAGCATGAGAGTGAATTTCAATGAACGTATAAAAGAAGGATTATTAGTAGGAGACGGAGCGATGGGGACGCTGCTTTACCAGGAAGGGTATGACGGCTGTTTTGAGAAATTAAACGTCACCTCCCCTGAAAAGGTCCGTGCAATCCATCAGCAATACCTTGAAGCCGGTGCCGACGTGATTCAGACGAATACGTATGCGGCAAACAGTTTGAAGCTTTCCCGGTATAATCTTGAAAACCGGGTTGATGATATAAATGAAAAGGCGGTTTTGATCGCAAAGGAAGCTGCGAATGGTGAAGCCTATGTGTTTGGCACTATTGGAGGAATCGGCTATATTCACCCTCAGGAATACGATACCGAAGACATTACTAAAAGTCTGGAAGAGCAGGCACTGGTACTTCTTCAAAGCGAAGTTGATGGTTTTTTACTGGAAACCTTTTATCACTTTGAAGAGCTGCGCTCATTAGTCAGGTTTATCCGAAAGCGAACAGACAGGCCCATCGTTGCGCAGGTGACACTTGGTGATATTGGTGTGCTGCAGGGAGGGATCCCATTAAGAGAGGCTCTCGTTCAGCTTGAGAATGAAGGAGTGGATGTAGCAGGCCTGAATTGCAGGATGGGCCCTTATCATATGCTCAGGTCGCTGGAAGAAGTTCCGGTTCCTGAAAAAGCTGCTCTATGTGCCTACCCGAATGCCAGCCTGCCGAATGTTCGTGATGGAAAGTATTTTTATCAGTCCAATCCATCCTATTTCGGCGACATGACAGAAACACTCATCGAACAAGGGGTCCGGCTGATCGGAGGCTGCTGCGGTACGACACCCGATCATGTGAGACAAATACGACAGGCCATTGATGAAAAACAGCTCAGACCTGTTACGGAAAAATTCGTAAAGGGGAGGGAAGCGTCCATCGTTTCTGTTGTCTCTCCATCAGCGGAGGAAAGCCTGCCGGATCTATCGAAGAAAAGAAAAAGCATCATCGTTGAGCTGGATCCGCCAAAAGCCTTGTCTCAGGCTGATGAGTTCATGAAAGGGGCAACAGCTTTAACAGAAGCAGGGGTCGATGCAGTAACACTGGCAGACAATTCTCTTGCTTCGTCCCGTATCGATAACCTTGCATTAGGCTCTCTCATTAAGCAGAAAACGAAAGGAAACCCTTTGCTTCATGTTGCCTGCCGCGACAGAAACATGATCGGTTTGCAATCTCATTTACTCGGACTTCATACTTTGGGTATCAATGACGTTCTGGCCATTACGGGGGATCCCGCAAAAGTCGGTGACTTTCCAGGGGCAACATCCGTCTATGATATGGCTTCAATGGACCTGATCAGGCTGATGAAACAATTAAACGAAGGTATCTCTTTTTCAGGTAAAGATCTTGGTGCCAAAACATCGTTTACGGTAGCAGCTGCTTTTAATGCAAACGCGAGACATCTGGACCGGGAAGTGAAACGGCTGGAGAAGAAGATTGAAGCAGGTGCAGATTACTTCATGAGTCAGCCCGTATACAGTATTGAGCAGTTTGAGCAGGTTTATGAAGCTACGAAACATTTACCTGTTCCGGTCTATATCGGGATCATGCCTCTGGTGAGCAGCAGAAACGCTGAATTTTTGCACCACGAAGTTCCGGGGATCACTCTCTCGGATGAAGTACGGAGCCATATGGCGAAGTTCTCCTCCGATCCGGAAGCGAGTCAGAAGGAAGGGCTCCGGATTGCCGAGTCGTTAATTGATGCAGCAACCGAATACTTCTCCGGTATTTACCTCATTACACCGTTTTTACGGTACAATATGACCGTTCAGCTTACAAAACACATTAAAGAGAAAGAAGCACTCACATTGGAGTCTCTCCGGTAACATTGACTGAAAGGACGATCTACTATGACTAAGACGACATTTGAACAGGCACTGGAAAACCGCATTCTCGTCCTCGATGGTGCTATGGGAACCATGCTTCAGAATGCCGCACTGACGGCAGATGACTTTGGCGGCGAACCGTACGATGGGTGCAATGAGTATTTAAACATTACTGCGCCTGACGTCATTCGAACCATTTACCGCACTTACCTTGAAGCCGGTGCGGATATTATAGAAACGAACACATTTGGAGCCACTGATCTTGTTCTGGCCGATTATGACCTGGGCCACCTTGCCTATGAAGTCAATAAACAGGCAGCGATTCTGGCAAAGGAAGAAGCACGGACTTTTTCCACTCCCGAAGAAGAACGGTTTGTTGCAGGGGCAATGGGTCCGACAACCAAATCTCTTTCCGTTACCGGGGGAACGACTTTTGAAGAACTCATTGAATCATACAAAGAGCAAGTGGAAGGTCTCCTCGATGGCGGCGTTGATCTCCTGCTCCTGGAAACGAGCCAGGATATGAGGAATGTAAAGGCAGCATATCTTGCAATTGAAAAAGTATTTTCAGAGAGAGAAACAAAAATCCCCCTGATGGTTTCCGGAACGATAGAACCGATGGGAACCACCCTTGCCGGGCAGAATATTGAGGCTTTCTACATTTCTCTTGAACATATGAATCCTACGGTTGTTGGATTAAACTGCGCGACAGGGCCTGAATTTATGCAGGACCACCTTCGTTCATTATCAGATCTGGCCACATCCTACGTGCACTGTTACCCGAACGCAGGGCTTCCGGATGAAGAGGGCCATTATCATGAATCACCTCAGTCTCTGGCTAAAAAGCTGGAAGGATTTGCGGAAAAAGGCTGGCTGAACATTGCCGGGGGCTGCTGCGGAACAACCCCAGAACATATCACCGCGATCAAGGAAGCTGTTTCATCCTACAAACCGCGGAAACGGACCGAATCCCATCCCCATGTGGTTTCGGGGATTGAGCCTCTCGTCTACGACGATTCCATGCGCCCTCTTATGGTAGGAGAGCGGACGAATGTGATCGGGTCAAAGAAATTCAAATCTCTTATTTCCGAAGGGAAATACGAAGAAGCTTCTGAAGTTGCCCGGGCTCAAGTAAAGAGGGGAGCTCATGTGATTGATGTCTGTCTGGCTGATCCTGACCGGGATGAGCTTGAAGATATGAAGAAGTTCCTGGAGCACGTGATCAATAAAGTAAAGGTTCCGCTAATGATTGACTCTACTGACGAAAAAGTCATTGAAAAAGCGCTCACCTACTCCCAGGGTAAAGCGATTATTAACTCGATTAATCTGGAAGACGGGGAAGAGCGTTTTGAAGCGGTGGCTCCCCTGGTGAAACGTTTTGGCGCTGCAGTCGTTGTAGGAACGATTGACGAAGAGGGGATGGGAGTCTCAGCTGAAAGAAAGCTGGAAATTGCAAGACGATCCTACGACCTCCTCGTCCATAAATACAATATTCCGCCTCAGGACCTTATTTTTGACCCCCTTGTATTTCCCGTCGGAACAGGGGATGAGCAGTATATCGGCTCTGCAGCAGCAACGGTCGAAGGGATAAAGCTGATCAAGGAAGAATTTCCTGAGTGTTTAACCATCCTCGGTGTGAGTAATGTGTCGTTCGGCCTTCCGCCTTTAGGCCGGGAAGTATTAAATGCGGCTTATGTATATCACTGTACAAAAGCCGGGCTTGATTATGCGATTGTAAATACAGAAAAACTCGAACGCTACGCTTCAATTTCCAAAGAGGAAAAACAGCTTGCAGACGAACTGTTATTTAATACAAATGACGAAACGCTGGCGACATTTACGGCATTCTACCGGAAAAAAAAGGTGGAAAAGAAAGTTGAGGTTTCAACATTAACACTGGAAGAGCGGCTTGCAAGCTATATTGTGGAAGGAACGAAGGAAGGCTTGTTTAAAGACCTGGACGAGGCACTTGCCAAATATGACACCCCTCTTGATATCATAAATGGTCCATTGATGAATGGTATGGATGAAGTCGGACGTCTCTTTAACGATAATGAACTGATTGTTGCAGAAGTTCTCCAATCAGCTGAAGCCATGAAGGCTGCGGTTGCCCACCTTGAGCCGTTTATGGAGAAAAAGAAAGATGACCGCGGAAAAGGGAAGATTCTCCTTGCTACAGTAAAGGGTGACGTTCACGACATCGGCAAGAACCTTGTTGAAATTATCCTGAAAAATAATGGATTCCAGATTGTAAACCTCGGCATTAAGGTAACAGCGAACGAATTGATTGAGGCTGTTGAGCGGGAGGATCCTGATGCGATCGGGCTGTCAGGCCTTCTTGTTAAATCAACACAGCAGATGGTTCTCACAGCCAATGACCTTAGGGAAAGAGGAATTTCCATTCCTATTCTCGTAGGGGGAGCTGCTCTTACACGCCGTTTTACAGAGAACAAGATTTCCAAAGAGTACGAGGGTCTCGTGTTATATGCGAAAGACGCAATGAACGGTCTGGATCTTGCAAATAAGCTTGCCAAGCCCGACGAGAGGGAGTATTTACTCATTTCTCACAGGGAGAAACAGGCCCGTATTGCAGAAGCTGAAAATGAGAGTGACAAGACGCAGCAGACAGCAACAGCCACCCTTGAGCGTCCCGTATCCGAGGTATCTAAAACTGCTCCTTTATACAAACCTGAAGACTATAAAAAGCATATTTTAAGAGATTACAGCTTATCTCATCTGTATCCTTATATAAATATGCAGACATTAATCGGACATCATCTTGGTGTAAAAGGAAAAATCGAACGAAACCTTGAACGGGGCGATAAAAAAACAGAACAACTTCTGGAGAGAGTTCACGAGTTGCTTGCGAAAGCAAACGATGACGGAAGTCTCAACGTCAACGGAATGTATCAGTTTTTCCCGGCTCAGTCCGATGGAAACGACGTCATTGTCTACGACCCTGAGGATCACAGCCGTGTTCTTGAACGGTTTTCGTTTCCACGTCAAAAGAAGAAGCCTTACCTTTGTCTGGCCGACTTCCTGCGTTCCGTTGAAAGTGGTGAAATGGATCATGTGGGGTTTTTAACCGTCACTGCCGGCCGTGGTGTAAGAAAGCTCGCAGAAGAAGCGAAGGAGGCGGGGGATTACCTGGAAAGCCACTTGATTCAGGCGACTGCTTTGGAGCTTGCAGAGGGCTTTGCAGAAAGGATTCACCAGCTCATGCGGGATAAATGGGGCTTCCCTGACAGTGTGGACTTCACGATGAAGGACCGTTTTGCCGCTAAATACCAGGGTGTGAGAGTATCGTTCGGTTATCCTGCCTGTCCGAATCTCGATGACCAGGGGAAGCTGTTTAAATTGTTAAACCCTGAGCAAATCGGCGTGCAGTTAACAGATGAGTTCATGATGGAGCCGGAAGCGAGTGTATCCGCTATGGTTTTCGCTCACCCGGAAGGCAGATATTTCGCTGTGTAAATAAAAGTGATGGATCAGGCTTCGGGCCTTTTCCATCACTTTTTTTGAGACCAGCGTCGGCAATTGTCAGTAAAGGAACAAGGGCCCGGTGTAATGTGTGTCCAAAAGGATATACCCCAAAATCACAAGCAGGATAAAAAGAACCAAAATCAGGATTAACTGTTCACTCTTCATCGTGGGATCCCTCCGCGTTCTTATAATTACAGCCTATGTTTTCAGGAAGGGGATGTGCCCAACTTTTTTTATTGAGTGTTTTAAAAAAGTAGAATGAGTTCATAAGTCCTGAAAGGACGGGGAAGCAAATGAAGGTTGTCGGAGTTGATTTAGCGGGACCCAGTAATCATAGAGACACTGTAATGGCGGTTTTTCAGCACACAGGCGGAAAATTGGAACTGAGGAATCTTGAAAGCGGTGTGAGTGACTTATCCTTCTTAAACGCAGTAGAAGAATTGTCCGAGTCTGATCACGTTGTCATCGGTATTGATGCGCCGTTATCCTATGCTGATGGGGGAGGAGACCGGGCTGGGGATAAGGAATTGCGAAAGTACATTGTGTCTCTTGGAATGCGATCAGGATCTATTATGTCACCTACCTATTCAAGAATGGCGTATTTAACATTGCGGGGGATCAGGCTCACAAGGGAGCTCGAGCGCCTGCCTCATGCTGACCGTATTTCAATTGTGGAAGTACATCCTGGAGCAGCCATTAGTTCCAGGATAGACGCCGGTAAGTTTTTTCATGTATTGGAGTATAAAAAAGGGCGATCTTCAAGGGAATTTATGCTCGGGTGGTTTAAAGAACAGCAATTGAAGGGGATACCGGAGGGTTGTAAAGAAGAAAGTCACCTGATTGACGCATGTGCAGCAGCTTTAAGTGCCTGGCACTGGGCAGATCCAGAGTTAAAGTCGAGATGGCTTTATCCTGCTGATCCTCCCCTGAATCCTTATGATTATTGTTGCTGATATAAGCCGAAGTGCTATTATTAGCGATTGCGAACGTATGTTTGCATAATGGATTTAGAGCATTTTTCATAACGTCAGTCATCCACTTCCAGGGTAAGGGGTTGGATTTGGTGAGCGTAAAAAGATGTAAGCTGAGTGATCATGAAATCGTGAAGATGTATGAAGAAGGGATGAGGACGGTGGATATCGCTGTCCTCGCAGGTGTGTCTCAGAAAACCGTTAATGTTGTTTTGAGACGAAATGATGTGAAAAGGCGGGCGAGAGGGAGCTGGAAACGAAAATATCAGGTGAACGAGGATTATTTTAAAACGTGGTCACCGACTATGGCCTATGTTCTTGGGTTTTTCGCAGCAGACGGTTGTATTTCCGGGCAGACACAGACAGTTTCGTTTGCACAAAATGAGATTGAAATTCTGGAGGATATCCGGGATGAACTGGGTTCAAATCATCGTATTGTAAAGAACGATGAAACCGGTGTGTACATTCTGAATATACACAGTAAAATCATGAAGGATGATTTAATGAATATTCACGGGATGTTTCCGGCTAAATCAAATACATTTAACTTTCCAGACGTGCCAGATGAGTATTTGAGTCATTTTATAAGAGGCTATTATGATGGGGATGGTTCACTGTATAAAAAAACGTTTTATATTGTGTTTGTAGGTGGTTCAGAAGTATTTATGGATAGGCTGAGACAAATAATTAACAGTCATATTGGTGACTGCAGGTTTATGAGTGACAAAACCAATTACAGAATCCATATAAGCGGGAAAAAAACAATCAAATCCTTTCTGGATTGGATTTATAAGAATAAAAACATATTCCTTAAGAGAAAGTTTGAACGATTCATAGATCTATACAAAAATTTACCTGAAGAAAGCTTGGAAAACAGAAAATTAAAGCGAACAAATGATTCAGTAATTTATAGAAAAGAGGTTTTTCTTCGCAAGTACAGGCACTGCTTTGATATACAGAAATCCTGTAATGAAGCAAAAATTAATTATTCAACCTACGTAACCTGGGTTAAAAATGATTTGGATTTCAAAGCTGAGATCGAAACAATTAATTCAAAATAATTACTAAAGAAGGGCTTCCAAGAGAGGAGGCTCTTAATTATGATTTTTCACAGTAGACATAATATCTATTATCGTACTCAATGTAGAAATCAAAAGATGGTGTATCATATCCTAAGTAAACTCAATGTTTTGAGACAAAACAAAAAAACAGCAATTATTAATGTCATAAATCATCGGATTTAATTACGGTTTGATTTAATCGATTATTTTATTATTTGATTTAAAGTTCATTTAAACTAAATCAATTCCTTGGATATGTATCTTAAGAAAACTATTGTGTTTTATTTAATAATTATATTGGAATGTTCTTCTTTGCTTACTTAGTATGCGGCAGTCTTCCAGCTTAACGTATATGAATTATTTTTTGTTTACATAATCATATTATGGTTAATTCTATCGTGTATAAAAAAATTCCCGACTGTTTTGAGTCAGGAATTAATATCTTTTCTTATTCATTACGAAGATCTTTTACAAAATACATAAGCAGCTGATCATCTACCGTCACCTTTGTGCCGGGTTCAACAGGCTCATTATCATACGTTATACCTTGCAGATCCGGCAGGTACCCCCGTTTCAGATAAATGTGCATTGCCGTACTGTAATCCTTGTATAAACCGACGCCCAGCCCTACATTGTTATGATGCTTTAATGCTATTCGTTCAAGTTCATCCATCATTACCGTTGCAATGCCACTACGCCGGAATTCCGGAAATACAATCAAATCACCGATCTCAGGAATATGCTTTTCTTTAAAATAGGAATATTCCGAATGACATTTCATCTGGCAGCAGCCCGCAAGAGTATTATTATAAAAAGCCAGCAGGGTAATTCTTTCATTATACTTGTTTTCTTCAAGGCAGCGTTCAAAATATTCTTTATCACGATCAAGACCGCGTGTAATAAACGCTGCTTTGAGCATCGATAAATCTTCTGGTTCGATGGTACGAATAATTGTCCGGTGCATATTACCCCTCAAATTCTTCCGAATAATTGTTTTCTTACACAAATGTACCATATCTTAAACCTTAAGTATTAGTTGTCATCACTCTGTAATTAAGTTGTAAACAATCAGTTACTTTGTTAGTAGATGAAGAACAAAAGTTTCACTTCATTTGTACCTAAAGTACTAATGATTCAATAATTATCATGGTTATTTTGACAGTCGTTGTGACAAGACAGCTGTTAATATTTATTGTATTTATCCTTAATGATTCTCTCTGCGAAGGTACGGTTTCAATATTATATGGAGAAAGTATTAGTTTACATAACTAAGATACGATTAGAGGTGTTACTTACTCTTTTATACTCATCAGAATGATTAATTACAAATCAAACACAACCAAAAAAAAAATAACCGACTGGATCTCAGACGGTTATTTTTTTTTGGTTACGCCTCGCGTCTTAACGCAGATAATACGTTAACGCGTGTTGCTTTTGCTGCAGGTCTGAACCCTGACAGCATAGCAACAGCCACACTGATTCCAGTTGCTATCATTACCAGCTGGAATGGAATATAAGAAAAGGTAATGTCAATCCCCTCTGCCCCTGTAGTTGCCTCAAGGATCATTGGGATAAATAGATTAGCCCCCACACTGACAACATAAGCGATTCCGACACCAAACAAAGAACCAAGAAGGCCGATTGAAGCACTCTCCATTAGAAACATTCGTTTTATTGCTGAAGGGTTTGCTCCCAGCGCTTTCATCACTCCAATTTCATGTGTACGTTCCGTTACAGCCATCGTCATCGTATTAAATATGCCAATCGAAGCGATAAGGACCGCTATTGTTCCAATAAATATCAATCCAGCCTTAAAAGCCGTAAAAAAAATATTCATTCCTTTCAATTCTTCTGAAATGGAATAAACCATGAACCCCTGTTCTTTCAGACCATTTGTGGCATCTTCGACCTGGTCTACACCTGCTACATGGGCTGTTACACTGTTGTACATGCCTTCCTGCCCCGTTAACGCTAATATTTCTTCACGCTTACTGTCTCCTAAATATAAGCTCCAATCCTGCAGCCAGTCTCTTGAAGGTTCATCTACTATGCCAACAATCGTAAACTCTTCAGAGTACGCAGTATTTTCATTCTCACCGGCAATAGTAAATAAAACAGTTTCCCCGATTAAGCTATCGTTAAAAGCAGTAAGTTCTGTGCTCTCGTCATCAGGATACTCCCCTGTTTCCGCATTAAATTCATATAAAATTTCATGAACATGATATCCGGCAATTATTTCGTTATCATTATCCGGAAAACGTCCTTCTGATAGTCTCAGATTACTCTCTTTTTCCGCCTCGAAGTCTGTAATAATACCATCTACGTTTCCTCTATACTTGTTATCCAGGGTTATTTCTGTAAATGAATCTATTCTGGATTGAGGAACGACCGACTGGATGCCTTCGGTGCTTTTAACATCATCAAGCCATTCTTCTGACATAGGGTGATATTCATCATCGATCATTTTTCCGTTTACATCAATTTGAGTCAGTGGCTGGTGACTCGAAGCTTCTTCCATCAGACTGTTTTGCAACCCGAATCCGATTGAGGCCAACACGATAAGAAAAGAGCATCCCATTGTCGTGGCCAGTATGGTCATAAAGATTCGAAGCTTGTTTTTCTTCATGTTTCTTGAAACAAATTGAATTTGATCAGTTAGCTTCAAAGTACACGCCGCCTTCCTGCTTCATCATTCCATCATGGATTTTAAGGGTGCGATTTCCAATGTTTGCAACTTCATGATCGTGAGTAATAATCAGAAAAGTGATCTGCTGGTCCTTGTTTAACTGTTTAATCAGGCTGAGCACTTCTGCCTCTGTTTCTGAATCGAGACTTCCTGTAGGCTCATCTGCCAGAATCATCATCGGTTCTGTAATAAGAGCTCTTGCAATGGATACCCGTTGCTGCTGCCCGCCTGAAAGTTCGTTTGGATAGTGCCCCTTATGTTCGGATAACCCCACTTTTTGAAGCATTTCATGGGCTTTCCCTTCTCTTGTCTTTCTGTCAATTCCTTTTAATGTGAGGGGCAGTTCCACATTTTCAAAAGCTGTAAGCCCGGGAATCAATTCATAATTTTGAAAGATGAATCCGAAATGATCCAGCCGGAACTTTGCCCATTGTTTTTCGTTTAAGTCAGTAACATCTGTACTGTTAATCGTAAGCTTTCCGGAATCTGCTTTTATGTAGCCGGACAGTAAATTAAGTACCGTCGACTTCCCGGAACCGCTCCTGCCTATGATCGAAACAATTTCTCCTTTATTTATTTCAAAGCATACATCCTTTAATACAGGTACAGACGATTGCTTTCCTTTCTTCCCGATCACATAAGAATAATGCAGATGCTCCACCTTTATCATCTTTCACTCTTCCTCCCTGGAATCTTTATAAATAGTTTCAAATACAAAGTGTCTCTTGTGTCTTAAGTGTATTACAATTATTAATACACTAAGATCATATATTGGAAACGAATGGATGTCAACCCTTTTCTGGAAATTGTATGGGGACAGACCCCATAGCCATCAAGTTAAGCGATTTAAGAATTTGAAGCAGAAGAAGTCAGGATGTAGCCGGAATGCCCTTCGCTTTCCGCGGGGGCGCCGGCAGAGGAAGCACCACTGCTTCTTCCTCTGCCAGTTATGCTTCGCAGCTTTCTGCGTCGAAGCAACTCGTAGCTTATTCGTGATGTAAACGCTCGTTGCTCCCGCAGGAGTCTCGAACATTCCGGCTACATCCTCTTTTACATTCTTATTTGAGTGCTTTTAAACATGAAGCAGCTTACAGGTTTCTAAATGCAGAAAATGTAAAAAGAAGAAACGGGACACACCGTGTAAGGTCTTAAAAGACACGATAAATAATGGTGAGGGAACAGAACTATTAAGGGTTTAAGAAAGGTGTTGTTTTGTAAGGATCAGTTTTATCAAAAAAGGAAGTGGAGCGAAAGGTGGCGACTCCTGTGGGATTAGCATCAACTGAAGACCCCGCAGGGCGGTCTTTCCCAAGGAGGCTGAAGTGATGCCCACGGAAAGCGTCCGCCTGTAGCGGAATTTGTTTAAGTTCAAAAAAATCTTCCAAAAGGAAGCTTCTTTGTCATGTCTAAATTACCAGAGGAAAGTAAGTTTAGGAAAGAAAACGAAAGAAACCGTCAAGTTCTGCTTAACTTGACGGCTACAGACCCCGCACAATTTTGGGATGCAGAAAGCCCGCCTTTCCAAACCGGAAAGGCGGGCTTTCATATGAGTGATTTAATTGTCTCAGAATAGAGTTGGATCGTTGTCAGGGTTTACAGTTACTTTTTCAGGAGTAGTGTTTGACGGTAGCAGCCAGGCGTCTTTCACTTCGCCTGTCTGAGTGACGTCAAAGATAAAGGATCCGTTTGTGTAACGGTCGCTTGCTCGTACTTTTTTAGTATCAACCGTTTCTACAGAGCCGTCTGCTGCCTGAATATGAACAGTAACTGCTCCTTCTGTTGCAAAGAATTTCGTAACACGGTGTGGCTGTCGCTTGAGCTCTTTTAACATAACAACGCCCCGTTTTGCCCGCGACGTCTTTTCGAAGACGGATAGAGACATTCGTTTGTATGCTCCCCGCTGGGTAATTAAGAAGAGTGATGGTGAGGCGTCCTTTGAAAATGCCTGGCCGCTGACCACCACATCATCATCTTTAAGATTAATGGCTTTTACACCAGCAGTCCTCTGTCCGGTTACGCTCACTTCTTCTTCATCATACCAAAGACCAAACCCTAGTCGAGTGGCGAAGAAAAGCTGTGCATTTCCGTCTGTAACATGGACATCAATCAAATCATCGTCTTTTTTCAGTTTAACTGCCATTAAGGCTCTTGAGTAACGCTGGGCTTTATAATCTGCCAGTGGTGTACGTTTCACCATGCCGTTTCTCGTAACAAAAAGAAGGTACTCCGCTTCATTGAACTCCGAAATCGGAATGGCTTTTAATACTACATCATCGCTGGCCATCTGTACGATGTTCGCTACATGCTGTCCGTTATCTTTCCATCTGATATCCGGGAGCTGATGAACAGGTAAGAACAAATAGGAACCTTTCTTTGTGAACAGAAGAAGTGTTTCCGTAGTATTCATCTCAAATTCGCCAATGAGCCTGTCATTTTCTTTCATGCCAGGCGGTTCTCCCTTGGACGACGCATGGGAACGAAGACTGGACCGTTTAACATAGCCTTCTTTTGTTACAGCAACGATGACATCTTCTGAAGGCACCACAACTTCGAGGTTAATTTTAAGATCCTCGATTTTTTCTTCTACCAGGGAACGGCGGTCTTCTGCATATTCTTTGCGAATGGCACGGAGCTCCCGCTTAATCTCACCGATAAGCTTTTTCTCGCTGCCAAGAATCTCTGAAAGCTTTTCGATCTGTTTACGAAGCTCATCAAATTCATTTTGAAGCGTTGTAATATCGGTATTGGTAAGTCGGTACAGCTGTAAGGTTACAATGGCTTCTGCCTGTGGTTCTGTAAAACCATACGCGTCCTGAAGGGCACGTTTTGCATCAGCTTTATCCTTGCTTGCCCGGATCGTTGCGATCACTTCATCAAGAATACTAACGGCTTTAATAAGTCCCTCGACAATATGCTGACGGTCCCTGGCTTTTTTCAAGTCAAATTCTGTACGGCGGGTCACAACTTCCTTCTGGTGCTGTATGTAGGCATCAAGAAGCTTTTTAAGACCAAGCTGCTGTGGCGTTTTCTTGTAGATAGCAACCATATTAAAGTTGTAGGAAATCTGCAGGTCTGTGTTCTTAAACAGGAAGTTTAGGATTCCCTGTGCATCTGCATCTTTTCGCAACTCAATGACAATGCGCAGTCCTGTGCGGTCCGTATCATCCCGCACTTCTGCAATCCCGTCAACCTTCTTATCCAAACGGAGCTCATCCATTTTCTTAACAAGATTGGCTTTGTTAATTTCATAAGGAATCTCATGAATTGTAATCTGCTCACGGCCCCCGCGCATCGTTTCAATCTCTGTTTTTCCACGGAGAACAATTTTTCCCTTGCCGGTCTCATACGCTTTCTTCAGTCCTTCAACCCCTTGAATAATACCGCCTGTAGGGAAATCAGGACCTTTAATATGCTCCATTAAATCATCGATCGTACAATCCGGTTTTTCCATCTGCATGATGGCTGCATCAATGACTTCTCCCAGGTTATGGGGAGGGAGGTCTGTGGCATACCCACTTGAAATTCCTGTCGACCCGTTTACAAGGAGGTTCGGAAACCGAGATGGGAGCACAACAGGCTCTGAATCAGAGTCGTCAAAGTTCGGCATAAATTCCACCGTATCTTTTTCGATATCCTTAAGCATCTCGGAAGATATTTTCGACAGCCTTGCCTCTGTATAACGCATGGCTGCAGGTGGATCTCCATCAATCGATCCGTTGTTTCCGTGCATCTCCACAAGGAGGTGACGCATTTTCCAGTCCTGACTCAGCCGGATCATGGCATCGTATACGGATGTATCTCCGTGAGGGTGATAGTTACCGATAACGTTACCAACTGTTTTGGCCGATTTACGGAACGGTTTGTCTGCCGTGTTTCTGTCATGGTGCATGGCATATAAAATACGCCGCTGAACGGGTTTAAGCCCGTCCCTGGCGTCAGGTAATGCCCGGTCCTGAATAATGTATTTGCTGTATCTCCCGAACCTGTCTCCGATCACATCTTCAAGAGGCAAGTCCAGGTAACGGTCTTTTTCTTGTTCCACTTGACTATTCCTCCTCTGTGACCATTAAGTTTTCACTGTCCAGAATATTCGTTTCCTCTTCGAGACTGAAGGCCACATTTTTCTCTATCCATTTACGCCTTGGCTCGACTTTGTCACCCATTAATGTTGAGATGCGTCTTTCCGCACGGGCAATGTCGTCAATGCGCACTCGTACAAGAGTACGGGATTCAGGGTTCATTGTTGTTTCCCAAAGCTGTGTCGCATCCATCTCACCAAGACCTTTATACCGCTGAATGGTATAGCCCTTACCGATTTTTTTCATAGCTTTTTTCATTCCGTCTTCGTCCCAGGCATATTCGACCTTCTCTTTTTTCCCGCTTCCTTTACTTACTTTGTAAAGGGGCGGAAGAGCGATATAGATCTTGCCTGCTTCAATAAGCGGCCTCATATACCTGTAAAAGAACGTAAGAAGAAGCACTTGGATATGGGCCCCGTCTGTATCTGCATCGGTCATGATAATTATTTTATCGTAATTGATGTTCTCAATATCAAAGTCCGGTCCAACATCTCCTCCGATAGCATAGATAATGGTGCGGATCTCTTCGTTTTTCATAATATCGGCAAGCTTGGCTTTCTCTGTGTTGATAACCTTACCACGGAGTGGAAGTACCGCCTGAAACTTGCGGTCTCGTCCCTGCTTTGCAGAACCTCCTGCAGAGTCGCCCTCTACCAGGTAAAGTTCATTTTTCTCCCGGTTTTTTGACTGGGCAGGTGTTAACTTCCCGCTAAGCATGGCGTCTTTACGCTTATTCTTCCTCCCGTTACGGGCATCCTCACGGGCTTTACGTGCAGCTTCACGTGCCTGGGCTGCTTTAATCGATTTTCTGATCAGCGTGTTGCTGACCTCTGGGTTTTCTTCAAGGAAGAAGCTGAGCTTTTCACTGACGATGGAATCCACAGCTGAACGTGCCTCTGTTGTTCCAAGCTTTCCTTTTGTCTGACCTTCAAACTGCAGTTTATCCTCCGGCACGCGTATAGAAACGATAGCCGTGAACCCTTCGCGGATGTCATTTCCATCAAGATTTTTATCTTTCTCTTTCAGTAGCTGAAGCTTTCTTGCATGTTCATTGATGATTCGTGTTACTCCAGCCTTAGCCCCGAGTTCATGGGTGCCTCCATCTTTCGTCCGTACGTTATTAACAAATGACAGCATGTTTTCGGTATAGGCATCACTGTATTGAAAGGCAAAATCCACTTCAATTCCCTGCTGTTCTCCCTGAAAAGAAACAACGGGGTGCAGCGTTTCCTTTTCTTCATTCAGGTAATCAACAAATGCTTCAATGCCAGTATCGAATTGGAAAACATCACGGACAACTTCCCCTTTAGGGCGTTCGTCAACGAGTTCAATCCGCATGCCCTTAATTAAAAATGCTGCTTCACGGAGACGTTCCGACAACGTTTCATAGTTGTAGTGCACTGTACTGAAGATAGATGGATCAGGTTTAAAATGAACGACAGTACCGTTTTTACGGGTAGTGCCCTTCCTTTCTAGGGTTGTAACGGGCTTCCCCCCGTTTTCAAACCGCTGCTGATGCACCTGGCCATCCCGGTAAATGGTCACTTCCAGAAACTCGGAAAGTGCGTTTACAACAGAGGATCCGACACCGTGAAGACCACCGCTGGTTTTATAGCCCCCCTGGCCAAACTTACCTCCGGCATGAAGCACGGTAAATATAACTTCAGGGGTCGGCTTCCCGGTAGCATGCATTCCTGTAGGCATACCCCGTCCTTCGTCTTTTACACTGATACTTTCATCTTTATGTATAGTTACTTTTATATCATTACCGAAACCGGCCAATGCTTCGTCGACAGCATTATCGACGATTTCGAATACGAGGTGATGCAGACCCCGGTGGTCTGTACTGCCGATATACATACCAGGACGTTTCCTGACAGCATCCAGACCTTCTAACACTTGAATTGCATCATCGTTGTAAGTAAAATTCTGCTGCAATCTTGTTACTCCTTTCTATCTGTTCAAGCCCGCTTTCCAATTTTAAAAATGAATCTAATAAAGAATAGAATATTATTAACGGTTATACTATCATATCACACGAACGGACGTTCCTGTCAGTGAGATGATAAAATCATGGTATTTAGTGGAAAGCGCCTTTAGCACTATGTTTAATGTAGCGATTAACGTTTCATTTTTCAAGGAGTTTCCGCAATAATTGTTGAAATAACAGGATTTATTCTTCTATTATTACCCCGAAAACAAGAAAAGTCCTACTGTCCGTCAAAACCTTTCACTCTATTTTTGTTGTCCCCATCCTTTCCATTCTCTAAACGAAAATCGCGGATAAGGAGATAAAACAGAAAAATGCCCCCTCACCTGACTGGGAGAAGGGGCGTCTGTCATTATTTTGTTAACGCGTGCTCTACTTTTATACACCGGTCCATAATCACAGTCATTCCGGCTTCTCTGGCTATTCTGTAAGCTTCTTCACATTCAAGTCCCAACTGGGCCCAGAAGACATCAGCTTTCACTTTAGACGCTTCTTCTGCCACACCTGCAAGGTACTCGCTTCTCCTGAAGACATTAATAATATCCACTGGTCCTTCCAGTTCACTTAGTGAACCCAATGCTTTTTCCCCAAGAACTTCTGAACAGTTGGGGTTAACCGGTATGATTTTGTATCCGGCATTCTGCATGGCTTCAGACACCTGATAGGATGTTCGTCCTGGGTTGTCTGAGAGACCGACGACCGCGATTGTTTTTGCAGAATTAAGAATATCTTTAATTTCGTCTCTCAATGGGTTGTTCATAAGTACAATCACTCCTCTTAAACAGACTACTTATTATCATACCTCTAATGTCCTGCTGCCAAACAACGGGTCATTTAACGATCATTACCGGGCATTTGACCCGCTTTGCAACCTTATGGCTCACGCTGCCAAGGACCATTTGCTGAAATTGATTTAACCCTCGGGAGCCAATGATGACAAGATCGTAATCACCTTCATTGGCTGCTTTTACTATTGAGGGCCCGGGGTCACCAAAAAATGCCTTTGTCTGAAATTGCACACCGCTCTCATTCAATTTATCAATGATCGGTGCCAGTTTCTCCACCCTTTCCTCGGGGATTGTTCTTATAGGGTATGCCTGGCTGAGAACATCAGACCTGACCGGTGTTTCATCAACCACATGAACGAGGTCAATCCGGGTGCCATTCTTTTTTTGAGCAATATATACAGCATTTTCAGTGGCACGCACGGCATGTTCGGAACCATCAGCTGCCAACAGGATTTTCTTGTACATCTGCATCCCCCTTCCGTATGTAATCGTTTACTTTTTAATTCTACAAGGAATGTCAATTTCCTTTATTAATAAGAAAAGTGCCCCCATTACATTGGAGGCACCTAAAAGAATTTATTCAGCCAGTAACCCTTCAGACACTAAAAATTCCCTTGCGACATCAGAAGCATTTTCATCTCCGACTTCAACCCTGTGATTCATCTCCTGCATCTGTTCATCACTGATCCTTCCGCCTAGCTGGTTAAGTACGTTTTCAATTTCCGGATACTGTTCCAGAATATCTCTTCGTACTAGTGGAGCTCCCTGATATGGCGGGAAGAGCGTTTCATCATCCTCAAGTACGGTCATGTCATACTCTACAATGTACCAGTCTGTTGCGTAGGCATCCATTAAATCAATATCTCCAGACTGTAACGCGTGAGGTCTGAGCCCGGCTTCCATCGTTACAACGTCAAAATTAACATCATAGACCTCCTGAATACCTAAATACCCGTCCTGACGATCTGCAAATTCGTGAGTAAATCCTGCCGTAAGTTCGTTGTTATAATTTCTAAGATCACTGATGGTTTCCACGCCAAGTTCATCTGCTGTTTCTGTCATCATCGCAATGGCATACGTATTATTGAATTCCATCGGATCAAGAAAAACGAGACCGTATTCTTCATCCATGCCTTCCTTTGCCATTTCAAATACTTCCTCTTCATCATTCGTTTCCAGTTCTTCATCGAGGAAAGTCATAATTGCAGTTCCTGCAAATTCGAGATAAATATCAATATTGCCGGACTGTATGGCATTAAAGACAAAGTCGGTTTGACCAAGGTTTGGCTCCAAGTCAACAACGAGGTCCGTTGAATCTTCGATCAGCAATTTATGCATGTTAATGATAATCTCCGGTTCTGACCCTAATTTCCCCCCGATCGTAATGTCTGCCTGCTGGGGTCTGATGACTAATGGCGCTGAGACAATTAATAAAGCCACAACAACCACAGATACAATCGGCATGATCGAACTGCCTCCTGACCGCTTTTCTGTCACTCTCAGGACGGCATCGAAAAATAAAGCCAGCAGAGCCGCAGGTATTGCACCGAGTAGAATATATTCATTATTTGATCTTGCAATACCGAGCATGATTAAATCACCCAGCCCGCCCGCACCAATTAACGCAGCAAGTGTGGCTGTCCCAACGATTAAAACCATGGAAGTTCGTATCCCAGCCATGATTACAGGCATTGCGATTGGAAGCTCAACTTTATGAAGCCTTTTAATTGAGCTCATCCCCATCCCTCTGGCCGCCTCGACCAGAGAAGGATCCACTTCTCTTATACCTGTATACGTATTACGAAGGATCGGGAGCAGAGCGTATGCGGTTAAAGCAACAATAGCAGGGGTGGTACCAATACCGATTAACGGTATCATAAAACCAAGTAAAGCAAGACTCGGAATGGTCTGAAGCACAGCGGATGCACCTATTACGGGCTCAGCTATTCTCCTGTTCCTTGTAAGGATGATTCCAAGTGGCAAAGCAATAAATACACTTAATAAAAGAGAGATAATCGACAGCTGCAAGTGTTCCCATGTAGCTGCCCACAGCATGTCCTGTCTCGCCTGAAACAACTGTATAAAATTCTGAAACAATAAGATCATCGGGAACGCCTCCCCTGCTCACGGGAGTCATTTAAATAAAACATCACGTCTCTTATTGTAACGACACCAACAAGATGTCCTTCGTGATCTACAACCGGCAGTACATCCTGGCCTGTATGTTTAAATGTTGCTACCGTATCTTCAATTGAGGATTCAGGATGAATTGTGTCATGAAAAGCGTGAATCTCACCATCCTGCGCGATTCTTCCCAGAAACAGTTCCTGATCGTTTGAACAGACGAAGGGACCCGCATGAGTTTTCCCGGCCGGGTTTTCGAGATCATTCTGATTAATTATGTAGCTGGATTGTTTTAAAACGAGGTGATTCACTTCCTCTGACCATGCATTTTTACGGTCTCCGAGAAACTCTTTCACAAAATCGTCTGCAGGTTTTTTCAGTATGTTTTCAGGCGTGTCGATCTGGACAGCAGCCCCTTCTTTCATTACGCAGATCCGATCACCGAGCTGAAGAGCTTCGTCCATGTCATGGGTGACAAAAACAATCGTCTTTTGAATTTCTTTCTGCAGTTTTCCAATATCCTTTTGAAGCTGGTCGCGGCTCAGAGGATCGAGCGCACTGAAAGGCTCGTCCATTAAGATAATATCCGGGTCTCCTGCCAGTGCCCTGATAACCCCGATTCGCTGCTGCTGACCACCGGACAGTTCTTTGGGTTTTCTGTCCCGGTACGTGGCCGGATCAAGACCGACCATAGATAACAGGTCATCAATCCGTTTCGTAATCTCAGTCTTTTTCCATTTTTTTAATTCCGGGACAATAGCAATATTCTCAGCAATAGTCATGTGAGGAAAAAGGGCAATCTGCTGGAGAACATAGCCTATATTCCACCGGAGCTCTTTTATGTCTTCGTCCTGAATATCTTTACCGTTAATTTTTAGTATGCCTTCTGTAGGGTCAATAAGGCGGTTGATCATTTTCATCGTTGTTGTTTTTCCGCATCCGCTGGGACCTATCAATACAAAGAATTCTCCGCGGTTGATGCAAAAGTTAAGGGAATCTACGGCTTTTGTACCGTCATCAAACACTTTTGATACTGATGAAAATTCAATCATCTATCACACTTCCTTCTTTATTTAATACTTCATTTAAGCTGTAATTTGTGTCTGATTTAAGTGCATACTTTCATTAATATTCCGTTAATTTTGTGTTTTGAAACCTTCTTTTTTATACGTAATTACGGTACGTGAAATATTCAATCAGACACGAAAACACCGTGGACCACGATGGTACACAGTGTTTTTCAAGTCTTATTCAGATCCGATTTCCAATTCATTCATCCACTGGCTTACATGTTCGTATGCGGAATCAAAATGATTTTCCCAATCAACCAGAATTTCATTATTCATTTCTGAAGGCGGAAGGACAGTAAAGTTTCTCCCTCCTTCGCTCCGGTCTGTGTATACAGGAATAAAGCGTGGGTTATCAATGATCGTAAATGTGGCAGGACCTGCAATGACTTCTTTGACTGTTACCTGGGCCAGTCCTCCGATACGTCTTTTTAGTTCTTCCTGCCCGGAAATGAGGTTTCCGAGTGAGTAAGCGACAAAGACTTCTCTGCCGTCACTTGTTTTCAGCCATTCAAAAGGCTGAAGAACCTGGGGATGATGCCCAAAGATGATATCAGCTCCGGCTTCGGCTGCAACCGAGGAAAAATACGTCTGGTACTCGTTCGGGTAATCTGTATATTTTTCCCCATAGTGAAGGTTAAGGACAACCACATCAGACATTTCCTTTGCTTCTCTGATTTCACTTTCCAAGGTACTTTCTTCAATCAAAGAGATAAGATGATCTTTACCCTCAGGTACAGGCATGCCATTTGTGCCTTGGGAGTAGGATAAAAAGGCAAAAGAAATATTATTGATCTCTATGATTCTTACATTCTCTTTATCTTCCTGTGATTCATATGCCCCTGTATACGGGAGGCCACTGTCATTGAGATGTTTAATCGTCTCTAGTACACCCTCTTCCCCGTTTTCCAGTGTATGGCTATTGGCAAGAGTGAGCATATTAAAGCCGCTTCCTTTGAGTGCATCCGAAACTTCTGCTGAAGCGGGATACTGACTTCCACGCATCGTTTCCAGGTTAATGATTGAAAAATCAGCCTCGTTTATGTACGGAGTGATCTTTTCGAACATGGGAATAAAGTCAAAACCTTCTTCATTCCGTGCATCATCAAAGACACTGTTGGAAATGAGGACATCTCCTCCGCCGATAATTGTTGCTTCATTCTTTATTTGCATTTCTCTATGTAATTGAATTTCTTCACGAATAACCTTATTTTCATTTAAAGTAACCGGTGCCTGGCTGCTTGCTTGTTCTACAAACTTAAAACCAAAAAGTGTGCTGACCATCACAACCCCTGCCAGAACAACAGAAATAGTTGTTTTCATCGTAAAACCCTCTCATTTTTGAGCATTCTCATCTATCATAACAAAAACATGTCTTTTATGTAACGATTTATGACAATCAGATTACATTTTCGGTTATATTTTTCTTCTCTATAGTAGTGTTTAAGTCCCGCTTCGCTTTCAATGCAATGCCTTTTTACACTTACAAGAAGCATTTCTGCGTTTTGATGATATTATTTTAGGTTTACAATGACCTTTTCTACAGATGGCCGCCTTTATTTTACTTTTAGTGTCCACCCATCCCCCAGTAAATAAAAAAGCTGCCCCTGCCGGTCACAGACGACCGCGCGGGACAGCTTATCAGCACTTGAGCCATTACAGCCGGCTTAACAAGTACCTTTATTTCGCTTGCTGAATATTCAGCTTGTAAACATCTGAATACTTACTTTTCAGATAGTCGATAAGATATTGAGCGTTGATTTCTTCCCCTGTTGTTTCTTTCAGAATTTCAAGAGGGAGCTTACTTTTTCCGTACTGATGAACATGACGGGTCATCCATTCTTTAACGGGACCAAGGTCTCCATTTCTTAACAGCGACTCAAAGCCTTCGTTCATGTCTTTTCTCAGTACATTCATAAGTTGGGCCGCATAAACGTAACCTAGTGCGTAGGATGGGAAGTAACCGAAAGCGCCTCCGGACCAGTGAACATCCTGAAGAACCCCCTCCCCGTCATGGGAAGGTCGCACGCCGAGATACTCTTCCATTTTATCATTCCACGCTTTTGGAAGGTCCTTTACTTCTAGGTCACCATTAATCAGGGCTTTTTCCAGCTCGTAACGTACGATAATGTGAAGAGCGTACGTCATTTCGTCTGCCTCAATACGGATTAGGGACGGGCCGGCAACATTAATGCCTTTGTAGAACGTATCCAGGTCCACATTGTCAAACTGTCCTGAAGACTGTTCCTTCAGAAGATCATAATTCTTTTCCCAGAATGCCCGGTTGCGGCCGACAAAATTCTCCCAGAATAATGACTGGGACTCATGAATGCCCATAGAAGTTCCGGAGCAAAGAGGAGTACCGATGTATTTTTCACTGATGTTCTGCTCATAAAGGGCATGTCCACCTTCATGAATTGTTCCGAAAACCGCTGTTCTGAAATCGTCTTCATCATACTTTGTCGTCACCCGCACATCATTCGGGTTCAGGCCGATCGCAAATGGATGAACGGTTGTATCAAGACGTCCTGCCTCAAAATCATAATTCATCTGTTCTAAAATAATCTTGCTGAATGCTTCTTGTCTGTCTGCTGGAAAGTGCTTAAACAGGAAATCAGTTTCCGGCTGGTCAGAACTTTCTGTAACAGCTTTTACAAGAGGGACAAGCTGATCTCTTAAGTCTCCGAAAACCCGATCGAGGGTTTCTACAGTCAATCCCGGCTCGTAGTCATCAAGAAGGGCATTATATTTGTTTCCCTCATACCCTACCCACTCCACATAGCTGCGGTTAAATTCCACGATTTTTTCAAGATAAGGCCGAAACGTATCAAAATCAGCTTTTTCCTTTGCTTCCGGCCAGATGGATTCCGCATTGGATGTAAGAACGACATATTCCTGGAATTCTTTTTCCGGGATGTTTTTTTGTTTATTGTAAGCTTTTTTACATTCTGCTACAGAATCTCTTGTTACTTCATCAATTTCGTCTGTACCTGATAAATTATCAATGAAAGATGCCATTTCATCGGAAACAGACATCTGAAATACCTGGGCTGATAACGTCCCGATTACCTCAGCACGCTGGGAAGCACCTTTTTTAGGGGCACCCGTTCTCAGATCCCAGGCCATTAACCCGTGGGCTTCCTTAAAATTGCTCATTTTTTTAACATAGTACAGGAATTCTTTTTCCGTTTGTTTTACTGATTTAGTCAAGATGACTCAACTCCTCATAAATATCAATCCTTATAGTCTTCTTTGAAAAAACGTTATTTCCTGCCCGTCTTGGAAAAAAGTATGAAACAAACTCGTATCCTGTAACGATTCAGGGTCTGTGTGATAAAATGAACGAACAGACAAGGAGGCTTTTCAGATGGATTTAACGATAACCGATAATGCAGCAGGTTTATATAAAAAAGAAATGAATTTAACCGATGGGGACGCCCTGAGACTTTACGTCCGCGTTGGAGGAATCGGGTCAGGAGGATTCTCTGCCGGCATCACAAAAGAGCTCCCCGAAGGTACCTATATGACGAAAGAATCTGGCGGGATTACCTTTTGTATATCGGAAGATGATGAATGGTATTTTGACGGAATGACGATAGACTTCAATCAGGATCTTGGAGAAGTACAGTTTACGAACCCGAAAATTGAGGATGTAACAAACCCCCGCGGTCAATAGCACTTTTTTGACCGATTACTAAATGACTGCAAAGCAAAAGGCTCAGGAAGAGCAATACCTTCCTGAGCCTTTTTTATTCTTCATCCTTTGCTTTTTCAAGCTGACTTTCGAGTTTTTCAATTAAGTCATGTGAATATGCGCCAAGTTCTCCACTCATCTCATACTTTGTGGCTTCATGCAATTGATTTTTTGCATCATTCAGTGCATTCGTTGCCGTTTCAAGCTGTTCAGGGTTCATGCTCATGGTTGCCTGGCCGACCATTTTCTGAGCAGCTTTAATGGCCATTTCAACCTGCTGGATATCGTTAAACGGTTGTGACATATCAAACACATCCTTTTTTAGGTTCTGTTAAGCTCTGATGTTGATCTACGCTTCATTGCACTTTCCTCGGGCGTCGGGAGCCTCCTCGACATGCTGCTTCTTCCTCTGCCAGCCAGGCTCCGAAGCAGATGCGTCGAGGCAACTCGAAGCTTATACATGAAGCAGCACTCGCTTCTCCCGCAGGAATGTAGCGCATTCGCTGCAATGAACTTTTTTAAAATAATCAACAATGATTTTTAACTTATAATACTTTAACCCCTTTACCCGGGACGGTGTAAAGGCTGGTTGCTTACACATTTTTCTTTGTAACACGGCAAAGCATAATTATTATTGCCCTGTCATTTCCCGCACACGGTCTTCATTTTCATCCACCCATTGGCGTGCAAGATCTTCTTCATCTCCGCCGTCTTCTATTTCTGCTATCATTTCTTCTACCTCATCCACTTCAATACTCCAGTTAGAAAAAAACTCATAGGCTTCAGGGGCTTTTTCTGCAAGGTCTTTATTTGCCACCACATGAACTTCTGAAGTAGCAAAATAATCCTCATCTCCCTCCAGCACAGTTAAATCATATTCAACAAACATAGGGTGTGGGCGCCACCCGAGAAAGAGAATCGGTTCTTCTGAAGAAACGTGACGCTGGACTTCTGACAACATCCCGGATTCACTGGAAGCTACGTAATCAAGATCGAGATCAAAGGATTGAATCATCTCTCTTGATGTTTCAGTCATTCCTGCTCCTTCTTCAATGCCATAGATACGGTTATCAAAAAGGTCTTCCTGGCCTTTCAGATCTTCAATGGTTTCAACACCTTCTACATAATCAGGAATGACCCAGCCCAATTCTCCCTCTTCATAACTCACAGATACACTCTCAATCGTATCTTCATACTGATTCATGTAATTTTCGTGCATATCGGGAAGCCAGGCATCCATAAAGACATCAAGATCGCCTCTGGAAAGGCCGGTATAAACAGCCCCTGCATCTGCTTCCTGAAGCTCTACTGTATACCCCATGTCTTCAAGAATTTCCTTTGCAATATAAGTAGGGGGTATCGTTGACGTCCAGTTTGTCACGCCAAACCGGATTGTTTCATCCCGGTCTTCTTCCGTTCCTTCCTCTTCTTCTGCAGGTGCGGCCTCGTCTGTTTCATCCGTTTCCTCATCGATCCCGCAACCTGCCATGGCAACTGCCATAATCCCCAGCAGGGCGATCACAGCTATAAGAATAATCCAACGTTTTTCCATCTTTTTCACTCCTTGTATTTTTCTATCGTTCAGGCTTCAGCCCTTGTGTAATCCGGTCAAGAATGATGGCCAGTACAACAATCCCCAAGCCGCCTACAAGACCAAGACCGACGTTAACGCTCGAGATTCCGGACAGTACGATAGAGCCGAGGCCCGGAGCTCCGATCATGGCTGCAATAACGGCCATGGAAAGGGCGAGCATAATCGTCTGATTTACCCCGGCCATAATAGTGGGGAGAGCAAGGGGCAGCTGAACTTTTACAAGCATCTGCCCCGACGTGGAACCAAACGCCCTTGCAGCTTCGACAACATCACCCGGAACCTGCCTGATCCCAAGGTTTGTCAGGCGTACACAAGGGGGTGTGGCGAACACAAAAGTTGAGATAACTGCAGGTACTCCTCCAAGCCCAAACAGTAAAATCGCCGGAATCAAGTAAACAAAGCTCGGGAGGGTCTGCATAAAGTCCAGGACTGGACGTACAATTCGCTGAACCCCTTCAGATTTTGCACTCCAAATCCCGATTGGAATGCCGATTACAATGGACAAAAAGGTGGAGACAAAGATGATCGCAAGGGTCTGCATCCCTTCTCCCCATAAATCAACGCTTCCAAGATACAAAAGTCCGATCAGGCTGAATATAGCGACTCCTTTTCCTGCGAGATACCAGGCCAGGGCAACAACAATGATAGTCAGTATTTCTGCAGGAATCGCATTTAACATCCAGTTTATCCATTCAAGAAGCGAACCAATCATTCCGCCTATTGCATCAAAAAAAGGACCGAGTGTCGGTATGAGCCAGTCATTGACAAAATCATTTGTCCATTCTTCCAGAGGTAAGTAAAAATAGTTCATCGCTCATCCCCCTCAATATTAAGCTCCGTATGTGCCACTGGTGTCTCGTGAACCTGCAGAGCGCTATAATCCGTTCCTTTACCCATACCAAGTCCGGAAAGAATAGACACCCGGACAATGATGCCCCTGAGCCTGTCATTTTCAACAACGGCAATAGGATAGTTTGTTTCCGCAGCGGCAGGGATCAGATCTTCAAGGGGGGTATCTTTTTCCGCTGTTTTATAATCGTGTCTTAAGTACCCATCCAGTGGTTCCTCTGTATCAATCGCTTTTACTGCATCTTCAATGGTCAGAAGACCTTTTAACACGTTGCCTCTGTCCACGACAAAAATACTTGAAATGCCTTTCTCCTTCATGCGCCTCACCGCCACACGGGGACCATCCTTGGAAGACGTCACCACATCTGGTTTTTTCATCACATTCTCAGCAACCAGTACTTTCGAGCGGTCAACGTCCTGAACAAAGTTCGCCACATAATCATTCGCCGGCTCACGCATGATTTCTTCAGATGTGCCGATCTGAACGATAGAGCCGTCCTTCATAATCGCGATGCGGTCACCAAGCTTTAATGCTTCATCCAGATCGTGGGTAATAAATAAAATCGTTTTGTTTAATTTATCCTGAAGCTCAAGAAGTTCATCCTGCATGTCTTTTCGGATTAGCGGATCCAATGCACTGAACGCTTCATCCATCAGCAGAATATCGGAGTCAGTTGCCAGTGCCCTCGCCAGTCCCACACGCTGCTGCATCCCTCCGCTTAATTCATCAGGGTAGCTGTTTTCATAGCCGGAGAGTCCTACAGCGTGAATCGCCTCAACGGCTTTTTCTTCCCGATTTTTTGTATCCATCCCCTGAATTTCCAGTCCGTACTCCACATTCTTCTGAATCGTCCGGTGAGGGAGGAGGGCAAAACGTTGAAAAACCATCCCCAGTTTCGACCTTCTCGTATCGATAAGAGACTTCATGTTCATTTTCGTAATATCTTCCCCGTCAATGAGTACAGAACCGGAAGTGGGATCGATAAGCCGGTTTACGAGTCTGATTAAGGTGGACTTTCCGCTGCCGGACAGCCCCATAATGACAAAGAACTCTCCTTCATTTACGTCAAAGCTGGCCTGGTTTACTCCGACGGTATTTCCTGACTCTTTTAATATTTCATCTTTTGATTTGCCTTCTTTAAGCAGTGACACCCCTTTTTTCGGGTTCGGTCCGAATACTTTTGTTAAATTACGTACCTCAATTTTTTTCATAGACGTACTCCTTTACAAAATTCCAATTCACCTTCCTTTACTGTTTACATTTTTGTCATTTTCATGCACAAAAAAAGAAGCAGTCCGAAAAGGCATCATGCCTTTCAGACTGCTTCTGACGTAATATTAATCCCGGTCGAATCGCCGTTATTTTTTCGGCGGACGCGGACCCCAGAACTGATAAAAGTCGGTTTTGATATTTCCGTTGTATAGCTTTCGCTTTTTGGTTGCTTTCTTTCCGTAAAAAAGTTCAAATTTTTCATGGGACGTAATGATATAAACAGACCATGTCGGAAGGTACGTCCGATACACTTCCCCAATGTCTTTATAGAGCTTTTCAACTTCGGCTTTTTCATTCATACGTTCTCCGTATGGCGGGTTGCCTAAAATGACCCCGTATTCCTGTTTGGAACGGAGATCTTTTGCCTGCATCTGTTTAAAGGCAATCTGGTCAGGAAATCCTGCTTCCATTGCGTTGTTTGTGGCGAGGTCCACCATTTTGTGGTCTATATCTGTACCGAATATTTGAAGAGGCTGGTCATAGTTGGCCATATCCTCTGCTTCTTCATGAGCCTCATCAATCCACTTTTGTTTGTACCAGTCCCACCCCTCAAAGGCGAACTCACGGTTGACCCCGGGAGCAATGTTCTGTCCGATCATCGCAGCTTCTATGGGAAGGGTCCCAGATCCGCAGAAAGGATCCACAAAGGGCTTTTCCGGTGTCCAGTTTGTGAGGTAGATCATAGCTGCAGCCATTGTTTCCTTCAGCGGGGCCTCATTGTGGAGGTATCTGTATCCGCGTTTATGAAGTCCGGTTCCGCTCGTATCAATTGTCAGAGTAGCAATGTCCTTTAACAATGCCACTTCAATACGGTAAAAGCCCCCTGTTTCATCAAACCAGTCTTTCCGGTAGGCTGCCTTCATTTTTTCCACTACTGCTTTTTTTACAATGGCCTGGCAGTCCGGAACACTGTATAAACCGGATTTAACAGAACGTCCGATTACCGGAAATTCAGCATTCACCGGGAGAAATTCAGACCAGGGAAGTGCTTTTGTTTTCTCGAAGAGCTCTTCAAAGCTCGTTGCTTTAAATTCTCCTACTTTTATTTTTACACGGTCTGCCGTCCGGAGCCACAAATTGGCGCGGGCGACACCTTTCATATCTGAAGTAAAGATGACTTTACCATTTTCAACGCTTACATCTTCAAAGCCGAGGTCGCGGACTTCCTTTGCCACGATTGCTTCAAGGCCCATGGCAGCTGTAGCAATAAGGGTTAATTTTCCGTTCATGCCGATCATCCTTCCTTTTCTTCCGCAGTATTTATTCTTTATAAATTTTAACATTATCGTCTTCTATATATATCAGGCAGATTACAGCCAGCATAATGTGCTCTTTCCACAGTAGTACCGGAAAGAGACCTCGAGTGAAACGCCTTGTTTCTTTCTCAGCGTTTAAGCGTATGCCTCGAAGCAGACTGGGGCTTTCTTGCTTTATCACTTTAAGAATCAGGAAGAGTGTTATAACCCTTCAGTGAAATCCAACTTCGTTGAACGGAATACGCTCCCTCCGCGGAGTCGTGCCGATCCTCCTCAGGGCTTCGCCACTGCGGGGTCTCACCTGATTCGCACTTCCGCAGGAGTCTCTCGTATTCCGTTCAACTACGTAAAATGCGTTGTGAAAATATAAAATGAAAATGATAACTAAGTCAAAGAAAGACCCACTGCCTGGTAATATACGTTATTGAGTTATTAATTAGGATGGATATTTGTTTTCGTGAAAATAATTGCTTTTGCTGAAAAAGGTAATGAAGCTGAAGTGCCTGAGTCACCTGTGGGAGAGACGAGCGTTTGCATCAAGAATTAGCTTCGAGTTTTTTCGATGCAGATAGCTGCAAAGCGTTGCTGGCAGAGGAAGATGCAAGCTTAATTCTCCATGCTTGCCGGCACCACCACGGATGTAAATACTCGTCGCTTTTTGCTCCATTTATTATGTTAAAAATCAATTTATCCATTACAGCTTATTTATAACAACTTCCTTAAAATTGTATGTAAAAAACTCCACGAACACAAGGATCGAGGAGTTATCAGTTCAAAACGATGCGCCCAATGCGCTCTGTAAGCCATGTTCTGTTCCTTTGTACTGCCAGCGGGCGTGAGCCCTCGTACTCCGGTGGTAACCATCTGTCTCCAGACGAGAAAAACTCATCTGCCCCCTTCTCCGTTCAATTCCTTCGAAGGGATGCCCCTACCATATTTTGGGTTTCTCGCTCGTGGGGTTTACCGCGTTCCACTCTGATCATTTCTGAATCAGACTTCGTCACTGTGGCACTTTCAAGGGTACTGCACCATATCCAAAAAGGACTTAGGTGGTTTCCCTGCCGTCAGCCAGAAGGCTGCCTTGACTTATGAATTCGTCAAGCACGATCACTACAGTCATCGCAGACTGTGCGAGCATGGACTTTCCTCTGCACGCTAAAGCGCACAGCGATTACCCGAGCGTATTAAACACATCGTTTTGTTACAATTAAATTAGCGACAAAAATAAGTATAGCACAGTTTCACAGCCGCAAGCAAGACCTGGTTATAATTCCCTTACTTGTTCATCTGGACCGCTCGTTTCGACAGGAAGTCGGCTTCCTTATTCTGCTTTCCCGGTATCCACTTTATAAAACAATAATCAAAATGGTCATCCATAAGTGTAAGTGACTCATTCAGATACTTCTGGAACTCTTCTCTCTTTACGTATCTTTTCTCCACGGCGTCAGCTACAATCTGTGAATCTGTACGTAAAGAAATAATGGAGAATCCGTGACCGGCACAAATCTTTAAGGCTTCAATCAGTGCGGAGAACTCGGCATGATGATTGGTCATGGTTCCAAGGGGGATGGATTCTTTTATAACATAGCCTTCACCTTTAATAAAAATGCCTGCCCCGGAAGGACCGGGATTTCCGGCACTGGCTCCATCGATATATACTTCAACCAAAACACACTCTCCTTCAGTCCGCTTTATTCTTCATTCAGCTTACTGCCAAAAACATGCTTCTCCAGGTTGGAAAGGCGTCGTAAAATATCATAGTTGGTATTACCGCCATTGGTGTGCTGCTGTGGCTGCGGCTGGGGAGCTGTAAGCGGCTTATGACGTTTCGTCTGCTCACTGACTGACGACGCTTCTTTTTGCATCTTTTCAGCTTCTTTTTCCAGGACCTGAATACGTTTTTCAAATGCATCGTAATCTTTTATGATCTGATCCAGAAACTGATCAACTTCATCCTGACTGTATCCGCGGATACTTGTTTTAAAATCTTTTTCCAGAATTTCCTTTGGTGTTAAACGGGCAACCTTCTTTTGCATTGCGTTCACCTCATATTTACTGTACAAATAATGTACTTATTTTTACAAAAAGTTGTCTTCTTGTCAATTCCAATCTTCCTGCCGGGCTCTGATGGACTCTTCAATATCCTCCGGAGTGAGGTAGAAGACAGGGTAATCCGAAGCTTCATGCTTCTTTTTTGCATAGGTCAGGTAATAATCAGGAGACCCTGGAGTAAACTCGTCATACAGTACAAGAAAGGCGTGGCTCTTTTCTATTATAAACTGATTTTTCATTCTGAGCTGGGCCGGGTTTTCGTATGGCCGCTTTGTAATATAGTCAGTAAAATCACTATTTGACCAGATCATTTCGTAGGTTGCTTTCCATACTTCTTTCCAGCGTTCCTCCTGCTCATAAAACGGGGCCAGTGTTGCCAGCTGCAGATCAGGGTAATCATTTTTAAGAGCCAGCAGTGCTTCTGCAGCCCATTGTTCAACTCCAGGCTGTCCGCTTGTAATAAGCCATTTAAAATCTATCTCTTCTTTAAGAGCGCGGAGTTTTTCTTTTATGGCGTCTTTAAGAAAAGGAAGATGAGGATGCTTTTCGTCAAAGATCCCAAGCTCATTGGGTTTATATCCTGTTACGGCAAGGGCTTCATACATATATGTACACGTTCCTTTCACCCTCTAGTCTACCATAGCTTGGACAAAGGAAAAACGTGAAATTGTAAAAAAAAGAAGCGAAACCATTCAATATGGTCCGCTCCTACAGCAGCAGCCTATCTGCCGCATTTTCCGCCTTTGCCATACCCGTTAAACTGAGCTCCTGCCACCTGGCCAGGGAACCCCATGTTTGGCTGGGCCTGAGCTCCTGCCACCTGGCCAGGGAATCCCATGTTTGGCTTTGCCTGGGCTCCTGCCACCTGGCCAGGGAATCCCATGTTCGGCTGAGCCTGGGCTCCTGCCACCTGGCCAGGGAATCCCATGTTCGGCTGAGCCTGGGCTCCTGCCACCTGACCCGGGAATCCCATGTTTGGCTGAGCCTGAGCTCCTGCCACCTGGCCAGGGAATCCCATATTTGGTCCCATTTGAGCTCCTGCTACCTGCTGCCCGGGGCCACCTTGGAAATGCTGGTGAGAAACCTGGTCCACCTGAGAAAACGTCTGCGGATACGTGTGAACGTGCTTATATAAGTGATGAGCGACGTTTGTCGTATGAGTCGGATGCACCTCAGGTACAATGTACTCACAACACTGATGCGTCATTTGCTGTTTAGTCGGGTGAACTTGCGCTGGCATAACCTGACAATGACGACGTGGTCGTTGTTGCTTAAACATAAGTTGTATTCCTCCTTTTAGATTCGGTACACTATCAACCTATGTCAAACGGGGTGTACATGTACTAGTTATAAAACCTATTTTTGGTACTTTTATGTAAGACAAAGTAAAGATTTACCGTAGAAAAAAGTTCTTTATAAGACTTACTTGTGGTCTGTAAGCTGTCTATAATTCATTGTTTAATAAGTGAATAAAGTTTCATAATTCTTTCTTTAATGAAACTCGCACCTGCAGTATTCATACCCTTCGCTTTCCGCAGCGGTGGCGCTGAGCCTCCTCAGGCTTTCGCCCTGCGGGATCTCACCATGCCCCCAACTACCGCAGGAGTCTTCGGGCATTCCGGAGCCTGTAAAAACCAAAACAAAAAGGCTTGGACAATTCCAAGCCTCAGAGTGTAAAAAACGGAAACTGTACTGCTCCGTCTTTAGCTTCAGACATAAACCAGACCGTCATTCCAATTACAGCGAAAAACATAAGTAAAATCATTGTACGCATTACGTTATTAACTCCCCCACATTTAAAACTTACACAATTATTATTGTAAAAATTTTCTCCGTGATTTTCAACAGTTAATTTGCAGAAAATTGTTTTATTCGTCCGTTTTCGTCAAATTTTACACACTTTCTTATAATTCGACCCAATTATTATCGAAAAAAAGGATTTTATGCGCTCGCCCGGGAAATAATCTAGTAGGTTTATTTCCCATATCTTCAGGGAAATGATAATAAAACAACACGGTAAAACAAGGGGGATTGGTTTATGCCAAAAGTAGAAGTACCGGGATTTGAACCTTTCGAAACTACGGAAGGCACTAAGCTCGTTTTAGCACTCGAAGATAATGGAATCGATATCCTTCACCGATGCGGAGGGAAGGCAAAGTGCACAACCTGTAGGGTAGAAGTACACCAAGGCGACTTTGAGCCTCCGGGTGAAAAAGAACTTGCAAAATCACTTGAAGAAGGGTGCCGGCTGTCTTGTCAGATCAGAGTCACTTCAGACGTAAAAGTTACCCCTAAAATGACAGTTTCATCTACAGGAATGGACCCGGGACCACGACCGGAAAAGTAAGATCAAGACCGCAGAACCGGGTTTCTGCGGTCTTTTCCTATTTTGTTGTTGAGTTCACCGTACGTTGTTATTCCGCGCTTTTTCAGTTCTTCTACAAAGTGTAGAAATAAATCAGCTGTCATATGAGCATCATTTAAAGCGTGATGCCGCTCCCTTTCTTCCACCCCGACTCGTTTGATTACGCGGTCGAGATTGTTCTTTTCATCAGGATAGAGAAAGTTGGCTATTTCATAAGCATCAATATAATATGGGGCAAACGTTTTGATTCCCCACCTTTTTGAAAGTTCCTTTAGAAATACGATATCAAAACTGGCAGGGTAAGCGACCAGAACAGTGTTTGACATGAACTGAACAAACCGGAAGAAAGCAATCAGGAACGATTCCCCTCCTTTAATCTCTTTATTTGTAAGTCCCGTAAGTTTCATTACATCTTCTGAAACAGGCTTAAATGGACGTACCACCTCGTAAAAGTGTTCCGGAAACCGGATATGATTAACGTTTACCTTCATCGCCCCAATCGAAATCACTTCATCACCCATTCGGGGAAAAAAGCCTGTCGTCTCCAGGTCAAATACGGTATAGGTCAGATCATCAAGGGCAACATCGTCGATATTTCCTTCGGGCTCAATATCGTTCAACTCATGAATCAAGGCATTATACAAAGGACGGTTCTTAAAAATCCAGCCCCGTTTCATGGACTGAAACAGATGGATATCCAACATAATGTAGCGTAAATAATGAAGGACAGATACCTGCATATTATAATCCTCTGTTTCTGGCAAAGCTTAACTCACTCATCTGCTGCATCCGCTTAGCAACGAGCAGTGCTTCCTTGAGCTGCCTTCTCTGGTCCTTGGTCAGAATATGAGGGGACAGTTCGTTTGTCAGGGGAGTGTCCTGCCTTAACTGCTTCAAATTTTCCTGTATTCTGAGCTGATAAAGGTAATCAAGGGCAAGCTTTGCGTTCTTAGCATCCCGCGGATGAAAAACCTCTTCCTTGCTTAACACATGAAGACGTTTCAGCGTGCTTACTTCCTCAACTCCATACCGGATTGAAAAAATTCGAATGCCGTTTACAATCTGCATAATGGCAGCCTTCTTTAGATCGATAGTACGGTTCTTGCCTTTCGTACTGATTCTGCCGAACGCCTGAATCGGGACTCTGAAACGGATCGTATCTTTCATCAGCATTGCATGAAGAATTCTAGCCTTCTGAATCGGATTCGTAATCCGTTCACGCAGGTTCTCCGCAAGTGTAAAGTCTCCAAATAAAGGACGATAGTCAATAAAAATAGTAAAGTCCCGCACTTCCTGGCCGTCCGTTTCCCGAAGCCACCGGAAGACTTCTCTTTCCCAATGATCTATGGACCGGCGCCACTTCGATTCCTTTGCCATGATTCCGCCTGTGCACTCGGGAAACCCGCACTCGACAAGGCCGGCATTGATTTTTTCTGCAAAGCAGCGGAAGTACTCATCCACCTGTTTGCGGTTGTCCAGATGTTCATAATTGTCCAGAATAAAACCATTATCCTGATCCGTACTGAATGCCTGCTCTCCTCTCCCCTGACTTCCCATCACAATAAAGCAGTAATTAACCGGCGGGGAACCGTATCCTTCCAGCTTCATTTCCTTTAAGGCAGCCCGGATAACCTGAATATGAATTTGATCGTTGTACTTGGAGATAAATTCACTCATTTCCGTACCGTAGGTTTGTTCACTGAGCAGTTCCTCAGTAAATGAGAGGAAAGATTCATTTGATTTGGGAGAAAGCGCTGAAAGTTCACTCAGGCTTTTGGCATGATTGACGTTATAGTACAGATTTAAATATTCTGATTCATGAAGTCTTAAAAATGACTCTGCCGTCAGGATTCCCACTACTTTCTCTCCGTTGAGAACAGGAACAAGGTTAATCCTGTCATCTTTGAAGTATGTAAGCACCTCATAGCTGAAAGCGTCCGCCTGAGTGGATACGGGGCTGGTAATCATCCATTTTTCCACCTGGTCCTCCGGCACCCCGTGACTCAGACCCTTAAGCAGTTCAGTCTGTGTAATGGTTCCTTTCAGATGGTGGTCATGATCAACAACTGTAAGCCCCTGGCCTCCCCAGTCCCCTAGAGTCTTTGCTGCCTGCAGAATAGACTGATCCTTATAAATAAATCTCGGCTTATCCATAATGGTGTGTACCCGTGTTTTATAAAGAGCAATATTCTCGGTACTTGTGGACGTATTTCCTTTTTTCATTTCATCGTAAAGAGACTTCATCCGCTGCCCGATGCCACTCAGGATCGTGTCCGAGAATGCATTGTTTTCAGTCATAACCTTTAACAGGGCACTTTTTTTCAGTTTTACGGATTCGCAGCTTTCAAGGGCCTGTACAGAAAAATTCATTTCCCCTCCCGATAGAAGAATCATCAGCCCGATCAAATCCCCCGGGTAGTAGAATCGAACGGAAAACTGCTTTCCGTCTTCCCTGTGAAGCACATTTTTAGCGAGTCCTTTTAATAAAAAGTAAACTTCTACTTCTTCCTCGTCTTCATGGAAAATAAATTCGTTCTCCTGAAACGACTGACGAGTGGAGTCACGCACTACCGTTTCGAATTGCTCATCAGTTAACAATTGAAAGGGAAATGCTTTTCTCATTACATCAATATACGTATCTTCCTCAGTCACTGCGAGTCACCCCATTTCTCAATTTTAATTTCAAGACGTGTTTTTCGTTTAAGAAGACCTTCTGTTTTAGGTTTATGTGAACGCAGAAGGCGCGAGATCTTTTTCTCTGCTTCAATAGCCAGGTTCGTGTATGCCAGTGCTTTTTCATAATCTTTGTCCTGGTGTTCAATCAGTTTTGCAAGTTCTTCATACGCTTCCCTGGCTGCTTTTGATTCCCCGGTGCCAGTCAGGCTTTTTTCAAAAAACTCCCTCGCTTTTTCAGGATTTTTTTGTTTTTTATAAATATGACCGAGCTTGACATACGCTTCCTGGCGGATCCCTCCGTCGTACTCAAGAGCTTTTACATAGTGTGCCTCTGCCTGTTGTGAATTCTTCGCCTGTTCAAACCATTTCCCCATTTCAAGATGCTCTCTTCCGGTCGTTTGCACATGAGGCATATGGAGGAGTCGCTGGGATATCCGGGAAAACAGAACAATCAGGCTGAGAACATCCCATTCATGGTGTTTAAAAATTCCAAGCAGTTCTTCAGGATCCTCGTGATTCAAGTATTCGAAATAAAGAATCGGAGCAAGACTCCCCGGTGTTTCATTTACCCGCTTCACGTTCAGCTTTTCTTCTTCAACGATGGAAAGCCTGCACGAAGGAAGTTCGGCTTTCCAGAGCCTTCTCGCAGCATGGAGCAAATCGTAATGACCGAACAATGGCAGTTTTGGGACTTCGTTTCTGACAAATGCGTGCCGGGATTTTAAATGAGGCCAGTCGAATGCTTTTCCGTTATAACTCACAAGCTGATTAGTATCACTGAAATCCGTTAGAAAACCATGAAAAAATGCCGCTTCGCTCGCAGGGCCTGGCATAAAATGCTGAACGATTTCTACCTGATCTCCTTTGATCCGGGAATACCCCATCAAAAAGATCGTTGTCCCTGCCCCGCTTGAAAGGCCTGTTGTTTCTGTATCAAAAAACAACAGATCTTCTAAATCGACCCCTTTCAGAGACAGAGGATGACCTTCCTCTTCCTCCTGCCACTGCTTATGAACATGAAACAGGTCAGAAAACGCACTGCTCCCGTGAAAGGAAGAGACAGGGTATGTTTTTCTCCTGATAAGGGAGTATTCTCCTTCGTAAAAATGAAGTTCAAATCCAAAATCATACCATTTCTTTTCATATGAAAATGGAAACGATGATGTCTTTTCCTGTTCAGGATCAGGTCCATCCTTAGGAATTCTTTGTACAGAGTCAGTTTCTGTATTTATGTATCCCTTAAGCCGCTGCAATTTTCCTCTCACCATGTTCACGCTCCCCACTTGCTTCTGATCTTATTGTAAATCAAATCACATGAATAGAAAACCACTCTCACTTTTCATACTAAGAGGAGACACAGGGACCGGAGAGAGGGACTTTTTTATGACAGAAAAACAGAAGTCTGACCAGAAGACATTTAACGAAGTCCTCAGCGAATGCAGGAAGTCGGATGATTTTGTGAGTGACACCGTTCACAGTAACAAATATCATCTGTATTATCTTCATTTTTACAATTCCCTTGTTGATACTGCTCCGTTAAATGAACTAATCATTAAACCACTCCAGAAGCATCCTGTCTTTTCATTTGAGGACCTGAAAGGCAAAATCCCCGTTAAAGAACTGAACGTAGCTGCAACCGGGCGGGATCTGGAGGAAGGGCTTCACCGGGGTCACGTGCTCATCCAGTTTGACCCGAATGAACCTTACGGCCTTCTTGTTTCGGTAAACAGGTCCGAAAACCGTGAAGTGAATATCCCTGAAGTAGAATACAGCGTTATCGGTCCGAAAGAAGGGTTAGTAGAGGACTTAAATATCAACCTCAATTTAATCCGCAAACGTCTTCCGGTTTCAACACTTTGTATAAAAAAAATAAAAGTCGGATCCATTTCCCATACCGAAGTAGCCGTTCTTTACCTGTCTGATATTGCTAACGATGACAACGTACAAACGATGATTCAGCGCATTGAAGACATTGATTACGATGAAATCAGTGACAGTTCATATATTAACCAGTTTATTGAAGACAACAGCAACTCTCCATTCCCTCAGCTGATTGATACGGAGCGTCCGGACAGAGTGGCAGCCCAGCTTACAGAAGGGAAAGTAGCTGTTATGGTAGCTGGCTCTCCTTCAGCCATTACAGCACCAACAACAATCATAGAGTTCTTCTCGGCATTTGAAGATTATTTTATACCATGGCACCTTGCCTCGGTTTTTCGGATGATCCGGCTGTTTGCTGTTATGTTTTCCGTCTTCTCCACACCGCTCTATGTGGCGGTGATCACTTATCATACTGAACTGATACCCCAGGATCTCCTTGCTACATTAATTTTGTCCCGGAGTATTATCCCGTTTCCGCCGATCATCGAAGCCATATTTCTTGAGTTAACGATTGAGCTGTTACGAGAGGCAGGGGCAAGGCTTCCTACGAAAGTCGGCCAGACGATCGGTATCGTAGGCGGGATTGTAATCGGGACCGCAGCTGTTGAGGCCGGACTTACAAGTAATGTACTCCTTATTATCGTGGCCCTTGCTGCACTCGCATCCTTTACAACGCCAATTTACCGGATTGGTAATACGATTCGTCTGATCCGCTTTCCATTTCTGCTGATGGCCCAGCTGTGGGGCCTTCTTGGTATTTCTCTTTTGGCAACGTTTTTTCTCGTGCACCTTATTACACTTAAATCGCTGGGGAGGCCTTATTTCGAACCGATTTACCCATTTCGCTTTAAAGACCTGAGAGATTCTTTTTTCAGACTTCCGTTTAAGTATCAATATGACAGACCTGAAGTGATGCAAGTGAAAAGGAGTAAGCGTTTTTCGAGACAGGAAAGCAGAAAATCATCTGATATTGACGAGCACATCCAGTAGCAGTTCAGACGTAAGGGAGGTATAAAGTATGGCAGGCCAAAAACAGCAGAGTTTAACCCATATCACTCCCTTTCTCGTCTTTTTCCTTGTCCACTCCATGCAGATTGGAGTCGGTGTTTTCGGTTTTCAGCGTTATATTGCTATGGACGCAGAATATAATGCATGGATTGCTGTCATCATGGTGGGAGCCCTTCTTCACATCCCTATCTGGATGATTTATAAGATGATGCTCAGAGATGATGGTGTAAGGGACGTGGTAGACGTTCACAGGCATTACTTCGGGAGGTGGATCGGAGGACTCCTTAGTTACGCCTTTCTTGTTTATTTCTTGTTTATGGGCATTACCGTGCTCAGAACGTATGTTGAAGTTGTTCAAATATGGATGTTTCCGACCCTTATGACGTGGCCGGTCACCTTGATCATCATTCTCATCATTGTGTACGGAATCTATCACGGTTTCAGGGTGGTTGCAGGGATAGCTTTTTTAGGTGTAGTCCTGCCCTTTGCCCTTATTCTCACTGCCATTTCGCCACTTGAATTTGCAAATTTTCATCGTCTTCTGCCTATAGAGTTTCACCTCGGAGACCAGCTGGCTGCTATGAAGACGATGACGCTCAGCTATATTGGATTTGAAGCTCTTGCTTTTTATTTTCCCTTTATTCAAGATCCGAAAAAAAGCATGAAGTGGGCCCACCTTGGCAATGTACTTACCATTTTCATTTACTTTCTCGTTACGATAGTCACGTTTCTTTTTTACAGCCGGCAGCACCTGGAGCGTGTTGTCTATCCTACGCTCAGTTCATGGAAAGTTCTTGAACTTCCTTTTATCGAGCGCTTTGAGTATATCGGCATTGCCATCTGGCTTTTGGTAATAACCCCTAACGTCATGATCAGTTTATGGACCGTAAGCAGAGGCATGAAAAAACTGCTCCACACAAAACAAAAATATACTCTCTTTTTCGCTGCAGGAGCCCTGTTTCTTTTCTCCATCTCCTTTCAGACACGGGAATCCATTGACAGGTTGAATTCGTATGTATCTGAAGCCGGGTTTTATATTATCTTCTGCTACATCCCGGTGTTGTTTATCGTCACGAGTATGATAAGGAGGTTCAGAAAAAATGACCGGTCAAAAAGCGGCCAGAGCGCAAACCTGTAGGATGGCTTTTTTCTGCACGTTCCTTCTACTCCTTACCGGCTGCGTTGAACCATATATCCTGGATGAAGTGCAGATCATTCATGCAATCGGCTACGACTACATTGATGATCACCATATTGAAGGAACGATCAGTATACCTGTTTACGGAGGTTCCGAAGACATAAGAAGCGAAACAATCAGTGCTGTCTCCCGCACGACGAAGGACATCCGGCTCTATTTGGATGCCCAGTCTTCCAAGCCTCTTCAAACCGGAAAAGTAAGTTCGGTATTATTTGACAGACAGCTTTCAGAGCTGGGATTGATGAGAATCATTGATACATATGTAAGGGATCCCAGAATCGGCATGAGGATTCAGCTGGCGGTCGTAGAAGAGATGTCTACGAAAAAACTTCTGGAAACAACTTATCCAATGGAAGTAGATGTGGCTTTATATGTATCTGATCTGATCGAGCAGAATATCAATCAGCAAAACCTTCCGAGAATGAACTTCCACATTTTCCTGACAAATTTTTACGGACAGGGAAGAGACCCGTTTCTGCCTATACTGCGAAGCGAGGGAAATGCCATTAAAGTCGCGGGGCTTGCACTGTTAAAAGGCGACCGGTACGTCGGGCAGTTAAACTTGAAAGATTGTTTCCTGCTGAAGGTCTTAATAGAAGATTTCGGAGACGGTTCCTACGAAGTGATTCTGGGTCCGGACGAAAACGAATATGCCATGCTTCGAAATATTGATTCAAGTACTTCATATGAAATAACAGAAGCAACGACAAACAATCCGAAGATTCATGCCACTGTCTCATTATCCGGAAAAATAAGTGAATATTCCGGGAGCAAGCTTAACCAGGAAAAAGTGGATGAAATCCACAAAAAAGCAAAAAAACAACTGGAACAAAGAATTAAAAAAATGCTTAACAGAATGCAGGAATTAAATGTGGACCCAATGGGGATCGGGGACCAGGTCCGCCGGTACAATCCGGACTTCTCAGATGACCGCTGGGAGGAACAGTTCCCCAATGCAGCCATCGACGTGGATGTAAACATAACAATTAAAGAAACAGGTGTCGAAGAATAAGTGACCTCATTCAAAAAGATCGAAGTGAAAAGAGGGCGATTCATAAGGATTTAAGCCACCTTATGAGTCACCCTTCTCTCCTGATGCGTTTATGCCGATCTGGTATGAAACTGCCTGACCACACCCATTTGCTAATGATTAGGCAGTCTCATTTTTTGTCATTACGTTTATTTGTGACCAAGCAGTTTTAACACGAGTGTTTTCGCATCTGCTGTTCCTGCATCGCCAAGATGGGCTCCCGCTGAACCGATGCACGATGGACATCCTTCTTCACACGGGCACGCCTTTACAAATGAAGCCGCTTCTTTCAATGTTTCGTTCAATTGTTTATACACCTGCTCTGAGAGTCCTATTCCTCCAGGATACCGGTCGTACAAAAAGACCGTAGGCTTCTCAGAATGAATTGCCTTCACCTGAGGTACGGCATGAAGGTCATTCCTGTCACACATGACTTTCACGCATGAAACATGCTGCCACACATGAGCAAGCCCCCCCAGAGCTTCCTCCAATGTCTTCTCGCCCCACTCCTTAACGAGAGACTCAGGAAACGACAAGGCGACAGCCTGGGTATGAAGCTCCTGCTCCGGCAGATGGATCGGTCCTGATCCGATATTTTCAAAAGTCTCAAGCTTGATTTTCTTAAAAATCGTTGCCATCGCCGTTACCATCACGTCACCGAATTCCACATGACCGAATTCGGACTTTTTCTCTTCATCCACCTCAAGCACCTTTAAATTCACAGCCAAGTTGGCATCGGTGAAATATTCTACATCCACTTCCCTTACAAAAGCTTTTTTCTCATCCCAGTCCAGGTATTCGACCTGATATTGTGTTCCTTCGTGAAGGTAAATGGCCTCATCATGCAAAAGAGTGAGCGCACTGAACGTATCCATCTCCCCGATAACCCTGTGATTGGCCACATCACTCTGGTCGATAATGACGACATTTTCCTGGGCTGCGGACCGTAAGCTGATGTTATGTGCAGGGAAAGCGTCATTCATCCAGTAGAATTTATTCCGCTGGGTATGGAGGACACGTTCATCCACAAGGAAATCCAGCATTTCTTCTACATCGAGGCCGTCAAATGTACTGCCTCTTTCAAAAGGCAGTTCGTATGCTGCACATTTCAGGTGATCGATTAAGATAATCAGGTTGTCCTTATTAATTCTCGCAGTCTCTGGTGACCCCCCGAAAAAGAAATCAGGATTTGAAAAAATGTACTGGTCTATCGGTGTAGATGAAGCAACCATGATCACGACAGATTCATCCTGCCGTCGTCCTGCCCGCCCCGCCTGCTGCCAGCTCGATGCCACTGACCCCGGATACCCGGTCATGATACACACCTGAAGCTGGCCGATATCCACCCCGAGCTCCAGAGCGTTGGTGCTCACGACACCAATGGTATCCCCTTTTCTCAGGCTTCTCTCAATCTCACGGCGCTGGTTTGGCAGGTATCCGCCTCGGTACCCGCGAATTTTGTTTCTATCGATGTCGTACTTTACAAGTTCCTGGAGGTGGCTTAATATGATCTCCACCCTTACGCGGCTTCTGGCAAAAACGATCGTCTGAATGTTTTCCTTCAGAAACCGCGCTCCGAGCTCATTGACCATTTTTGTTGCCCCTGCCCGGATATTCAGCTGTTTGTTTACAATCGGAGGGTTATAAAAAACAAAATGCTTCTTTCCTCTTGGTGCCCCGTTATTATCAATCAGGGTCACTTTTTCACCGATCAGTTCCTCACATAACTCCTCCGGGTTTGCAATCGTGGCTGACGTACAGATAAACGTCGGATTGCTTCCGTAGTAGGCACAGATTCTCTTCAAACGGCGGATAACGTTGGCCACGTGGGAACCAAACACCCCTCTGTACGTATGAAGTTCATCAATGACAATGGTCTCCAGGTTTTCAAAAAGAGAAATCCATTTCGTGTGATGTGGGAGAATTGCTGCGTGAAGCATGTCGGGATTGGTGATCACGATATGGCCGGCTTTTCTGACCACCTGCCGGATGTTGGCCGGCGTATCCCCGTCATACGTATAGCTGTTCACATTTACATCTATATCATCAATCAGTTCATTGATTTCACTCTTCTGATCCTGAGCGAGGGCCTTGGTCGGAAATAAGTACAGCGCCCGGCTGTCGGGGTTATCAAGCTGTTTTTGCAACACAGGGAGGTTGTAGCATAACGTCTTTCCTGATGCTGTCGGGGTTACTGCAACCACGTTTTCTTTTTTGTTAACAGCTTCGAATGCACTAGCCTGATGAGTATAAAGTTCCTTGATTCCCTTTCTCCCGAGGCCATCTTTTAAACGTCTGTCTATTGAGTCAGGATACGGCACGGTCCGGGCCGCTTTTTCATCTATTTCATGCCAGTGAGTGACATTTTCATCTTGTCTTAATTCTTTTAGTATCGTATGTAAATCTTTTTTTCCAAACATGGGTCGTCCCCCTCCTAACACCCATTATAGCGAATGTACGTTTGCGTGGTAAAGAAAGAGATTGGTTTCATAGGCAAAATGGGTGGGAGTTCCTTGCGCGCAGAAATCAGATTCTGTTATCTGCTGCCTCGCTGTTACATAAATTTTGTTTCAAACTTAATAAAAATGTCCCGTCCTATTACAAGACGGGAACTCCTCTCTTTACCCTCCAAGATAATGATTCATACACTGGTTGATACTGCCGGTCATTGGAAGAATATCGCCGGCAGTTGTTTATGTATTGCTGGTACAGGCTGTGCTGATTTATCCGCTGTGCGGGGCCAAGTCCACTCGGTCCTGCACAAGGCTGTTGCTGCTGGGGCCAGTTATAAATTGGAGTAATTGGAAATCCCTACTGCTGTCCGGACGGCTGGACCCAAGGCGTCATTCCTCCCATGCGACCCCACTGCTGTGGTACTCCCGGCATGTAGATACTTGCGCCACCAATGCTCCCCATCTCCCCAAACCCTCCTGATGGAAATATTCTGTACGGTCTTGTATACATTCATCTATTGTCACTTCTGTTTTATCTTTGTATCAGGATACTGGTCTATAGAGTTAGCGGTGCACTTCTACACTACATTTGGAATAAATTGAGGTCCGATAGTCCAAAACCTGTGCAATTGAACGGTAAATACCTTACAGTAAGAATCATTATTCTCTCACTGCGGGAATGTTCAGCAGTTCCGAGACCGTCACAAATTCGTAGCCTTGGGCAAGCAGCTCAGGAATAATGATTCTTAAGGAATCCACTGTTTCTGTCCGGTCTGCTCCAGGACCTCCTCCGTCGTGCATAAGAATGATTGAACCTGGTTCAACCTGGCTGAGTACGTTTTCTGCAATTTCTTCTTCTGTGATCTTCTGCCAGTCGAGTGAATCCACGTCCCACGCGATGACCGAATAATTCAGGTCAACCAGCTCTTCAACAAGTTCACGGTATAAAAAGCCGTAAGGAGCACGGAACAGTGAAGTACGGAACCCTAAAATATCTTCCAGCACATCCTCTGTCCGGTTAACTTCGTCCACAAGGATATCCACATCCGCCTCTTCCACCAGATCAGGATGCCAGTATGTGTGGTTTCCTATCTCGTGCCCTTCTTCAGCCATTCTTCTCACAAGGTCCGGATAGACACCTGATCTTACTCCCATCAAAAAGAACGTAGCAGGAACATTGTATTCCTTTAACACATCCAGAACAAGCGGGGAGAAATCAGGGTCTGGACCGTCATCAAATGTCAGGGCCACCCGGTTGGCTGTGTCAGGTCCTTTTACAAATACGAAATCGGGATATTCCTGCTGAAGTACCACATTGGATACAGGGTTCAGTTCCCTGACTTCTTCTTCAGGTCCTCCTTTAAGGGGAGGAAGCTCTTCCTTTTCCTTCGTCCACCACCACACAGGTGATGAATCTCCCGGGTTTTCAGCCTGGGTCTTTATAAACCCTGCCGTCTGGAGAACAAACAGGGCAGCGAAACTTAATAAAATCCTTCTAATAATCTTTTTCTTCACAGTGTCAGCTCCTTCATGCATTGATACCGTTAGTTTCCAAAAAACGGATGATTCTATACAAGAATACTCTGAGGCATGAGCCTCAGAGTACGCAATTCAGTTTAAGCAATTAGCAAACAATAAAAAAAGCCGCAATTGCAGCTTCCCGGATCTTCAACTATTGCTACCCGTTAGCTGAAGATAGTCATCTATTATATTTAAGTAATGAATACACATATGTATCATATGCATCTCTGTTTTGATACATATAATTCCTTAGAACACCTTCTTTTAGAAATCCGACTTTAGTTAGCAGCTTATTAGAAGCTTCATTATCTGTAAAGACAACTGCACCTATCCTAGTCAGGCCGAATTCACTAAATCCGTATTCAATTACTTTAGATACCGCTTCGAAGGTATATCCCTGTCTCCATTGATTAGGATGTATCTCATAACCAATCTCTGCTCGTTTATGTTTAGGGGACCAAGCATTAAAACCAATAGTCCCTATTATTCCTTTAGTTCCTTTTATTTCAATGCCCCAACGTATTCCTCTTTTCTCTTTGAAACTATTAGCAAAGAAATCAACAAATGCTTTTGCTTGTTCCATATTTTCTAAAGTATCTTGCCCATAATACTGTGTTACATTTTCATTTGAAAAACAAGCAAATATCCCTTCTGCGTCATCCCGTGATATTTCTCTGAGTATCAATCTTTCTGTCTCTAATGTTGGAAACATTCTTTCCCCTCTCCTTCTCAACCCTTTTTATGGAACACAACTTCTTCAATAATCCTGCTCGTTAGTTCAATTAAAAATTGCATATCCTTATTGAAGGAATCCCCCTTTTCATCTTAACATTATTTCCCATTAATCATTCATAAAAAAAGTTGCATTTGCAGATTCCGGAATCTTCAACTCTCGCACACGTTACTTCAATAAAAGATTATAATTTCTTTTCAAAAAGAGTTATGGATAATTGTTCATTCACAATGACTTCTCTAATATTTTGAAATCAATTCTTTTTATAAAAACTAACAGCTGGGGTGCATTTTTAGAGCCTGTTGATACTTTTATCGTTTCAACCTTGAACTTACTTTCCAGGAAATTTAATAGCAACTGTGCCATTCCTTTTCTAAAATGGTTTGGATGTACCATTAGCCTATGAATATCAACTTCATCGTCAACTACTTTTATGTTTTAAAAGTTCAAATATAAAAGAGCCTGCCTCGTTGAGAATGTATAAGGAATCAAAAAGCCCTTAGAGACAGTTGATCTCCAAGGGTTTAATTTTTTATTATTTGGCTTTTCACTGGTTTTGTAATTCTGCTTCAAAGCCTAAGATTTTTTAGAGTTTTTTTCCTTGTCCTTCGCTTTCTTCTTAGGTTTTAACTTTTGCTTGAAAGTTGATTTTTTCTTTTTAGAACCAGACTCTACTTTCTTTCCCTTGTTATCATCTTTATCGTCTTTTTTCTTTTTCTTGTCTTTTTTCTTTTCATCCTTTGAATCTTCTTCTGACTCTTCAGTTTCTTCCTCTACCGGTTCTCCATCCGCTGATTCTTCTGACTCTTCTTCCTCTTGCTCTGGTTCTTCTTCAGATTCCTCAGCGTCTTCCTGTTCTTCGGTTTCTTCTTCAGATTCCTCCGTGTCTTCTGGTTCTACTGGTTCTCTTCAGGTTCCTCAGCGTCTTCCTGTTCTTCGGTTTCTTCTGCCGAATCATCCTCAATTGAGGCAGCAGCCTCTTGTCCACCTTTATCATTTTCTGGTGATTCTGAATCATCTTCGTCTATAAACTCAATGCTCGTGACTAAGTTTAAATTGACAGCTTCTTTTGTTTTTCCATGAATCAGCCATTTCTCCTGTGTGGTAGTTATTTGAGAAACAATATCCTTTTTTGATTCTCCATCAATTTTCATTGTTTCGTAATGATCATTACCAAAGTGGAACCTCACGTTATAAATCGCCATCTGACAAACCTCCTAGTTATTTTTATCTCTATCCATTTGAGGAGCTACCTTTTTTTTAAAAAAAGATAAACAGAATGAACAAAAAAAGGGCTTTAGGATTACAGGCTCATTTTTAGATTTCAATATATCTCCAAATTCAAGAAGGTAAATACCTAATTCTTGGTTAAAGAGATAAGCCAGTGGTATGAGTTCAAGTCTGATTGCCTTACCGAAAACCTATGTATACCCCTCCTGCAATAACTACCGCATCCAGAATACTTACAATCGTCCATTTCACCTGCTCTTCCCCTCATTTTGTTCTTTCATCAATAACCTTCAAAAGAACTCTGGTAAATGATGTTGATTTACGCTTATCGCACTCCCTCTCCGCATTGAGCCGGTGAGCCTCCTTCTCCCCCGTGAGTTACGTGCCTTCGCTGCAATTAACATATAAAAAACCGACAAAGATCTTAACAAAGCCTTTTTAAACAAGCGACTCCACTTTCATGGCCGGGATCCCTCTAACTATCAGAAGTAACAATGGAAATGGATGCGGAAATAACAGAAAAAAAGAGAGTGACTTAAAAGGTGGCATTATACCTTCTAAGTCACTCTCTTAAGCAATGATCTGCTGTTCTTTTGAAAGCCCTTTATGAATGGTTCCTCGTGTTGGGCCAGCAGCGGGCGGAGCCATTTCCAGTCTGAACAGACAGCCTCATTTCGTCTATACGCCCCGCTGATCAGGATGCCATATGATTTTATGGAGCTGCAAACTTACTTTAACATTGGATAATTTGTGATAGAGGACTTTTTCTACGAGACGTTTTGGGGGCATGGACTCCCAGACTGGACTGAATAATACCTGACCGTCTTTATGATACATTTCGATGACATCTTTCGCCTCAGTAAAATCCGTATCATTTGCAATGACAAACTTGATTTCATCCTGCTTTTTTAAAAGGTCAAAGTTTGACTCGATCATACGTTCCTTTTCACCGGATGCCGTCAATTTATAGTCCATCACGTAGCGTGCTTTTTCATTTACAAGCGGATCAGACTTTCTGATTTCTTCAAAAGGAGCAAGATCGATTCCCCCATTCGTTTCAATGTGGATGTCTTTTATATGATCAAGCTCTGCCATTGCGGTCAACAGGGCTGCTGATTTTTTTCCGTGAATGAGCGGCTCCCCGCCGGTAAAACAGATATAACGGCTTTCAAATTCCTTTATCCGTTCAATAATTTCACCGATCGTCGCTTCGAATTCAGGTTTTGCCGGAGCGTAACTGTATGGTGTATCGCACCAGTGACAGCGAAGGTTGCAATGAAAAACCCTGACAAATACCGTTGGAAATCCTGCCGCTGATCCTTCACCTTCCACAGTTTCAAAAATCTCCACCATTGGAAGGCGCCATTCCATAAACTCTTTTTTTGAGGGCAGTTTAAACTTACTCATGATCTTCCATCCATTCCCGCTTTAGGGACGCGCAGCTTGTCGGCGTTTCATAAAGAATCAACTCTTCAAGTCTCTGTCCTTCGGCTTTCAACCCTTCTTTTTCAAGAGACTGATCAAGCTGTTCCCAAATCCAGACGATCATATTTTCAGCAGTGGTATTCATATTCGGAAGAACCTCATTTAAATATCTGTGATCCAGTTTATCCTTGATTGTATATTCGTAAATGCGTTTTACATCACCGAAATCCACACTGATGCCGACTTCATTTACATATCCGCTTACGGTAATTACCAGTTTATAAGTGTGACCGTGGAGGTTTTTACACTTTCCTTCATAACAATGAAGGTGATGGGCAGCATCAAAGGTGAATTCTTTAGTAATTCCGACACGCCTATGATGATACTTCAATTCATTTCGGTGGATATCTTCTCCAAACTTTTCCACCTTTTTTGGTATTTTAAATTCCATATTACACACGCTCCCTAGTTTTTTTGTCCAAAGAGGGGTGGGAATTGCGAACCCTCTTCTCAACTCGTATCATTTTAACACGAATCCGTGAATGGGCAAGTCAGGTTTTGTTTTCACAAAATTTTGTTCTGTGGTAAGATTGCCGCTCGCGATTTTTTACATCTCTATTGATCTCCGGCTCTGATAACCATTTTTCAAAAGCTGAGGGCGGCGTTCTCGTTCAGGAAAAAAGCCGGCCTGAAGCATTATCACAGCCTGTTTTTGTATAGTTTGTAAGAATTCCAACAAATACTATTCTGTATAAGCAATCAGAGGAGGACTTTATTTGAAATTAAAACAGTCTTTTGACTGGCCGGTTACACTAATCAGTGGTGGCCTGCTGTTATTATTTGTCATTTCAGCCTTGGTTGATGTGGACTTTGTTTCCGGTCTGGTAGATGCCGGTTTTGGATTTTCAGCTGATTATTTCGGGGCTTTCTGGCAGCTGCTGATGCTGTCGGTATTTATCATCGCTCTCGTACTTGCTTTCAGCTCCCATGGCAGGATCCGCTTAGGTAAACGGGAAGACCCGGAGATGAGCACGTTTAAATGGATATCCATTATTATGTGTACCTTGCTTGCAGGCGGTGGTGTGTTCTGGGCTGCAGCAGAGCCTATGTACCACTTTATTGATGTACCTCCCATGTTTCCCGGGATAGATCCGGGTACCCCGGAAGCCGTCATACCTGCATTGAGCTTGTCATTTCTGGACTGGGGATTCCTTGCATGGGCAATCCTTGGTACTCTCGGTGCGATCGTATTGATGTACGGCCATTACCATAAAGGAATGCCTTTGAAACCGAGAACACTTCTTTATCCTGTATTTGGGGAAAAAATTATGAAAAACAGCCCTCTCGGTACGATGGTTGACGCTTTCTCCATTATTGCCGTTGCAGCAGGTACCATAGGGCCCATCGGATTTTTGGGGCTTCAAGTCGCGTACGGGCTTAATGCCTTGTTTGGCATACCGAATGTGTTTTTTACCCAGCTTCTGATCGTGATCGGACTTGTGGGTATCGCAGCGGTTTCTGCTGTCACCGGGATTCATAAAGGAATCCAGATTCTAAGCCGGTTCAACGTTATCTTTACTTTCATTCTGATTATTGCTGTCCTCATTTTAGGACCGGGCGGATTTGTAATTGATCAGTTTATCGGAACGTACGGCGTATATTTGCGGGAGTTTTTACCGATGAGCCTCTACCGTGACGACCCTGCATGGCTTGCTTTCTGGACAGTGTTCTTCTGGGGATGGTTTATCGGATATGGTCCGATGATGGCTATTTTTATCAGCCGTATCTCCCGGGGGCGTACGATACGGGAACTTGTTGTTGCAGTTGCTGTTATCGCGCCTGTCGTCACAAACTTCTGGTTTACAGTAGTCGGGGGGACAGGTATACACTTGGAACTGATGAACCCCGGTTCCGTGTCTGATGCTCTCAACGAAGGGGGACTTCCTGCATCGATGATTGCAATCGTCACACAGCTTCCGCTGGGGTGGCTGTTAGCAGCAGCGTTCCTTCTTGTTACCATTGTTTTCGTGGCGACAACGAGTGACTCCATGAGCTATACCATGTCTATGGCAGTAACAGGCAGCGGAGATCCATCAAGCGTATTGCGGGTATTCTGGGCCTCTATTATGGGGGCTGTGGCATCGGTATTGTTATATATCGGCGAAGGAAGTGTGGACGCTCTTCAATCTTTCATCGTTATTACTGCCGTACCCGTTTCCTTTATCCTGTTCCCGTTAGTATGGACTGCTCCTAAAGTAGCTTCGGAGCTTGCCGTAGAACAGGGAATAAAAGAACCACGTCGTAAACGTTCTTCAGAACAGTAGGGGAAGAGATGTATATATAGCTCAAGAGAGGTTGGGACATTAGGGAAGTGTTTAACTGAGAATCTGAACAATGCGTACCATAGCGGATGAAATATACGCAGACTCCTGTGGGATGAAAAGCGAAGGCATTGAAGAAGTACAAAACAACTTTTTCAATGCCTTTTATTTGAGTGGCAATGGCTTCAGCGGTTGCACGAGAAATTCACTCATACCAGGCTTTTAAAAATGGCAACCGTTACGCTCATCGCTTAGAAGACACTGGAAAAGTTAAGGTGAGACCCCGCAATGACGAGCGTTTACTTCATGAAAATGCGACGAGTTGCTTCGACACAGACAGCTGCAAAGGTTTGCTGGCAGAGGAAGAAGCCGGGAAGCTGGAGGAGGGTAACCCGCTTCTCGCGAAAAGCGGAGTATATTTCAGGAGCTGTTTATTTACACCTCATAGGATTTGTTCGGATTCTCGTTGACTAAAACACTTCTGTCCCAGCCTCTCTCTTTTAGTCTTCAATCTCTCCCGAGCACATTAAGAAGAAGGTCGGGTCTGTCTGTTATAATTCCGTCAGCGCCGAGAGCAATCAGCTTCCGCATAGTCTCTTCATCGTTTATCGTCCAGTAATGAACAGCTATCCCCCGCCTGTGGGCTCCTCTGATTAACCCCTGGTCTGCCAGGTTAAAAATACTTTCCTCTACCGGGATTTGCACAGCATCCACAGAAGGAGAATATAGCCCCCTTAACAGAAACTTGTGAAGCACGACGAAGTTTGTAACCTCCTGCCGGCCGCCGCTTACAGCTGTACGTCCTTCTGAAACCTCCTGAAAATGATCGATAATGTTCTGATCAAAACTTGCTATAAGGACGAGCTCTTCCATATTGAACTCCTGGATAAGTGACCACATCTTTTCCACCATTTCTTCGTGACGATCATCATCGTTCGTAGCTTTTAACTCAATGTTCAGCCTTATATCCCCAAATGATTCGAAAATCTCACGCACCGACGGAATGGTAATCCCCTGTTCCCTGAAACTGTATCCCCCTTCTAAATCCTGGAAATAATGAGCCGCATCCAGAGTCTGAATTTCCTCTAAAGTGAGGTCATTCACCTTCCCGGCACCATCTGTTGTTCTGTCAACCGTTGAATCATGAATTGCCACAAGGTGTCCGTCTTTTGTAATATGTACATCAAATTCGATCACATCAACACCTAACTCCCTTGCTGTTTCAAAAGCCACGAGCGTATTTGATGGTGCCAGGTGCTCTCCGCCCTGATGGGCTATGACGAGTACATCAGTGTCATTGCTGAAAAATGATTGATACGGGCGCTCACTTACAGGGAAAAAATAAACCATGATCCAGATAATAAGGATCACACTTAAAATACGGACAATGACCGGGTTTCCTGGTTTTTTTGGACTTGTTTTTTCTACAGTTTCCACATACCCCTCCATCTCTCTGAAACTGCAAAGACCACTCCGTCATGAAGAGTGGTCTTTGAGGTCAGGATTCAATTAAGAAGCGTCGAATCGCTTCTTTGGCAGATTGAATATATGTCATATTCAGTTCTTCTTTAAATGATTTCATCTGTTGGGCGTGCTGAGGCTGTATCCCGATAATAATCACCTGTACGCCCATATATTCGAGGGCAAGAAAAATCTCCCTGATCCCTTGAAGCCCTTCCTTCTTTACAATCCCCACACCGGTAAAATCAATTAGTACATTATCAAATTCCCCGCCGTAAACGGCATCGTAGATATTTTTTCTGACGGCCTGGAGTTTCTCTTCGAACAAATCTCCAAAAATGGGAACAAGGGCAACTTCATCGCTTAAGGTAATAAAAGGACCCGAGAGACGGTTGGTCCGGGCAATGGATTCTTCCAGTTCCTCATTTTTTTCATAAAGCTCGAAATTGGTGTTCCTCAGTCTTTTTTGAAGGGTCATCAGCTGTCCTTCCACTTTTTGAAGTCTTGTATCCTTTGAAACGACAATAATATTGGCTTCTTCATCGGCTGTCCATTTCCCATAAACGTCGAATAAGGCAAGAGGATGCTCTTTTGTCAGCAGATTCAACTCCAGGTTAAATGTACGGTGAGCAGGGCTGATTAATTTTTTCGCTTTTTCCCTGCTGTCCCTGTCTATAAGATCCAGAAACGACTTTACACTTGGAAACTCGTTCCTGGCCCGTTCCGAAGTATCCACCACTTCGTAGTTTGATTTAATCCTAATGAATGGAAGAGGTATTTGATTGAGCATCGAATCCATCCCGCCTGTTCCGTTTAGTCATTTCCAGCCAGTCATCCAACTGATATAAGTCTTTAATTACTTTTGTGTTGGGAGTGACAGCTTCAGTAAAGTCATACGATGACATAATTCTTCCACCAATCAAAATCTTCGGTTTCGACGGGAGCTTCGCAAAGGCTTCCAGGTAATCCGGTAAATCGGTAAGCCGGTGTGCAAGTGCGAGACTCATCCCAACAACTTCCGGCTTCCATACCTTCGCATTGTTGATGGCGTGATCGAGCGGGAGGTTCGCGTTTAAATAACGGACGTTCCAGCCTTTTTCCTTAAACAGGATGGATACCATTTTTATGCCCAGCTGATGCCATTCATCCTGTACAGAAAAGAACATTGCTTTAGGCAGTGCATCATTATGCTGTGTATGAACAAGATCATATTCGGTCTGGGAAAGAACGAAATCACACACACCTGTAGCCAAGTGTTCGTCTGCAACACTTATTTCATTCTCTTCCCAGAGCCGTCCTACCTCATACATGGCTGGTGTAATGACATTCATATATAATTCAAGTCTCGAATGTTTTTTTCGTAATGATTTTATGGTATGAAGGGCTTTTCCCTGATCACCTGCCAGAATTGCTTTTACAAAAGTCTCCCGTTCTATTAACAAGTTATCACCTACTGATTTCGCATTGTTTAAAGGCTATTATTCTATAATTCCTTCAGACAAAATCCAATAAAAAACCTGAAGGCTTTCTTATTTTACCATATATAGCGTTTTAATGCCTTAAAGAAGGCACCACGACTGTTTGACAGTGGTACCTTTCATTCAGTCTTCATTTTCCGGTTCTTTTTCGAGAGTGGACTGCCAGGCACTCCTGCCATGGATAAAAGAAGACATTCGTTCAAATGCAAGCTCACGAATCGCTTCCTTTTCATTTAACAGCTGGTGGCCTGCTCCTTCAAAAAGGGCAACTTGAAGATCCTTGCACTTGTCATTAAAAAACTCCACATTTTCCTGCCACTGCACCGTTGTATCCTTTGTTCCCTGAAGCAGATAGACCGGAACTTCCACTTTTGAACAGGCAAGAATATCCTTTTGCCATTCGGTCAGTGCCATGAGCCACGATGTAGGCAGTTCGCGGACCTGGAGAGGATCATGTTTTAAGAAAAGGTGATACCTCTCATCTTTTGAGTTCTGTTTAAAACGCCTTTTCTTTTTAGTTACCCATTTACTTGCTACAGGCAGCAAAAGACGGACCCATTTCCATTGGTAGGGATGGTACAGAGGACCTGCCATCATTAATGCTTTTAAGGGAAGCACTCCTTCTGAAACCCCGTGAAACAAAACGGCTCCGCCGGTACTGTGCCCAAGGCCGTAGACGGGACCTGCACAACGGTATTTGTCCAGCTGCTCCCATCCGGCTTTTACTGCATCTACATAATGAGAGAAGTCCCTGATGGCGCCCCTGTCCCCGCTGGACAGACCATGCCCGGGGAGATCGATTGCAGCCACTTCATACGATTCCTTCAAAAAGGCATTCACACAGGCACTGAGTCCTCCCGTATGATCCATATAACCGTGAACAAGGAGAATAGTCCCTTTGGGATTTTCAGGTGTAAAAAGCTGTACGTGTACATCAGCCCTCATCGTATTTACAAGTTCGCACCGGTAACCAGCGAGTGTCTTGAGATTATAATGATAAAATTGAAGATAGTCCATCACAGGAGTGTGGCTTTCCTGAGGGTTCAGCTGCGATAAATCCATGGCGTCTACCGGAAGTAGTTCCGTCCAGGTAATATCTCGTTCCCACGACATATTGTGAGCTCCTTTCCGTGAGCAATGCTATAAATTATGTAAAGAAAGGAGCAGTGCTCCTTTTTGGCCCTTATTTGCTGTTCTCAGCCAAAGCATCGGCAAATGCTTTTGCATAGGCAGGCAGATCCGGGGGTCTCCGACTGGATATTAAATGTCCGTCAGTAATGACAGCTTCATTAAGCCATTCCGCCCCTGCGTTCATCATGTCATGTTTAATGCCCGGTGTACTTGTCACTTTTCTCCCCCGGAGAATATCGGCTGAGATAAGAACCCAGCCGGCATGACAGATCTGTCCAATCGGCCGTTGTTTTTCGTCCATGAATTTTACCATATCAAGAACCTCATCGTAGCGTCTCAGTTTATCCGGTGCCCAGCCGCCAGGAACGAGAATGCCATCATATTCTTCAATCTGAATAGTATCAAAGCTGTAATCACTTTTGACAGGAACACCGTATTTACCTGTGTACGTATGTTCGCCTACTTTTCCGGCGATGTGCACAATTGCTCCTTCTTCCTGGAGTCTGTAAATGGGATACCACAGTTCCAAATCTTCAAATTCGTGATCAACAACCGTGAGCACTTTTTTATCTTTAAGTCTCATTTTGCAACACCTCTTTTAAATTGTGTCCTGCTGTCCAACGTTAATATGAAGCATTTTCGCCTTAAGTATGTATGTGCCCTTTTCACCAGCTTTATAAACATGAGTATCAGGCTACTTCCGACCGTCCCATTCATCAAAAAACTCTCCGAGAAACGATTCCAGGAAACGGTGCCTCTCCTTTGCAAGATTCCTTCCAGTGTTCGTATTCATTTTACAGCTTAACTTTAACAGCTTTTCGTAAAAGTGGTTTACAGCCGTCGACTTCCCGGTTCGGTATTCTTTTTTTGACATTTCACTTCGTACTTTAATGTCAGGGTCATACATGGGATCACCGGCTGCTCCGGCATACATAAAACAGCGGGCAATGCCGATGGCCCCGATGGCCTCAAGGCGGTCCGCGTCCTGTACGATTTTCCCCTCAAGGGTTTCAGGCGTCTCTCCACTGCTGAAGCTGACGGATGCGATATTGCTTAAAATGATCTCTTTCTGTTGCACCTTTTGTTCATGCAGCCATCTTCTTACGACCCTTTCCCCTTCTTTTTCACTGGAGTAAAATTTATCATCTGCAATATCGTGAAGTAAAGCGGTCATCTCTGTTACATACAGGTCGGCCCCCTCCTCCCCCGCAATAGTCAGAGCCATTTTTCTTACCCTGTCAGTATGAAACCAGTCGTGCCCTGTTGAATCTGTATCAAAAAAAGACCTGGCCCATGCCTCCGCTTTTTTTATCATATCAGTCATTTTTTATCCTCCCTCAGTAAACGTAACATCATGATACAGAAAAGGAGTCTCCCTGTATATCCTGTTCGGATCATTTTCCTGAAACGTCACTTTTTCGATGTATTTGAAAGGAACTGTAATGGTCAGACGGGTCCCCGAAAACGGAAAAGGAGAGACCAATACTTCTGTTTTTGATTTCCACCGGGCCTTCACGCGCTCGTTATGGAAAACACCGAACCTTTGGGGAAACCCTTCACTAAACCAAGGGACCTCCCTTTCTTTTTCGGCCCCCCATTCATTCATGCAAACATAAAGGGACAAATTATCTGAAAATTGAAGAAGATCGTAATGAAACTTCAGAGCCTGTTCATCTTTTTCGGTAAACGCTAAAGATTCCCTGAGCCTTGACTGCCGGTTCTGCTCTTCTTCTCTGAAGGTACAGCCGGCTATATCAAGCTTCCCCCTGAAAAAACTTGTATAATGCAGACTCATTAATAGCGCGCTGTACAGATTTATCTGTTCAATTTCATCAACCCCCTGTTTATAAACAGCTATTTTTTTCCTGAGGGGGTAATCAATAAAAGAAAGGGGACGTTTCGTCTTATGATGCAAAAGGATCTCCCTGTCGAGTAAAGCCCATCCTCTGTCGTGGTGTGTAATGGCAAGTCCTGTGCTTGTTCTCTTGTCAATCCCTGTAAAATACCTGTTATCCCACGCTTCGCTGATAATTCCAGACAGGTGCGCGTGCCGGTCCTGTTCGAACAGAAAAAAACCTGACTCATCTTCACGGACAATCACCTGTGTCGCCCCCCTTATAAAAACACCTTATCTTTTTCAATTCTTTGGAAATGACAATTTCCCTTCTAAAACTTAAACGCAAAAAAATCCTCCGGCCCATAAACCGGAGGATTTTAAACTATCGGATCTCTGATACGCATTTATCACATTTGTGATAATAACACTCTGCCATCTCTTCAAATACTTCGCCGCACTTTGTACACTCTTTTGGTGGAAGATTCTGAAAAAACTCTTTACTCGATTGGATCATGTTTTTCCCCTCCGTTTTCTTTGATATGGTCATTGTAATACAACAATAAATTAAAATCAACAGCTATTATAAAACAGTTAATGATCTTTACCTTGAATCATCCTGTATTAAACGTCTTTATTCCTTTTAATTCAGGTAAACACAATAAAACAGTTCTATTTCTTACTATTGTTATATGACAGATATCTGATTTGTTGACGGCTCTTCCCCTGAGATATTTTTATTAATGAGTATACCTCTTAGTCAGTGAGCCATTAAAGATCAAGTGATGGTCCTTGTTGTCATGCGCAGCTGAACACCAGCAGCGAGATTCCTGCGGCAGTGGGGGCCAGGAGAGACCCCGCAGGGCAGTGCCCGAGGAGGCTCACCGGCACCGTCGCGGAAAGCGAGCGGATGGTGTTCAGCGGAACTTTTACAACCACTTGTACTGAAGTAAGGGTAAATTCATATTTTTATTTTAGAACAACCTTTTGCCTTTCATCGCTCCGTTGTCTATAATTAAATTGAACGTTTTCCAAATGACGCAATGTTCGACAAGGAGGTATGACAGATGACATTAAAGAAATGGCTCTCATCAATGTTTTTATTTGCTGCCTTTTTCTTCACCCCAGTAATGATGACTTATGCTGCCGGCGGTGGCGGTGGTAATGGTGAAGAGGAATCAGTTTCATGGGTTACACAGCTGCCATTAACAATCATGGCTTTTGCAACGATTATTGTGATGATCTACTATGCGTTCCGTGACTGATAAAGAAACAGATACTTACAATCACCGGTAAATTACTTAATCAAAAAAAGCGGGGCGAACAAGTCGCCCCGCTTTTTTTATCGTTTTAAGTTTTTTTAGAAGGTTTGTTTGAGGTACAGCGCGTCCGGGCTGTTACACTTCTGCTTTTTTGTCAAACAGCCAGCAGATGCCGGCGAACGCAGCTGTGAGCAGTCCGAATTCAATAATGACCTGGCTCAGATACAAAACCTCGATGCTTCCCTGTGCATTTACAGGAAGGCCCTCCATTTCCAACTCTATACCTTCAGGGATGTTATCAATCTTGAGCAGGGGGATCCATTGTGCAATTCCCGTGTAAAGGGCTGTATCATTGACCCATGACCAGACGATGTTCAGCCCGATCGAGATTCCAATTCCCAACAGCCAGCCCAAAGGTTTAATGACTTTTGACAGCACGTAAATAAATAAGCCTGTAAGACCAAGCCACAGGGCCCCGTGAGTGATAAACGCAAAAATCCAGCCGAAGTATTCCAGGTACAGAGACGAAAAATCCGGAATTCCCATCCCTATAAACGCATCCCTTGAAGCCAGAAGTAAAGCATAAAGAGAAGTCATCGTAATCAAAAGTGAAGCCGTAAAAAGAATAAATGCCGAAGCCAGCTTGGCCGACAGCAACTTCCAGCCTCTGTGGGGCAGGTTCATCCAAAGCAGCGCCGTCCCCTCTTTCCATTCTCTTCTCATAGATACAAGGATAACGATAAACACGTAAAAAAGATGAAAGAAGACAACCGGTATCAAAAGAAAGATAAACATGGTGTTACCCGGGTTTCTGTCAACCTGGTACCATAGAAAGACAAGGATGACCAATAAAAGTGCCAGATTTAATCCTGCGACAAATGTATTCTGCCGCAACTCTTTTTTCAACAACATGAGCCAGCTCATTTCAGCACCTCCCTCATTGCCTCAACAACACTTTTCCCTTGTGTTTCCCTGAGGGTTTCTACATTCTCAGAAAGCAGAATCCGCCCTTCCTTCATAAACAAAATGTGATCAAGAAAGGGCTCCACCTCTGCCACTTCATGAGTGGATAGAATTGTCATCTGATTTTCGATGTCGGTATAGCGGATGATCATATTCAATATCTCTTCTCTTACAATCGGATCGAGACCGGACAGAGGTTCATCCAGCAGAAGAAGCGGAACATCCCTTGCAAGGGTGAGCGCTAATTTGACCCGTGCTCTATTTCCCTTGGAGAGGTGCTTGATTTTATCATTCAGGTCAATTTCCAGCTCCCTTAACATCTCCTTCGCTTTTTCCGGTGAAAATTCCGGGTACATCCGGCTGAAAAATGTCACAGCCTCTCCTGCTTTTTGATAATCATATAGGGAGTCCACTTCTGAGAGGTATGCTGTCTCCTTCGAGATCAGCCTGTCGGGCACTTGATTCATCACAAGTACTTTTCCTTTAGACGGCCTCAGCATTCCTGCAATAATTTTCAAAAGCGTTGACTTGCCGCTGCCATTTGGACCCACTAGGCCTACAATTCCCGGTTCATTCAGGTCGATGCTGACCCCGTTCAGTGCCGGCTTCCCAAGGTATTTCTTAGTCAGATCCTCTGTACTAACCCTTCTCGTGGTCATGTGCTTCACCTCTTTGGTTCAGATATTCGTGTAACAGTGTCAAAACTTCTTTTTCTGTATAGCCATACTGTGTAAGAGCGTCTACAAATCTCTCTGTCTCTTTTGTGGCTGCTGATTCTTTTAGCTCGTCAATGACCGACTGTTCTTTTGTAACAAAGGTCCCTTGTCCACGCTTGGTTTCAACGACTTTTTCTCTTTCCATTTCCATATACGTCCGTGAAATTGTATTCGGGTTTACCCCGGCGCTTACAGCCATCTCCCTTACAGAAGGCAGCTTGTCCCCGGGATTCAGTTCTCCCCGGCACACCTGTCCATAGACGTGCTCCATTACTTGTATATAAATCGGCCGGTTATGATCAAATGATAAAGTCACTTTCTCAAGCCTCCTTTTCCAGAGGTTTTCATAAGCTCTATTGTACCAAACCCATCAGTCTGCCACATCTCTTTTCATAAACACAACAAACGTCAGAAGCATAAAGGCGGTAAAATAAAGAATCAGCATCGTTACAGAAAAACCTGCCGTGAGCGATGGTATTAACGGTGCCCCATCAAGGAACTGGACGAGCCTGCTATTGGCAAACAGAATGTATTTTGCCCATTCATAGCCGCTCAGAAGGTAAACAACCTGTCCACCCATAAACATAGCCACCAGTGAAACCCCTACTGCCAGTGCCTGGTTTCTGAAAACGGTGCCTATCATAAAGGCCATTGCAGCGATCATGATGAGCTCGACAAACTGAAGGCTGTAGGCGCTCAGGATGTAGGAAATCACATGCCAGTCCCGGATCTCCCCGTTTATGACTTCTACATGACGAACAGGAGTAAAGTCAAAACCGAACACGAAGAGGCCCGTGATTAATGTTGATAAAAGCAGGATAGCCGTCATTAATAATGCAGTAAGAAGTGTCGCAGCCCATTTTGATAAAAGGATCCGCCACCGTCTTACAGGGCGTACGAGTAAAAGTTTAATCGTGCCTGTTGAGTGCTCCCCCGAAACGATTCCTGCCCCGATAATAACAGCAAAAACGGTCACAATGGATGTGAGCATGGCATGGTCAATGACAAGGGAGTAGGCATGATCACCTGGAAGCGGGGCCACTTCGTGTTCAAGGTGATACTCGTTTTTCATAAGTGTTTCCTGTAATTGATATTGCGTCCCTGGAGGAAGATTTTCTTCGGTGAGTTGCTCTTCGATTATCCGGTTTTCCGCTGCGAGCTGATCTTGCCAGTTTTCTGATGAAGAAGTGTTTTCGTCAGCTAAAAGAAACGATGTCATTACAGCTCCGAGGATAACGAAAGCAAGGAGCAAAAATACCATCACTTTTGTCCCTCTCCGCCGTCTGATTTTCATCCATTCATTTTGAATTAGCCTGATCATCATCATTTTGCTCCCCCTGTAACTAATAGGAATTCTTCTTCAAGACTAGCCTTTTTGATTGGTGAGACTTCATAAATACTGCACTCTTTTTCTACTAAAGAAGCAATCACTGAAGGAATTTGTTCTTTCTTGGCTTCAATCGTTACACTTCTTTCTTCTGCTGAGTAAAGGATGCCTTTTTCTGCAAGGACCTTTTCGGCTGTCTTTACCTCATTCAATAAGATGAGCCATTTCTGTTTTTTTGCCCCCACGAATGAATCCACTTGTTCTACACCAATCAATCTGCCTTTATCGATAATTGCAATTTGGTCACACATTTTCTCCATTTCAGCGAGAAGGTGACTTGAGACGATCACAGCTATTCCTTCTTCACGGGCAAGGCGTTTCAGGTACTCTCTCAATTCCCGAATGCCCGCCGGGTCGAGTCCGTTTGTCGGTTCATCAAGTATAAGTACCCCCGGTTTGTGCAGAAGCGACTGTGCAAGACCGAGACGCTGCCTCATGCCCAGAGAGTACGTTCTAACTTTTTCATGAATCCTTTCTTCAAGTCCCACAAGCCCGACTACTTCACTGATCCGGCCTTTCGTTATTGTTTTATGCATCCGGGCGTAGTGAAGAAGATTTTCGTACCCTGATAAATATCCATACATTTCAGGATTCTCTACAACCGCCCCTATATTTTCGATCGCTTTTTCAAATTCACCTGTAACGGAATAACCGGCGATTGTTACTTCCCCCTTCGTCGGTTTAATGAGCCCTGTAATCATTCTGATTGTGGTGGTTTTTCCTGCTCCGTTTGGTCCGAGAAGACCGAAAACCTCCCCTTTACCGATTAAAAGTGTTAAATCATCTACCAGTGTGTGCCGGCCGATCCGTTTAGTGAGTCCTTTAAGTTCAACCATTGCCGATTCCCCTCTACCCTGTATTTGCGTTCTAGTGTACTAACAAAATAGTACACTAGAACGCAAGATGTGGTCAAGAGAGAAAAATGCGTTTATGGGACCGGCCTGACTTTGTCTCACCGGTTAATATTGGAAGACCGCGAATGACCACTTTTAGACGTTAAATCAATTTGTAAAGTCGTTATTTACCACCACAAAGCCGTCAAAGAGAAATCTCATGCAGATAAAACGCATTGAATACGTTTACATAATGAGGTAAACTAGCTTTATAGAAATCAGTGCAATCGGTTGCATTTGAAGGGGAGAAAAAAATGAATAAGTACAGCTGGCTTGGTATTACTGCCCTTGCTCTTCTGCTTGCTTGTGAACAGAACGAAGATGCAGGAGGATCGGAAGAAGAAGAGGATTACTATACACCTGAGGTCCTTCAGAACGATGAGCAGTCCGGCCTCATCACCCATTTTCCCGAAACGGTTTTTTATGAAATCTTCCCCAGAGCGTTTTATGATACTACCGGTGACGGGATCGGAGATATCCAGGGAATGATTGAGAAGCTTGATTATCTGGATGAAATGGGCGTCGAAGGCTTGTGGCTCATGCCGATCCACCCTTCTCCCACATATCACGGATATGATGTCCTTGATTATTACGGTATCAACCCGGATTACGGAACAATGGAGGATTTTCGGGAGTTTGTAGAGCAAGCCCAGGCGCGGGATATTAAAGTTCTGGCAGACTACGTTGTTAATCACACAAGTGTGGAGCATCCCTGGTTTACAGATGCGGTCTCATCTGAAGACAGTGAATACCGGGACTGGTATATCTGGGCGGACGAAGATACGAGGCTCTCAGAGCGCGGAGAATGGGGCCAAAGGCTGTGGCACGGGGAAGCACCGAACCAGTATATGAGTGTTTTCTGGGAAGGCATGCCCGATTTAAATCTGGATAACCCTCAAGTAAGGGAAAAGCTAATTGAAATCGGCACCTTCTGGCTGGATGATGTAGGGGTGGACGGATTCAGGCTGGATGCGGCCAAACACATCTTCCCCGGCAAGCACGATAAAAACCTCGACTGGTGGGCAGAATTCCGCGAAGCAATGGAAGATGTAAAGGAAGACGTCTTTTTGGTCGGTGAGGTCTGGGATATTCCTTCTGTTACGGCACCTTACCTAGAAAACGGTCTTCACTCGGTCTTTCACTTTGACCTGGGAGAGGCAATGGTACAGGCTGCCCGGAGTGAAAGAGGAAGCCGTCTCGTGTCCGGCCTGAAGCGGGATCTTGACCGGTTTGACCAGTTTTCGGATGACTATGTATTATCAACCTTTCTAACTAATCACGATATGGATCGTGTGATGAGTGAACTGCGTGGTCATCCTGAGCGTGCCCGTATGGCAGCATCTCTCCTGCTGACGCTTCCAGGCAGCCCGTTCATCTATTACGGAGAGGAAATCGGTATGGAAGGCCAAAAGCCTGACGAACACATCCGTGAACCAATGGTCTGGTATGAAGACCGCGGCCAGGATGGGATGACAAGCTGGATTGAACCCCGTCACGATCAGGATGAAAAGGTTCTTTCAGTCGAAGAGCAATTGAACGATCCCGATTCCCTTCTTCGCCACTATCAGACGATGATTCACTTAAGACGAACGACACCGGCTCTTTTGTACGGGGAAATTGAAGAAGCCTACACAAACGAGCAAAGCATTGTTACTTTCTACCGGGAAGCTGACGACGAACGTGTTCTCGTTTTTCATAACTTGGGAGATGAGGAAGTCACAACCGATCTTCCTGAAGAGAATGAACTCTCATGGCACTTCCGTCAGTCGGACAATCAGACAATGATTAATGGAAGCCTCACCCTTCCGCCATACTCCACAGCCGTACTGACTGTCCGCTAGAGAGGGGTCACGGTGGGGTCTGGGGCAGGGCGGGGTCTGTCCCCGCACAATTCTGTGTAAAATTGTGGATGCAGCAGGAGATCAGGACAGTACACCTTGGTATTAAAAGAAGGAGGCCGGGACAAAAGTGTTTTAGTTGAACGAAAACCCGAACGAATAGTATGCGGTGTAATAAAACCGCTCCTGAAATATACTCCGCTTTCCGCGGGAAGCTGGTGAGCCTCCGTGTGCTATCGCACTCCGGGGTCTCACCTTTGCTTTTCCTCCCGCAGGAGTCTACGTATATTTCATCCGCTAAGCCAGCGCATAGTTCGGATTTTCAGCTAAACACTTTCTTTATGTCCCAGCCTCTTTGAAGTTTCACAGATCATTACCTCAGAACGCTCAGGGTGGACCAAGAAAGTAAAAGAGAACTTTATGACATTTAATAAAATCGCCAGGAAATGTACCGCTGAGAAAGACATCTCGCATTCAATTGAAGAGCTCATCGCCATTGTGGATGATTTATCATTAACTTTGAGAATGTCCGTACCAGCAATTATTAATAAAAGAAATGCTTAATTTTACAAGCCAAGTTAAAAGCGACCCTTCAACGCGTCATCCTAAAGAGTGAATGGAAACGGATTAAGGAAGAAGCGAGAAAGGGGCGGCTTTTATCTCAAATAAATTCCCTCACTGGGAGGTTGCATTAGATTTAAAGGATGAATCCATTAAAGGTGACACTTTACTAAACAAAACACCTGATCATTCTATCAATGTGACTTTTTAGGGAATGGAAACAATGGAGTCCTTGACCGAACCCTGAATCACATAAAAAACAAAAAGAGCTTTTCATCCCATACCTTTCCCTCCCCGAAAAAATCATGGAGACATTGTTGAAGGGAACTCATCAGAAGGTTATTTTAAACGATTGAAAAAGCGAAGAGGTTTTGCATCTTCGCTCTTTTGGCATTACCAGTCATATTCTGTTAATTTGTTCGTTAACCCGCCATCCTGATCGAGGCATACGATCGCACATTCGTGACGGTGCGCAAACTTCAGCACCTCAATCAGATCATCTGGGAGCCGGCGGTATAGCGCGTTATCGGGGGTCGGTGTTTCAATAAACCAGCTGTTTTCCCGCTTTTGGTAAACATTCAGCCCCTCAAATGACCGATACGCCAGTTTGGCAGCTGTTTTTTCACTCACATGTCCTGTTGAAAGTGTAATCATTTTTTCATGCTTCGGCGATTCATTCTTATTGATGTCCGAATCAACCACCAGCATGTACGTATTGTTTTTTAAACACTCTCGCGCTACCTTCCTGAAGCTCTTTGGCAGCTCCTTAACATCCTCTTCTGTAAAATCCGTGAAGTAAACGTACCATCCTTTCTCCCCTTTTGGATAGGTTACCAGAAGGTCTGATACGCCCATTTGGAGATCCTCCAGCGCTGCCTTGGTCAATTCCTCTTTTGAAATGGTTTTCGTATTCCTGATCTCCAGATTTTCGCTTGTCTTCATCATCAGCATTCATCCTTTCGTTCTGTGATACCTGCAGTATAAGCGCTTTTTCTCCCTAACATTGAAGTTTTCCCGAAAAGTACTCTGAAAACCCTGTTTTCATGCTATTTTATTAAGGATTACCATCTGCGAAAGGATGATGAAATTGGAACTGTCAAAAGTGTCATTCCCCCACCCCATCAGCAACAATGCAATTCTTTCTTCGCTTCGCTCGATCTTCATTCTGCTGCTTGCTCCCGCTGCGCTGGAGCGGATCGCAAACGCTGACATTGCAAAGACAATGTGGATGGGCTGATCCAGGGCACATACCGGGACCGTGCTAATATGCTGGCCGACTTTGGTGATCTGTTCTTTGGTAAAAAACCGAGCGAAGCCTATGCGAGTTGGTTTCACGCATTAGGAATGGAGGCTGCACCTCATTCAACCGTTAATTGTGCCCGTACACTGCGGGATGCTGATCTTCGAGGCGACCTGGGGTCTATTCATGTCCCCACCCTCATCCTGCATGGTAAAAAAGATGAGATTTGTCCGTTCGAACTGGCTGAACAGCTGCATACCGGCATCCCTGACGCCCATATTATTCCGTTTGAAGAAAGCGGCCACAGCCTCTTCCATGATGAAAGCATAAAATTTGACGGAGAGCTTCTCCGTTTCATTTCTGAATGACCACAGACCGCTGCTTACCGGACCGGCAACACGATCTTCTTCTCAGTAACACAAAAACAACGCCGGAATCCTAAAAGGATTCCGGCGTTTTCGTCAGTTTACCACTTCAATTTCTTCGATTACAACGTCTTCATCGGGACGTCCCTGCCCGTCGACGTTCACAGCAGCAATGTCATCGACAACGTCCATTCCGTCAATGACGTGGCCAAATACAGTATGACCACCATCGAGGTGAGGCGTTCCACCATTATCGATGTAGGTTTGGGCTGCTTCTTCGTCCAATTGCCCCTCTTCTACAGCATTTTCAACGGCCTCAACAACCTGGCTGTCCAGTTCGTCATTTTGTACGATGAAAAACTGGCTTGAGTTTGTATTCGGGCCCGCGTTTGCCATGGAAAGGGCTCCCCTGAAGTGTCTGAGTTCCTCAGCAAATTCGTCTTCAAAAGGTTCACCGTAAATACTTTCACCACCCATACCGGTTCCGTCAGGGTCTCCTCCCTGAATCATAAAGTCTTCAAGAACACGGTGGAAGATGACACCTTCGTAAAACCCTTCCTCTGCGTGAGTTACAAAGTTTTCAACCGCTTTTGGCGCGTATTCAGGAAAAAGCTTGAGGGTGATATCCCCCATTGAGGTTTTCATGATCACTTCCTGCTCGTCCTCGGCCACTTCCCCGTTTAGCTGTGGATAATCAGACGATCCTCCCTCGGGTGTATCTCCCTGAGTTTCTGATCCATTCTCTTCTCCGCCGCATGCGGTAAGCAAAAGTGCGGCACCGAGAAACAGGGTTCCTGCTTTCAATCGTGCTGTTTTTTTCATAGTGACGTCGTTCCCTTCTATGTATGCTATGTCTTTATTATGAAAGATTCTGCCATAGAAGTGCAAGCTAGAATTTTTTTCTTCTTGACTGATTTTTAAAAAACAGGGTAATATAAGAACAGAACAGGTGTTCGTAAAATCATAATTAGTCCAGTAAAAGGAGCGAACGGTCCATGGCTAAACTCACAGTTGAAGAAGAGCGTTTAAGCGAATCGTTTATTTTGTATGAACTTATGCGCAGAGTGCTGGAAAACGATTTGGTCAAAATGAACCAGGCTCCGGTGAAGCTGAAAACTCCTTATATTCACCTCGTGGAACAAACGCTGAGAGACCTGAGCCGGGAGCTTCACGAAACGAAACGCCACATGAAACGTCTGAATCTGAAGGTGGAATTAAATTCCCACGATAACACCTTCTCCGAATATACGATCTTTTACCGGGGCTATGCCCTGACTGCCAAATACTTAAATGCCCATTTGAAAAATCAGGTTTCCGAAAAAATTGAAGCATGGTTTTTGCACCGGAGACAGTCAAAAGAGGGCCCCGTCCATTAACGGAGCTCCTCCCTTACAAAAGGCGGCCACTGAAAAAGTACAAACCAACTTTTTCAGTGCCATTTATTTTAGTTGCAATGGCTCCGCTTGGTTGCGCACCTGTTACGAGAAACCCACTCATAACAGACTTCCAAAACATGCAATCGTTACGCACATTGCTCAGAAGGCACTGGAAAAAGTGAAAGACCCAACTTTTTCAGTGCCTTCTACAAAAGCGGCCTAATCTTTGGAAACACCCGGAGCGCTGTCTCATAAAACACATCGTCCCAGGAATGCTCAGGCATATGGGACTGAATAAACTCAATGTAGGGCCTGACCCGGACAAGAGGCCAGTCGGTACCGAACATAAATTTGTCATAATGGTCACAAAACGCGGTGGCGTGTTTAAAGTGATCAAAGAAATGAGGTGTGTTAACAATCCGGTCCACGGCTTTTTCTTCGCCTACGATAAGACCTGACAAATCGGCAAACACGTTCCGGTTTTTATAAACGACCTCTGCTGCGTCCAGCATCCACGGATCACCGAAATGAGCCATAATAAACGTCACATCTCTGTTAAACACCGCTGTTTCGTCAATGGTAAGGGGATGGGCATACTTCAGAAGACCCCGTTCGGAATAGGTATCCCCTGTATGAAAGACAACCGGCAGCCGGTAAGCTTTGGCCAGTTCATACACTGGACCGTAAACCTTGTCATACGCATAAAAAGGATAATAACCAAGGTAGATTTTGATCCCTACTGTTTCCGGCTTTAGCAGGGAGCTTTCCAGCTGCATGAGTTCCTGCTTCCCGAGACGGTAAGGATTTATCCCTGCACACACTCCCATATTCTTTGGAAGATGCGGTGCAAGGTCCAGTCCCATAGGGGTCGGTGGAGCCGAGTCCGGAAACCCTTCTCCCCCTTCAATCTCCCTTAACCCCATAGCAACGGAAAAGACAACGTTCGCATCGGCAAACTCTTTGTTATACCCTTCAAGGGAATAATCGATATGAGACAGAGTTTCAGCCGTATGGTGAAAGCTTTGTATGTGAGAAAAATGAACGTGGGCATCAATGATTTTCATAACAGCTTAACCCTTTCTCCATGTAGTATGATCAAACCGGACAGAGCGAAGATCGTGAGTTGCTTCCAGTGGCACTTCTTCATCACTGAACATGAAGAACATCGGCTCAGAGAAGAATGTCTCTTTGTCCCTGAGCGCAATTGTCCGTCTCGAATCCCCCACCACTACATGCTGATTCATATACAGCTCCATTTTGTCATTGGTTTGTTCCGGGAAAATATGAAGCTTTTCATTCCGTCCGGATTTGGAAGCTGTAAGGTGGCTGAACTGAGAAAGATGATGCTCGTGATGATGATGTCTGTAAGCCTCACTGTCATCACCGGCCTGAACCACCACACTGCCCGTCTCCTCGCCGGTATGAAGGTTAAACCCGGTGGCAATCGTTTGGTTATTCCACAGGACACCTGTTTCCTGTTTTATTTCATACATGGAACAAAGAACAGGCACCCCCGGGAGCATCAGAGCGTACTGCCTGACAGTAACCCCTCCGAAGACCGGATGATCGCTGATGGAGAACGTCAATTCAACACCGTTCCACTCATTTTTGTATTCGTCTTCTACAGACACAAAGGAAGCGTTTGTTTTTTCTTTCAGAATGCTTCTGGCAGACAGGCCAAAAAGCTCAAGGCGGATTCCTCCGATCCAGGGATTCCACCAGGATTTTGGCTCAGGCTCCGGAAATGAAGAAGCAAGCCACTCCTCTCCTTCATAAGACAGAGAATAGATTCCCGGATAAAAATCCGGTGCAGCTTTGATGGAAAGGACACCGTTATCAACCGTAAACACCTGTTTTCCTTTTTCTTTCGTTTCTTCAACAGCAGTACGATGATTCCCCGGCGGTAACAAAGCTGTGGTTTTTTTGAAATGGTAACCGGACAGTTGTCCCTGGATTGTCGCCAGAACAGCCTGTTCTGATGTGGTAACCGGCAGTGTGGCTTCCCATTTCCCTCCGCCGTCTTCACTGGACCAGCTGCCCTTTGCAGCCTCCTCTTCATTTGGCAGAGTGATGCGAAAATCCCCTTCTGTTGAACGGTTAACACGCTGAGCAAAAGCAAGGACCGCCGTATTTGATACAAAAGGGTTGCCATCTTTTGTTCCCCACTTCATAACATCAGATAAAACAGAAGGAGAAACGGCCGCTTTTTTCTCCGCAAAGCTTTTGACTTCATCTGCAGAGTGGAGTGCGCCGATTGAAAACGTGACAGGTGGCGTAAAAACCGTTTCACCTGAATTTATTGTTTTCACTACGTGTTCAAAATACATCATGTGCCATGTGTGAAAATGAAGTTTCACACCGGAACTCCATACAAGGGCTGCAGGCCACGTCTGGTTTCTTGAAAACAGCCAGTTACCCGTGAGTTTTTCACTCTCCCACACACTCACTTCACTGCTGTACGTTCCCCGGTTAAACACAATTTCACCGTCATACGGAAGCGTCGTCTCGCTTAAATCAAACATCAGCGGTTCATTTAAGTGAAGATCCCCCACAGGCTGGTCACTGCTGTTTTGAAGGCCGAAAGACTGGGTCATCATGCCATCCGCAGCCAGCTTAACTACTCTTTTGACGACCAGGCCGGGGAAATTTCGCGATAGATACGATAGCTCAACACCAATCCCTGACTCTTCTTCAAAAAAGGACACACTTTCAGGTTCCATCTTGGAAAACTCTTCTGAAAACGGCAGGCCGATCTTAGGATACATAAACGTATAGGAGCCTTTGTTTGCTCTTCCTCTCTCTGCAATCAGGGCGTTGTTTTCTTTTTTCAGGGCAACATGGGAAAGCCCCTGAAAGAGATGAATATAGGCGTTGCACTCGCCAAAGATTCCCCGCCCCTGGACGTTAAAGGGGAACGTAACGGTTTGCTGGAACATAATTTCAGTATCGTCCAGATTCGCTTTTACCGTAACGTCTTCACTGTAAAATAAAGGATTTCCCAACTCATATGGTACCGGTACGACCCGCTTTTCTTTTTTATCAAGAGAAAGTGAGAAAGAACATTCAGCAAAGACGACATTATCATTTGAAGGAAGCTCGAACACCACATCTACTTGTGTACTGCTGTTGTTTTCAACCTGAAGATAGGCCGTTTCCTTTTGATGAAGAAAGGACTGGTTACCAGGTAAAGCTCCTGACAGCGTTACCGGCGCTTTCGTGAGCACACCTGTTTTCATCGTCACCGTCCTGCCGTCGATCACCACAGCAGCTTCTACAGCAGGGTGCGTCTGCATGCTCTTTTGATCCCCCGTCTGCTCCAGCACGGCAAACGTTCCCGCAAGAACCTTTTCTTCGCCCGGTGAAAGTATCATTTCCCGTTTCCCGGAAAATCGGATGTTTTTGTTATCACGGCCGGAAAAAGAAAACGCAATCGTTTGATCAGACGTATTTTTAACCGTAAATGATGCCTCGTACTCCCGGCCTGAGATACAGGTGTGATGAGGAATGGTCATTGTAACGGCGTAGTCTTCTGTACGGAAAGAGGAAATGCCGCGGCCTGTCTTTTCAAACTCTACCCGGAGATTACGGCTGTCTTTTTTCCATTCGTACGTGTAACAGTCAAACCCGTTCGTTTTGTTTCCGTCAGGCTCCGTTTTAATTTCCCTCACACTGTCTTTGTACCAGTCCAGATGCTCAAAAAGAGGCTTGAATAATTCCTGGGTCATCACTGTCGGAAGAAAGTTCATCAGATGGACTGTATCATCACGGTTTTCCCAGAAGAAACCGCACTTTTTATAAAGGGGAACCGCTTTTGTATTTCCGGGCCATGTATAAAGATCAAGGCGTGGCCACTCCCGTCTGATTGTTTCTTCAAGAGCGGTAAGGATCAGCTTTTTGCCAATTTTCCGTCCGTGATAGTCGGTTCTCACATTCAGTAAAGGGATATACAGGGCACCCTCATCTTCACGGTATTCGGAAAGGCCGCAGTACCCGATAACCTCGTTATTGTCCATGGCGAGAAACGTATGAAGATTGGCTGAGTTCGCCTGCTGATCCCTGACATTAGTACCTGTTTTCACGTCAGAATGGCCGCCCCATCCTTCCCGGCTTAAGTTCCACATTTTCGCTACAGCTTCTGCATGGCCGGGTTCATACTCGCATAAAACGATCTGTTCTTCTGTTTTTTTCATCCTGAACTCCCCTTTTTATCACCAAAAAGAAGCTGTCCCTTTAATGTGAGAGCATTGGGGGGACAGCCTCCAGTTATGTTCATCCTTTATTTTCCGGTTCTTTCTCTGCTTCGTAGTACCCTTTTTCTTTTACTTGTTCATAAGCGGTCGTTAAAATACCCTGAATCGCCTGCCCCCGGTCTTTTTTGCGCTTCTTGAACTCTTCATAGAGCGCCTCGCCGCTGAATCCTTCTTTCACGAGATTTTTAAGGAGCATATCGGAAAGATCGTCTTTTTTGGCTACGATTACGCCATCCAGATGCACACTGAGATGCTCACTCAGCTCATTTACAGACTTTACTGAGCAGACAAGAGTTGCCGGATCGTTGGTTTTCTTTGTGATCGTCACTTCAGCCATGAACTGCTGATCGGCTTCTGCATACTCTTCAAAGAAACGTCTCCAATTTTTATCGACCACAGCTTCAACGAGCCAGTTTTTCTTCGCTTCTTCTTTGTTGATAATCAACCCATCCACGAGGGGAATCTGCTTACCTTCCAGATCTTCTTTCTCATGGTCGTCATCGAATAATACTGCCAAAGAACACAGCTTAAATGTTTTCATATGTACCCCTCCCTTTCTTACTGAACATCCTTCCCCTTTATTCTCCACTCGTTTGTAAAATCCTGCTTCCTCCATAATTTCACACACAATTGTGCGGGGACAGACCCCATAGCCGTCGGCCCCCACTCGTGCTAGGAGTCTTCGGACATTCCGGCTGCATCGGCTCATTCACATAATATGAAGGTTAATAAAACAGAAGATGACCTTATATATAAGAGGAAATATTTGATGAAGTAGAAATAGAATCTAAAAGTCACGAGAACTCAAACAAAATGAAATTTCACTTGTGTATGAAACAGAATGAAGCGGAATGCGTCCACACGAGGATAAAACAACAGCCTTAAGGATATCAGGAATAATTTTTCCTTCACTTAATGGATATGGACACCTTGACTTCCCGTGATACTTAGAAGGAGAATAACGATAGTCCTTATTTTCGTCAGCTTTTCCCTCCAATCATTCCCGGAAAAACGCTCACCTTGAGAAAGGAGAATACAAGCTTGGGAAATCGAGAAGCACTGCTCACCTCCCTGCCCGAAGATTCTTTTAACGAAACAGAGGCACTGGACATTTACACTGTTACAGCAACGAAAGTCTATTTACGCCTTGATGAAAGGAGTAAAAGACGGCACATGCCTTTTTGCTTTTTCAGACTCAGGGAGCTTTTTAATAAATATGACCGCATTTGGGTTCACGCGGTCCCTGTTCCTGATTCTGCTTTGTTACAAGGAAGGCAGTCAGCTTTATTCTTTACTGAAGCACTCCTGAACAATCTTGCCCGGCAAGCCGGCTGTGAGCTGATTTTTCTTACTCACCGTCACCAGCCATCATTAAAATCCACCGATCGCCTGCCCGGTTCCGCTGACTCCGTTCAGTGTATGCATTTGGCAACAAAGGACGATACAAGGGTTTTGGCAGAACATTATGCACATTGGCTGCCAAAAATCATCGGCGTGACAACATCTTTTACAGATAACCATTTCAGTATTAGCTTATTCGGTGTCCCGGTACTTGAAATGACTACAGTTGTTTACTGGCGTGAACTTGCATCGTTCAGACTCACCGGCGGTCTCCTTTTCCGAAGGTCGCAAAACCCTCCCGCTTATTTTCACTTTTTAGCAGACGAGTCCCGTCTCTATACAGCATTGATTCACTTTTCCCCTGCTTTGTGGTGGCCTTTGTACCGCATTTCCCAAGGTCCCATCCACAAAATGGTCATGCATGCCTACCGCTGCAATTTGTGAGTTTCCCATTGGCGGTGTGTCCAATCTTTCAGTCACGCGCTTTGTCAGGGATGAATGTCCCGCAGGCCTCAACACTGCAAATTATATAAATCACCACTAACCTTCAACACAGCCAAAAAAAAGCAGCTGTTCCACAAGGTCAGAAATGATGCTTGTGGAACAGCTGCTTTGTTCTTTCAAACGTTATCAAGTCCGGTTCCATCGGTATTGTCACCAAAAGCAACCGGAGCGTTTTCAACAAGGTCGAACCCCTGCTCGAGATCACGGTACATCTTCACCCCTTCAAGGGAAAGCACTGCGGTCCCCGTTGGCGCAACATAGTAAAGGGGAAAAGGTTCCTGAGACACCTTAATCTCCCCTGCTTCCTGGACAGAAAATCTCGTAAGAAAGCGGTCGGCCACCCTGAATGCCACAGCATAGACGAATGACTTCGTAATATCATCAGAATTAAATGCTTCACTTCCTGCATTTTTAATATACTCATAATACTTTTGCCACTTCTGTTCTTCCATACGACCGGCAGCGGTGTGGGGAGATATGAAATAAATAAGCCCAAGGCTTAAGAGAGAGGAGAGAAAGATACCCAGTCCTATGAAGGGAGCGAAAAATAAGAGAACACTGCCTGCTGCTATTCCCGCTGCTCCATTTCCAATCAAAACCATTCTCGGAAAATTGAGCGGCCTGTAAAACTGATGAGATTTCATTGTTTCAATAACTGATCGTTCCCACTCATACAGGTTGTGAAGGTATTCTTCCATTTTCCCGTTGTTACTTGTATAAACCTCTAAATCTGTCACATGAAATGTCCCGTTGCTGCCGATGTCATAACAGATCCACTCTAATAAAAAACGTTCATCCTGTGTGAGCTTCCCATCTCGTCCCCTGTGCGTCTGATCGATAAAGAATGGGGATTCAAAACCTTTTTTTTCAGAAAGACGTAACGCTTCTTTTGTCACGAGAGAAAGAAGGCCGGCTGTTACATCGTTGGCAGAGAGTCCTCTTCTTGAAAGCAATTTCACCACAACTGCTGGACTGAGAAAATCACGTTCATCAGGAACGTGTTTCTTTTCGTGTTCAAAAGAGAAAGGATCTTTTCGTTTCTTTATCTCTGACAACCAGACTGTTACAGTCACTGCATTAATGATAATAAGTAAAGCGAAACTGATTATGAGCATGCGAAACAACTCCTTTAAAAAAGAAATCATTTAAAATGGCTGTATATTCGTATCCACCCCTGCTATTTACTTTCTCTTTAACACGCAATTGCTATACAGAAGCCTCAAACATTCCTATGTCTGCTCGTGGATAACAAACCTGTACAAAAAATAAGCAGTTAAGAAATATACTTTTCAAAAGAGGGTTTCCCTCTTTTCCCATAAAAGGCCTTTCTTAGATAAAAGCCGGCAACCGTAAGAGCGAACAGCACATACCCTGAAAGGAAAGTGGTGTAAAACGCGTCATTACTCTCAAGCCATAAAGGCGCCGTAAGTAAAGACAACAGCCAGATCATAGACAGGTTTCCCACGACACAGGACCAGATATAAGCTTTCAGACTGATTGGTGTGAAAGCCGCGGCAAAAGAGATCAGATTGCTCGGGAAAACCGGAATACTGCGCAGGGCCACAATGGTAAACACCCCATACTCCTTTATCCACCGGTAATAACGGGACAGGCTGGACTTTCTCTTATTCCAGATCCGTTCAGTCCAGTTGAAGTTAAAATATTTTACGAGGAGAAAACATACCCATGCTCCCAGAACAGTCCCGGCCAGACTGTACAGCCCCCCCTCAAAAACCCCGAAAGCCATAATATGAACAAGGATAATCAGCACAATTGGAAAGAGTGTAAACACGTTCTGAATGATCATCAGCGGTATAGTAACGAGAAGAAGTCCGTAGCCCATATCCTCAAATAATGTATCAATAAAATACTCCACGTTGTTGCTTCTTGCTGCACTTACCCAGTCACTTTGCCAGGCAACAGTAAACAAGCCAAGGAGGACAGCCAAGATCAGCCATTTTTTCAAGCTTGCAACTCCTTCCGGTTTAAAAACCATTCGTTACTAAATGTTCCTAAATTATACCTAACCTGGACCCTTACCTCAATAAAAGAGTCTTATGGTACGCCTGTGCGAATCTATTGTCGGGTGTCTTTATCTCTGTGGCCCTGTAATGTCAGGTGGCTTTCGCGGGCAAAAGAAAAAACTGATTCAAAAGTGTATACACTTTTGAATCAGCCTCTATTTGTGACTAATTGATAAATCGTCTTTAGATTCCAGTTAAAGATCCTGCTCACTAAAATGAGAACCTGTTTACACTTTTCTTCAGATCTTCAGCCATGTGGTTCAGTTCCTCTGCTGAGGCTGCCACCTGCTGAATAGAGGAAAGCTGTCCTTCCGTACCTGATTTGACTTCATTGAACCGTGTCGAGGTCATGGCAGCCATTTCAGCCATCTCTTCAACTGAAGCTGTTACTTGTTCGGAGCTTGCCGACATTTCCTCAGAAACGGCAGAAACTTCCTGAATCTGTGTGCTCACGTGACCAATGGACTGGTGAATTCTGCCGAATGCTTCCCCCGCTCTTGTTACCAGCGTAATTCCACTGTTTACTTCAACAGTACCTGATTCCATCTGGCTGACGGCGAGCTTTGTCTGTACCTGAATCTCTTCTATGACCTCTCCGATTTCCTGGGCTGACTTCCGGGATTCCTCAGCTAGTTTTCTCACTTCATCTGCCACAACGGCAAAGCCCCGTCCGTGGTCTCCGGCCCTTGCCGCTTCGATTGCTGCATTAAGTGCAAGAAGGTTGGTCTGTTCTGAAATGGATGTAATCATTTCAATGATGGTCCCTATCTCTTCTGAACGTTCTCCGAGTTTGTTCATCACTTCGGCAGTTTCGCTTACAGAGTTGGAGATCAGGTTCATTTGCCCGACCGCAGATTGAATTTCACGGTTCCCTTCTTCTGCTTCACGGGTAGCATCCTGGGTAGATTCAGCCACAAGCATAGTCGATTCAGCGATGCGCTGAATACCGCTGCTCATCTCTTCCATGGCTTTTGCACTTTCCTGAGAGCTTTCTACTGTGTTTGATGCGCTTGCGGCTACCTGATCGGTTGTAGAGGCAATCTGTGTAGTAGCTGCTGTTGTATGCTGGGAGTGATTTGATAGTTCTGATGATGCACTTGCAACAGAGTCTGCAGTTTCAGATGCCTGTTTCAAAAGAGTCCTCAACTCAGTAACCATACGGTTAACAGAAGTGGTAAGGCGTCCGATTTCATCTTTTGACTTTGTTTCAATTCGTTCTCCGCTCAAATCTCCCTTTGCAACTTCTTCAATCTTGTTTGCAACCAGGAGAATCGGAGTGACAACCTGCCTTGCTACAAACAAGGCTACCAGAATGGCCACAATCACACCAGCACCCGTTGCAATAATATTAAACAGTGCTACCGTTTCCCCCTGGGCACTCATATCATTTCCTCTTGAAACAATACCGTCCTGCTCCTGGGAAGCAAGAGCTGTAAAGCCTTCCATAACCTCTTCCGCGATCGGGTCAAGCTGGTAACGGACAGTAATCAGCGCCGTATCCATTCCGTGTTCTTCATACATGGGAAAAACGCGGGAGATCGTAATATCATTCCAGTACTTACTGCGGTCAATCAAGTGTGCCACGTGTTCGTCTTCATTTGAAAAACCGAGGAGATCAGCACCAAGAACATTGCTCTCTTCGGCGAGTTCAATATAACGCTCTCTGTATTCATCGTCTCCGCTTAATATGTACCCTCTGATATTTGCCATGCGATCAGCCATGTTCAGGGCCATGCCGCTGCTGGTAGTGAGGTGCGGAAGCTCTTCACTCATGATACGGTCCACATTTTGATTAATCGTATAAAGGTTCACCATTGAGAACGATGAAATCCCAAGAAGGATAACCAAGATAATACCAAAACCCAATAGTATTTTTGCCCGTAAACTCTTTTTCATAACAGTCCCCCAGTCAAACAATTCAATTGTCTAAAATATCAAAAAAACATAAAAATACTATATCATATTACTCATGACTTTTGACTGAATAAATAGAAATATGCCCCATGCATAATAAAACAGGCATAAGAGTCCTATCTTATGCCTGTTTCTCATCAACCTATTCTATTTTTACCCGTTCATCTCTGCCAGCCGTTTTTTATCTTTCATTCCCTGGCGGGTTCTGAAGTAGTATGCTCTGTAAAACAATGAGCCAAACAGGCCGAGCAAAGCAAAACCAAACATCATGTAATAAAGGGTTCTGACCATAAATGTATCAATAACTGCTCCGCCAATAAGAGAGCCGATCACTCCTGATACACCGAAGAACACACTGATAAACAGGAGGTGTCCTGTTGATGTAAGTTCATCAGGTACCAGACGTGCTACGAATTGAAAGGCCGTTAAATAAAAGACACCGAAAGTCAGACCATGAAGGATCTGTAAATATAAAATGTCTCCAGGCCCTGACACGCTCCCCATAAGAAGCCACCGCAGCACATATAAAACAGCGGCAAACGTAATAAAAGTCAGAGGATGAAACCGCCTGAGCCACCAGGCACTCGCTGCAAACACAACCGCCTCTGTGATGACACCGATAAACCAGGCAGTCCCAATGATTGCTTCATTTCCTCCAAGCTCTACAATATACAGCCCGAGAAAAGTATCATTCATTCTGTGTGTCAGGCTGATCAGGAAAATCATGATTAAAAACAAAGCAAGAACAGGATCTTTCCCGAGCAGCAGTGCTTTCTTCAAATTCGCTTTCTTCCTGGAAGGCGTACTGTCCGGCGCCCTGGTACAAAACAGGATTGCAATAATTAAAAAGAACGCATAAAGATAGTAAATATTCTGGATCCCAAACGCTGCAAGGAGATACCCTGAAACAAGAGACGACGTACCAAAGCCGAGTGACCCCCACATCCGGATGCTTCCAAAGGAAACCCCCCGTTCATAGGATACCTTTTGTGCAAGGCTGTCGCCCAGTCCTCCTGCAGGGGACATAAAAGCAAAGAAGATAAATAATAAAAACATAATCCAGACAAACTCATTCATCTGAAACACAATAAAGCCGACAATCAGTGCTCCTGTCAGGCAGGTTAAAAGAATATATTTTACGGTTTTCCATCTGTCACTCATATAGCCCCAGAAAGGCTGTGACAAAATCGCAGCAAAAGGTCCCACAGCAAGTAAAATGCCGATTTGGGACCCTGAGAGACCGAGTGCCTGAAAATAGACAGGCATATAACTGATAATGATGGTCATGGCTGAATGGAAAAAGAACAGTGTTCCTTTCAGCTTCCATGTGTGGTTCATGTTATCGTTCCCTTTCCAAAAAGCTGTTTACATATCATTAGCTGGTTTTCATAACGCTGATTCGCAGATTGCTATTTTGACTTCTCTCATAAATTCCCTTAACGACTGAGAAGAAGTCTGCGTACACTTGGGGGCTCTGGCTTAAACACGCTTATTCCTCCAGCAGGTCTTGAAAAAACAGCTCCTAAAACCGGCTCCTTTATAGCAGCCACTCCCGCTCAAATAAAAAGAAAGGATCGATATCAAGAAACACAAAGCGGTTTCCGGACAAAGGATAGGAATAGGTCCGGACAAGTTCATTTGTCTCTATATCACGATAAACATCTGAGAGTATTCCAGTTTTTCTGCTCTCCATCTGAGCAACGTTTTCAAGAAAGTACGATCGCCAGCTCCAGTTCTTCCCCTTGGCAATTGTCTCCTCATACCATTTGCCTTCTTTATCTTTTTTCCAGTTTGATGTGAGCTGATAGCCAAATCTTTCACACATGTAAACACGGAAAACCATGTGACTTAACTGCTCTGCAATCGCTTTTGCCTCTTCATCATCAGACTTGTACCTGGTGAGGGATTTCCCGAAATTGGCCAGCTGCTCATCCAGTCTTAAAACAAATGCGATCTGTTCCTGTAATAGGCTGTTTGCACGGTGAATAAAGGAACGGACCTTTTCATCCAGGTTCTGTTTTACCATATCCCTGCTAATCCAGGAAAGACCGGGTTTATGCAGGTATCCCCCTTCAATAAAGCGTCCTCCATGCCCCCATGCAATATGGAGGTGATGAAGATCTTCTATTCCTTTAAACAGAAGAGTCGCTCCGATTTTCCGGGAGAAAATAGCAAGAGCCTCAAGAACGTTGCGGTAATCAAAAGCTGATTCGTGGTTTCCGATCCCTTCAAGGTCAATCTTCATCATGTTTGGCTCAAGCTTTGACAGACGGTCAAGGTTACTTCCGAATTTACCCAGGTCATCAATGGCTACCTGAATGCCGTTGGTTGTGAAGAACTTCATCAGATGACTCAGGCTTTCAATGTCCCCCTGGAAATCGTGTTCACGAAACTCCAGAACGATTTTTTTAAGGGGAAGACCTTGTTTTTCGTACTGAAAGAGAAGGTTTAATAACAATTCATGATTATCGAGCTCGTCCAGAACATTTGCATCAACGTTTAAAAATAAGAAAGGCTGCTCTTCCTGAGTAAGGTAGTGAGCAAACGCCTGGTTGTATATCTGTTCGTCAATTTCCCATTTGTATTCTGCCGGAACATTTCCATCCCTGAAAAAAGGGCCGAGGGACACCCAGTCTTTGTCGGTCTTCAAATGTCCAAGCACTTCATATCCTGCAATAATATGCTCATCACAGCTGATTACAGGCTGGTAAAACGGCGCAATGTTTTCTTTATGTAAAATGATATCTAAAGGATCCATAATCATTCCCCTTTTACTCCTTTTACCCAACTATTATAGCACGCTTTTCTATTAAGGGGATGAAATGTGCAGACATGAAAAAAGGAGCTTCTCATAAGACGTATAATGTCCTTTTAAGAAGCCCTTTGCAGCAATGAGCGAAGTCATACCCTCTTTGACAGCCCGGTACAGGCGGTCTTTTCGTGTTCATCGGGCAGCGAGTTGCGCCATGGCCATTCTGATTTGAACTTTTAAGATACCTTCAGGCGAATCACTCACAGCGGGTGGTAATCCTTTCGTTCAGCTCATTCACCAGTCCCATCATGCTTCTCTCATTTAAGCGTGACAGACAAAGCTGGTCAAGTTTATGCTCAAGTTTGAGCATCACTTTAAGCCCTTCTGTACCAGATTTCATTTTGCCTGTATAAAGTGCCGAAAGTTCCTGAAGTTCCGTTTCATATTCTTTTTCCACAGCCGGGTCCATACACCGTTCAAACATATCGATCACGTGATCTCCTTCTCTTGTAGGATTAATCACATGAGGAGCAGTACCATCAAGGATGGCATAGCTGAGCTCCGGAATCACAACCATGTCCAGACTGTCAGGATCGAGTCCGCACGGGAAGGAACGGACATCAAGGCCTGAATCTTCTGCGTGTTTGACTACTTTTCGCATAAGGGTCGACTTTCCGCTTCCGGATCTGCCTTTGATGATAATCCGGTTGGATAATGGCTGTGTAATGGAATGGATAAAGTTTACCGGTCCGTAGGCAGTAGCCCCGCCGAAAAAACGTTCGTCAGAAATGGAATCCGGCTTCCGGTGCCCTTTTCCATCAAACATGATGGTGATCACATCTTCTGCTGCTTTGTCAGCTTTTGAAAAGTCCATTCCCTTTAAATAATAGTCTTCCTTTTGAACGTGAATCGCTTTTCCTTCACCGAAAGAGCGGTGAACCTTTGTTTCCTGGTTACGAAGCTGCTCCATCAATTGGCTGAGTTCATCATTTTTTTCTGACGTTAGACAGCTGTTAAGATCAAAGGTCCGGGCCCCGACTTTAAGTGGATGAAGAGGATCATCACCGAGAATCAGCATCCTGTTACCGTCGGAAATTCCTTCAAGGGTCTTCCCGTCAGTCGGGTGTAAATACCTTACAAAATGTGCCCTGTTTTGTACCTGTTTATTTAAAAGAAGATTAAGGACATCTTCGCGCATCTTTTTGCTTCCGCCTGAAATAAGATGGATGTCTTCAAACTGATCAGCTGCTTTTTCAATAAGTGAGACATAGCCCCGGCTTGTATGGGCACGCCATAAGTAATTGCTCATTTTCCACACTCCCGCCCCGTATTGTGACGTTAGTATGGTATTCACCCAGGTGACAATTTGTGCGTTTACAGCCTCTCCAGAAACTGCTCCGCATGTTCATTGGGAAGTTTGGTTATTCCCAATTCTTCGCCTTCCCGCCCGAAGGATTCATGGTGAAAATCTGATCCGCCCGTGCGGAGCATTTTTCTCCCGCTTTCCCTTTCAATCTTATCGCAAAGAGATGAAAACCGTTCGATGGCTTTCTCTGAGTGATCCCGGTGATACACTTCGACACCGTCAAGCCCGGCATCCTTAGCCCATTCTTCAATCTGATCGTCAATGTCATAAAAAACGGGATGAGCAACAACAGCAATCCCCCCTGCTTTCTGAAGCACACTGATGGCTTCTTCAGGAGTAAGTTCCTCTTTTTTTGGTACATAAACAGGCCTGCCGTATCCGATATACTTGTCAAAAGCATCCTTCACCGTCTTTGCATACCCCTTGTCCACAAGGGCTTTAGCCATGTGGGGACGTGAATAGGTATGGCCTGTAACGTGGGGAAGAATATCAGACCATTCAATATCCATCCCAGCAGACTGGCACTTCTGAATCATCTCTTCCATTCTCCCTTTACGCATGCTTCTGTAATAAGCAATCGTTTCCTGAAAAGCCTCATCTTCCGGCCGGAAATTGTATCCTAAAATGTCCACACTCCGCCCGCCTTTTGCCCGGGTACTGAGTTCAATCCCCGGCACAAAGCGTATGCCGTGTTTTCGGGCTTGTTTTTGTGCCGCCTCAAGCCCGCCTGTAGTGTCGTGGTCGGTAAGGGCAATGACGGTAAGGCCTCCGCGGGCACATTTTTCAACAAGTTCCAAAGGATCGTAACCGCCATCTGAATACGTAGAATGCATATGCAGGTCTGCTTTCATCACCTACTGCCACCACTTGTCAAACACTGTAACCGGAAGCTGGCGTTTATGCTCGGTCATGTTGTAGCGGTTTTCGAGATTTTCTTTTGATGCGGCACTGATTTCTCTGCCTTCCAGGTAGTCATCGATTTCTTCATAGGTAATACCCAATGCCTCTTCGTCAGGAAGGAGGGGCTGATCGTCTTCAAGGTCTGCTGTCGGTTTTTTCGTATAAAGCCTTTCAGGAGCGCCAAGCTCTTTAAGGAGGGCCTGACCCTGCCGTTTATTCAAACCGAATAAAGGTGTCACATCACATGCACCATCCCCGTACTTTGTGTAAAAACCGGTAACCGCCTCTGCTGCGTGATCTGTTCCAGCAACCAGGCATCCGTAGTGGGCTGCCAGGTCAAATTGCACTTTCATCCGCTCACGGGCTTTTGTATTGCCTTTAATGAAATCACTCATTTCTTCTCCCGTTGCTTCTTTGAACTGGGAGTACGAAGCATCTACAGCCGATTTGATGTTCACCGTCACTCTGTTGTAAGGGTCAATAAAATCAAGGGCCAACTGTGCATCGTCCTCATCTTTTTGTACGCCGTGAGGAAGTCTAACTGCGTAGAAGGTATATTTATCGGTGTTTTCCTCTTCGTTGAGCTCTGTCATTGCAAGCTGGATCAGTTTTCCGAGGAGGGAGGAGTCCTGTCCTCCGCTGATCCCCAGTACATATCCGTTTGTTTTACTTTTCTTCGTATATGCTTTCAGGAAATCAAGGCGTTTTCTGATTTCTTCCTGAACATCAATCTCCGGTTTTACACTGAGTGCCGAAATGATCTCATCCTGTTTGTTAATCATATAAATCCCTCCTGATTTGTAGTTACTGCTTAAATTTTTCAAGCTGGGACTCAAGCCCTTCTTTTTTCAATACATCCCTTGCATTTTCTCCGAGCAGATCAAAGTGGGGCAGGCCTTTCTGGTAATGAATCCACTCACGTTTGAGTCCATACTGCTTTCCCCATTTAACAAGGGTTTCTACATTACTGCACCCTGCTTTTGTGACAGTCTTGTATTGGGGAAAGCGTTCATCGTACCAGTAATGTGTAAGGATGGCGATTTCCCCTCTTTGTGCCTTCTCTTTAAAAGCATTTAATTCTGATCTTGTAATGCCAAAGGCCATCATCATTCCCCTTTTCACATTCTGCTCTTATTTTATCATCGTCTTACTATCATTAATCAACTGATAAGGGCAAGGTGGATAAAAAAAAAGTGAAAAAGGCAAGGGCCTCTGCCCTTACCTTATCCGTTACCCCATTTTAGAGATTTTTAATATTCGCCGCGTTCACGGTCGCCCTGCTCGTCAGCAATTTCAGCTTTAAAGCTTTCAATACTCTCCTGGCGACGGTGGTTTTTATCCTGAATTGCCTTGCGGTCTTCCTCTGTCAAATCCAGATTGTCTGCTGTTTCCTCTGTTGCTTCGATGTTTTCCTGAGTGTTTTCAACCATCTGTTCCAGCTTTTCAACATTATCCTGGCGTTTATCCGGTTTTGCTTTCATCTCTGTCGATTCCTCCTTCAAAAATTACCTTTTTATTGTGGCGGAATCAACAGATATTATTCACCTGCCGGGTCACTTTTTGTGTTTTTCATAAGCTTCGTGCCAGTCAGGGAACTGTTTTTTTATGTTTATCGGACGGAACGTTTCTTTTTTTACACACACGTGCTCACTGAACCCGGCAACGCATTGCCGGCCTTCTTCATTAATAATTTCATACCCGTAGGTGACACGGATTCCTGTGTAGTCTTCAATCCACGTTCTGACGGTCACCTTTTCACCGTATTTTGCCGGCGCCTTATACGATAGGTTAATATTCGTAACAGGAGAAAGGATGCCGGACTTTTCCATATCAGCGTACCGAAAGCCAAGTGCTTCAATAAGTTCTGTCCGGCCGATTTCACACCAGACGAGATAATTGGCGTGGTACACCACCCCCATTTGATCAGTCTCTGCATAACGGACATTAATCTTCGACTCAGTAATAAGCATTATGAACTCCTCTTTTTTACGAATGTTTTAAAGTCATCGGGAATAAGCGTAGTCAGGTCTGTTTCAGCGTTCTGGAAGTTTTGCTCCTGTTCCATAATCCGATAGGAATGGTGCTGAATCGCATCTTCCACTGCATCCTTCATGGCACGGCCGTTTCCACTTGGTTTGTTACGCTCAATCTGACCTTTCAAATAATGACCCGTGTCCTTATCAATCCTGTACCCGAATTGATCGACATAATACATAAGAATGGAAAACATCTCATCCGAAGAGTAGTCGGCAAAGACGATTGATTTTTTAAACCTGGAAGAAAGTCCCGGGTTACTGTTCAGCAGTGCTTTCATCGGTTCGGGGTAACCGGCGAGAATAACAACGAGATTATCATTGTGCTTTGTCATTTCATCCACCAGTGTATCAATCGCCTCTTTCCCGTAGTCTTGTGTGCCTCCTGATAGAAGGCTGTATGCTTCATCAATAAACAGGACGCCTCCGAGGGCTTCACGAATCTTTTTCTTTGTTTTTTCGGCGGTCTGACCAACATATCCGCTCACCAGGTCACTCCTGCCAGTCACCACGAGATGGCCTCTCTTCAATAAATCCAGTTCATGGAGAATTTCAGAAAAGATTTTTGCGACCGTCGTTTTCCCTGTTCCGGGGTTACCCGTAAAGAGGCTGTGGAGCTGAACAGGCACTTCAGGAAGCCCGTTTTCCCGGCGCATAGCCTGGACTATTACAAATGAAGCGAGCGTCTTCACTTCTTTTTTTACTTCATTCAGACCAATCAATTCCTGAAGTCGTTCTTCTGCTTTTTTATCATCTGGTTCACCATCTTCGTCAACCAGAAAATCGTTTTTATCCAGAACAGTAAAGTCACTTTTGGTAAAGGACCCTCGTTCAGCGGCATTGGAACCTTTGGTAAAAATCGCATTGAGAACGATGTTTTTTGCCGTTCTCGCATTTCCAAATGACTCATCAACCTGCTCCTGTTCAATGCGTTTTTGAAGAGCTGGCAGGGCTTCCTCGGTAAGGGAAAAATCATTGTCCAAAGCCACGTGTTCTCCAATCTCCAAAAGCTCATCAACACTGTAATCGGGCAAGTGAATGTGATTACTTTCAGGAAAACGGCTGCGAAGGCCTGGATTACTCCATAAAAACCGGCGCATTTCTTCCGGGTAGCCTGCAAGAATAACAGCAAACTTTCCGGCGTATTCCCCGCTGGTCATGGCAGAAACGAGCGTGTCGACGGCAGTCTGACCGTAGTCATTTCCCCCTGCCCCTTCCCGCTTCAGACTGTATGCTTCATCGACAAACAGGACTCCGCCGACGGCATCTTTAATTACTGCCATTGTTTTTTCTTCTGTCTGTCCCACATAGGAACCAACGAGATGGGATCTGTCAACTTCAATCACGTCTTTCCGCGGGAGAACACCGAGCTCGTGATAAATCCTTGCCAGAAGCCTTGCAATCGTTGTTTTCCCTGTACCCGGATTTCCTGTAAGGATCATGTTCAGACTCTGCTCATCCTGAAAATGAAATCCCTGCTCTTTCCTTTCTTTCTGATACACGAGATATCTGTAATAGTTCCGAACCCGTTCTTTTACTGTTTCCAGGCCGACCATCGTATGAAGGTCTTTAAGAGCGGAAGGTTCTTCCCCTTTTTTCAGTGAATCCTCCTGTACCGACTGCCATTTAATTACAAGGGCTTCGAGTTCGGCTACAGCTTCTTTCACCCGAGCGAGATGCTCCTTTGAGTGATAAATTCCGGAGATGCTTGCTTTAAAGGCCAGAGCAGATTCCTGCAGGCGCTCACACGCTTCACGGAGAGAAGCAAGCAGTTGACTGACGTTGCCGCTGAAGGCATAGGCATCGTAATCGCTCACCCGCTGTGCATTTTCATCAAGACGGCCGGCCCTCGATGAAAGCTCCTGTTCTTTCGCCAGAAAACTGCCTGCCATCGCTAAATATTGTTCTACGACTGCTTTTTTTGCATGGCTGTGGTCAGTTTCCCTGATCTTCGGAAAGGTCTGGTTAAAAAGGTCAGTAAGGAGTGAAGAGTAGTCGAGATCCCGCATGAGTGAAGCCGTATACTTGTCTTCCGGCAAAAGGTTACGGGCATCCTCTGCCCACCGGGCTACTTTTTCGTCTTCCTTCTGTTTACGGTGAAACCTTGCTTTTCCTGCAAGTATGTACAGGTAGGCAAGTCTTTGCTCACTTGTGTAAAGTGTCCCGTGGTCTTCATCGGCATTTTCCGTAACAACCTGGATCAGACGGATGATTTCTGTTTCTTTTAGCTGTGCTTCAGGTTTATGTAAAAGTGTTTCAATCGATTCATCAATGGTAGGGCGGTTTGTCCGTTCACGTTCCATGTTCTTCCCTCGCTTTCTTTCACTCATATTGTATCACTGTTTTTTCTGAATTTCTAAGCGTGGCTGTGGCCGATTTCTTTTCTGGGCATATGATGAATAAAATCAAAAGAGAGATGGGATGAACGATGCCGCCAAAAAAGAAAAAGAAATATGTCGCACCGGACGCAGGCATTAAATTTAGGCATACGTGGAAGATTGTCATGAGTGATAAATGTGAAGCATGCACACAGCAGTGCGCACGGGGTATCACTTATATGGAAAAAATGCGAAAACCTGGCGCAATAGGGACAGGTGTTCCGTGCCACCTTACACGGGGAAAAGGAGCAAAATAAAAAGGGAGCTTCATGTGGAGAAGGTTTTCTCCCGGAAGCTCCCTTGTTTATTATGTTGAGCTCCGTTTCAGTGGCGGAGCCTTCTTATATAGCACTTGATTTCCTTTTCCAGCTTTTCTTCGTCAATCTCGATTCTTTCTTCCCCGGCTTTTCTTCTGAGAGATGTGAAAATGAGCTCGAGTTCTTCCTTTAACCCGTCCACCCTGAAGCCGTCATCAATATAGTTCTTCACCCGTGCGTAATAATTCATAAGTTCCTGGTATGAAAGGAATTGATCGTACATCCAGCCTCACGCTTTCGCTGTTTTTTTTCAGTTTATTCCCATCTGTAAAAAAGGTGTCAGTAACTATGAGGCTGTCTTTCTTGCTTTTCTTTTTTGCTGGTGAATCCATAAAGGTTTCGTTCTGGTACCCACCGTTACTCCGGTAAATACAAACATGGCTCCAATAATATGTGCCAAAAGCAATGGCTCGTCAAGGAAAATAACGGCCAAAATGACAGCCGATACCGGCATCAGATTGATAAACAGGGAAGCTTTAGCAGCGCCGATGATCTTTATTCCCTGATAATACATGAGAAAGCTGATCACAGTCACAATAATGCTCATATGAAGAATGGAAGACCAGACAACCCAGTCAGCCGCCTCTACCTGGGACCAGCTTGTTTCATAGACAGCAAATGGCATGAGCATCAGTGTCCCGATGGTAACCGCATAAGTAGTCGAAGTCAGAGCTGAAAATTTCTTTAACGCAACCTTTCCAAGAACACTGTACAGCGCCCAGCAGATAACAGCAAATAACAGGACGAGATCAATCGGCTCGAGACCGTTTCTCAAGGTTGCAAGAATCTGCCCGTTTGTAATAATAATGACTGCACCTGTTAAAGCAAGGACAAGCCCGGTCACATTACGTTTCGTAATGGTTTCCTTTAAGAACAAGCCTGATAAAAGAATGATCAGTACCGGATTGGATGCTATAAACAAGGAGCTTTTTACGATTGGCGCATATTTGGCAGCTGTAAAGAAAGCAATATTATAGATCGCAATACCCGTAAGTCCGAGGGATATGAGGAGAAGCCAGTCTGTTTTGGACGGCTTCGGCCGGTCTTTTTCCAGAATCATCATCATGGGAATCAGGATAAGAGCAGCAAAAAAGAAACGCAGAAACGAAACCGTTACCGGATCAAACGTTTCTGTGGCAAAGCGTCCTGCAACGAACGCACTTCCCCACGTACTGGTTGCAAAAGCAAGCATAAGATAGACAGGCCAAAGTCGTTGTTGTGTCACCATTCATCAGTCCGTTTCACTAAACTATTCGATATACGAAATATACATGAAAAAAAGCCTCTTGCCTAGAGTGAATGCAGAAAGAAGTGGAACTTATTAAAACATCTTGAACCAAAATAGTGAGGGCGATTCACAAGGTGGAAGATACCTTGTGAATCGCCCTTTGAAGCCGTGAACTGCTTCCTCTTCACGAGTAAAGCGGTTTTCTTGTTGTTTTAGGAAATTATAACTCTCTAAGATGTAGAAAACTTTATGAGGAATTTTTCCGAGTCCAACTCAGCGCCTGCGATCTCGAGGTCATTTCATGCCATCAACTGAATCCAAAGAGCGGCTTCAATATGATTGCCTGAAATCCTTAAACTAAAGTCTAAGGGCAAGTAAGTGGCTGGTAAATAAAGAATGTGTTTAGCTGAAAATCCGAACAATGAACTGACATAGCGGATGAAATATACGCAGACTCCTGCGGCTTAAAAGGCACCGGAAAAGTTAAAGATCGAACTTTTTCAGTGCCTTCTGAAAAGCAAAGGTGAGACCCCGCAACGAAGTGAAGAGGGTAACCCGCTTCCCGCGGAAAGGGAAGTATATTTCAGAAGCGGTTTATTTGCGCTTTATTTAATTTCGGATTCTTGTTGATAAAACACTTCTGTCCCATCCTCAAGTTTTCTTTATCGCTCGTGACCAATGCGCTTGCACAAAGTGTTGCTTGTGCCGATTCGTTTGGACATTCTTTATGTCTTAAGGCTTTATAATTTTTTCACATCATACCGGTCGCTGAGTATGAGCCAGTTCTGGGGAAAAGGCAATCCAAGTTTCCAGTAGCTGATTCCTCTCAGCCCGAGTTCATCAATCAGGTTAAACTTCTGTTCTATGCTTCTGGCATCCTCAAACCAAACCTCGTGTTCATCCCCTTCCTCATCTGTATACGTATAGGTAGGAGCCTGGGATTCTTCATCATACTCGATCGGAACATTGTATTCATACGCCCTCCTCACCGCTTCATTCGGGCTCACTGCTTCCGCCATATCCTCTCCGGGTGTGAATGGCAGTGTCCAGTCATATCCATATAAATTCTGTCCGAGCATGATTTTTTCTGCCGGCATCTCTGTGAGAGCATATTCAACAACTTCTCTCACGGGGCCAATCGGTGAAACGGCCATAGGGGGTCCCCCACTGTACCCCCATTCATATGTCATTAGAACAACGAAGTCCACAATTTCCCCGTGGGCGCCGTAGTCGTGTGCTTCGTACCATTTCCCTTCCTGGTCAGCACTCGTTTTCGGAGCCAGAGCAGTTGAAATCAGAAGCCCTTCCTGTCTGAGTCGTTCCGCAGCTTTCCTGAGAAAATCATTGTACCGCTCTTTGTCCTCAGGCCTTAAATATTCAAAGTCAAAATGGATATCCCCGTAGCCGACTTCCTGTGCTTCCTGGATAATTTCATCCAGCAAGGTGTTCTGGGCTTCCTCACTCGTAAGAATGGCCGCACCTAAATCATCACTGAACGCTCCCTCTTCAAGGTTTGTGACTACCATCATTAAAGCGGCACTGTTCTCCTCTGCTATTGCCGGGAAATCATCTAAAAGAGGTGGCTTTAACGTACCATCGCGGTTCAATTCATAGCTGAAAGGTGCAAGGTAGGTGAGAAACGGTGCTCTGTTACGAGCCGATTCAATGAGGTTTTCTGATACCTGATCCCCAATCGGTTCTACATAGGCATTCGTTTCTATTGTTGTTTTTGAAAGTGGTGGAATGTAGAGCCTTAACCCCACGTTCAACGGTTCATTCATGGAAACCTGGTTGATCCGGGCAAGCTCATCGACACTTATCCCGAACTTATCGGCGATCTCGAACAAGCTGTCCCCTTCCTGTACGTCATAAAAAGAACCGGTGATCGGAATGACAACACTTTGTCCTGCGACTAACCGGTCCGGCTCTGGAAGTTCATTGGCCTCTGCAATTTCAGCGGCCGAACTATTATACATTTGTGCAAGGCTGAATAGTGAATCGCCTTCTTCTACAATATGAATCTGCACACCTTGTTCCCCCCTATTCCCCCATATTCCTTTATCAGGCATGGTTCATCACCTCTATTTATACGCAGCAGGCCCTGAATTGATGAATAGGCGGAGGATTTTAATTTCACTATTTTACGGTTCATAGTATACTAAACAACAGTCAGTCTAAAGGAGTACATACTATGTTGCGCAAAATTCTTGTTACGTTGTTTTATGTAGGCATAGCCGTTTTTATTTATTTCATTCATGAACCACTCCTTCAATGGATTCGTCAGACCGACCGGGAATTTGCCGTTTTAACCGCCCTTGTTGCCACACTCATGTCGCTTTTTCCTGTCATACCATACCCGATTGTGGGTGGTGTCATCGGGGCTGCCTACGGGCCTGTTCTTGGAGGGTTTATTATCTGGTTCGGTTCAAGCATGGCTTCGGTGATTATGTTTGCCATTGTCCGCTACGGATACCAGGACTGGGGAATGAAGGTCCTCCATAAGTACAAATACCTTGGCAAATTAACGGTCCTTTTTGAGCGTAATGCCTTTTTGACGATTACGTTATTAAGAATGATCCCGGTCATTCCATCTATTATCATTAATGTATATGCAGCATTAAGCCGGGTCCGCTTTTTGTCATACGCCCTGGCCTCCTCTCTGGGCAAAATACCATCCATGATTCTGTTTGCCCTGATCGGCCATACAATCGTCACAGACCCTCAGGAAATTGTGTATATGATCCTTATATACGGAACGTTTCTTGCTGTGGTGTACGGAGGGTACCGCTATTTCCAGAAGAGAGCCGAAGCAAAATTTCAAACGGAGCATGAAGAAAATTAAAAAACAGCAAGGGACCACAGGGTCACCTTGCTGTTTTTACGTAAAGAACATGAAGTTTTACAGCGAGCCAGTATAACGAAGCGCCAATGAGCCCGCCAATCGTATTTAAAATAACATCATCCACATTTGCGACCCGGTACGTAAAGAAGTACTGGTTCACTTCGATAAAAACGGAAAGGACGAGCGCCAGAAACCCTACAGGCAGAATGCCGAGAAGAGATCTTCTCCACCTTCTGTACAGAAGAGGAAACAAAAATCCAAAAGGAATAAACATAACGATGTTGCCAAGAAGAATTCTGACAGGCACCCATATATCTGTGCTGTAGTAGTAGATATTATGAATACTCAATAATGGGACTACATTTAAGTTCCGGCCGTCTGCTCCGACAGGTCCGTATGATGAGCCGTAATTCCAGGCAAAGAATACGACATAAAAAAGACTGGCCATGTATAGGAGAAACAATAACGTCACAGCCGCTCTCGGTTTTCTTTTAATTTTAATACTATCCTCAGGTTTTTGCTGTGTATCATTCTTTTTCATCACTTGCATCTCTCACCCTGCTTTCTATCCGGACAGCTTGTTTACGTTCCTTTATTATCTTATGAAGGGCAAGCATGTGGCAACCCTTTTTCATTTAAATAAACACAACAATGTTGTTACAGGAACTTTTATAGTCCAAGTAACTCAAGTTTTGTTATCCGGATGGTTCAGCAGGGTTATTTCTTACGGTTTGCAGGCACCGCCAAAGAAAGTGAAATATAAAAGCTTCAATCTCTTTTGAAAATTGACAAAGAACAAAAGCTCAATCACCTTGGTCACGAGCGGTAAAGAAAACTTGAGGCTGGGACATAAGGAAAGAGTTTAGCTGAGAATCCGAACGATGCACGAACAAAGCGGATGAAATATACGTAGACTCCTGCGGGATGAAAAGCAAAGGTGAGACCCCACAGTGCGTAGCACGAGGAGGCTCACCAGCTTTCCGCGGAAAGCGAAGTATATTTCAGGAGCGATTCATTTGCACCGCATTTTATTCGTTCGGATTCTCGTTGAGTAAAACACTTCTGTCCCAGCCTCTTAGTTGCCCTTATGGACGCGGAAAAGTTTCATCATAAAGCTACCCACATCTTAGAGAGCTATAAATTCCTGGACAAAACAAAAAACCTGCCCTATAGGACAGGTTCTCATTTTATTTCCCCTTAGACGGAGCATAATCAGGCTGTTCACTGCTTTTATTGTTCATTTGTTTTCCTTTATTGGAATCACTTTTCCTAGGCTGTGTGCCCAGGTGGTTTGGTCTGTACTGGTCAAACTTATGGCTCATTGTATAGCCCTCCTTCCATATCCTTAATATGGCCGGACAGAAAGGAGGTATACACGATGATTACAGAGCATTGTCGAGGCGGTCCTGATGACGCTTATCAAGACGAAGCTCAATTCTTTCCATTTCTTTTGGATCGTTCATTAACTGCTGCTTATTTTCGTTGATCAGGTCTTCAAATCGTCTTTTCTTCGTTTTTTTCATTTCTTTCACCTCTATTTGCATTATTAACGCAAAAAGAGGAAGTTCATACCTCTTATTGTGAGTTCCCCAGGATATGGTTTTGTTCCTCCTTGGATAATCGCTTGCTCACATAGACATTTTCCGCTTCATCAAGGGTCAGTAAAAAACATTCTTTCGGTTCTTTTAAGCCGTGCTTAATGAGCTGCTCCTGAAGCCAGGAGCGTGATTTTACTTTTTTCAGGTTCGCATCGATTACCCGGCCGTCTGAAATGAGAACGGTTGGGTATCCCTTGGATTCTGGTGCTTTACCTATGTCCGCAGGAGATGCTGTGTCATACATGGTTTTTTTGATCACACTGATCTTACCGTTGGGCTCAAGAACAGCATAATCCACTTCTGTTAAATCAATTGCATTTTGGAGACGCAGATCCATCATTAAGGATTCAACAGTAATTTTCATTCTGTTTAATTCTTTATGAATGATTTGGCCATTTTTAACAAGAACAAGCGGTTCATCCTCAATCACCCGTCTAAATCTTGGAAGCTTTAATGCAATCCAGGATAAAAATAGATGGATTCCCGCAATGAATGCAGCGGCTGCCAACGGTCCGGGTAAAGGAACGTCTCCTGCTGCCAGGGGTTCTCCTACGATATCTCCAATGATAATGCCGAAAATAAAATCAAGAGGATCAAACGTACCGATCGAGCGCTGCCCGAGAATTTTAAGGAGAATAAAGATATATATGTAAACGATTATGGCACGAATTAAAAAATGATAAACCGGAAGATCGCTTGCGCCTTGCCAAAATTCAAACACGTTCATCACCCTTTAGTATCTTATCGATAATGGAAAAACCCAAGTTCATTAGGTGACCTTGGGTTTTCCTTTCCCCCGGAAACGAACAAAGCGCTTCCGTTTATCATCATTACTGGCCTGTTTGAGGCTGGTCGTTTCTCATTTTCTTTACTTCATAGTCCGCAAACGTTTCAAGCTCTGAAGCGTGGTTGTCTTTTCCTTGTTTTTTCGCATTTTTATTTCGCTCTGCATTTGCGTTTCCCTGCTTTTGTCTGCCCAAAATCATTTCCTCCTTTGTTTTCTTTTCTAGTATGTGATTTGTTTCTTTTGTTATGTATTTTTTAATATGGTATGTGAAATATCGAAAAGTTTTATTTCTAATCGTTTTTACAGAATGCTGTTCTCGTAAAGATTGAAGCTCTGTCTTCCTTATCATAACCACAGTAATTGTAGATTAAGCCGGAGTACACGTCGCTTTCCGCGGGGGCTCACCCTGACGCCCGCTCTGGCAGGACTCTTCCTTTTAACGAAGAACCACATTTTTTTTTGCGGAAACATCCTTTCATAAACAGGTTAGATGAAGCCTGCATCCTTTACCATGCATCTCACCGGGAATGCTCGGCGCGTGTACGGTGGTTGCGAGAGATTTGCTTTCAACGATGCTGATTTCACTGAAAGATTTTAGCACCTTATCTAAGGCTATTTCAGGCTGGCCTGTGAGCTTTAACAAAACTAAACGCAAAAAACCCCTTCCTGCACGATTGGCAGAAAGGGGTTCGTATCCGATTAGGATTTTGCTTTTTTCGTTTCTTTCAAGGCACGACGCAGTACCATCGGCAGGATTCCGCCATGACGGTAGTAGTCAATTTCAACTTCACTGTCGAAACGGGCAAGAACCTCAAATGATGTTTCTTTACCGGTTTCAGGGTGTTTTGCAGTGACTGTTACCATGTCACGCGGCTGAATATCGTTAGTTACTTTCACATCGAAATGCTCTTCACCTGTAAGTCCAAGTGATTCAGCGCTGTCCCCTTCTTTAAACTGAAGCGGAAGAACGCCCATCAGTACAAGGTTGCTGCGGTGAATACGCTCAAAGCTCTGAGCGATAACTGTCTTGATGCCAAGAAGGTTTGTACCTTTGGCAGCCCAGTCACGGGAACTTCCCATACCGTAGTCATTACCGGCAAGGACTACAAGACCTGTATCCTGTTCTTTGTATTTCATACACGCATCATAAATCGCCATTACTTCACCGGTAGGCCAGTATGTTGTATATCCGCCCTCTGTACCTGGTGCAAGCTGGTTTTTAATGCGGATGTTTGCAAACGTACCGCGCATCATTACTTCGTGGTTACCACGACGGGAACCGTAGGAATTAAACTGCGCAGGAGTTAATCCTTTTTCCATAAGGTATTTACCTGCAGGGCTGTCTTTTGCAATTGATCCCGCCGGAGAAATGTGGTCTGTTGTAACACTGTCTCCAAGCTTAGCCACTGCACGAAGGCTGTTAAGCTCTTTTACATCTTCAGGCTCTTCGCTCATGTCCTCGAAGAAAGGAGGGTTTTGAATGTAAGTAGACTCATCATCCCACTTGTAAAGTTCTCCTTCTGAAGTCTGAAGTTTATTCCAGCGTTCGTTGTTATCAAACACTTTTTCATACTCACGCTTAAATAACTCAGGAGCAACAGCATCATCCATATACTTCTTGATTTCTTCATGGCTTGGCCAGATATCTTTGAAGTATACGTCCTTACCGTCTTTATCCTGGCCGATTGCCTCTGTATGAAGGTCGATATTAACTGTTCCCGCAAGAGCATATGCCACAACCAATGGCGGTGATGCAAGGTAGTTGGCTTTAACAAGGGGGTGAATTCGTCCTTCAAAGTTACGGTTACCACTTAGAACAGAAGAAACGGTCAGATCATTATCTGCGATTGCTTTTTCGATTTCTTCAGGAAGCGGTCCACTGTTACCGATACATGTAGTACAACCGTATCCAACAAGGTTGAAGCCGAGTTTATCCAAGTAAGGCATAAGACCTGCATCTTCCAGGTAGCCAGTAACAACCTTGGATCCAGGTGCCAGACTGGTTTTTACATATTCAGGTACTTTCAGGCCTGCCTCTACTGCTTTTTTCGCCACAAGACCGGAACCAATCATAACGTGCGGGTTTGATGTGTTCGTACAGCTTGTAATCGCAGCAATTGTAACAGCACCTGTTTTCAGGCTGGATGTCTTTCCATTCGGGTGATCAACATCAACAGATTTATTAATTTCATCCGGATCGAGTCCGAATCCCTGATTACCCACCGGAGCTGTAAGTGACTTGTTCCACTCCTGCTTCATCTGGGAAAGAGGAATAAGATCCTGCGGACGCTTAGGTCCGGAAAGATTCGGTTCAATTGTAGAAAGATCTATTTCAACAACATCCGTAAATTCCGGATCGTCTTTACCAGGCTCATAGAACAGATCATTGGCTTTGCAGTATGCTTCTACCAGGTTTACCTGCTCTTCTGAACGGCCGGTAAAGCGCATGTAGTTTAATGCTTCTTCGTCAACCGGGAAGAAACCGCATGTCGCACCGTATTCAGGTGCCATATTGGATATCGTCGCACGGTCAGCAAGAGGCATCTCAGCAAGACCTGGTCCGAAGAACTCCACAAACTTGCCGACTACTTTCTTTTCACGAAGAACCTGTGTTACTTTCAGCGCAAGGTCAGTTGCGGTTGCGCCTTCAGGCAGGGCTCCTGTGAATTTAACACCGATAACTTCAGGCACCGGGAAGTAGGAAGGCTGCTGCAGCATACCGGCTTCTGCTTCGATACCTCCGACACCCCATCCAAGTACTCCGATTCCGTTAATCATTGTTGTATGGGAGTCTGTTCCCACAAGTGTATCCGGATAAGCTACGCGCTCTCCGTTATCGTTTTCATTTTCCTGAACAACATTGGCAAGGTACTCCAGGTTTACCTGGTGAACGATACCGGTTGCAGGTGGTACTGCTCTGTAATTATCAAGAGAATTCTGAGCCCAGCTCAGGAACTTGTAACGCTCTTCGTTACGCTGGAACTCAAGCTCCATGTTTTTAAGGAGTGAATCGGCACCGCCGAAATCATCTACCTGCACGGAGTGGTCGACAACCAGGTCAACAGGAATTGCCGGGTTGATTTCGTTCGGATCTCCACCCATATCTGCCATTGCTTTACGCAAAGAGGCAAGGTCTACCACAGCTGGTACCCCGGTGAAGTCCTGAAGGATAACACGGGAAGGCTTAAATGGTACATCCACCGCTTTCTGCTCATCTGTACCCCATTTAGCCAGGTTCTGCACATGCTCTTCTGTAATAACTCTGCCATCGTGCTGGCGAAGGACGCTTTCCAGAAGCACCTTTACAGAATAAGGAAGGTTGGAAACGGTTCCAACTCCCGCACTTTCAATTGCTTTTAAATCATAGTAGTGATACGTTTTTCCATTAACTTCAAAAGACTTTTTTGAGTTGTATAATGTTTGATCTTTCGACATATGTATTCCCTCCTTCAAGTACAATCATATAACAGAATGTCTAAATTGTCTAAAACCTTGTGAAAAAAGTGACAAGTTTCCTTTAGTACAATAACATGAATCGACTCAATATGGAATGGAAACGCTTCATTTTACACACATACAATAATTTCCCTTAAATCCGAATGATCAAACCCGGAATTTTATCCCTCCCCCTGTGCATCCTACTAAAGAAAACTGGAGGTGACTATGATGTCAAAGGATAAAGCCAATCACGTTCGTCCCGGTATGAATGATTCAAAAGCACAGGGAAAAGGCGCCGGCTACAACGAACGCTGGAATGATGAGCCCATGAGTGCCGAAGAAAGAATGTTTAATAAGAAGACAAAAAAACGTCAGTAATCTGATAAACAACCGCGAATGCTGTTTTTCTCATAAAGAAAAGGTGTACGAAAAGGACCAACGCCCTTTTCGTACACCTTTTTATTCTTCCATTAACTGCTGCTGGTACTTTCTTACTTCCTCTTCATAAATTCTTAACTGTTGTTTCTGGTGTTCCGATGCATTTACATGGGCTTTCTGGATCACCTGCATGGCTTCATTTAATTCCTGTTCGGCTGCTTTATGATGATGACCGTAATCTGCATCATCCGGTGCAAGATCGTTCATTGCACCCTGCAGTTGTACGAAAGCCTGCTGGGCAGCCTGGAATGCCTGTTGCTTGTTTTTATGGTATGGCATGTTCACCGTCTCCTTTCTATGACTGAACGTATTCCTCATTAGTGTGAAATTCAGTACGTTTTTTTATCCGGACGAGTTCAGGAAAGTTTTATTAAGATTGCTTAATTCTTCAACTGTACGTGTCTTTGTCCCTGGACACACTAGTATTGAAAGGAGGCGTTGACTGTGGAAAACAACACGTTCAAAAGCCAGCGCAGAAACCAGCCTAAAAACAACCGATCCAACCAGCCGCACCCTCAGAGTGGTTCCCATAAAACGAAAAAAGCGAACCATGTGGGCCAGACAGACGGTGAAAGTTAACGATTAAATCAATTTTCTTGTGTGTGCAGTGCTTTTAAAAGAGAGCATCAACGCTCATTGCTCTGACCCAAAAGGTAATAACCGACTTTTTGGGTCAGCCTTTTCTGCGCGGTGCCATTTTGCACTTTTTACCATTAGTAAAAGTCCGTAAAAAGATCATACTATATTTTGAAGAGAGAGCCACACGCTTTCTTTTCAGAGTAGATGCAGCAAAGCACCATCGAAGTGAAGTGTGAAACGAGGTATTCCTTAAGTCATCTTGAGGGGTGGTTAGCTTGTACCATTAACAAGCGGACGTGACACACGTTCTGAACGTAACATCACATCATTAAAAATGAGGTGTTTCCGAAGGACAAACATCGATAGTACCCCATACCTGTATCGACTCATAAGAAAAAGGCGGTCACATTGCTGACCACCTTTTTTCTTTTGGCTTTGTTAAACTCAGGGATTTCCGTTCACTGCACTGCGCGGCACAACCACTGCAATCAACTCTATTAATATCCAAAGCTCTTAAACACAGCGTTTTTTTACCTGCGGCCCTCTTTTTTTAGTTCACGCTGCTTTTCGATGTATTTGCCTTCAAGAAAATCTTTAATCAGGCCGAACACATAAAATGAAGCCCCGATTCCTGCACCGGCCATTAACATACGTTTCATCCTTTGTGCCTCCTTTTATTGTGATGCTGCTGCCATGCATCTGACTGCAAATACCGGGATCCACATGCAGGTGCATGAGATTCAGACAGATTATATTTGTATACTTTTTCCCCTGACAGCCTTATTTTAACCGCAATACACGGAAATTCACCTTTTCTCAGCGATAACAACAGCAAGTGTTGCAATAGGGCCAACTAAAAGAGACAGAAGAAACCAGTTTAAGCCGCTCCGGTTTTTCCCCTGGGCAATTCCCGCATTAATAAGTGATAACGTGCCCCAGCCAATATAATATTCCTGCACCTGAAAAACCTCCCCTCATAATCATCCGTTCGTTTTTATAAAAAAGCTGTTTTCGTATTGATTTGCTTTTACCACACCACCGCTACAGTCGGACGCTTTCCTCCCTTCAGCCTCCTCGGGAAAGACCACCAACGCTGGGTCTTCAGCTGATGCTATTCACGCTTGAGTCGCCGCCTTTCGCTCCATAATTAATATTGACAAAGCAACAATGTTTCTGAAAACAGCTATTACTAAAAAGCAAAAAATCTTTTATAAACGTAGTGATGAAGGCAAAGTTCCCGAGACTCCTGTGGCAGTAATCATGAAATTAGCTTCGAGTTGCTTCGACGCAGAAAACCGCGAAGCGTAACTAAAGAATGCAAAAACAGAAATGTGTTCCTCTTTATCCAGGATTCTTTTTTCCTGTTCGAATCTTGGCTCTTCATCTCTTCAAGGGAAAAGAACACCTTTGGATCAAACCTTTATGAATGAACGAAAAAACAAGCCCGGACGCAAAAGCTCCGGGCCTTTCCTGATTACTCGATTGTTATCCCGTGAATGTAACCGCTGCGGCTTGCCAGTACGACAGTGTTATTATAAACGGCCGGTGAAGCTTCAATATTCACACCCAAGCTCACCTGGTCAATCATTTGACCATTTTCCCCGTTGAGAAGGGTCACATCCCCATTAAAATCACCTTGAATGAGATAGGCATTTCCTTTTTTATCATACACATCAACAGGCGAGCTCCAGGCATAAAAAGGCATATCCCTTGTCCAAACTTCTTCACCCGTTTCTTTGTCCAGCGCAGCCATCAGACCACGGTACCGTCCCCCGTGTCTTGCGATCGTAAAGATAACAACGTCTTCGATTGCCTGTTTACCGAGAACAGGTGTTGCAAGTACCCCTCCGGCTACACCGGGATAATAGAACGCCGAATAACTTTTCTGCCAGACCACTTCACCTGTCATGCCGTTAATTTTCCTTAGGTGACAGTCACCGTCCCGGCCAATGTTATCAACTTCAGTACCTGTATAAAGATAAGGCACGTCATCCACTACTTCAACAACAATAGTGGAGTCTGTATCATCCAGCGGCGGGAGTGCCCATACAGGAGACATGGTCTGCAGGTTCACCGCCATGATGGATCCGCCATTGTCGGCGAAGAAGGCAAGGTTTTTGTAGACAGCAACCGAGTTTTCGATCCCCTGATAGTCATTGCCTTCCACTTCGTAACGAAGCTTCAGTTCATCAGGTGCAACAGAAACAGTTCCGGCATCTTTATCAAACAATGTATTTAACTTCACTTTATAAAAGATACCGTTTTCCCCACCTACTACGAGAGTATCTGTCTTACGGTTAACGAGAGCTGAGCTGTCAAAAGCCCCCCATTCCCTGAATGCAAAACCATCACGTCCTGATATGTGATGAAGCAACGAGCCGTCAATCAGGCTGTAAATGGAAAGACCGAAAGAGTCCTCGTAAGGTACGCCGTCTCCCACATATAACAGGGGATACCCCCGGCTGTCAGCAGATACGCTGCCTTTAATCGGATTTCCCACTTCAATCGGATGTCTTGTCTCTTTTCCTGTCTCCAAGTCAAGAAAATAGACGTTCCCATCGAGAGATCCTTGAATCACTTCAACAAAATCTTCGTCATTGATAAATGGAGAATAAATGTTCATCATTTCCCGAACGTCTTTTTCCCATTTAACTAGGGCCGGCTGTCCTGTCCACCCTGCTCCCCCTCCCCAGTCACTGTTAAAACCTGTCCGGTACTGCCAGGACTCTTCAATTCCAAAAACACCGGTGTCCAACTGTCCGTAAGCAGGTTGATCCCGCATTGGTCCGCCGCGAAAAGTAAGGACCCCTTCAACATTTGTATAATCCTCCGGGAAAACTTCATCCGTTTTTATGTATAAATGCTCTGATTCATTGTTATGTTTAAGGTCAAATGAAATATTGCTGTGATCATAATGTTCAACTTTAAAAGCTGTGAATTCTTTGACTTCCTCTGCCTCTTTTTTATCCAGCTGCTCTCTTTCAGTCAAATCCGCTTTATCAGCCCGGTCACCGGCGTAACTGAAGTATGCAGTTTCTTCCTTTGCTAATAACGTGCCTGAACTGCAGGCCGTCATTAAACACAGCCCAAAAAAGATGAAAACCCCTCTTTTCATCCATCATCCCCCTTACACCCCTTGTTTTTCCAATATATCACAAAACCTCCCTTTTCCGTACTTTTTTCTCTATTATTTAAGACTCTTTTTAAATAAACTTTCGACTTTTCTGACATTAGATGAAGAACGCGAATCCTGCTATAACGAAACAGGGCTTGTGGACCATGGTTCCCTTATGATGACGCGTTGCAATTTGTCTTAATCTGACAGGTTGTAAGACTCACGGACCATCTTTTAGTCAGCATTCAACTAATTACTGTTTTTTCTGATAATTTTAGGTTACGATAATAAAAATACGCTCTTGTGAAGGAGGCAGGATTGTGAAGAACCATGTCTATCTGGAATGTTTGTCAAATGTGACCTCTGCCGACCTTTTGGACTTCGAAAAGGTGAACAGAATGTTTTTTGATGAAATTATTCCGAAGCGCTCTGATTCCGATTACGACCGTGAACCCTTTGAAGATACCCTTTCTTCGTTTTTGCAGGAAATTGAACAGGAAAAGTGCTTTATGTTTGTAGTGAGGAAGACAGAGGATAAGAGGATTGTCGGAAGAGTCAACCTGGTTAATGTGAATGTATCAGAAGATGGTGTAAAAAAAGCAGAGATAGGCTACCGGATTGGGCAGAAATATAAAGGTAAAGGGTATGCGACCCTGGCTGTCCAGCTTGCCAGCCGGATTGCAGCGGCTAAGGATATTAATCTCATAACAGCCGTAACGTTTACTGATAATATCAGTTCTCAGGTTGTTCTTCTAAAGAACGGGTTTCATGAGGCCGGTTTAAAAAAGAATGCGCTTGAGTTTCACGGAGAGTGGCTTGATTCAATCCAGTTTGAAAAGAGGCTCTCAAAATTAAGTTCGTGAGTGAGGGGTGCCGTATTTTTAATATTAATAGAGGCTATCCCAAAAAACGGGACAGCCTCTTACCATTATTAAGCTTTTACCGGCGCACCGTGACAGTAGCTCATCACCATGTGTGTGAGCAGTTCCTCATTTACGTAGACAGGCTTTTCTCCAACCCGCTCCAGCATGGCTTTCGTATTGCTGTCATCAAAGGCTACGTTTTTACTCAAATATGTCTGGAAGACACTTAAAGGTTCATTCCAGCGAAGTTCTTCTGCCGTCAGCTGAGGCAGATAGTCTTTTGGCTTTAACACGACATTATCAAGATTGAGGGCATTTTTAATGATGGAAAAAATCGCACCATTGGACAGTTCATAACTGTTCGTAATATGGTAGATCTCACCTTTTTCGGCTTCATCAGCTCCTGTTGAGAGAACATTTACAACGTAATCAACCGGGACAAAGTTGGACGGTGTGTTTTCATCACACAGAAACGTATATCTTTTGCTCTGTTCGCTGATTCTTCTTTCTATCCGCTTTTTAAACAATTGAAAGCTACGCAGCATGCCGTAAAGGGCAAACGTTGTCTCTGCTTCTCCGGTTTTTGAATCTCCAATGATAATAGAAGGACGGAAAATGCTCACATCCAGTCTGTCCCGGTAGGAGTAGACGAGATGCTCTGCATGACATTTACTTTCTTCATAGCTGTTCACAAACGCGCCGTTCGTATCATGAAGGGTTTCTTTTGCGTATTCTTTCATACCGAGTGTATAAGCCGTACTAACATGAAAGAATTTTTTTGCACCAATTGTTACAGCGAAGTCCAGAATATTTCTGGTGCCCTCAACATTAATGTTAAACGACGTTTCTCTCTCTCTGTCATCAAAAGAGAGGTACGCAGCACTGTGGTAGACTATGTCAATTTTGTCTTCCGTAAGCTCTTTTACTCTATCTTCGTCAAGATTAAGAGAGGAATCTGAAAGACTTCCAAAAACGATATTAAAACGTTTCATAAGGCTTTGAGGTATTTTATCCAAGAGCGCCTTCTTTTTCCGCTCGCTTCTCACCAGGGCATAAACATGGTGTCCTTTTTCCAGCAGCTTCTCTGTAAGCTTTGAACCTACAAAGCCTGTCGCTCCAGTCACAAAAATCTTCATGTGACCACTCCTTTATCCAAATTTTCTAAAAACAATATATTACAATAAAAGTTAATGTTTTTCCTTAAATGTTAAAAGATGTATTAAATTCTGTTTTTATTACATTAGTTATCAGTAAAATTAACACATATTCTATAATAACATTGTTTTCCCCTCAACAATAAGGTATATTTGTACATAAATCTTTTTGTATACTAAAATAGCCTTTAAATGAGGGTACTATAATGCTATTAAACTTTCAAACACATTACTGTGACAACAATGAAGAATGGATTGTCCTTTTCCATGGACTCGGAGGAAACCACTCGATCTTCTATAAACAGATTGAGCCATTTAAAAAACATTTTAATCTGCTATGTATTGATTTTCCCGGTCACGGGGAATCGGGGTCTTTTGACGATCCTGATTATCTGACGCTGACCAGTGAAAAAGTAATTGAACTGATGAACCATCTGAAAATTAAAACAGCTCACTTTGTAGGGGTATCCCTTGGAACCATCGTCATGCAGGATATTTCCCTGCGTCACGGGCACCGCATCCGGTCCATGGTTCTTGCCGGCGCTGCTTCAAAATTTTTGAAGTGGGGTCAAATTCTCTGCAAGCTGACACTTGCAAAGCCTGTTCGTAAGGTTCTGCCTTATATGCTTCCCTACTCAATCTTTGCATTTTTACTGATGCCAAAGAAAAACCACAGGAAAGCAAGGACAATCTTTATCAGGGAAGCTTTCAAACTCGGAAAGAATGACTACCTGAAATGGGCCCACGTAGCAAAATACGCCTACAAAACGTATGACAGACTCACCCTTAGAAAAAACGTAATACCTAAGCTGTATATCTCAGGTTCCGAGGATCACATGTTCCTAAAGGGAATACAAAAGTTTGTAAAAACCGAAGCCAGCTCTGACCTCACAATTATTCCTGACTGCGGGCATGTATGCAACATTGAAAAAGCCGAAACGTTTAACAAAAAGGCTCTTGCATTCTTAAAGGATATCCGAGCGATCCATCAGCAGCAGAACAGAAAAGTTATCTGAAAAAAGCTGTCCCCGAAGGTCAACAAACCTTTTGGACAGCTTTTTTCATGTTATTGAACTAATGTGCTGTTAAGCAATGACGGTCTGTTTACAAAACGCCCAGTCAGACTCCATCTGCCTGCAAGGTCTCATCTACCCGCTTTTTACCGAAGTCTATTCAGCCAGACTCCGCAGAAAAAAATCTTATGTTAACGTTTTGCACCAGCCTGCCCCTGTTTTATATCCGCACTTTACCAGCTGTCTCTGTCATGAAGTTTTTTATCAGCTCATTTACCCGCGGGGCATTATCACGGTTCGTTGCATGGGCTGCATTTTCAATCACTTCCCATTTTGCCCCGGGGATGGTTTGTGCCATATACTCCTGCTGATGCCTGATGATAATGTCATGCTCTCCCTGGAGAATCAGAGTGGGACAGGATATCGTACTCAGTCTCTCCCGGCAGTCCATCCGGGTCAGGGCAGACCAGATACTGGACCAGTCTTTTTGCGTCAGGGATAATACAGCTTCTTCGATGAAAAGACGGTTTGAAGGATTGTAGCGGGAAAAGTAAATCCCTTGTGCTCTGGCGAAGGCTTTTATAGGGATAAAGTTGAACATGAGCCTCTGGATGGGTATCATCATTTGTTCGTATTTATTAAACCTGAACGAACACGGGGCCCCTATGGCAATAATGCCGGCAACCCGCCCAGGGTGCATTATGGCCGTCTGCATGCTGATTATGCCACCCATTGAAAGCCCGCATAGAACAGTTTTTTCAATTGACAGATGATCAAGAAGCTCAATGAGGTCCTGAATAAAAATCTCCCCATTAAGCTCCTGGTCCTCTTTGCAGCGGGATTTTCCATGTCCGCGCACATCCCACACGATGACTTTATATTTTTCTTTTAATGCATCAACCTGAGGCTCCCACAGCCGGTGATTCCATGAAGCACCATGAGTAAACAGGATGGGGATCCCTTCTCCGTAAACCTCATAATAGACAGGACCGTTTGTACCGTTTAAGAAAGCCACTCTCACTCCCCCCTTCTTAGGATGCAGATTCCGATACAATTTTCTTTTAATTCATTTTACGCCTTCCAAAATTGGATAACAATGGGTAATTATATAATCGATCCAATGAACTTGGGACTCATTGGAATGAATTTTGGATTTGTGATTATAAATCAATGAAGAGACTGTCTGACAATACGGGGTGAACAGATGAATTTCATGATCACGTGCGCGATCCTGCTGGTTGTTTTATTCTTATTGAGAGCAACTCAGCGATATTCCAAGCCATCAAAGAGGGCATGGTGGAAAAAATACGTTCCGTCTTTGATTACATTTACTGCATCCGCTGTATTTCTTGTAAAAGCTCATTACTTTTCCACCATTTATCAGCCGATTGTTGATATGACGTTCTTTATTCTTTTTGGTGTTTTGAGTATCGTTTCGTTTTTCATTGTTCTGATCTCCCACAGGTTCACAAAAGAAAAATAGAAGAAGGAGCAATTTGTAACAAAAACACAACTTAAGTCCACTTCAAAAATACGAACACCTGTTTTACTCTTAAGTGGGTGATGGTTTATGGAAATGCTTGACTACTCTTACTTAAAGAGGCGGGCTATGAAAGCCTGGTTTGATGAGTTCCCGAACAGCCCCGTCATTTTCCGCGTAATCGGACATTATTACTTTGTGTACCGGGTGATGTGGTCTAATGACGATCCAATTGTAGAACGGGAAGCGCTAATTGAGATGGAAAGACTGCTCAACAGAGAACTCGGTACAGAAGATGCCTACCTCAAACGCAAACGGATGGTGTAATGCCAGTCGCTTTTTCTTTTTGGTTTTGCACCGGACTTTTCACAGCCCCGGGATTATCGTACAATAGAAGTAGTATGCAATAGAGGTGAAGATCAGTGGCAAACGATCTGTTTATGTGGTTTATTTTCTTATGGTCAATCCTGTTAATGGGACTTGTGTCCATCGGCGGCTATTTTATGTTCAGGAAGTTTCTTAAGAAGCTGCCTAAAGAAGACGGAAAATCGATTCTTGACTGGCAGGATTACTATATTAATGAAACACTTCATTTATGGTCTGATGAAGATAAAGCGTTTTTAAACGAACTCGTAGAACCCGTTCCGGAACTCTTCCGTGACGTTGCGAAAGGTAAGATTGCAGGTAAAATCGGCGAATTTGCTCTGGAGGAAAAAGCAGACGAAATGACAGAGGATTTAATTATTAAAGGCTACATCGCAGCTACACCCAAACGCGATCACAAATTTCTGGTCAAAAAACTGCGGGAGAAAAAGATCGATATCAGTCAGTATGAAGGATATTTTCAGCAGTAGGTATCTAATAGAGGTGTCTCATCAGGTTGAAATAACCCTGTTGAGACACCTTTATTTTGACCAGCCGAAAAGCGAGAAGGATTTGTCGAAAATTGACTAATTCTCTTTAAACTGTCCAAAGTTATGCATAAATGTCTCTGGATTCTGTATACACGGACCAAAGTTCTCCATAAACACGCTTAAAGTCTGCATAAACACGCTGAAGTTATCCATAACCTACTGGGAATTCATAAGGAAATGCCATATGCGTTGTAAACAGTCTGTTTAAGTATAAAATTAACCCGCTACCAATTAAGGAAGCGGGTTTTCTGTCTGTAATTGCATTGAATTTGCCGTGTTCCGGTCGGTAAGTGTTCTTTGAACTTTTCTGAATTTCACCAGCATGGCAATCCGCCAGGGCAGAATCATTCCAAATGCAAGTACAAAAAACATTCCTGCAAGCTCTTCAACCTGGATTTGGTGGCCAAACGTCAGTTTAAAAATGACACGAAGCAAGAGCAGCCCCACAAGAATAAAAGCAAACGCTTTTGAGCGCATTAAGTAGATATCATTATTGCGTACTTCGAACTTGCTTGTTTTAATAAGCAGGATGGAAAACAAAACCCCTACTGAAAATGCTTCCAAAAACTGCAACGGGGTAATCCTGGCGGGTTCATATACAAACATTAAAAAGCCGGTGCTCATGGCAATCGGCGGGATAATAATTTTTCGGGCGTTTGCGGGCTTTTTCATGGCTCTCATCCGGATCATTAATGCAAAGAGACCCATAATAACGGCTAAAATTGTAAAAACAATACCAAGCAAGGGTTCATCCCCTCCAGACTGTACAATCATAAGATGCTCTATTTAGTATATCACCTCGTACAACCCCTTACCAGTTCATTTCAGAACAAAGAGAAAAAACAGCCTGGACCCAAAAGCGGATCCAGACCGTTCTATTATTTTACATCATAGCCCTGGTCGTCAATCTCTTCTTTCATGGCCTCGATCGTTACAGTCGAATCATCATACTCAACCGTCACATTTTTTTCTTTAAGATTAACTTCTGCTGCATGGACACCGGACATGTTCGTTAATGCCCCTTCTACAGCTGATTTACAGTGATTGCATGTCATACCTTCTACAAGAATTGCTTCTTTTTTCATCTTTGAGTCCCCCTTATTATGAGCGTGAAAACTGTTCAATAACTTTCATAAGTTCATCGATAGCCTCGTCACCGTCACCTTGCTCAACGGCATTTTTTACACAACCCCGGGTATGGTCTTCCAGCAACGTATAGCCGACTTTTTTTAAAGCTGCGCTGATAGCAGAAAGCTGTACAAGAACATCGATGCAGTAACGATCGTCCTCGATCATTCTCTGAATCCCTCTTACCTGGCCTTCAATACGTTTCATTCTGTTAATGAGCTTTTCTTTTTCATCGGACGTGCGCCTGGTGACAGTATGAGAAGGCACAAGCTCGATATCCAGTTTTTTTGACATCATTCTCACCTCAGTTTCTCTACATTCACCATACCCCCATTAGGTATTCTTTGTCAACTTTCAGTGTCATATTGCTCTTCTATTGCTCTCTTTAAACTAATCAGATGCTCACCATCTTCTTTCTTCAGCATCTTCACCATCAAAGGCCTCATCAGCTTCATTGAAAGCTTCGTCGCCGTAACTTCACCCGTGAACCTTACCCTGGTCTGACTGCCTTTGTCTTCAAAAACATAATGGTAAACAACTTCAAGCCCTTTATTAACACTTTTAATCGAGTATAGGTTCGGCGCTTGATACTTCACGACTTCGAGTACAGCACCGACTTTGCGGTTGCGGAACTCGCGAATTTCTTCAAATTGGGTACCTTCTCTTACAGGTCCCTCCGTGAGCTTGTTTACTTCTACTACGTTGGCTAAAACGTCTGTGCTGTTCTCAAGGTTACTTGCATACGAAAAAACTTCTTCCAGCGGCCGGTCAATCATCACTTCTTCTTTTAAATCCGCCAATGAACCTCAGCTCCTTTATTTTTTCAATTAAAGAGGATTTTCAAGTTTTTGTACTCCTTGTTGCAAGAGATACATTTTATGATAGAGCCCTTCTTCTTTTAACAGGGAGTCGTGAGTACCTCTTTCAACAATTTCACCCTGATGGAGTACAAGAATGTGGTCCGCATCTTTGATTGTCGACAGGCGGTGGGCAATGGCGATGGTCGTCCGTCCCAGTCTCATCTTTTCCAGTGCCTTTTGAATTTCAGTTTCCGTTTCTGTATCCACACTTGCTGTTGCTTCATCAAGAATGAGGATTTTCGGCTTTTTAGCCATCGTTCTTGCAAAGGATAAGAGCTGCCTTTGTCCGCTTGAGAACGTCGATCCCCTTTCACCTACCGGAGAATCATAGCCTTGTGGCATCCGGTCAATAAAGGAGTCGGCATGCACAAATCTTGCTGCGTCTATGACGTCGGCCTCCGAAATCCTGTCATCATACAATTTAATATTATGTCTGATGTCCCCGAAAAACAAGAAAGGATCCTGCAGGACAAGTCCGGTTTTTTCCCTCAGTTCTTTGTCTTCGAACGTAGTAAGGCTGTGGCCGTCTATTAGTATCTCACCCTTCCCGGGCGTATAAAAGCGCATCAGAAGATTAATAATCGAACTTTTTCCACTGCCCGTATGACCGACAAGAGCCAGTGTTCCTCCTTCTTTCACTTTAAAACTGATATTCTTCAACACATCCTGTTTCCCGTCATAGGAGAACGTGACATCTTTAAACTCTACCACACCTCGGGAAATGCCCGGGCTGTCAGTCCCTGTTTTCCCCGGTGCAAGCTCATCGTGATCCATGAGCCTAAACACTCTTCCTGCGGAAATGAGAGCCTGCTGGAAAATAGAGAGCCGCTGCATCATCTGGTTAACAGGTTCAAAAAAACGGTCGAGGTAGTTAACAAAGGCGTACAGGACACCGATCTCCACCGGACTGTTCAGAGATACGATGCCGAAGTAGCTGAGAACCATGACCAGAGCAAGAATTGAAATCACATCTACCGCAGGCCTTAGAAGAAGCCCGTCAAGCTTTATACTTTTATACCATGCCTCGTGATGCTTCTGGTTAATTTCCTGGAATTCACGGTTCATCCTTCGCTCCTGGCGAAAGACCTGAATGATCGCCATTCCCTGGATGGATTCATTTAACCGGGCATTTAACTGACTGAGCTTTTCACTCATCTCGGCATAGTACCTGGAACTGAACTTCCGGTACAGCTGCATGATGACCACAAGGAACGGCAGGATGAACAGGCAGAATAATGCCAATTGGACGTTTAAGTAGAACATGGCAAAAAATACACCAATGAGAAAAACAATGTTCTGTACAAAGACAGCCATCACACTTACATACAGTTCCTTTACCTGCTCTGTGTCATTGGTAATACGTGATACAAGTCCTCCGCCCGGGAACTGGTCAAAGAAGGAAAGTCCCAGTTTTTCTACTTTTTTAAATACATCAATCCGGAGCTCCTGGATGATGCCAAGTGCAACCTTTTGAAACATAAGGAGCTGTGCATAGTTCATAATTGCTGCAGAAAAATGCAGGCCCAGGTAGCCTGCCGCAAGCAGGACAAGGGGCTGTGTATCAAAAATCCCCTGGGTAAGGTAGTCATCAATGAAAATCTTCACAAGAATAGGTCCGAGAATTTCAGCTCCTGTCCCCCCGACCAAAAGGATAAAAGCAACTGTGAGCCATTTCCAATGAGGCTTTGCATAGGCAAGGAGACGTTTAAACACCAGGCTTTGTTTTAACGGTTCAAGGAGGTATGCATGTCTGTCTTTCATGAAGAGTGCCCTCCTTTTTCAATGAGTGATTCCAGTTGCTGGTGTTCATACATGCGCCTGTACCAGCCATCACTCTTCATCAGTTCTGTATGGGTTCCCCGTTCTGCAATCCGCCCCCGGTCCATGACAATGATCAGATCAGCATGATTGATGGCACTGAGTCTGTGAGCGGTAATAAAGGTGGTTTTTCCTTTCCTTACACTTCTCAAAGACTCGAGTATGGCTTCTTCCGTTTTTGCATCCACCGCAGAGAGGCTGTCATCCAGGATCAGGACTTCAGGATTCATAAGCAGAGCCCTTGCAATACTGATTCTCTGTTTCTGCCCTCCTGATAATGTCACTCCCCGTTCCCCTACAACTGTTTCATAACCTTCTTCAAACCTGACGATGTCTTCATGGATAGACGCGAGCTTTGCGGCTTTAATAATGTCACTGTAGGATGCATCCGGACATGCAAAGCTGATATTATCCGCAATGGTGGCTGAAAATAAAAAATGATCCTGCGGCACATACCCAAACGAAGTTCTGAGAGCATCCAGTGTATACGCTTCAGTTTTTTTCCCGCCAAAACGGATCTCACCGTCCGCTAAATTAAATTCACGCATGAGCGCTTTTACAAGTGTCGTTTTACCGCTCCCCGTCCTGCCCGCAATTCCGATCGTCTGACCCTTTTCGGAAGTGAAACGAATGTTCTCGAGGCTCGGTTCTTCAGCATTTTCATATGTAAAGCGTTCAATCTCAAAGTCAATGCTGCCTGTCGGAGGCTCGTCAACGGCTCCGGGCTCGTCAGATACATCCTGTTTTTCATTTAAAAGACTTGATACACGGTCATAGGAGGCCCTTCCCCGTTCAACAATATTAAACAGCCATCCGAATGCGAGCATCGGCCAGATTAACAGACCCAGATAAACAGTAAAACTTGTGAGCTGCCCGATTGTAATGTCGCCACTTACAACGAACCCTGCTCCAAATGCAACTGACAGGAAAAAGGACAGGCCTACAATGACGGAAATGGTCGGATCGAATAAAGCGTCGATACGGGCAACGGATACATTCCGCTTTACTACTTCAGCTGATTTTTCCCTGAATGCCTCCACTTCGTGATCCTCATATCCGAAGGCTTTTGTCACACGAATACCTGACATGCTCTCCTGTACTTTATCGTTTAAGGAAGAAAAGGCCGCCTGCGCTTTTCCGAAACGGGTGTGGAGCAGGGAACCGTACTTGCTCGTAGCATATGCCATTAAAGGCATGGGAATAAGGGCAATGAGCGTCAATTCCCAGCTGATGGTCACAGCCATGGTAATGATTACAAAGCCGCCCATTGTAAGAGAGTCGACCAGGGTGAGGACCCCTGCTCCCGCTGTCTGTTCAATGGCTCTGATATCATTTGTAGAATGAGCCATCAGATCCCCTGTCCGTTTTCGGTGATAAAAAGAAGTGGCCATTTTCGAAAAATGGTCGTACAGGTTATTTCTGAGAAGCCTGGCCAGCTTTATGGCAGACCCGAAAATCAGGATTCTCCACAAATAACGGAGAATATAAATAACAATGGCCAGGCCGCCAAGCGTGAGCATCCACTGCATCAGAATCTGCTCAGTAAGGGTGTTGTTGTTGATATGGTCCACGATCACACCGACCGTATAAGGGGGGATCAGGCTTAAAAATGAAACAACAGCAAGGACCAGAATCCCTCCACCGTACTGCCACTTTTCTCTCTTAAAATACCATAGTAAATCAATAAATACTTTCACGTGACACACCCCGGTTTTGTTCTATTCAGATTTTTCCAACGATAAAAACCCATGTTTATCATATCAGATATGAAAATAGTGGAAAAGTAAAAAATTGACCAGACGGATATGCCTGAATGATAAAAAAGAAATTCAGGTGTCTTTTCAGGCTGAGCGTAAGAAAAAGCCGGTCCATAAGGGGACTCCCTCACAGACCGGCTTCTGATACGTATTCATTGATTAGTCATGCTCTGTAAACAACACCTCACCTGTATAGGCATCAAGGTATACTTCAACTTCTTTGTCATTTCCATATTCAATTTCAACTTCATACATTAGCTTTCCTTTTTTCTTTTCGAGCTCGATATCATCAATGTATCCTTCTCCAATGTGGGCAAGGGCGATTTCTCCGGCTTTTTCAGAAGAAATTTTCTCTTCATTTTGCTCGTGGTCACTTGATTTGTTATCATTTTTGCCTTCAGACTGTCTGTTCTCCGCTTTTTTCAGATCAGAATCAACCTTAACAATCTCCCCGGTTACAGCGTCTACATAAACATCGCCGTCTTCGCCTTTATAATCAATTTCAACTTCATACACGAGTTTACCCTTTTCCTTTTCAAGCTCCACTTCATCGATTTTTGCATTTTCAAATCGTTCTTTCACAATAGCAACGGCGTCATTTTTAGTGAGCTGCTCTTTACTGTTTTGTTTTTTGCTGTTTTGGTCTTTTTGTTCTTCTGTTGTTTCTTCTGCTTCTGTTTCGAATGAAGAATCCAAGTCCACTGTATTGACTGAACCTTCATTTGAGTTGGCCATGGCCAGAGCGGATGTGCCTCCGATTACAAAAATACTTGTTAAAACGACTGAGAGTTTTTTCATTTCTGTGTTCCTCCTTGTTTTGTTGTTACTTACACTATAGCCAAGGAAGATGATAGAACCCTTAGACAAAAATGAGAAAACGATGAGAAATAGAAGAGGATTTATTAATCATCAAACGTAACCGAAATCACCTCACCCGTGTAGGCATCGATAATAATGTCTGCCTCAACGTCTGTGTCGTCATTTTCAATCTCAATATCATATACAAGGCGTCCGTCTTTCTGTTCAAGGTCGACGTCATCCACTTCACCCTGGAATTCACGGAGAGCAATTTCGATCGCTTCATCTTCAGAAATAGGCTCCTGCTGTTCAGGTTCATCTTCTTCCTGTGTATACAAAAGCACTTCCCCGCTTACGGCATCAAGCTCAAACGTACCTGTTCCACCTTCCTGATCCACCGTCACGTGGTAAATCGCACGCCCTTCTTCTTCACGCTGTTCAACTTCAAGGATCGTCGCGTCTCCATCGACAGAATCCAGTACCCGCTCACTGATTTCTTCAACCGTAAGGGTCTGCCGGTCTTTGCCTTCACCGTCTTCATTATGTTCAAGCAGTTCCATCTCAAGGATTTCGCCTGTTTCAGCTAAAACAACGATATAATACGTTCCCTCACGTGCAGCCAGCTCAACCTGGTAAATATCTTCTCCCTGTTCGTTACCGGATCTGATCTCCTTTACTTCACCATCGTACCGTTCTTCAAGCATGTCGCCAATTGCGTCTTCAGACAGGTTTGCACTTGCCTTCATATTTGTATAAATTACCGTTCCTGCGATTAGAATCAAAATGACGGTTAATGCTGCTATTACGTTTTTTTTCATAATCTCAGTCCTTCCTCAGGAAGGATAAGAGTAAACACAGACCCTTTTCCTTCCTCACTTTCAACTTTAATTGTTCCTTTGTGACTTTTGGCGATGGCCATGGCGATCGAGAGGCCAAGCCCTGTCCCCCCAGTTTTCCGCGTTCTTGCTTTATCGACTCTGAAAAAGCGTTCAAAAACAGAGTGCAGATCCTCTTCCGGGATACCGATCCCGAAATCCCGGACTTCAACATGCTGACTGCCGTCCACTTTTTTTACATTAACCGTCAGACCCTCTTCACTGTACTTTAATCCGTTGTCTATTAAAATAAAGAGAAGCTGGTTAAGCTTTCCTTCATCTCCATTTATAACGGCTTCTTCGGAGCATTGAACATCTACTTGTCTTTGATAAGCAGTGCCGAGCTTTTTCGCAATTTCCGAAGTCAGTCTGCACAAATCAACGTTCATCACCTGCAGCGTCTCCTCTGTTTCTCCTGACGCGAGGGCAAGCATCTGATTTGTCATCTCTTTCATCCTGCGGGATTCTGAATCAATGGCGTTTACTGCCTCCTCCAGCACCTCAGGACGCTCCATTCCCCACCTTTTCAACAGCCGTGCATAGCTGCAGATAACCGTCAGAGGGGTTTTTAATTCATGAGAAGCATCAGAGACAAACTGTTTTTGTTTATCAAAATTTTTCTTTAACAGATCAATCATATGATTAAATGAATGTCCCATCATGGCAAGTTCATCTTTTGCCCGTTCATCGATATCAATCTTCTTAAAGCTTCCCTCTTCCCTTATCTGGTTCATCGTCTGCACAAGATTTTGAACCGGAAGAAGAATAAAACGGCTTAACGCCCTCGCTGCAAAGAAAGAAGGAATTAAGATGACAATTGATGAAATGAGTAAAATAACCCGGAGAATACCCAGCGTTTCTTCATAGGTATTCATAGGTGCAATGAGCTCAAGGGAGGCAATGGATCCATCCGTCCAGATAACCGGGCTTCTTGCACTGGCGTATGCCTGCTCATTAAACGTGATGTCCTCTGTCGTTTCCCGTGGGGAAAACTCAGGACTGATCCCGTTCAATTCTATATTTTTAGTCACGGCAATCGGGGTTTCACTATTTTCCCGGACAACCCTGATCATACCGCCCTCAGGTACAGAAGCACCGATAAACGCCCCTGCATCATCCTCGTTGTTACCAGTCGTCTGCATGGCTTCAACCACAGTCCTCGCCTGACTCATAGCCCTGTCAAGCTCTGCATTCATTGTGTAATGGTGAAAGAGAAAATAGATGCTGGTATTGACTATCAGAAGCAAAACGAGAAGTGTAACTGTGGAATAGAGTGTAATGCGATGAGAGAGTTTCATTTTATTTCAACTCCTTCATTACATACCCTACTCCCCGTATGGTATGGATGAGCTGTGTTTCAAATGGTTTATCTGTTTTTTGCCTCAGGTACCTTATATACACATCCACAACATTGGTTTCACCGAAATAATCAAACCCCCAGACCTTTTCTAAAATCTGCTCTCTTGTAAGAACCTGCTTCGGATGTTCAAGCAAGTAAACAAGCAGGTCATATTCCCGGGGTGTAAGCTCAATTTGATTGCCGTTCCGCTTTACTTCTCTCGTTTTTGTATTTACAGACAAGTCCAGAAAAGTAAGCAGGGTATCATCATCTTTCTGATCTTTTTTACCTGCGGCCGATCTCAGGCAGGCACGGATTCTTGCCAGGAGTTCCTCAATTTCAAATGGCTTTGTGACATAGTCATTTGCACCCTGATCGAGACCGGTGACTTTATCGACGATGGCATCTCTTGCCGTCAGCATAATAACAGGCGTCTGATTATCACCAGCCCTCAGCCTCCTGAGCACTTCGATTCCGCTTATATGGGGAATCATCACGTCCAGAAGTATGAGATCCCATTCTTCTTTTTGAATGGCTTCCCATCCGGATCGTCCGTCTTCTTTTATCTCTACAGTATAGCCTTCATATTCAAGCTCAAGCTTAATAACCCGGGCGATATTTGCTTCGTCTTCTATAATTAAAATTCGGATTTGTTCCACCAGGATCAGCTCCTCATCTGAGAGGTGTTATTTTTTTATAGTGTACACGAAAAAAATGAGAGAATGATGAGAAACGCTTTTTCTTTTCGGTTTTGTTAAACTCAGGTGTTGATTTTCCCTCATTGCAGCGGGGGCGCCGGTGAACCTCCTGAAGGTTTATGCCTGGTTTTTCCTCTACCAGTAACGCTACACAGATATGGGCGTCAAAGCCATATACAGCTTATTCGCGGTGTAACTGATCGTTGCTCCAGCAGGAGTGTCGCGCATTCGTTGCAGTCAACATTGTTAACAACTGTACTCTAAAGGAAGTGAAATTGGCAAAAATCCATGGAAAAAAAACAAGAAAGAGGCTGGGACAGAAGTGTTTTAATCAACGAGAATCCGAACAAATAACATGCGGTGCAAATAAATCGCTCCTGAAATATACTCCGCTTTCCGCGGAAAGCGGGTGAGCCTCCTCGTGCTGCGCACTGCGGGGTCTCACCTTTGCTTTTCATTCCGCAGGAGTCTACGTATATTTCATCCGCTATGTTCGCGTATTGTTCGGATTCTCAGCTAAACACTTTCTTTATGTCCCAGCCTCTTTTTTGTTTTTATTCCAGACCTCTTGAAAACTCTGCGAGACGGACCACTATGGCGTCTTCAACAGACGTCGGTGATGAGCCGATGAAATTGTTGAGAATAATAGAAAAGGCAAGTTGTTCATCATCTTTTGTCTTCACATAACCCGAAAGTGATGTTTTGGAAGTAATCGTTCCGGTTTTAGCGTGGGCGTTACCTTCTGCAGCCGTACCTCTCATGCGAAGACGCAGTGTGCCTCCTTCCATGTGATCGTCCATACCTGCAACCGGCAGGGAATCATAATACAAATCAAACCAATCTTCTGTCTGAACGTCGAACAAAAGCTGGGTCATCTCCCGGGGAGGAATTTTGTTTAAGTGTGACATGCCTGAGCCGTCCCGAAGCTGGACAGTTGAAGTATCAACACCTGCACGTTCCAGATACTCTTCTACCACACTGAGCCCGTTATTCCACGTTCCCTCTCCCAAAACTTCTTTTCCTATCGTTTTCGTTAAATGTTCAGAATGATTGTTCTGACTGAGTTTCATATAAGGATACATCATTTCTGTAAGTGACATTGAATGATGACTCGTCAACGCTTGTGCATTTGAAGGTGTTTCTCCCAATGTGAGATCCCCGTGAACTTGGACACCATTTTCCTCAAGAGCCTGATTAAAAAGATTCAAAACCACTTCTGTCGGTTCCCATACGGCTACGTACTGCGTAATGCGGGCTCCATCTACAGGCAGCGTTCCTTCAAAAAAGATCTCATTTGTACCGTGCTCTCTTCCCCAGTCAAAGGCCCTGGTTCCGCCGGATTCAACCGTTTCAATGTCGTTTCGAATCGTAATCGCATCCGTTTCCGGTGTAACCTGTACTTTTGCAGGATCACCAGGGTTTTCACCCGGATGAATTTCAATGTAAACCGAAGCCGTATTGTACCGGTCAAGGGCTGCATCGGATAACAGTGACGCATCCGGCGCAAAGCTTAAGGCCGATACTTGTGCTCCAGTGTGACGCCGTTGATTAAACCACGATAAATCCAGACTTAATCGCATGTCATCAAAATACGTATCATCCGCCACAATATTACCGTGAATGTTTTTAATACCCATCTCTGCAATTTCCCCGGCCATCTGTTCATAATCTGCAGGAAGAATCGTCGGATCCCCTTCTCCTTTAATGAAGAGATCACCTTGTAAGACAGCTCCTCGCTGCTCACCATTTGTTAAGACTTCTGTGTTAAACGTGTGCTCCGGACCAAGACGATCCAAAGCGGCAGCCCCTGCCAAGAGCTTTTGTCCCGATGCGGGAACGAGACTCGTTCCTCCGTTAAAAGAAAAAAGCTCTACTCCGCTTTCTGCTGATCTAACATGAACCCCTGCAACTGCATGGTCAAGACGTTCATCCTGCAAAATCGTATGCAGGTCCTTTGCCAGTTCCTGTTCGGCAGTCAGATCCCCATCCATCTCTGCCGTTGTGAAATGAGCTGCACCCAGAACGAACAGCAACATAACCATGATTAACGTTGCCTTTTGACTGACTTTTTTCATCAAATACCCCTTTTCCCCCATTTATTTCGATACACGTATCATTTTAATGGAATCATTGACCCAGTTTCTATTATTATTTGAAAATTAGGAAAATAGACAATGAAAAATCGATCAATAGACTTCCTTTATTTTTCTTATTATTAGTACTTATGTTTTCTTTTTTACGCAAAAAAACCACTACTTCTTTAAAAAGATCGTAGTGGTTTCCATTTCGTTTATAAAGTAAAGAAAAAGCATCCTTATATAATGAAGGCTACTTCTGGTTCTGCATCGCTTTCATCATCTGATTAATCTTCTTCTGGGATGGGTTCATCCCCATCTGCATCATCATTACACGAAGCATTTTTTCATTAATTGGCGGATTCTTTTTCATATAGCTCATCATGTATTGTCTTGCAATAAAGAAGCCGATTGCGATTCCGCCCAGTAAGCTTAAAACACCGATTAAAATATTTACCCACATAAAACGGTGATCCTCCTTCTCTCTATGTTGTCTTCCATATCACTCGTCTTTATCCGAACTCCTATGGAACCTCATTTATTATAACGTAATGAGGGGGACAATGAAAGAGAATGTAAAAGAAATCCTGTTATAAATATTCAGTCTGTCAGCCCTGTTCCACAATTCTGAGACTCTTCAGGGGACGGAGCCATCCGTATTTTTCCCGGTCGTAATCGACCGCAAGAAAAAAATCATCAAACTCTTTTAACGTGTCAAAAAATCGGGTTTCAGCTTCAAATGTTCCACGAGATTTTATTGTCAGTTTCTCTTTTTGAACAGTAAGGACCGCCTGGCTTTCTTCATTATCTGAAATGAAAGTGTGGACCCATCTTTCATTTTTGTATCCTTTTTGATTGTTAAACCGGCGGATGAGCCAGGCATTCAGTTCAAGATAGTCATAGGGCTTTTGTATATATGAAACCTGACGTTTCGTTATATCTTTCAGAGGAGTCACAGCTTCGTGATGTTCTTTAAACAAATGAAACAGCTTTCCTTCAAAACCGTAATAAATGAATGCAACTTCTTCATTTATAAGATAGATTTCATAAGTTCGCACAGGCTCTCCCCCTAACTTTAAAATAAAGGTCTTTTTCCTATCCTACCCGAAAGCCTGTACAGTATTTGTCAGTATTTGAAGAAAAACAGCACTGTTTTTGTCGAATGCATAAAAAAAGCCCTGCGGCACTATTGCGCCGCAGGGCAAACGATATTTATCTTTCAAGCAGCTGCTTAAAGTTGGATACTACGTTTTCCACAGTAAATCCGTATTCTTCCATAATGCGGTCTCCAGGCGCTGAGGCACCGAACCCATCGATGGCAAGAACGGATCCGCCGTCTCCTGTGTAGCGCTCCCAGCCGAGGTTTGCTGCCATTTCGATGGCAAGACGCGGTTTAACATCCGTTGGGATAACCGATTTTTTGTACTCAGCTGACTGCTGTTCAAAGCGGTCCCAGCTTGGCATGCTTACGACAGAAACGAACAGGCCTTCTTTTTCAAGGGCTTTTTGTGCTTCTACAGCAAGGGAAACTTCAGAACCGGTGGCAAGAAGTACACCATCAATGTCGCCGTTTGCTTCAGAAACAACGTAAGCACCTTTTTTAACGCCTTCATAAGCTTTCTGGTCAGTCCCTTCAAGGGTAGGCAGACCTTGTCTTGTCAGGATGAGTGCAGTAGGAACATTTTTGCTTTCCATTGCGAGCTTGTAAGCTGCAGCCGTTTCATTGCCGTCAGCCGGACGGATGACAGAAAGGCCTGGAATCGCACGCATTGCCGGAAGCTGTTCAATCGGTTCATGGGTCGGGCCGTCTTCTCCTACAGCGATGCTGTCATGTGTAAATACGTATGTTACAGGAACCTGCATCAGGGCACTTAAACGTACAGCAGGACGGAGGTAGTCGGAAAACACAAAGAATGTTGCAGCATACGGTTTCACGCCCCCGTGAAGAGCCATACCATTTACCGCTGCAGCCATAGCAAATTCACGTACACCAAACCAGATATTGCGGCCGCTGTAGTTTTCGCTTGTGAAGTCCTCTACTCCATTCAGCATCGTTTTGTTGGATGATGCAAGGTCAGCCGATCCCCCAAACAGGTAACGGACGTTTTTACCGATTCCATTGATCACTTCACCACCGGATGCACGTGTGGCAAGCTTATCTCCCACCTGGTAAACCGGAACGTCTTTGTCCCAACCTTCCGGAAGTTCACCGCTCATAGCATGCTTAAGCTCTTTTGCAAGTTCAGGGTAGGCTTCTTTGTACCCTTCAAAGAGGTCATTCCACTGCTGTTCTTTTTCAGCTCCGTGTTCAGCAAGGGTTTTGTAATGATCACGGACTTCATCGGGAACGTGGAAGTCTTTTTCAAACGTCCACTTATAGTAATCTTTTGTAAGTTTGGCTTCGTCTTCACCAAGTGGAGCCCCGTGGGAAGCAGATTTACCACTCTTATTCGGTGAGCCGTAACCGATTGTTGTTTTTACTTCTATCATTGTAGGACGCTCGTCTTCTTTAGCCGACTCAATAGCGCGGTTGATTTCATCAAGGTTATTTCCGTCCTCTACACGGATAACCTGCCAGCCGTAGGCCTTATACCGGTCTTCAACGCTCTCGGTGAATGATTTGTCAAGGTCACCGTCAAGTGAGATATCGTTGGAATCATAAAGAACGATCAAGCGACCGAGCTTCAGGTGCCCTGCAAGGGATGCAGACTCTGCAGAAACCCCTTCCATTAAGTCACCATCACCGCAGATGGCATATGTATAATGATCAACAACATTATAGTTGTCACGGTTGTAGGTTGCAGCAAGGTGTCTTTCTGCCATAGCCATTCCTGTTGCCATTGCAAGTCCTTGTCCCAATGGACCTGTCGTCGCGTCTACACCCGGAGTATGGCCGTATTCAGGGTGACCTGGTGTTTTCGATCCCCATTGGCGGAATTCTTTTAAGTCTTCCATTGATACATCGTAACCGTGCAGGTGTAAAAGGCTGTATAGCAGCATGGATCCGTGTCCTGCAGACAATACAAAGCGGTCCCGGTTAAACCATTCAGGGTTTTTGGGGTTATGATTCATGTAATTTGAAAATAGCGTATACGCCATCGGAGCAGCACCCATTGGCATTCCAGGGTGTCCGGAATTTGCTTTTTCGATACTGTCGATTGCGAGCGTACGAATAGTGCTGATGGAAAGGTTTTCCACATTCGTAGACATGCACGATCATCCTCTCTTATCAATTCTTGTCGACTTCATTTCTCATGATATACCTTCCAACGGGAATAAACAACCATTTAATGAACAGGAAAGGGGATTTAAACCCTCTGTTAGTGTCTTTTGAATAAGCCATTTTTATACAGACAAAAGAGGCCGGCCCATAAGGGTTTACCTTATGGTACCGGCCTCTTAAAAATGAATGGTTACTGGTTTTTTTCAGTAGCTTTTGTTTCAGTAGTGTCCTTTGCTGATGCCACTTCACCTGCCAGGTTATCAATGCTGTCTTTCACATTTCCTTTACCGGCATAGCTTTCAAGGAGTTCTTTAATGTCCAGTCCTGAGGAAGCTTTAAGGGATTCCTGCAGTCCTGCCATTAAATTAGTCGCGTAACCTGTAACTTTGTTCGCGCCGCCGTTTGACCCACTTCCACCTGTATCAACGACCGTGATCTTATCGATATTACCAAGTGGCTGCGCAGCCTGTTTCGCGTATTCCGGAAGCATTTCTGTAATCATGTTCAGCATCGCAGCCTGACCGTACTTGCTGTAGGCTTCGGCAATCTTTTCTTTCGCCTCTGCTTCAGCTAGACCTTTGGATAGAATAACGTCGGCTTCAGCCTTACCTCGCTCACGCTCTGCTTCAGCAGCACGAAGTTCACGGGCTTTTTGCGCTTCTGCTTCCTGCTCTACAGCATAACGCTCGGCATCGGCTTTCTTCTTCACTTCTGCATCATACTGCTTTTCACGTCTCAGGATCTCTTTTTCTTCAAGCTCAATCTGCTTTTGTCTTTCAATAATGTTTACCTGCATACGTTCTTCTGTTACTTTCTGCTGGGCACGGGCTTCCTGCAGGGAGTATGCCTGGTCAGCCTGGGCTTTTGCTTCTTCCTGCTGCCTGCGGTACTCGGCAACTTTCAATTCTTTTTCCTTCTGGGAGTTTGCAATTTCAGCATCACGTGTATACTCCGCTGCTTTTGCTTCCTGTTCCGCACGGGCGTTTTCGATTCTTGCTTCTTTTTCACGTTCCGCACGTGCAATGGCAGCATCACGCTTTACAGCTGCAATCTGCGGCTGTCCGAGAGCATCCAGGTAGCCGTTTTTATCACTGACTTCATTTGTTGTAAAGGAAAGGATGCGCAGTCCCATTTTACTGAGGTCTGTGGCAGCCACCTTTTGAACTTCCTTGGCAAACACTTCACGGTCAGAGTTAATTTCCTCTACAGTCATTGAACTGAGAATCGCTCGTAAGTGTCCTTCAAGAACCTGGCGTGCTTCAGTTTTCAAATCATCATATTTTCCGATATACTGCTCAGCTGCAGTGGAGATTTCCTGAACGCTTGAGCCAATTTTAATAATCGCATTTCCGTTTACGGAAACAGGAACACCCTGTTTGGAGTAAACATTGTTTGCTCCAACTTCAAGCTTGTGGTTTTCAAGACTGATCCGTCTTGCCTGCTGAAGAACAGGGATGATAAATGCACCGCCACCGTGAATAATTTTCACTTTCTTTCCTTCGTCATCGGATACAACGCTTTTGCCTCCACCGAGCACGCTGCCGGTAACAATTAAGGCTTCGTTCTTCCCCACAGTCGTATATTTGGTTACAAATAGTAAAACGAGTACCAGAATAATAGCAAGGACGACACCGCCTACAATTAAACTAAGATCATTCATGTGTTTTTTCCTCCATCATCAGCTTTTTTTCTTCTACACTTACAATCAACACCTGGTTTTCCTTATCAATATCAACAATTTGAACTTCTTCCCCGCTGGCTACCGGCAGACCGCTCACAGATCTTGCAGGATACCCCTTAATGGAAAATGTTGTTTTTACAATGACTTCACCATAGTCATTTTCTTTCCCAATGGATGTTGTAACAGTCCCGTAGTCTCCGATCAAATCTGACATGTGATAGCCTACGCTGGATTCCGCTTTTGATAAAGGAGCCAGAACGAGCATATGTAGCAGCGTGACCAGAACAAGTGCAATCACTACGGAAATGAAAAGACCTGTGAGGCTTGAAAGCTGTGTACTGTTCTCAAAAACAAAACCCGCCCCGCAAAGGACTGCAACAAAACTGAGAACTACAGTCGGGTTAATAAATGCACCGGGCACCGACTCAAATAAAGCATCCAGAAGATCTCCGAACAAAGCATTAATAAGTGTTAATGAGCCAGCTATGATCAGTCCCGTCAGGTAAATGACAGAAAGCTCAACACCGAAAATCATGACTCTTTTCCGCAAGATTGCACCACGGATCTCCCTCCCTTCTTTCGTACATTATTTTTCCTGATCAGCTAAGGAAACCCTCAGCCAAACAGTCATCTCCAATTCTAGCAAATAATTACTATAATTGTCTAAAAGAGGATGGTTTATTGTGTCATTATTGTTTACGGTTGTGAAGAAATAAAGTTTCATGCATTCGGTACTTCATTCATTAAAGATTTAAATGAGTATACCCTTACGTCAGTTCATAAAGCTCCGCTGAACGCCATCCACTCGCTTTCCGCGGCGGTGCCGGCGAGCCTCCTCGGGCACTGCCCTGCGGGGTCTCTCCTGGCCCCCATTGCCGCTGGAGTCTCGTTCCTGGCGTTCAGCTGCGCTTGACAAAAAAGGAACCAGCTCTTCTCATTTAAAAAAAGATTCACTGACTAAGAGGTATACTCATCAAGAATTAAATGGCACAAAAAAAGCCCCCTTTTAAAGGGGGACTGACTGTTGAAAAAGATTTTGTCTTAGTGATGGTGACTGTTGATGCCGCCTGCATGTCCTTCGCTTTCCGCAGTGGGGCTTCCTCAAGATAAAAGAAGCCACTGGCCTGTGAAATACAGGCCTGTTAATGAAGAAGATCGGAATTGCTGTTTTCCTTGCTTTCTTTCAGTTTCTTCGGTGTTACGTCATTACCTTTGTCGTCGACGACTTTTACCGAATGGAGCTGATTTTTGAAAGACTGACGCATGCTTTTAAGGTACTCCTGTCTTAAAGCCTGCTGCTCTTTTGACTCACTTGCACTCAGTCCTTCGCCTTTTGATTTTCTTGCCAGTTCATTGATCCGGGCAATTTTATCTTTACTTAACACGTAAATCAATCCTCCACCAAACTTATTGTACGTTTATGCTACACGAGTTAATGGGGGCTTTCAAGTTTTTAAGCTTCTTCCCGGGCTTCAGTCTCTGCATTTTTTATGTATTCACGATACCTGCGGTTGGCAGTGGCTTTTGAAATATCGTAGCCGAATCCTCTGAGAGTGGCTGCAAGGTCGTGAAAAGTGAGACCGCTGTTTCTGAGTCTGACGATTTCTTCAATAGGTACATCTTTTCTTCTCCGTCCCCCGGCTCCGGTTGACTGAAGATTCTTTTCCGGCCTGTACCCTTTTTCTACCGCTGCTTTCATACCCCGCTTAATCTTGAGGTTATGAAGTTTTCTCTGATACTCTTCAACAATAGATACGATATCAAGAACCATCGTATCTGTCTCAGAAAGCCTGAGCGTCCCCTGGTCCTGAACAGTATAAACCGTCACTCCCAGCTTATGGAGCTGATGCAAAAGAGCCATTTTTGCATTCCCTCTGCCAAGCCTGGTATCATCCTGGACAAGAAGAACACCAGCCTGTTTTTCCTTGAATGTGTCCAGGAGTTCGAAGATTCCCTCCCTGTCCACGTCAAACCCGCTTGCCTGCTCTTCTATCGTTTTAATAACACGAAAGTCATGATCTGAGGCCAGTTTTTCCAACTCCCTGACCTGCCTTTCAAGAGAAGACTCCTGACTTTCCTTCTTCGTGCTGACACGCACATAGATGACTGCTTCCATCATATCATCCGTTCTCTCCTTTAACAGGAACCGTTAACTTCTGTCCGGCAATAATTATGGCACCATCAATATCATTGTGATCAGCAATCCATCCTACGATCGTTTCCTTATTGGAATTCAGTTCATGCTGCAGATCAGAAGCTATGGTCCATAATGTATCCCCTTCTGAAACAACAATTGTATCATACTCATATGCTTCCAGGTTTTTTCCGTCTACAGGGATCGTCGTAACAAGAACAAATACAAGAATGATAACAGCAGTAATCACATGGGAACTCTTTACGTTTATCAGTAAATTCATGATTAAACACCTCTTTACAGAATGTATGTTCGTATTCAGTATAATAGGAACACTTGTTCTAGTCAACACAAAAAACAGAACGAATGTTTGCACCCATATGCGCCTCATGGTATAATGTTCCTTACATCAGAGGTTTCTTAAATTTGTACGGATTCCTACATAATGAATAAAAAGAGGTGCTACTATGACAAAGCTATCCCGTCGCCAGCAGGACATTCTGGAATATATTAAAACTGAAGTAAAACAAAAAGGTTATCCACCTTCCGTAAGGGAGATCGGTGAAGCTGTCGGGCTTGCTTCAAGTTCGACCGTCCACGGCCATTTGTCACGTCTGGAGAAAAAAGGCCTGATCAGAAGAGATCCGACCAAACCACGCGCCATTGAAGTCATTGAGCTGGAAGAACAAAATGAAAGTTTACAAATTTCCGAGAGTCCGTCTGTGTACGTTCCCTTCATTGGTAAGGTTACCGCCGGCCAGCCCATTACAGCTATTGAAAATATTGAAGAGTACCTTCCGCTTCCTTCCCGTATGGTACAGGATGAAAAGTCATTTATTCTTGAAATCCAGGGTGATTCCATGATTGAAGCAGGAATTTTCGACGGGGATATGGTGGTTGTTCGTCAGCAGCAAAGCGCCAATAACGGAGATATTGTAGTAGCAATGACCGAAGAGGATGAGGCTACGGTTAAACGATTCTTCAAAGAAAAAGATCACATCCGCCTTCAGCCTGAAAACGCGTCTCTTGACCCGATCCTGTTAAAACATGTTTCTATTTTAGGTAAAGTCGTCGGTGTATTCCGCACCGTGCATTAAGCTTTGTGACGAAGAAAACCCTGAAGCCGGGAAAGCTTCAGGGTTTTCTTTATGTCAGTTATTCTTTTGAGTATTTTTTCATTCTCTTATCCTGCTTCTGGTCCGCTACAATAAAACATGCGTGAATGGCTCCAGGCAGCCAGAAAAAGAGCGTTAAAACCAAATTCAGCAATGCCTGAAACGGTCTTCCTACCAATAGTACAGCTACCGGGGGCAGTAAAATAGCCAGTAAGTACATCATATTACATGACTCCTTTCAAATTGGGCCTACAATAGTATAACCCTAAGAAAAGAAGACAAAACCTGTTTATGTATTAGTTCTTCTTATAACTCACATCACCGGAGTCGTCTACAAATCCCCAGCCGCCGATAATCTTCTCATTCACTTCAATGACATAGCCCACTTGTTCTTTCGCAAGTCTGAAAGCTTCATCCCGGTCCTCAAGGGGCGTACCGTAACCCTGGCGGTATTCCGGAATCATATTTGATCCGCTTTCTCCTCTCATAACAAGCTCTTTATCTGCGTTCTGTGCTGACTTTACTTTAAAGTATGTTTTATTCATTGAATGTCTCCTTCTTCCCAAATGATTTTCCTGTCCACTTAATGATTCGTTGCCTGGAGCTGTTGTCTGACTGTATAAGAGGATTCTTCTTCAAATCAGGGTATTGAATTAAGTAAAACCCCCACTCCCTCTTCTAAAAATAAATTTTCTCTACATGCCTCTACATACATAAAGAAAATTTCTTTTTCAGAAATTGACTTATTAAATATATAATCATTATTGATGTGAAAAGGAGAATAAGAATTAATGAAGACAAAAAAGGAATCAAGCAATATAATTTTGACAAAAAGTCTACCATGACCGCCCATAACTTTGAAATGAGATACAGCTTGAAAAATATTTTCCTCAGTGATATAAGCTGTTTATCCAGCCGGAATGTCCTTCGCTTTCCGCGGTGGTGCCGGCAAGCCTCCTCTAGCTATGCTCTGCGGGGTCTTACCTAGCCCCTACTACCGCAGGAGTCTTCGGACATTCCGGCTCTATTCTTTGTTTATCGCCCCAAGAGTGTTTGTGAAAGAAACTCTCCTACTTTTATAGAAGCGAGAAATTGAAGCTTCAAAATACGAAGGTTTCTCCACAACCTGAAGCACGGTTTAAGGTGTTTGTTTAGTAACTGTAATTATAAATTCTGCTACTTTAATTAAGTCTGCAGACAGTTCTTTTAGAGCTGGATAAGATTTTATTATAGTCAGAACTTTCATAAACCTTTTTTCATCTTTATTTTCAATGTCTGTGTTCGTTTCAATCTGCCTTTTTCCTTCAGCAACTTCAATAATTTCTTTAATTTCATCATTGTTCTTCTCGCTCACGTTATCTTTTACGGACTCAAAGCTACCTTTAATATCAAGGTATTCTTGAAGATTTTTAAGATTTTCTATTCCTTTCAGGTATCCCTCTAAGTGTACACTAACGCTATAAATCTCCATTCTTTTTAGTACATCAAATTGCTCCTAGACCAATTTCAAGTTTCGAATAGATTCAGCAATCATTTCACGATTTCTTTCTTTCTATCTCTCTAAAAGAAATTCTCCCATTCATTATCTCCGTTCATCAATTCATAAATTGTAACCAGAATGATTCACCTCCAATAGATATAGTTGCTCAGCCTACTTTACTGCAAGTTTTTTTTAGTATGGAAGGTATAACTCCTACATCTTCCACCACTTCGGACTTTAATTTACTCTACACTGTGTCATTTGCTATTGAAACAATGAGTACAAACCTTATATAGTGATATCACTAAGGTACCAAAGAATAAGCTGTTCATTTCACAATTCACACATGAACCAATTTTAGTTTTCCAAAAAAATAATCCGTTAAATGAAACCTTAACAGAAGAATACTTCCCCCCTGTTTTCTTTCGATCTTCAATCCGTGGCTCATTAAAATTCAAACATCCAATTCAGTGTTTCTTGAGATATTCCACAACTACAACTTTAAACAAAGATCAATAATTCCCTTTTTAAGGTAAATGGATGCAAGGAAATAGAAAAATCAAGGAAAAAATCCCTTTGATTCATCTTAATATTGCAGAATGTTACTATTAAATGTTTCTCAAATTTCTTATCAGTTGACTGCACAGTATGCACGACCAAAAAAAAACCCCAGAACCGTTGAGGCTCTGGGGTTTCTCATTTTAATACAAGCTCATGTACTGCTCGCGCTCCCATGGGTGCACTTGCGTACGGAACATATCCCACTCGATTTCCTTTGCTTCAACAAAGTGCTCGAGGGCGTGACCGCCAAGGGCTTTTTGCATTACTTCGCTGGACTGAAGGTTGTCGATCGCCTCTTTCAATGTTGCCGGGAGGGAGTCGATTCCTTCTTTTTCACGTTCAGGCCTATCCATTGCATAGATGTTGCTGTCAGTAGCTGCAGGTGGTGTCATCTTGTGACGGATGCCGTCAAGACCAGCTGCAAGCATTGCTGCAATGGCAAGGTAAGGGTTTGCCGCCGGGTCCGGGCTTCGCACTTCCACTCGCGTGCTCAGACCGCGGGAGGAAGGAATACGCACAAGCGGTGAACGGTTACGCATGGACCATGCAACGTAACAAGGTGCCTCGTAGCCTGGAACAAGACGCTTATAAGAGTTTACTGTCGGGTTAGTAAGAGCAGTATACGCTGTCGCGTGCTTCAGGATTCCTGCAAGAAACTGCATCGCTGTTTCACTTAACTGCGTATCTGTACTTTCGTCAAAGAAGACATTTTCTTTGCCTTTAAATAAACTCATGTTTGCGTGCATTCCGTTACCGTTAACACCGAACAGCGGCTTTGGCATGAACGTTGCGTGAAGTCCGTGTTTACGGGCAATTGTTTTAACTACAAGCTTAAACGTCTGGATGTTATCACATGTTGTGATTGCATCAGCGTATTTAAAGTCGATTTCGTGCTGGCCGGGGGCAACCTCGTGGTGGGATGCTTCAATTTCAAAGCCCATGTCCTCAAGCTCAAGCACGATGTCGCGACGGCAGTTTTCACCAAGATCTGTCGGAGCAAGGTCAAAGTATCCGCCTTTATCATTAAGCTCCAGCGTCGGCTCACCGTTTTCATCGTTCTTAAACAGAAAGAACTCCGGCTCCGGGCCGATGTTAAAGTCACTAAATCCTAAATCTTCAGCGTCTTTAAGTACTCGCTTTAGCACACCACGCGGATCACCTTCAAACGGTGTACCGTCCGGGTTATAAATGTCACAGATTAAACGGGCAACTTTACCCTTTTCAGGAGTCCACGGGAAGATGACCCATGTATCAAGATCCGGATACAGATACATATCGGATTCTTCGATTCGAACGAAACCTTCAATGGAAGATCCGTCAAACATCATAAGGTTATCCAGCGCTTTAGTCAGCTGGTCCACCGGGATCTCTACGTTTTTGATAATACCAAGTAAGTCAGTAAACTGCAGTCTGATAAATCGTACGTTTTCTTCATCAGCCATTTTCATAATGTCTTCTCTAGAAAATCTGCTTCCCATAGTAACTAATCTCCTCCTTGAATTTCCCGCTGGTTGCGGGCGTTGCTTCCTAAGTTGTTATTGTAATTGTCCCTTTAAGGATGAGCAAGAATGTCTGTTTCTATGCTCTAATGTTTGACCCGGATCCTCTTAAAACTTTGTCGTATTATGAAGAATGATAGTAGGTCAAAACACCTCGCTCTCCTTTGATAATTCTATCCTATACAAAATTTATTCCTTTGTGTGAGATGTTGTCAGATAATCTGACAAACTAATTCAAATAGATAACCCGGATCAATACCGGGTTATTATGTATGCCGGTTCATGTCTGCATACAAAAGGAAAAAGGACAGGGACATATATATCCCTACCCTTTCTCACTAGCCGTTAATCGTTTTTTTATCGTTTAATGTCAAAAGATTTTGCTCCATTAAAGAAAGCAGTGCGTCGGAAACGCCGATTTTCACATGCTCAAATGTGAGGCCGCCCTGAACGTAAGCTCTGTACGGAGCTCTCAGGGGCCCGTCTGCCGAGAGTTCAATACTTGCGCCCTGTATAAACGTTCCTGCAGCCATAATGACGTCATCTGCATATCCGGGCATGTAGCTGGGCTGGGGCATGACGTGTGCATCTACCGGTGATGCCCCCTGGATTGCCTGGCAGAAAGCTACCATCATCTCCCGGTTTGGAAATGTCACGCTCTGAATCAAATCCGTACGTTCTTCAGTCCAGTGAGGCGTCGTTACCATTCCTGCCTCTTCCAGAAGTTTTGAAGTAAACATCGCTCCTTTAACAGCCTGGTTAACTACGTGGGGGGCCAGGAAGAACCCCTGATACATTTCAAGCAGGCTGTACAGAGATGCTCCGCCTTCACTTCCGATTCCCGGAGCAGCGAGCCGGTTTGCACACTGATCGATCAGGTCCGTGCGGCCGACCAGGTAACCCCCGGTTTTAACAATTCCTCCCCCGGGGTTTTTTATAAGGGACCCTGCCATAAGGTCTGCCCCCACATTACAAGGTTCGATCGTTTCAACAAATTCTCCGTAACAGTTATCAACAAAAACAACCAGGTCCGGGTTGATGTCTTTGACAAGATCAATCATTGCCTTTATTTCCTCAACGAAGAAGGATGGACGGTCAGCATATCCGCATGAGCGCTGGATGCCGATTACTTTTGTCTTCTTAGTAATGGAAGACTTAATCTTTTCAGGGTCTGTCTTTCCTTCTTTCAGAGCGACAGAGGCATATGTGATACCAAAGTCTTTTAACGACCCGCTTGCTTCACCTCTCAGCCCGATGACTTCCTCGAGGGTGTCATAAGGATCGCCTGTGATGTACAGCAGCTCATCCCCTGGTCTTAACACACCGAACAGTGCCGTACTGATGGCATGTGTCCCGGATACAATTTGAGGGCGCACAAGGCCAGCTTCCGCTCCGAAAACATCTGCATACACTTTCTCAAGGGTGTCCCGCCCTGTATCGTCATAGCCGTAACCCGTCGATCCGTGAAAATGAAAGTCTGAAATCTGGTGCTTTTTAAAGCTTGCCATCACTTTCCGCTGGTTTCCTTCACTGATTTCATCCCGCTTTAAAAAATGCGGTCTTAATTCTTTTATTGCATTATCCGACAACCGTTTAATCGCCTTATGATTTTCTTTGTTGTATGTATCCATTTCTTTCTCCTTTAGCTGGTACTCTTTTTCTTTAATTCGTGGTAAATAGAAGACTGAGGAGAGGCGTATCCTCTTACAATGTAACGTTCATTTTCTTCATCAAATGTTCTTTCGACCAGAATCGTTTCTTCCTTCAGGCGGTGAAGCCACTTTCCTTCCCACGCTTCGATATGAACGTAGTAAGGCGCGAATTCTTTTTCCATGGATGTTTCGATTTTGTCCCTGAGCCTGTCCAGGTCTTCTTTAATATGAGCTGATATAAGAGCTGACGGAGCATCACCGGCAGGAAAGAAATCTCCTTCAAGCTGATCACGCTTATTATAGACTTTGAGCATCGGAATTTTATCTGCGTCCAGCTCTGAGAGAAGATCATTTACCGTTTTTTCATGGTTTACAAAATCCGGATGTGAAGCATCAACGACGTGCAGAATCAGGTCTGCTTCCTTTACTTCCTCCAGGGTGGAGCGAAAGGCAGCAACAAGTGTAGTGGGAAGCTGCTGGATAAATCCGACAGTGTCCGTCAACAATACATGCATACCACTCGGAAGTTTAATCTGCTTGGTGGTCGGATCAAGTGTCGCAAACAACTGATCTTCCACTAATGTCTCAGCTTGACTCAATGCTTTTAGTATTGTAGATTTGCCTGCATTTGTATAGCCGACAAGGGCAATCTGGAACGTCTGATTCTGCTTTCGCCGCTCTCTGTACCTTGAGCGGTGGGCAACGACCTGCTCGAGCTGGCGCCTGATCTCAGTCATTCGGTCACGGATATGGCGCTGATCAATTTCAAGCTGCGTTTCACCGGGTCCTCTTGTACCGATCCCCCCACCGAGCCTTGAGAGAACGTGTCCCTGTCCCCGGAGCCGTGGAAGAAGATAGCCCAGCTGTGCGAGCTCCACCTGGAGTTTCCCCTCTTTTGACTGGGCACGCTTGGCAAAGATATCGAGAATCAGCTGTGTACGGTCAATGATTTTCACATCAAGTTCCTTTGTAAGGTTCCTCACCTGTGAAGAACTTAATTCATCGTTAAACATGACGAGCTCTGATTCCGTTTCTTCCAGAATCATCTTCAGCTCTTCTACTTTCCCTTTTCCAATATAGGTTGTCCGGTCCGGATTATCACGGTTTTGAGTAAGTGTCATAGAAACATACCCGCCTGCCGTTTTAGTCAGTGCGCGAAGTTCCTCCAGCCGGTACTCAAACTCCTCGTCTGTCATGTCGCTGGTTTTTACACCAACGACGATGACTTGTTCTGAATCTATTTTCGCCCTTTCTGTCACGGTACCCCTCTTTTCTATTCACCTTCACTGGTTTTTTGATAGGCTGTTCTTAAATCACGGGCAGTAAGTGTCATGAGCGCTTCCCGGCCGTAATTCTCTTCCTCAAGAAGACGGACTGCCTGGGAGCGGATTGCTCTTTCAATCAGATTTCGTATAAAACGTCCGTTACTGAAATGCTCCACATCCTGTCCTTTGGCGTGTGTAAGGATGTTTTGAAGCTCCTCTGCTGCCGAATCATGGAGCCGGTACTGTCTTTTTTCAAGCATTTTTTCCCCTATCGTCATCAGCTCTTCCACATTATAGTTGGGAAAAGTTACTTTAAGGGGAAAACGCGAGGGAAGTCCCGGGTTTAAAGATAAAAAACGGTCCATCTCTTTCGGATAACCTGCAAGGATCAGGACAAAATCATGCTGGGAATCTTCCATTGCTTTCACAAGCGTGTCAATTGCTTCTTTTCCGAAGTCCTTCTCTCCGCCCCGGGCAAGAGAATAGGCTTCATCCACAAACAGTATCCCACCCATGGCTTTTTTAATCAAATCCCTCGTCTTTTGTGCCGTATGACCAATATATTCTCCTACAAGATCTGCTCGTTCCGCTTCTATTAAATGCCCTTTTTCAAGCACGCCCATCTCCCTGAACAATGTGGCTACCAGTCTTGCAACCGTTGTTTTTCCCGTACCCGGGTTTCCTTTGAAAACCATATGAAGCGTCTGTTTGTTCGGGATGAGACCCATTTCCTCACGCCGCTTATTTAAATAAAGCCAGGCATACACTTCTTTTATGAATGATTTCATCGTATGAAGCCCGACCAGTTCACCGAGTGCTCTCTCCACATGTTTGAATGGGGCATGTTCCTGGCTTTCAAACGTTTTTGTCTGCACAGGAGTGGTTTCCTGCTGTTGTTTTTTGAGCACGATGTTAATCTGCCCTTTTTTTCTCATGCTGTCCGCCTGATTCAAAGGGGTCACCACCCTATAGTGTAAGGTTAGATACTTCTCTTACCACTACTATACGCAGCAATATACAGTTCGTGACAAATGCCTATGACGTCGAAGATTTTACCAATACATCCCTCTGTTTGTTATAATAATGGAAACATCACCCAAGGGAGGAAACTTCATGACCACTGTTCTGAAAACTGAAATGATTATTGAGCCTTTTTTGTCAATTGAATGTTCAGAAAAGCAAGAAAGTACAGTAAAAAGATACCGGTATGATCTTATTCAGTTCTACGAATGGTGCCAAAAGGAAGGAATCCCCTTCAGCGAAGCCTATTCGCCGGATACCGTTGATGCCTACTACCTATACTTATGCAAAATAAAACGTTATTCCATCCTTACAATAAAAAGAATTCTGAGCGTTTTAAAGCAGCACAGCCTATTTGTAAACCCCAGTCCGAAGAAGGTTACACCTTTTGATGTATATCTTCAAAGAGACACGATCGACCATAAAAAAGCGGCTGGGGATTTTCTTAAAACCGGGCAGATAAAAAAGCTGCTTAAAATCATTCCAGGTGATTACGCACTCACCGATCATCAGCTGAAATACAGACATTTCTATTCGGAGCGCAACCAGGCTATCATTCACCTGATGCTGTTCTACGGCCTGACGGTTCAGGAAATCTCGGGTCTCACAATGAAAGACGTGCATTTTCAGACCGGTATTATCCATTTGTTCAGCCGCAAGAGAAAACCAAGAACCATCACCCTTCAGCGTAATGACAGACGTCTTCTGCACAGATATTATCAAACGGTTCCCATGGCCGTCAGACCACGCTGGCAGACCCGTGATCCGTTTTTTGCGAGTTTCGACTTTCAGAGGGGGACATACCGCTGGAGTTACGAGGATGACGCCCCGAAAAAGCTCACTGATGTTTCTGTTCAAAAAATGATCCGTCAGGAAATGCGCCGGGCAGGTCTTGGTCCGGGTTTCTCCGGTAGAGCTCTCAGAAACACGTATATTCTGCACAGGCTTCTTGACGGAGCCATGCCTGAAGAACTCAAAGAAGAGCTCGCTTTTGCCACCACCCAGCCGATTGAAAGCTTCACACGTTTTATCGATGAAGAAAAAGAAAACTTAAAGGACCTGACTCCTCTTTCACACGAAAAAAGGCAGGAAATCCTTGAAACATACACATTTTCAAAACCGTGATTGTGAGATAAAGAATCAGGGGGCTGATCCTTAAGGCTAAAAACCTTATGGATCAACCCCCTCTTTTTCGTATCGTAACCTGAGTGATGGTACGAGACGTGATTAGCCTTCCTGGTTCAACTGCACATTCCGCTGTGGAGAGAAAGTGGAAATGGCATGTTTATACACCAGCTGCTGTTTTCCATCTGTATCTAAAATGACGGTAAAATTATCAAAGCTCTTTACAAACCCTCTAAGTTGAAAGCCGTTTAGTAAAAAAACCGTCACCGGAATATTTTCTTTTCGCAGCTGGTTTAAAAACTGATCCTGAATGTTTACAGTTTGTGTCTTCATCGTCTCGTGACCTCCCTGAATTGACATAATTATCTTATTCGCTGTTTAAGATCAGCTTTCCTTCTACAAATTCATGAATTTCGCGAACCTTTTGCTCTGCGTCGTGTGTCATGTCAAACCAGGTAATGTCCATCTTATTACGAAACCAGGTAAGCTGGCGCTTTGCGTAACGTCTTGAATTCTGCTTAAGTGCGCTCACCGCTTCTTCAAGGGTCATGCGCCCCTCCAGGTATGCGTAAATTTCTTTATAGCCGATTGCCTGGACCGACTGACAGTCTCTTACTCCGCTGTCATAAAGCCGCTTCACTTCATCAAGAAGTCCCTGTTCCATCATCAGATCCACCCGGTAATCAATTCTCTCATAAAGCTTTTCTCTTTCCATCATAAGACCGATGAGGGTGACATCATATGGAGATTCCTTTTGTGCTGTTCCTTGTTCACTGAAAGGAACCCCGGTTGTCTCATAAACTTCAAGTGCTCTGATGACTCTCCGGACATTGTTTGGATGAATCGCTTCATAACTCTTGGGATCTTCATCTTTCAATTTCTCATGAAGTGCCTCTGCCCCGTGTTTTCTGGCGAACGCTTCCATCCGTTCTCGAAAACCTGCATCTTCTTTTACATCCGAAAATTCATATCCGTAAATGACCGAACTGACATAAAGACCTGTTCCACCAACAAGAAAAGGGATTTTTCCCTTACTGTGAATGTGATCAATCAAACAGGTGGCACATTCCTGAAATTCCTGCACAGAGAAAGAATCCCGGGGGTCTTTAAAGTCCAGCAGGTGGTGCTTTATTCCCTGTTTTTCTTCTTCTGTGATTTTTGCCGTACCAATATCCATCCCTTTGTATATCTGCATGGAGTCACCACTGATGATTTCTCCATTAAATGCCTTGGCAAGGGAGATGCTGGCGGCTGTTTTTCCTACAGCCGTTGGTCCTGCTAAAACAACTACTTCTTTTTTTTCCATGTTTTTCACCCGTCTGTTAATCCATTATGCCATCTCTTGATTTTTCCCATACCCCAAAATGATAAGTTGCCGAGGTGCGTACGGATACAGTAAAGGAACCTTCCTCAAATCTCCGGGAGCGGTAGTGGTCCTTTAATACAACGCGAACCTTTGCAACTCTTTTCGCCTCCGACAGCACTTTCAAAAAGGACGATCCATCCGCCGGGGAACTTAATGCAAGATGCTTCAAAGGAAGAATGCCCGGGGATCCTTTTACATCCTCTTCAAACATCGGATCAAAATAAACGACATCCACACTCGAATCCGGCTGTTCAGCAAGCCAATCCAGGTGATGCCGGTTCATCACCTTTATCCGCCGCATAGCTTGATTAATCAAATCATGATTGGTCTGATAAGTACGAAGCCCCTCCTTTAAAATGTAGCTGATGACTGGATTTGCTTCTGTACCGAAAACTTTCCCAGTTTTCCCCACAACTAAACTTGCGAGGACTGTATCACTCCCAAGTCCGAGGGTCATATCCGCTACACTCATACCGTTTTTAAGTCCGCATGCATTTATAAAAGGGTCTTTTTTTGTCTTTAAATACGACTTCGCCCTGAACATGGCGGAGTTTGGGTGGTAAAAAAACGGTTCTGTATTCAGGTCTTTGTAATAAATAAGCCGGTTCGCTTCTGCAATGAGGACAGGTTCATTGACTTTTTTCAGCATGTTACTTACAGAATTCCGCCCTCTCGGCCGGAATTCCGCACCAAATACGCGAGCTGCTTCAGATGCGTTTTTAATCATGATTTCTGTGGCTTTCGGCGCTGTCGTTACGATCATATTTGTCCACTCTCTCCAGGTTTTCTCTTACATGATCCGCTTGAACATTCTTTCCATTTCATACGTTGAAAAATGAAGAACGATCGGTCTTCCGTGGGGACATGTATAAGGCTCTTCGCATGTACGCAATGTCTCAAGAAGCTTGTACATCTCATCTTGTCTTAAATAGCGGTTCGCTTTAATCGCAGCCTTGCAAGACATGAGGATGGCCGCTTCTTCCCGCATTTTGGCAACATCCACAGCCTTCCCGTCAATCACAAGATCAATCATTTCACGAAGAAGTGATTCTTCCTCTCCCTTTGGGAGCCATACCGGATGAGCCCGGAGTAGATAAGTCCGCTGCCCAAAAGGCTCTAAAATGACCCCCACTGCACGAAGGCTGTCTTCGTTTGCCAGAATCAGAGATTCTTCTTTTTGTGTGAATTCAAACGTAAGCGGTACGAGAAGATCCTGCAGCCTCGGGTCCACTTCCCCGACTTTTTCCCGGAAGTATTCATATTTAATCCTTTCCTGGGCGGCATGCTGGTCAATAATATAAAGCCCCTCATCATTCTGGGCCATAATATATGTGCCGTGCAGCTGCCCGATCGGATACAGTGTCGGCATGAGACCGTCGGCATCCTCTTTTGCTTTTGTTTCCTCTGCATGCCCTGACACCGTTTCTCTTACCTGTTCTGCCTGTATTTTTACTTCAGGAGTGGTGATCTGCGGCTCTGCAGGATGAGGTTCAGGTTCCTGTCTTTTTGGTTCCAACGGCTCAAGCAAGGTTTCTGTTTCAGGCTCGGGCTTAGGTTCTTCATCATTACGGATAACCGGTTTATCGCTTACCTCTTCCTGATGGCTTTTCATGACCGGATTTTTCGCAGCTCCTGAAAAGCGCAGGGGTACTTGTTCACTTTTTTGTTTACGGGCAGGTGTCTTTTTAACATCAGGTATAAGAGTGGTTTTTTTAAACGTATCTTTAATTGTTTCTGCAATCAGTTCAGTAAGCTCCTGCTCTTTACTGAGCCTTACTTCAAGTTTTGACGGATGGACGTTCACATCAATAAGGATCGGATCCATCGTGACGCTCAGGACAACCACAGGGTGACGCCCGACAGGAAGAAGCGTATGATAGCCTTCGTGAATCGCTCTTGAAACCGCAAAGTTTTTTACAAAACGGCCATTGATTAAAAGAGAGATATACGACCGGTTTGACCTGGTGATTTCAGGCTTCGCAATATAGCCTTCCACGGAAAAGTCCAGGGAGGAAGCCTCTATCTTAAGCATGTTTTTTGCCACTTCGGTTCCGTAGATCGAAGCAATTACCCTGAGGCGGTCATTGTTTCCGTTCGTTTTTATAAGAGTTTTCTCATTATGATACAGCTCAAAGCTGATCCCCGGGTGTGCGAGGGCAAGGCGGTTTATTACATCTGTTGTATGTCCCAGTTCTGTATGGATTGTTCGCAGGTACTTAAGTCTTGCAGGAGTGTTGAAAAATAAGTTTTCAACGGTTACTTCCGTTCCTTTTCTTGCCGGTGCTTTTCCTTTGTCTGTCGTTTTACCGCCCTGGAAGGAAATAAACCGCCCTTCCCCTTCTCCCGTACTTGTTGTAAGTGTCAGATGGCTGACTGAAGCAATACTCGGAAGTGCCTCTCCGCGAAATCCAAGAGTTGAGATATGAAAGAGGTCTCTGTCATTTTTGATCTTACTTGTGGCATGCCTGAAAAAAGCCGTTTCCAGGTCATCTTCTTCTATGCCCTTCCCGTTATCCAGCACGCGTATGGAAGCCAGTCCACCTTCAGAGAGGTCAACACGGATCTGAGTACTGTCTGCATCAATGGCGTTTTCCACCAGTTCCTTTACAACAGATGCAGGACGTTCCACCACTTCCCCTGCCGCTATTTTGTTGGACAGCTGGTCGTCCAGCTTCCGAATGATTCCCATCTCCGGGTTCCTCCCTTCGTTACTTCCTCAGCTTTTGCTGCAATTGATGAATGGCTTGAATCGCCTCAAATGGCGTGACGTGCAAAAGGTCCATGGATTCAAGTTCCTTAATTACGTCCTTCTCTTTTTTCGACAGTTCCCTGTTACGTTTTTCAGCCTTTTTTTCGTCCTTAAACAGCGTACTGTCAAACAACGCCAGCTGACCCTGATCTTCATTTACGGAAAATGGGGCACTTTCTGTTTCCAGGATACCTGCTGCAACAGGTACTTTCTCAGGTAAAGCCTCTTTATTGTCTGTGTTTTCAAGCTCTTCAAGAATCACTTTAGCCCTCTCGATGAGTTTCTCCGGAAGTTCTGCAAGCTGTGCCACATAAATGCCGTAGCTCCGGTCTGCGGAGCCGTCTACTACTTTGTGAAGAAAAACGACTTCACCGTCTTCTTCAGAAGCGGAAACGTGAACATTCTTGAGTTTATCAAGCTCACTTTCGAGAGCAGTCAGTTCATGATAGTGGGTTGAGAAAAGAGTCTTCGCACCGATTTCATTATGAATATATTCCATTATCGCCTGTGCCAGGGCCATTCCGTCATAAGTTGACGTCCCCCGTCCGATCTCATCGAGGAGAATCAGACTCTGATCCGTGGCTTTTGAAACAGCATGCTTTGTTTCCATCATTTCAACCATAAACGTACTTTGGCCCGAAGCAAGGTCATCGGCCGCTCCGATCCGTGTAAAGATCTGATCAAACACAGGGAGCGTTGCTCTGGATGCAGGAACGTAGCATCCAATCTGCATCATGACTGAACACAGGGCAAGCTGCCTCATATACGTACTTTTACCTGCCATATTCGGACCGGTAATTAAAAGCATCCCGCTTCGCTCGTCCAGTTTAATGTCGTTTGGTACGTAATCGCCCTGGTCTATGACTTTTTCCACCACAGGGTGACGTCCGTCCACTATGTCTACTGTCCCTTCACTGCTAAGGTCCGGACGGGTAAAGTGATTGTCTTCGCTAACTTCGGCAAAGCTTTGGAGCACATCAAATGTACTAATGACCTTTGCGAGTTTCTGCAGCTTGGCAATATATCCTTTAACCTCTTCTCTTACAGACAGAAACAGTTCATATTCAAGCTTTCCGCTCTTTTCTTCGGCTTCAAGGATCAATGCTTCTTTCTCTTTCAGTTCAGGCGTAATAAACCGCTCTGCGTTTGAAAGGGTCTGCTTTCTCTCATAGCGCCCTTCCGGAAGGGAGGAGGCATTGGCTCTCGTGACTTCGATATAGTATCCGAAAACTTTATTAAATCCTACTTTTAACGACTTAATTCCGGTTTCCTGGCGCTCTTTCTGTTCAAGAGCCGCAATCCATGACTTTCCATTTTTCATGGCATCCCGGTATTCATCAAGCTGACTGTTGTACCCGTCCCGGATCATGCCCCCTTCGGTTATGGAAATACCAGGCTCGTTCATGAGGCTCTTCTCCAGGAGCTGCTGAAGTTCCGTACAGCGGTCTACACCAGCCATTAACTGATCAGCATAGGAGTGCTCAAGACGGTGGACGGTTTCAAATATCGCCGGGACCCGCTCCAGTGATTTTTTCAGCTGAATCAGATCACGGGCATTCACATTGCCGAACGAAACCTTTCCGGAAAGACGTTCAAGATCATAAACATCCCGGAGATTTTCTTTTAATTCTTCCCGCTCAAAAAAACGGTCCATTAATACTTCTACAAAGCCAAGGCGGTTCTCGATCTGGTTTTTATCAAGCAGGGGCCGCTCAATCCATTGTTTAAGGAGTCTTCCTCCCATGGCAGTAACGGTTTTATCCAACAGCCATAAAAGAGATCCGTGTTTCTTTTTTTCCCGGATCGTCTCGGTCAGCTCAAGGTTTCTTTTGGAGTGTACGTCAAGCTTCATATAATCTTTTGCAAAATAAAAGGCGGCTGGCTGCAAATGGTCAAGTGACCGCTTTTTTGTTCTGTACAGATAGTTTAATAGTCTGACAACGGTTAATCTATGTTTTTCATCCTCAATATTGTGAACGAGACGTGTCATTTCGCCAACACTTGCCGTACTGCTTTCTTCAGAAAACGTGACATGAAGGATATGGGAAATACGCTTTCGTCTCTCTTCAGGAAAAGCAGGAGGTATGACAATTTCCTTTGGTGTGTAGGAGGCTGCTTCATGAATCACGTCGTCCAGCGATTCGGTACAGGTGACACGTACCTCCCCTGTTGTTAAATCAGCGGCAGCCAGGCCGAACTGGCCTCCTTCAAATTCAGACAAAGAAAGAAGATAGTTGTTTTCTTTCTCTTGTATTGTTGTCCCTTCCATTACTGTTCCCGGGGTAATGAGCTGGACAACTTCCCGCTTGACGACCCCTTTTGCCTGGGCCGGGTCTTCTGTCTGTTCACAGATAGCTACTTTATAGCCTTTCTCGATAAGCTGGGTAATATACCCTGAGCATGCATGGTAAGGAACACCACACATAGGGATTTTATCTTCCCCTTTTCCTCTCGCTGTCAGCGTAATCTCCAGCTCTTTGGCCGCTTTTACCGCATCTTCAAAGAAAAGCTCGTAAAAATCACCTAATCTGAAAAATAAAAAGGCATCCTCGTACTCTGCCTTTATCTTTAAGTATTGTTTTATCATCGGGGTTTGTTGTTTCGACATAATCTTCCTCCAGCTCGCATCATTCGTCGGTTTATTATAACATACGCACGACTGTTCATGAGAGAGGAATACGCGCCTTTGCCACCCAGGAATAAAAGTCTTCTATCTTTTTTTTGTCCCCCGGTTTAGGGAACTTTTTGATAAGAGATTGAAATACATTCTGCACAAATCCCTCTGCTGTATTTAAGTCCCCGCTGTGATAGGAACGGACAACTGCATCCGGAATATCAAAATAAGGAAGAAGCTCATTCTTAACCACCCACTCCACCCAGTTAAACATCATCAGACTTCCCGGAATCCGGCCGTACCATGAAGAAAGAGTCCGGTACTCAAATCCGTTAAATGAATTGGACCTCACATTTCCGAGTCCTCCGTAACGAGAGTTTCTTCTTTCCTTTCCCCCAGCCCCGTCCACCAGTGACATTGGCAGTGCTACAAGTGTATCCAGCTGGCTCGTTTTTTTAAAGGATGGACAGAGGTTTCCAAAGTGAAGATGCCCCCCGAGAAAAAACCGGTCCCTCGGATTGGAGGTGGATATCGTTTCATAGGAACTGTTCCCTACCCTCTTTTCCTGCCGGGAAAAAAGTGTAAGGAGGTTTTCATGCAGCTCCCCGCTGCTGAATCCTGGTGCCGGATGGAGTTCAAATACAGGCTTATAAAAAGTATGTCCTTTTCGGATAAGAGCGCCGTCTGTATGCTCTTCTGCTTTATCACGGTTGATCATCAGACTTTGAAACATTCCGGTTTTTTTGCAAAGAATCATATATTCAACGTCAGCCCCGAACGTGACCGGTTCCTTTACTATCTTCCTTTTATACATTGTTGTCGTATTCTCTTTCAGGTCAGTAATGATAATCTTTTTTCCTTCCCGCTGAAGTTTACAATAAAACCCGGGCAGCTTTTGTGCGTAGGCTGCCCGAAATGCGGTATCGATCATTTCCTGTCCCATATAATAATTTTTCAGTTGATGAACGGATACTGTCTGCCGTTCCTGATACGGGGAGGTAATCGAAACGGACTCGGGCTCATATTCAAAACTTCTTACTTCCATACGAAAAAAACGCCGGTTTTCCTCTCCGGCGTCCAGTTGAAATGCTTCAAGACGGTTCAATGGCACCCCTCCCTGATAATCAGATAAAAAGAAATAAGGAAGAAGAGGTTTCTTCTTCCCTAAACTCTTATTCTTCTAGGTCTCCCATCAGGAAGTTAGGATCCAGATCTTCAAATGCCTCGTCTTCTACATCGTAATCCCAGATTTTTTCATCCCAGCTGTCGCCGGAAAAATCAGGATTGCAGTAAACACACACTTTTGTTTCCCCGATGACCTCTACCATGAATTCTCTTTCAACCTGAACGTTTACATCGGTAGCATTGCCTGCAATTGTGGCCTCCAATGTATTCGGCTGCTGTATCGCCCGGGCAAGCACTTCCATCTCTTCAGAGAGGACGTTCTTATCCTGTAAAGCCAGAGGTACTACATCTGTGTAGGCAACTGTTTCAGTAGCCACATTTGTTTTCGTATTGTTGTCATACGAATACCAGATGTTAATGTCGTACTTCCCGTTCACTTCGATAGCGTCTCCCTTTTTCTCTGCATCATACTTGTGGTTGATGATCCAGCACCCTAAAATGCTGGTCGGCTTATGCGTAGGACTGATATTGTGACTTGCTTGAGAAAACTTCCTTCCTTTTCCGCACACAGCCTTGGTAATAATCTCTCTGTAATTAAGCTCTTTGTCGCTTAGTGACATGCCGTTCCCTCCTCAAACAAATAATTGACTCTCGGCAATCCAAAAACCTAGGAATCATGACAGTTTCATATGCATCCTATGCGGGACATTTGACCAGTGTGATAAAAAGTTTTGTACTGCGTTACTTCAGCCTATGTGAACAGATGCTTTTTGCTACTGCGCTCCACCTTTACAGTAAGTTCAATTATGTATATGAGGTGTTTTGCTTGTTCATGCATTTTGTTTTATTTCGAAGAAGAGAAATTATGTGTTTCATATATATGATTGAGTACGGTACGTGAAATATACCAAACCGGGAATGGTGTCTCTGTTTTTTGTAGAAGGCAGTCCAGCTGGGCTTTTCTGTTATGGAATCAAAAAAACCACCTTATCATGCGGTCAGGCTGGAATAAAACCCAGTTAAAAAGATTGCCCTCACCATTGATGAGAGCCAAATAAAAGTATTCAGAAGCGGGCGACGAGCGGTTACTACAATGATAAGCTGCGAGTTGTTTCGACGCCGGTATCTGCGTAGTGTTACTGGTAGAGGAAGAAACAGGCATAAGCCACCTGCAGGCTCACCGGCGCTGCAATGAGCGTAAATCTCAAAAAGAAAAGGCTGTCGAAAAGAAACTTTCTCGACAGCCTTTTCAGGCGGTTTTTATGATCAGCATCCGGAGTTAAACGGGTTTTTTGTTGTAGTTCCCTGCAATACGTCTCCACCGGTGGATTTAATAATTTCGTCTGTAACGCTGTTTGAGATCGTAGTAGAAACAAGCTGCAGGAGACCGTTTACTTCTGTCTGGGACTGCTTGAATTCTTTTACAATCGGAATTTCGTCAAGTTCATCCTGAAGGGCGTCAATTTTTGCTTCAACTTCTTTTAATCCCTCAGTTTTATTGTAGTGCTGCAGGTTTACGGCTTCTTTCTGGAGCTTTTTAATCTGTCCGATAATTTCCTGAACACGGAGATTTTCATTGATTTGAAGTTCAGCACGTTTGAAGAAATCAACTTCTTCTGTTTCTGCCATCACTTTCGCAAGTTCTTTCGCTTTTTCAATAACTTCTTTTTTTGTATGTGCCATCCTATTTCACCTCTGCTGTTTCGACTACCTGACCATTAAGAGACCAGGTTTTCGCTTCTGTTATTTTAACGTGGATAAGCTCCCCGATGCAAGATTTAGGAGCTTTAAAGTTTACAAGGCGGTTCGTTCGTGTACGTCCTGCAAGGACTTCCGGATCTTTTTTACTTTCTCCTTCAACGAGAACTTCCATGATCTTCCCTTCAACAGCTTTGTTTTTCTTTGCTGAAAGGTCGTTTACCATTTCATTGAGCCTGCGAAGGCGGTCCCGCTTGACTTCATGGGGAACATTATCCTCCATTTTAGCCGCAGGTGTGCCGTCACGCGGAGAGTAAATGTACGTAAAGCAACTGTCGTACTCCATCTCTTTTACAAGAGAAAGTGTATCTTCGAACTGTTCTTCCGTTTCGTTTGGGAAACCGACAATGATATCGGTTGTAAACGAAGCATGGGGCATTGCTTTTTTAATTCTACCGGCGAGCTCGATATAGCTTTCACGGGTATATTTACGCGCCATGAGTTTAAGAACTTCGTTGTTTCCGCTTTGAACCGGTAAGTGAATGTGTTCAACCAGGTTACCGCCTTTTGCCAATACTTCGATCAGATGATCATCAAAGTCCCGTGGGTGACTCGTTGTAAATCGTACCCTCGGAATGTCAATCTTACGGATTTCATCCATCAGATCTCCAAGACCATAGTTCATATCAGCGAGATCTTTGCCGTAGGCATTTACATTTTGTCCAAGGAGGGTAATTTCTTTGTATCCGTTACGGGCAAGGTGACGTACCTCTTCGATTATGTCTTCAGGACGGCGGCTTCTCTCTTTTCCTCTTGTATAAGGCACAATACAGTACGTACAGAATTTATCACAGCCGTACATAATGTTAACCCAGCCCTGAATCTGGCCTTTCCGTGCACGGGGCATGCTTTCAATAATGTCCCCTTCTTTAGACCATACTTCAATGACCATCTCTTTGGAAAGAATGGCATCACGCATGAGGTGCGGAAGGCGGTGGATGTTGTGGGTACCAAAGATAAGGTCCACCTGCTGGTGCTTTTGCATGATTTTGTTTACGACGCTTTCTTCCTGGGACATACATCCGCACACACCGATGATGAGCTCAGGACGTTCACGCTTCATCGTTTTTAAGTGACCGATTTCACCGAACACTTTGTTCTCGGCATTTTCCCGGATCGCACATGTATTCAGAAGAATGACATCAGCATCGTCTGTGCTGGCTGTTGATTCAAAGCCCATATCAAGTAAAATACCGGCCATGTTCTCGGAATCGTGTTCGTTCATCTGACACCCGTATGTACGGATGAGAAACTTCTTGCCTTTGCCGATTTCACGCATGGATTCAGGAACTTCAAAATCGTAATGAATTTCTACGTTTTCTTTTCCCCGCTTTTTAGCCTGCTTAAGGTTTGGCGGGACATAGGTTGTCTGAAAGTACTGAGAGAAATCCTTTTCCTGGCCGGATTTTTTGTCCGCGGCATAAGTCTCCTTCTCATTGACGGTTTGTTTTTTTCGCTGTTCTTCGTTCATTGATCCCTCGACCCCTTTATACTGCAATAGTCTTCCAACCTATAAGTATAAAGGGTTTTCAGGTGTTTCACAATACTCTTTGGTAACTCCGCGCTGTAATCCGCTTGTTTTGCATAAATATGGTATTACTGTTACACTGCAGGGAGTTTACAGAATAATGACAAATTAAAGAGCTCTTTAGTTTTACATTGATAATAAGGGGAGATATCGATGCTGTCTATATGCACTCGATTTCCACGGTGGCCGGTGATCTCATGTTTTCTCATTTCGGAGCCTCCCCCCGGCTCCAGCTCCCGCGCGTGGAAACAGCATTCTCCTTTCATTTAAAAGGATCCAGTAAATAAATATGATTCTTAAAGTTTTGTTTTGAAGAAGCATGTATGCAAAGGATGATCCTGAATCGCTCTAAAAGAGAACGCAATGAGCGGAAATCATCAACCGAGGTTAAGATATACACCCTTTTCAAACATTTAAAAGTAATGCGTAATAAAGCTTTTTCACTTCACATTTAGAAAAAGCAATTAAACCGGTAAAGGGGGAATTTATTTGTCTCGGTGGTTGAAACGTAACAAGTGGATGCTTCTTTTCTGGACAGGTATCTTTGTCTTTATTGTTCTTTTGTTCCGTCCCTGGGAGATGATGTTTGATGATAATGTTTCAGAGCCTGCTTCAGGCGGAAGCGGGGATTTGATAAGGGATTACGGGGACCTTGATCCCGATGTTGAAAACATTCTTGCAGCGGGCGAAAGCCTTCTTGGAACCCCCTTTCTATCAGGGGGGCGCGATCCGGATGAAGGATTTAATTCTTCTGGATTTGTCCAGTATGTGTACCAGGAATCAACAGGAATACGCATGCCCCGGATCGCCGCTCACCAGCATGACCTGGGAGAGGAAATAAAGAAAGAAGACCTGTATCCCGGTGATCTCGTGTTTTTTGAAGCAGAAACGGTTATGAGCGGGATATACACGGGGAACGGAGAGTTTCTTACCGTTTCCAGCACCAACGGCGTAGAAAAGGTGTCTCTTGCAAGAGACACCTTTTGGAGCAGGCATTTTATTGGGGGAAAACGGCTTACAAAAGAAGAAATGCAGGGCCTGCATCCAGGTACGTATACAGAACACTCCCATCCAGCTGTGAGAGAAGCTGTCCAGTACCTGGATACGCCCTATATTTTTGGAGGGAATACGCTGAATGGGTTTGACTGCTCTTTTTTCATACAGGATGTTTTCAGGGAAAGCTCAGACATTTACTTGCCAAGAGTGACGAAAGACCAATACGAGCTTGGTGAAGAAATTGACAAAAAAGACCTTAAACCTGGGGATGTTCTGTTCTTTGCGGGTGCTGATGGGGATGAAGACGACCCGCGCAGTGATTGGGACGTTAACCATACAGGCATCTATGCAGGAGGGAATTTTATGATTCATGCGAGCCGCACTGAAGGAATGACACAGGTTTCATACCTGAATGAATACTGGGACGATGCATTTACCGGTATCAGACGCTACGATGATATGAGTCTCAATCATGAGCACCCCGTCGTGCAAGAAGCAGCTTCCCACCTGTTCAGTGAAGACTTTACGACACCGGGTTTTGTCCGGCATGTATACAGGAAAAGTCTTGGAATAACACTGCCGCAGAGGGCTGAAGATCAGTGGAACAGCGGTTCCCCCGTGGAGAGGGATGACCTTGAAATCGGGGATGTTCTGTTTTTTGAAGGAACAAACAGTTACCTGGCTGCTCTTTATACAGGCCATGACCTTGCCTTGTTTGCGAGCGCGTCTTCAGGGGTGACAACGCGTCACCTTGAATACGATGAATTCTTCTCGGAAAATTATCTCGGAGCAAGACGATACGATTAACCTGATGGCTTGGGAGATTTCACTCTTCTGATCCTGCGTTGGTTACATAATATTATTATGGTTGATTAAAAACGAGACACAAATAAACCCGGACAAGGGAAGCTCGCCTATGTCCGGGTTTTAATATTAGATGATATTTAATTCTTTCCCTGCTTTTTCAAATGCATCGAGAGCTTCCTGTAATACTTCCTTGGTGTGCTCCGCAGTTACGATTGTACGAACGCGTGCCTGGCCTTTTGCAACGGTCGGGAATGCAATTCCCTGTGCAAATACGCCGTATTCAAGGAGCTTGTCTGACAGCTGGTGAGCTTTTGCTTCATCGCCGACAACAACTGGTGTAACAGGAGTATCACTTCTTCCTGTATCAAAGCCAAGATTCTGAAGACCTTTTTTAAAGAACTTCGTGTTTTCCCACAGACGGTCAATCAGCTCCGGCTCTTCAAGCAGGACATCAATTGCCGCTGAGCATGCCGCAGTTACCGCTGGAGGATGGGATGTGCTGAATAAGAATGGACGCCCTTTGTGAATGAGGTAGTCTCGGACAGACTGGGTACTTGCCACATATCCTCCAAGGACACCAATCGCTTTACTTAACGTACCTACCTGGATGTGAACGCGGCCGTTCAGGTCAAAATGGTCCACTGTGCCCCGTCCGTTCCGGCCCAGAACACCACTTGCGTGGGCATCATCAACCATAACAAGAGCGTCGTATTTTTCACAAAGCTCAACAATTTCCGGTAGAGGAGCAATGTTCCCGTCCATACTGAAAACGCCGTCAGTAACAACAAGGCGCTTACGGTAGTCGCCGCTCTCTTTCAACGCTTCCTCCAGACTTTTAAGGTCTACGTGTTTGTAAATCTTACGGGCAGCTTTCGTCAGACGAATGCCGTCAATAATCGAAGCGTGGTTCAGCTCATCGGAAATAACAACATCCTCTTTTGTAAGAATGGAGCTTAAAATCGCCTGATTTGCTGTAAAGCCTGATTGCAGTACGAGTGTCGCTTCAGTGTGCTTAAATTCTGCAAGCTTTTTCTCAAATTCCTCGTGAAGTGAAAAAGTTCCTGCGATTGTTCGGACAGAACCGGTCCCTGCTCCGTATTTCTCAACGGCTTCAATCGCTGCCTGCTTCATCTTCGGGTGTGTGGTAAGACCAAGATAGTTGTTGGAAGAAAGCTGAATGACTTCTTTCCCATTAATCACCACTTTTGCCCCCTGATCGGACTCAAGCGGCACCAGGGAGCGGAAAACACCCTCTGCTTTCATTGAATCGAGCTCTTCTTGTAAATATTCAAATCCCTTCACAAAAACCCCTCCATTTAGTGTATCAGATTCCTTCATTATTACCGTGTTCTAAGGGTGAAGTACGACTTTCCCGCATTTTCCTTCAATCATAAGGTTAAATCCTTTTTCGAATTCTTCGAGAGGGAAATGGTGCGTAATCATCGGTTTTACATCTACTTGACCGGAGCTTAACAGACCGGAAACCTGCTGCCACGTTTCATACATTTTTCGTCCTGTAATCCCCTGAACTGTAATACCCTTGAAGACAATATCATTTGTTACATCAATTTCTACAGGGCGTACCGGAAGGCTGAGAATCGAAACGCGCCCGCCGTTGGTAACCATTTTAAACCCCTGATTCATGGCGATAGGATGTCCGCTCATTTCACAGACAACGTCGACACCTTCTCCGCCGGTGAGCCGGTTTACAACCTCCAGTGGATCTTCATTCATGGAGTTTACAACGGCTGTGGCCCCCATTTTTGTGGCAAGATCGAGCCGGTATTCGTTTAAATCAAAGGCAATAACCTGGGAGGCACCACATGCCTTTGCCACACCTACCGCCATAATACCAATCGGTCCGCAGCCAATGACAGCAACGGTTTTCCCGGCAACATCTCCTGCTAAAACAGTATGTACACCGTTTCCGAAGGGCTCCTGTACACTGGCAACATCAAAAGGAAGCTCAGGATCGTTTTTCCACAGATTCACAGCCGGAAGTGCTACATATTCTGCAAAACAGCCGTCTCTGTCAACTCCGATAATCTGGGTGTTTGCACAGATATGTGCCTGACCCGTAAGACACTGTTTGCATTCACCACAAACAATGTGGGTTTCAGCACTTACGTGGTCTCCAACTTCTACATTTGTTACATTGCTGCCTTTTTCAACAACGACGCCGGCAAACTCATGACCGAAGACGTAAGGTGGATTTACCCGGCTCTGTGACCATTCATCCCATGCATATATATGAACATCTGTACCGCATATGGACGTTGCCTTTACTTGTATCAGTACTTCACTATCATTTATTGTCGGGATCAAAACCGTATCAAGTTTCGCCCCAGGGGCTCTTTCCGGTTTTACAATTGCTTTCATTGTTCCTTCCATAACATCTACACCCCTCTTATTCACTTTATATCACGTTCATTTTATCACGGCCCGTCTGAACGCGTAAACAGAACTGTCCGCCAGACATGGACACTTGAACGCGCTGAAAAATTTCTTTGAAATTATTTTTGATACATACTAGATTTTGTAAAATAGTACCCTTTTATCCGGCTTTTCAGACAAAAGAAAGACGCCTTTAAACAAACAGGCGTCTTGTTTTGTGTCTACATAAATTCATTGACAAGCTGGTCGAATTTATCTTTTTTAAGCTCCAAAGGCTGACTTGCAAGTGCTTCATCTTTAAAGCCATCCACCAGCTGTTCATAGGAAGGCTTCTCTTTATTCTGGTAGATCAGTCCCGTCACCAGGCCGTTATGTTTCATGAGTGTATTCATTGCCATCCCGCGGTCGGAGGGGTCGTACCCCTCAATTGTTGAAAGCTTCGTAATGTTTTCTTTAAACCAGTCGTAAGTATTCACTTTATTGAATGTCACACACGGGCTGAATACATTAATTAACGAAAAGCCTTTATGTGCGATCCCTTGTTCGATAATGGAGGTGAGCTCCTTTAAATCCGTGGAGAAGCTCTGCGCAACGAAGGTTCCGCCGGCAGATAACGCCATTTCCATCACATTCAATGCCGACTCAATTGAACCGCCCGGTGTACTTTTCGTTTTGAATCCCATGTCACTTCGCGGGGATGTCTGACCTTTTGTAAGACCGTAAATCTGGTTATCCATTACGATGTAGGTAACATCGATATTTCTCCTGATTGCATGAATCGTATGACCCATACCTATGGCAAAACCGTCGCCATCCCCACCGGATGCAATGACCGTTAATTCACGGTTCGCCATTTTTACACCTTGTGCGATCGGGAGAGAACGTCCGTGAATACCGTGAAAGCCATAGGAGTTAATGTATCCGCTGATACGTCCGGAACAGCCGATGCCACTTACAACAGCCAGGTTTTCAGGTGTCAGACCTGCGCTTGCTGCCGCTCGCTGAATGGCTGCCTGAACGGAAAAGTCACCGCATCCGGGACACCAGTTTGGCTTAACGTTGTTTCTGAAATCTTTAAATGTTGCCATCCTATAACAACTCCTTGCATGATTGATAGACTTCCTGCGGCAGGAACGGATTGCCGTCATACTTATTCAGGGTTTTAAGTTTATCCTGGCCCACTTCCATTTTGATGAGCTGGGCGAGCTGGCCTGTTGCGTTATTTTCGATCACAACAACCTGCTTTGCCCGGTCAATCATCTCTTTGACTTGTTCTTTCGGAAAAGGATGAAGAAGACGGACATGGGCATGATTCACTTTTAATCCGTCATTTTCCAGGCGGGGCATGACTTCCTGAATGGTTCCCCGGGTTGAGTTAAACCCGACAATAAGGAGATCTGCCTCTTCGTGTCTTTCATCTTTATATACAGGTGTCTTAAAGTTTTCAGCCAAATTGGCGAGCTTTCTGAGCCTTTTATCCATCTGGATCTTACGGTTATCAGGACTTTCAGAAGGTTTGCCCTGCTCGTTATGTTCTACACCTGTCACGTGGTGGATGGCGTTTTTCATTCCCGGAATAACACGTTTTGAAATGCCGTCTTCCGCTTCTTCATAGCGTTTGTAGTAAACATTCTTCTCAAGTTCCGGAAGCTCTTCCGACGGATCAAACTTCCCTCTGCGGATTTCGATTTTATCGTAGTCCAGAGGTTCAACGGTCTGCTTCCCAAGTGAGAGGGCCAGATCAGACACAAGAATAACCGGGCACTGGTATTCTTCTGCCAGATTGAATGCTTCGATTGTGTCGTAGAATGCTTCTTCTACTGTCGAAGGTGCCATGACGATTTTCGGAATCTCGCCATGAGTCCCATAAATCATTGCCATAATATCGGATTGTTCCTGTTTCGTGGGCAGCCCCGTACTTGGTCCTCCCCGCTGGGTATCTACTATTACAAGAGGAGTTTCAGTAATTCCGGACAGGCCGATCGATTCCATCATAAGCGACAACCCCGGACCTGCAGAGGCGGTCAGGGATCGGACCCCTGCGTAGTTGGCTCCGATCGCCATCGTACATGCGGCAATTTCATCTTCAGTCTGTATAACGGTACCCCCATACTCAGGCAGCTTTTTAATCAGGTATTCCATGATTTCAGACGCAGGAGTAATCGGGTATGCAGGCATAAAACGGGCACCTCCGGCCAGAGCTCCGAGAGCGATGGCATCGTTGCCGATCATGAACATACGTCCTTTCATTTCTACCGGTTCCAGACGGAAATCCAGGGCCTCGTCTTTTGCTTCTTTATTAAAATAATCCATGCCTTTCTTAATGGCCTGCATGTTTTTTTCAACTACGGCTTCTCCTTTTCTGGAGAAAATTTGTTTCACTACACTTGAGAAGTCTTCCGGCTTAACTCCGAGAAGCGCACTTGAAGCTCCCACAGCCACCATGTTTTTCATAAGAGAAGTACCAAGTTCGTTGGCGATCTCTGTAAATGGAATAGAAAAAAGGCTTGCTTTTGCCCCATCTGGTTTCAAAGGGTTAAATTTACTGTCAGCAATAATCACACCGCCATCAACCAGCTCATGATGGTTCAAGTCGATCGTCTCCTGATCGAATGCCACAAGGATATTCAGATCATCACTGATTGCGTTCATTGGTGTCGTGCTCACACGGATTTTATTATTCGTGTGGCCGCCTTTAATGCGTGATGAAAAGTGACGGTAGCCATACAGATAATAACCAAGGCGGTTTAAAGCCATGGAGAAAATCTCTCCGGTACTCTCGATCCCTTCCCCCTGCTGTCCGCCTACTTTCCAAGATAATTGTTTCATCATCTTCCTGCACCCCTTTAAAAACGTCCGTCTTTTATTAAGCCATCGTGCAGCCTTGTTTTTGAGTTTTTTATGCCGCACATGTTGTCTTCTGTCTTCTGTCTTCTGACTTCGGTCAGTTCCAGTCAGTATCGTTTAATCCACATATGTAGAGTTACAGACTTATCCCTGTAAAATAGTGGATACTTTCATAAACTTCTTATATTGTATCACATTTTTATTTCTCTTAAATAAAAATCTCTCGTCCTTCCAATGTATAAATCGTTCTGCACATCATGCCGTGATCGGTAATGATGTCGGTTTTTACGGCTTCCGGTCGAACATTGAAGGATTGTCAGGAAATAAAAAAACTGCCTGACATCATCTGTCAGGCAGTTGTACTCTTAGCGAGGTTCAATAATTAACTTAATTGCTGTCCGTTCGTCCCCGTCAATCAGGATATCGGTAAAGGCTGGTATACAGATTAGATCGATTCCACTTGGAGCAACGAAGCCTCTTGCAATGGCTATGGCTTTAACCGATTGATTTAATGCACCTGCTCCGATGGCCTGGATTTCGGCTGATCCCCGTTCCCGGATCACGCCTGCCAGAGCGCCGGCTACAGAGTTAGGGTTGGATTTTGCTGAAACTTTTAATACTTCCACTTTAGGACCTCCTTAGGATGATTTATAGGACTGATTGATAGTAGTGAAAATAACGAACATATTGCCATTTTAAAACTAAATCCTTCTGTCTCTGTGATCATGATGTTCGTTATTCGGTTTGCAGGAGACTTTTCACTATACCCATTCATTTACCTCATTTGGTATATATTCAAAACCTATAAATATATTCCTCCGGAAAGAATTGACGGTACATAGGAAGTTTAGTCGAAAAACGGCTGATCTTCGTTAATCATGATCCGCTTGATGGATTCGGCATGACCGGTCTGTTTATTTAGCGATACGAACACTCCGTTTAACTGTTCCCGCCCTTTCGTAACTTCAAACCTCGTTGGAAGGTTTGTTGTGAACTTATGAAGGACAGCTTCTTTCTCAACCCCAAGGATCCCGTCATAAGGTCCTGTCATCCCTGCGTCAGTAATAAATCCTGTACCTTCAGGAAGCACCCTGTTATCTGCCGTCTGTACATGAGTGTGCGTACCTGCTACAACAGACGCCCTGCCATCCAGATACCAGCCCATTGCCTGCTTTTCGCTTGTGGCTTCAGCATGAAAATCAACAAATATAAACCGTGTGTTTGCTGCGGCTTCTTCCACAAGTTCATCTGCCCGTTCAAAGGGACAGTCAATAGGAGGCATAAACGTCCGTCCCTGGAGGCTGATCACAGCGAGGGTGTTCCCTCCCACTTTTTTATATGTAATCCCCCGTCCGGGATTGCTTCTTGGGAAATTGGCAGGTCTGATCATATCATCTTTATCTTCAATGAAGTCAAAGATCTCTTTTTTATCCCATGTATGGTTTCCAAGCGTGACGATATCCGCTCCTGCTTCCTTGATTTCATGGTAGACCTTTTCAGTAATCCCTTTTCCTGCTGCTGCATTTTCCCCATTGACTACCGTGACATCCGGACGGTACTTTGTCTTAAGTTTTTTCAAATATTCCTTCAGCATATGTCTTCCCGGTGATCCGACGACGTCTCCAATAAACAATACTTTCATAACACGAAAACTCCTTTGTATTCTTGTTGCGTTTTTTACTATCATAGCCTGTCTTGGCCTCAAAATGTCCGTATAATAAAAATAAAGTGGCAAAAGCCACTTTATTTTGCATACTCAACTGCCCTCGTCTCACGAATTACGGTCACCTTAATGTGGCCGGGATAATCGAGCTCGTCTTCGATTTTTTTAGTAATTTCTCTGGCCAGCTTGTAAGATTCATCATCGTTGATGGAATCAGGTCTGACCATGATACGAACTTCCCGTCCTGCCTGTATGGCAAAGGTTTTTTCAACACCCTCAAAGGATTCGGAGATCTCTTCAAGTTTTTCAAGGCGTTTAATATACGTCTCAAGCGTCTCGCGTCTTGCTCCTGGTCTGGCTGCTGATAAAGCATCAGCTGCCGCCACAAGGGAAGCAATAACAGACGTCGGTTCCGTATCTCCGTGATGCGATGCAATACTGTTAATGACAACTGGATGTTCTTTGTATTTCGTGCCGAGTTCCACCCCGATTTCAACGTGGCTTCCCTCAACTTCATGGTCAATCGCTTTTCCGATATCGTGCAGCAATCCAGCCCGTTTCGCCAGTGTCACGTCTTCTCCAAGCTCACTGGCCATTAAGCCTGTAAGGTAGGAAACCTCCATTGAATGCTTGAGAACGTTCTGTCCGTAACTTGTACGGAATTTAAGACGTCCAAGGATTTTAATGAGGTCCGGATGGAGTCCGTGGATACCAACTTCAAAGGTGGTTTGTTCACCGTACTCCCGAATCAGCTCATCTACTTCGCGGCGGGATTTCTCCACCATTTCCTCAATACGGGCAGGGTGAATACGTCCGTCCTGAACGAGTTTTTCAAGAGTCGTTTTTGCGATTTCACGGCGGATTGGATCAAAGCCTGACAAAATAACGGCTTCCGGTGTATCATCAATGATCAGGTCAATACCGGTCAGTGTTTCGAGAGCACGGATGTTCCGTCCTTCACGGCCGATAATTCGCCCTTTCATTTCATCGTTTGGCAGGGAAACCACACTTACAGTTGTTTCTGCTACATGGTCTGCTGCACAACGCTGAATCGCCACCGAAAGAATTTCTTTTGCTTTTTTATCAGCTTCATTTTTGGCATTGGTGACTGCCTCTTTGATCATAATCGCTTTTTCATGGCTTAATTCATCTTCAACGGACTTCATGATAATATCTCTGGCTTCATCTTTTGTGAAGCCTGAAATCCTTGCGAGTTCATCCTGTTGCTTTTGAAGCAACTCCTCAACTTTGCTATTCATCTCGTCGATATTCTGCTGGCGTCTGACCAGCTCTTCTTCGCGTTTTTCCAAAGAATCTTCTTTTTTGTCCAAGGTTTCACTTTTACGGTCTAATACTTCTTCTTTTTGTACTAAGCGGTTTTCCGTCTTCGAAATATCATTTCGGCGTTCCCGTGCTTCACGCTCGGATTCGATACGGAGTTTATGAGCTTCATCTTTCGCTTCAAGAATCGCTTCTTTTTTGCTTGATTCCGCTTCTCGCTTTGCTTCTTCGATGGTCTGTTTTGCCAGTTGTTCCGCACTGGAAATCTTGGCTTCTGCAATGGATTTACGTACGAAGTATCCGATGACGACACTAATTGCTGCAGTGACTAGCAAAATGAGGATGAGAACAAAAATGTTGTCAATCATGACTGATTCACCTCCTCATGCTATTCTTGTTGTGTTTCGTTTTTTGATGTTGATACGTGTCATTTTTAATGGTTCGGTATTAGCGCACATCCAGCACAGGTAATACTTAACAAATTGAGTATGTGGTAAGGCAGTATTCTTTTTAATTGTATGTTCCAAAACGGCCATTGTCAAGCATTGGTAGGATTGGTTATCAAAGAATTTATTCACCGAAGGCTGTTGAAAATATCCGCTCCTTTCCCATAGATCCTTGGGTTTTGATGGAAAATATGTCAACTTGCCCCTCGTAAAATTTAAACGATCGTTTAAATTTCTGACTCAGTTAACTTTGGCTTTGGTTCTGGTTAGTATACTTTCCGCGGACAGTCTCTGAGTCTTTCGGGAACACGCTGTCCCCACAGGGTCGTGGCGGATTCTCTCCATTTAATAAATTTCCATTGACCTTTATCATAGGGGGAATGTAAAGCCGGGTATGTAAAAAGGCTGTCTGAAGAAGGTCTTTTTCCCTTCTCAGTCAGCCTCTTTAAGAAATCCGGCAGTACCGGTTCATTGAAATTACTTCAAATCGAGCGGAAGATCTTCTTTTTCTCCTTCGAAATCAGCTTCCCCGGGTGGTACTTCCTGAGGTTCAAGTAAACCATGATACTCGCGGATACGGTTTTCAATGATTTCCGTAATATCAGAGTTTTCCTTCAGGAACTGTTTTGCATTTTCACGTCCCTGGCCCAGTCGGTCCTCGTTATAGGAATACCAGGCACCACTCTTTTGAACGATGTCAAGATCAGACCCGATGTCAAGAATCGAACCTTCCCTGGAAATTCCTTCGCCGTACATAATGTCTACTTCAGCAGTTCTGAACGGAGGCGCTACTTTATTCTTAACAATCTTGATTTTCGTTTTATTCCCGACCATGTCGTTCCCTTGCTTTAACGCCTCTGCACGACGGACTTCCAGTCTTACGGACGAGTAAAATTTCAGGGCACGTCCGCCTGGCGTCGTTTCAGGGTTACCGAACATAACACCGACTTTTTCACGGATCTGGTTAATAAACACGGCGATGGTTTTGGATTTGTTAACCGCTCCGGAAAGCTTTCGGAGAGCCTGGGACATAAGACGTGCCTGAAGACCAACGTGGCTGTCTCCCATCTCACCTTCAATCTCTGCTTTCGGAACAAGTGCCGCAACTGAGTCGACAACGATCATATCAACCGCGCCGCTCCGGACAAGTGCTTCAGCGATTTCAAGAGCCTGCTCACCTGTATCCGGTTGTGAAAGAAGAAGCTCATCGATATTAACGCCAAGATTTTGAGCGTAAATCGGATCGAGTGCATGCTCCGCATCAATAAAGGCAGCCTGTCCTCCCTGACGCTGAATCTCTGCAATCGCATGAAGAGCAACCGTTGTTTTACCTGATGATTCCGGTCCGTAAATTTCTACTACTCTTCCTTTCGGGTAGCCGCCTACCCCAAGAGCTATATCTAATGCAAGTGTACCACTGGATACAGTGGAAACCCGCTGTTCTGCCTGTTCCCCTAATTTCATGATCGAGCCTTTACCAAACTGTTTTTCAATCTGGCGCAGGGCCATATCCAACGCTTGTTTGCGGTCTGACATTCTAACCTCTCCTTTTGGCTCTCTACAATCTGTCGAGCCGTTTCAGTTCATAATCCTATTTTAACTTCTTTTGAGATATTTGCCAAGCTTTTTGCAAACATTCGTTCGCATTTTTTTAGATCAGGAGATTTATATATAAAACATGCGGTTACCCTCGCTGTTCGCGCACAAGCTGCTCTTGTATAATTTTCCCCATTACCCTCTGACTTCAAAAGAAGCCCGGATAACGGGGAACAGAATAATTCCGGCAGTTTTCATTTAGTGACAGTAGGCCGTTCCAAAGGAGTCATACTGTCCCGTTACATCAAATGTCAGCCCGGCTTTTGTCGGACTCTCCATTCTCACTGCTGCTTCATACACATTGTCATTTTGATCTTTTAATTTTACCGCATATCGCCCCTGGCTCCTTGAATATAAAGAAGATACCGGTGTGAGACTGTCTTCCTCAAGACTGTATTCAGTTGCTATAAAAGAGGACGCATGGTTTTTGGCTGCGGAATGGGTCCAAGGAGCACCAGTAAGATGCCAGTATACAGATGCAGATGCGAAAATAATCATGAGGGAGGTGCCTGTTATAATCCAGATCTTCATACCCGACTCCCCTTTACGAAATGTTCTTGTAACCAGTATAAGGGAGACGGAATCGATTTGGAACTATTTCCGACTATTTTTATCAGAAAAGTAACTAAACAAGTTTGTGTTGTTGATATTTTCTTATTAACCCGGTACTAGCAGATAAAGCCTGCGTGCCCTATGCTTTCCTCGGTGGTGCGGGCAAACCTCCTCGCCCGTGAGGAGGCCACTGATAAAAGTCCCTTTTTTGCTAACAGGCTTCTTTAAATTCAGGTGTTGATTTGCACTCATTTCACTTTCCGCGGGCGGTTCAGGAGTATACTCAGCCTGCTGTTTATTCATAAAGCAGCATTTGCACCCTGCGGGGTCGCTCCGGAACAAAAAAACAGGAAGCTGTTCCAAAGGGTTTTGGAACAGCTTCTCATGTCATCAGCGTCGTTTTGGACGCGGTTTGGCTGGTTCTAGATTTACTCGTGCTCCGTTCAGACGGGAATACTTAATTGCTTCATATACAAACGGGGCCGCTTCTTCAGGAACTTCAATGAACGTGAAGTTTTCAAAAATATCGATCTTCCCGATTGTACGTCCGGGAATTCCTGCCAGGTCAGCTACTTCTTCAACAAGCTTCTTCGGAGTAAGATCAACGTTGCGCCCTACATTTATAAAGAAACGCGTCATTCCTTTTTGTGCACCTGTATCACCGAAGTTATAGGTTTCATCGGACAGGTTATCATGGCCGTAAAAAGCGAGTTTAAACAGGGAGGTGACAACTTTTTCAGCAGGATATTCCTGAAGAAGGTCGGTTACGATTGATTCGTAAAGATCCGTTTCATCATGCTGTTCCATCAGATCAATAATCTGTTTCTTCCAAGATTCCTGCTGTTTTTCCACTACTTCTTCAATTGAAGGAAGGTTCTGGGATGGAATCGTCATTTTAATCTCCAGTTCGATTGAACGAAGGTGCTTCATCTCTCTCGGTGTTACGAGAGTTAAAGCAAGTCCTTCCCTGCCGGCACGGCCGGTACGTCCGATACGGTGAACATAGCTTTCAGGATCCTGCGGGATATCATAGTTAATAACATGTGAGACGTTTTCAACATCAAGACCCCGCGCTGCAACGTCTGTTGCCACAAGAAACTCAATGTTTGAGTCTCTGAATTTACGCATAACCCCGTCTCGCTGGGACTGTGTCAGATCACCGTGAAGGCCGTCTGCCATATACCCTCTCGCCTGGAGAGCCTCAGTGAGCTCGGCTACACCTTTTTTGGTGCGGCAGAAGATAATCCCGAGTTCGATGTGTTCACTGTCGATAACACGGCAGAGAGATTCGAGCTTGTTTTTTTCAAGAACCTTATAGTAAACCTGTGAAATGGAAGGAGCCGTCACTTCCCCCTTGCTGATCGTCACCTGCTTTGGCTGGTTCATATACTTGTTTGAAAGCTTACGGATCGGAGGCGGCATCGTAGCAGAGAAAAGCATCATCTGCCGGTCTCTGTTTACCATTTTAAGCACTTTTTCAATGTCTTCAATAAAGCCCATGTCAAGCATTTCATCTGCTTCATCCAGAATAAATGTATGAATGTCGGAGAGCTTCAGCGTTTTACGGTTGAGGTGGTCAAGAACCCGTCCCGGGGTTCCGACAACGACATGAACGCCTCGTTTAAGAGCTTTAATCTGGTGTCCGATTGACTGCCCTCCGTAAATTGGAAGAGTCCTGACCTGTTTATGTTTTGAAAGCTTCTGCAGTTCTCCTGCAACCTGAATGGCAAGCTCTCTTGTCGGCGTGAGAATAATAGCCTGTACGTGATTCGCAGGTGTAACTTTTTCAATTAATGGAATACCAAAAGCCGCAGTTTTACCCGTTCCCGTCTGAGCCTGACCTATGACATCGTTGCCATCAAGGATAACAGGAATGACTTTTTCCTGTATCGGGGACGGAGCTTCAAAGCCCATATCTTTAATCGCTTTTCTAATCGGCTCAGATATTTGAAAATCTTCGAATTTCATATACTTCTCATCCACCTTTAACTCTTTCATTAGTTCAATTCTCTAAGTAAGTAAAAACATCCGTACATGGCTGCCCGTTCACGGATCTGGGCACGGCTCCCCGCAAGGTTCAGAGGGTAACTTTTCGTGCCTGACGGAGTAGAGATACCTAAAAACACGATTCCCGGTTCCTTGTTTTCCAGGGAATGGGGGCCGGCTACACCTGTGAAACTGATCCCGATGTCTGAACCGAGAACTGCTTTTACATTTACAGCAAGCTCTTCTGCACATTCAGCACTCACAGTACCATAGTTACGGACGGTCTCCTCTTTTACATTGAGGACGTTTTGTTTCACTTTAGCATCATAACAAATTACGCCGCCATTATAAAAGGAAGAAGCCCCGGAATGCTCTGTCATCCATTCACCAAACAATCCCCCGGTCAGACTTTCGGCAGATGCAATGGTCATGTTGCTTGATTTAAGCTTCTCTGCAGCTACCTTTGAAAGGGGATCGTTTCCATAACCGTAAAAAAAGTCGTTCACAGAAGAAAGGATCGTTGATTCCAGTTCATCAAGAGCTTTTTTATTTGACAGACTGGCTCCTTTAGCCGTCAGCCTCAGGGTCACTTCCCCGCCTGAAGCAAGGGGGGCAATGGTAGGATTTTCCTGATTCTCGATAAGATCGTCAAACATATCCGCAAGTGCAGACTCGCCGATTCCGAAGAACCGTAATACCCTCGAGGTAATCTCAACCCCGGAGCCTCCCTTTCCTGCTAAATAGGGAATCACTTCTTCTTCCACCATCGGATACATTTCTTTTGGCGGGCCCGGAAGAAGGAGAAATGAAGGAGTTGTATCGGTCACCATGCCACAGGCAAGTCCGTGATTATTTTTAAAGACATGGGATCCTTTGATCACCTGAGCCTGTTTTTTATTGTTCGCTGTCATAGGCTGCCTGCGCTTTTCAAAAAAACGGGTAATCACATCTAAAGTCTGTCCATCTATAACGAGCTCTTTATCAAGGTACTCTGCTAAAGTTTCTTTGGTCAGGTCGTCTTTCGTCGGGCCGAGACCTCCTGTCATGATTACCAGATCCGCCCGCCCGCTGGCGACCCGGATCGCTTCAGTAAGACGTTCCCGGTTATCGCCTACAGTGGTATGGTAATACACGTTGATGCCAAGGCCTGTCATTTTTTCAGACAGAAAACGGGCGTTTGAATTGGTAATTTGACCGAGCAATAGTTCTGAACCAACAGCAATCACTTCTGCATTCATTCAGTTCCTCCTGCTTTATTATGTGGATTTTGATAACACATGTTTGTTTTTTACAAAATAATCCCAACCGGAAAAGACGGTTAAAATGACGGCAATATAGATCATAATTGTATCAAATGGGATGTTGAGCGCTTCAAAAATCATATTATGTAGCATAATTGCTGATGCAGCGACGATCTGGCTCACTGTCTTCCACTTTCCCCAGTTACTTGCAGCAATAACATCCCCGTCCGCTGCTGCAACGAGTCTGAGACCTGTAACAGCAAATTCACGGCTTAAAATCAGGATCGCTGCCCAAGCAGGAAACATCCCCAATTCAACAAGTGAAACAAATGCTGCAGTGATTAACAGCTTGTCTGCCAATGGATCTAAAAATTTCCCCATATTGGTTACAAGGTTAAATTTCCGTGCATAGTAGCCATCCAGCCAGTCTGTTGATGCTGCGATGATAAAGATGAGGGCGGCCACAAAGTGACTTACTGGAATTTCTGCTCCGAGGATATACCATACACCCCAGTCAAAGGGAATGAGCAGGAAGATCATAAATAAAGGAATCAGAAAAATTCTGGAGATTGTTATTTGATTTGGTACGTTCATGTTGAGCCTCCTTTGTAAAACTGGCAATCAACTTCCTGGTTTCCACCTCTAGAATCTTTTTCAATTTTACCAAACTAAACCAAGGAATGCGAATAATACTTCGGAAAAACAAAACGCTGCTCACAAAGGAGCAGCAAAATTGTTTTATTCATCCTCGAATGAGATTGTCAGGCGCTGTACATCACGTTCCTGGGGAAACTCTACCGGTTCATCATTAATCGTGAGATCAATACCGTAGGCATTACCTGTATAAATGAAGAGTTCCTGTCCGGCGCTCAGTTCATAAGAAAGGTCATCACCGCTGCTGTAGGTACTCTGATCCACTTCTTCTCCGTCTATTTGTACAACAGTCCAGCTGTTTGCCGTGAATTCCAGAAGTACCTCATATTCCCCTGAACCGGACACAAATAATTCAGACTGATTACCATTAATGCTTCCTTCAGTGATCTCAAGCTCCTCTTCCTGAGGATCCGGCTCAGACTCGGCTTCCTCTTCGTCTTCTTCAGTTCCATCTTCCTGAGATTCCACACCGGTTTCCGGCTCTTCCTCCTCATCAACAGGAGCTCCGCTTTCATCAAAATCTCCAGGTGTCTCACTGTCCCGCGGAACAGCACCTGAATCTTCAAAGTCCAGGTTAAAAAGCCAGAGTACGACAATAAAAACGATGATAATAAATGCCACGACCAGGGTCGAAATAAGCGATGAAAATCTTGAATTTTTTTTCACCGGTGCCGGTTTTGTTTCTGTGCTTTTTTTCCGGCTCACCCGGGGCGGCAGCTCGGTTGGTTCTTTTCTGGACCGGGGCAGTTCATCTTTGTGTTCGTCAAAAAGAAGCTCCGGATCAAGCCCTACTGATTCTGCGTAGCTTTTCACGAAGGCTCTTGCATAAAATTCCCCCGGCAGGCGGTCAAATGCTCCTTCTTCAATGGCAATCAGATAGCGTTTTTGAATTTTGGTTCTAACTTGCATTTCTTCAAGAGAAAGCCCGCGCTCTTCCCGGGCTGATTTAAGACGTAATCCTAATTCTGACAATGCTAACACCTTCCATACTAACTGATATCAAAGGATGAAAAACCGGAATCTACAGCGTCATATGTAATTTCTTCAGATTCATCGCTTCTTAGTTCAATAATATAATCAAAATCCTCGAGTGAATACTCTGTTTCCCTGACAAAGATATCCGGGTGTTCAACTACTTTTGTGGCAGGCAGCCGCATAATTTCAGAAACAAGCATACGGTGCTTTTCAGAGGCCCTCATGGTGGAGACAATACCGTCAATAATATAGATATGATTTTCGGAAAACTCATCGTCAGCCAGCTGGCTACGGATGGTCTGCCTTAAAAGGGTGGATGAAAGAAAGGACCAGCGTTTGCTGGCACAAACACTCGCAGCAACCACCGACTCGGTTTTTCCCACTCGCGGCATCCCTCTGATACCGACCAGCCGGTGTCCGTCTTTTTTAAACAATTCCGCCATAAAATCCACAAGGACACCAAGCTCATCCCGGACGAAGCGAAACGTTTTCTTTTCATCTTCATCACGTTCAATATACCGGCCGTGGCGCACGGCCAGGCGGTCTCTGAGTTTAGGTTCACGGATCTTTCTGAGGGTAATAATATCCATTGTTTCAAGAATGAATTTCAGCCGCTGGATGGCTTCGTCACTTTCACTGCGGATCAGCATGCCCCGTCTTCTGTGCTCAACGCCGTTAATCGTCACAATATTGATACGGAGCATCCCGAGAAGAGAAGCAATCTCCCCTAACAGACCGGGGCGGTTTTCATGTATTTGATATTCGAGGTACCACTCTTTTTTTTCCATGCATGTGCTCCTCTCATCTGCGCTCCTCAAAAATCTGAGCTTTCATTCTATTATCATAAAGTATTTTTTTCATCTTTAAAAGAGGTACATTGGAAAGTTTCACCTTTAGACCTACATTTTTTTCACAGAGTACCCCTTTTACAAAAAAAACAGGTAAAACGACAAAAGTGCCGCCTGGAGGCGACACCATTTGTACGATTATTTTTCCTGTACAAGTTTTACCATCATGTTGGCAATCGCATGCTGCTCTTCTTCAGAGGCAACGCGCCACATATCTGCAAGAACAGCTTCCTGCTCGTTTTTAGGCTCGACTTGTTCAGCCAGGTACTCTCCGACTTGATAAGCCACTTCAGAAACGACCTGATTGTTCATCCCTTCGTGTTTACCCTGCTCCAAACGATCACCTAAAAAGTGTTTCCATTGATCCCAGTTGTCTAAGACACTCATGGTGTACCCTCCCTTTATTTATTTCTCCTATAGTTTTTCTTAGGTGAAGAAGAACTATACATAAAGGGAGAATCTTTAACAGTGCCATGCGCCGTTCACACTCAGGATATGGCCGCTTACATAAGCAGCACCGGGGGACGCCAGGTAGGATACGGCTTCAGCTACTTCTTCAGGCGTTCCCGGGCGCCCGGCCGGAATATCCTCCACAAGTGCTGCAGACTCTTCTTGTGTGAGGCCATCGTTCATCGCTGTGCTGATCAGACCGGGAGCCACGCCGTTAACCTGTATGCCGGAAGGCCCCAGTTCTTTTGCCAGTGCTTTAACGTATGAATTGAGTCCGCCTTTAATCATGGAGTACAGCACCTCACAGGAAGCACCTGTCAGTCCCCAGACGGAGGAAATGACAATGATTTTTCCTGACTTTCGGCTCAGCATGCCCGGCAAAAATGCATTTGTGATCTGATAGGGGGCAATAAGACCAAGCTGCAGTGCCTGTTCCAAGTCCTTTTGGCCAAAGTCCTGAACAAGGCCGGTATAGCTTTTCCCGCTGTTGTGGACAATGACGTCAGGCGTTCCCCGTACTTTTTCCGAAATGTCCCTCAAAGATTCAGGTTCGGTCAGGTCTCCCTGGATAAGTACAGGCTCGCTCCCCCCGGCCAGCACAGCCCGCTCAGCTGTTTTCAAAGCTCCTTCTTTATTCCTGTTATAGTGAAGTACAAGGGAATACCCTTTTTGGGCAAGCGTCACCGCAATCGCCTGGCCAATTGCTCCGCTTGCCCCGGTTACAAATGCTAAAGGCACATCAGCTGTCCCCTTTTGGCTTGACAAGACACTTGCTGTACTGGGTATCCGTTTTAAAATGTTCGGCCATGGCTGCATTTAAATCCTCAATTGTAATAGACTCCAGTGTAGGGATCACATCAAACAGGTTCATATCATTAAATTGATAACGGGTAAACTGGTTGGCAATATATTCAGGAGAATTAAGGGACTTCAGGAAGTAGCCGATTTTTTTCTTTCTGATGCTTTCCATCGTCTCTTCATGCAGCTCACGTTTCACGAATTCCTCCACCATGGATTTGATCCGATCTGACAGTTCATCGGGTTTTGATGTATCCCCGCCGATAACAGAAAATCCAAAGCCAAGCTCTCCCGAATAATCAAAGGAGAAGGTGTCATCAATCAGGCCTTCTTCGTACAGTGTTTCATAATTCTCCGAGCTTGGACCGAACATCATTTCAAGAAGAATGTTTATGGAAAGCTCATGCTTTAATAAAGCCTCTCCCTGACGGTCAGGAGAACGGTCCTTAAAGCCAACGAGGCATTTACCCGTTTTCACGTTCATGGCAATTTCCTGTGACGCTTGATCAACCTCAGGAGGCTCAGCTTCAAAGAACCGGTCAATTTTTTCAGGCTTGGAAAACTCTTTAGCAGCCTGATTTTCTTTTACAAGCTTCATCATTTCTTCAGGATCTACATTGCCTACGATAAAAAGAAGCATGTTGTTCGGATGGTAAAACGTCTCATAGCACGTGTAGAGGAGGTCTTTTGTGACCTCATTGATTGATTCAATGGTTCCGGCAATATCAATTTTCACCGGGTGGTATTCATACAGATTACTGATCAGGCCAAAATAGCCGCGCCAGTCAGGATTATCATCGTACATTTTGATTTCCTGTCCGATAATTCCTTTTTCCTTTTCCACACTCTCTTCGGTAAAGTATGGCTTCTGCACAAAGTCCAACAGGGTTTTCAGGTTTTGCTCCACACTCGAGGTGCTTGAGAACAAATAGGCTGTCCTGGTAAAGCTCGTAAATGCATTGGCGGATGCCCCTTGTTTACTGAAGAGCTGAAATACATCTCCGTCTTCATCTTCAAAAAGCTTGTGCTCAAGGAAGTGGGCAATGCCGTCAGGAACTTTTAGTGCATCTTTTTTACCCAGAGGGATGAAATGGTTGTCAATGGAGCCGTACTTTGTTGTAAACGTGGCGAAGGACTTATTAAACCCTGCCTTCGGAAGAATATAAACGTCCAGTCCATTATCAAGCTGTTCGTAATAAAGCGTTTCATTGAGCTGGTCAAAAGTCTGTTTATTCACCGGAATCATCCTCCGTTCCTTTTAGGAAGTAAATAGTATCGAGTTCAATTTTCTCTGCCACCGAAACGACATCTTCCTTTGTTACTTTTTCAATGCCCGGGATCCATTCATCAAGTTCCCGCTTTTTCTCTCCAAGTTCGTTATGATACATCAGCTCAACGAGTCCTCTGGGTGCATCCATTGTTTCAAGAAGCTGGTTTTTAAGGACTGCTTTTGTCTGTTCGAGCTGTGCATCATCGAAGTCTCCGTTCTTCATCGCTTCCATCTGCTCACGGATGATTCTTACGGCTTTGTCATAGTTGGACGTTTCAATCCCGCTCATGACCATTAAAAGACCTTTATGGCTTTCTACCCTGGATGCTGCATAATACGCAAGGCTTGCCTTTTCACGGACGTTAATGAAAAGTTTGGAATGGGAAAATCCGCCGAACAGCCCGTTAAACAATTGAAGTGCAAAATATTCGTCATCCTGATACGTAATATTTGTACGGTAACCAAGGTGAAGCTTCCCTTGTTTGAGATCCTGCTGTTCGATGATTTCATTTTCCTCTGTGGTGCGGGTTTTTTCTTTTTCAGCAGAGGATGTTGTCTGGTCTTTACGCTCGGGAAAAGCAAGATGCGCCTGGACGAGCTTTTTAATCTCATCCACTTCCACATCTCCCACTACATAGAGGTCCAGAACGTCTTCTTGCATAATTTTTTTATAATAATCATAAAGGGCAGCAGGCGTAATTTCATCAAGTTCACCGGCATTGCCGTAGACAAACAGCCCGTAAGGTTCATCTTTGCACATTTCCTCGTTCAGCCTCATGTTGGCGTAACGGATTTTATCATCGTATACGCTTTCAATACGCTGCTTTAAGTTTCTTTTCTCGCTTGTCAGTATGCTGTCTTTAAACCCGCCATCTTCAACGAGGGGATTTGCAACAACCGATGTCATCATTTTAAACGCTTCTTCCAGAAGAGGCGTATTATCTTTTAAATAGCGCTCATTAGCGACTTCAAGTCTGAAGGAAATAAGATGGTTTTCACCTTTTTTATTCACATCTCCTGTAAGGGACGCCCCGTACAATTCATCAAGGGATTGGCGGATTTTCTGCCTTGTAGGATAGTCTTTTGATCCGCTTTGCATAACAAGGGGAAGTAAGGCTCGTTTCGTGTGATCTTCCTTCGTGAGAGGAGCCCGGATATGTAACACAAGCGTATTTGTTTTATACGTTTTTGACTGAATTACATGGACACATACAGGGCCTTCTGTAAACTGATTGACATTTACTGCTTCCATTTGAAACCCTCCTTTAATTTCCGTTGCATATAAGTCCTTTATGCTTCTTTATTAGGATACCTTTCTTTTTCCTTTATACACTGATTGTAGCGAAAAAGACATCGCTTATGCAAAATATTCCACTCAATTAAAGCATGAAAAAAAAGAACGCAGAATAATCGGATATTCCGGCGTTCTTTCATCAGCTTATACACGTTTTCTAATAACATGAAATTTAAACTTATCAGCTCTGAAGTAGTTAATGGAATAGAGAACAGGCGTCTCCTGCAGATTGAAATGCATCTGCTTCAGTGTTAAAAGTGACGTTTCCGGTTCACATTCAAGGATCTCAGATACTTTCTCGTGAAACCCGACCGGCTCGATTTGTGTATGAGCATAACTGATTGACGTACCCGAGGATTCAAGCTGGTTAAAAATCGACTCTTCCTTATGGGAAACATAATCAGGCAGCAGCCTTTTCGGAAGCTTGTCCAGGCAGTAGACAACCGGTTTCCCGTCAGCAGTACGAACACGCTCGATTACGATGATCTCCTTAAGATTAAGATCGTTAAATCTGACGCAGTCATCTTCTGATGCCGGCTGCACAGTTGAAGATAAAAAGATGGTGCCGGGCTCCATGTTGCTTGTTTTAATCATATCGGTTACACTGTTGAGCTCTTCAATACCCGAGGTGAACAGCGGTTTCGAATTTACGAAAGTTCCCACTCCGTGTCTTCTTATAATTACGCTTTCATCTTCAAGCATTCTTAATGCTTCTCTTAATGTAGCCCGGCTTACACCAAGCTGTTTGGACAGGCCGAACTCTGATGGCAGTCTCTCCCCTGGTTCGTAATGACCTTTGTCAATGTCGTCTTTTATCCGGTCAATGACCTGCAAATAAAGCGGCCGATGGTCGGACTTAATCATAAATCCACTCCCCTTACACCCATATATCTCTCTTTTTTCGCAGAACAGAAATCACTAAATTAACTTTATCACGAAACCTGGAATTACACTAGCATTTTTAAAAGCGCTTTCCGCGGTGGTGACGGCGAGCTGCCAAGAGGTTTATGCCTGTTTCTTCCACGCTACGCAGATATGTACGTCGAAGCACCTCGCAGCTTATTCGTGGTGTAACTGCTCGTTGCTCCTTGCAGGAGGGTCGTGCACTCGCGAAACGGGATAAAAAAAGCTGCTTTATCAAAGGGGGACTCCCTCTGAATAAAACAGCCTTTCTCCTAACCGTTTGACACCTGGTCGTCCTGTCCTTTAGCGACGAGTACTTCCCTCGGCTTGCTTCCTTCGTAGGGTCCCACTACACCGCGGACCTCCATTTCATCAATAAGTCGGGCGGCTCTCGTGTAACCGATACGAAAGCGCCTTTGAAGCATGGATACCGAAGCGGTCTGCATTTCTGTGATGAGCTGGACTGCTTCATCATACAGATCATCCTCAACGGCCCCATGGGATTCCTGCTCCCCTTCCTGAGGAATCATTTCTTCTGCGTACTGTGCCTTCTGCTGTTCAATACAGAAGTTTACAATCCGCTCAACTTCATCATCACTTAGGAAAGCACCTTGTATTCTTGTAGGTTTGGATGCTCCCACAGGAATGAACAGCATGTCTCCCCGTCCGAGAAGCTTTTCTGCACCGTTCATATCCAGGATTGTTCTGGAGTCAGTCTGACTGGATACCCCAAAAGCAATTCTGGATGGTATGTTTGCTTTGATTACACCTGTAATAACATCCACAGACGGTCGCTGTGTGGCAATAATCAAGTGAATACCTGCAGCCCGGGCCATCTGGGCAAGACGTGTAATGGAGTCTTCCACGTCTGAAGAGGCGACCATCATAAGGTCTGCAAGCTCATCGACGATAACGACGATAAACGGCAGGTACGGATGGTGATCCTCTTCAGGCCTCTTCGCATTTTCTCTTTTCATGTAGGCATTGTACCCTTCAATGTTCCTTGTACCTGAATCTGCAAAAAGTTCATAGCGTCTTTCCATTTCAGATACAACTTTTTTAAGGGCCTGTGATGCTTTTTTCGGGTCCGTCACTACCGGTGAAAGAAGATGTGGTATGCCGTTGTATACATTCAGCTCAACCATTTTCGGGTCGATCATCATCAGCTTTACTTCGTGGGGCTTGCTTCGCATCAGAATACTTACGACGATTCCGTTTATACATACACTTTTCCCGCTTCCTGTTGCCCCTGCAACAAGAAGGTGGGGCATTTTATTGAGCTCTGCAATAACGGCTTCCCCTGATATGTTACGGCCAAGACCGATAGCGAGAGGGTTATCGGAATCAAGCATCTGTTTTGCTTCAAGCACTTCTTTCAGGGTCACCAGAGACACTTCCTGATTTGGAACTTCAATCCCGATTGCTGATTTTCCCGGAATCGGCGCTTCAATACGGATATCCTTGGCAGCCAGTGCCAGAGCAAGGTCATCACTAAGGTTTACGATCTTGCTTACTTTTACACCGGCAGACGGGTACACTTCGTATTTCGTCACCGACGGACCGAGATGAACTTCTGTGACTCTTGCTTTTACTCCGAAGCTTTCAAGAGTCTGCTCCAGCTTCCGGGCATTTTTCGAAAGAAGGTGATGCTCTTTCGTCTGATTTGTCTTTTTCGGATTGTTTAAAAGCCCGCTGTCCGGGAGCTCATAGTTTTCGTTCTCTCTTGAGATGACCGCAAGAGAAGCAGTAGGAACAGGAACCGCTTCTTCTTCCTCTTCATCAGGTATGGGCTTTTTAGCCTGCGGGTCTTCACTTGAAGGAGTCTTTGAAGAAAGAGGTGCTGTACCTTCGGAAGAGTCCTGCAGCCCTGATCCGTCTTCGTACGCTTTTGTTGAAAAGTCGTAAATAATCGGCTCTTCCTCCGGTTGATCGCTGCCTGAAGATACAGGTTCGGGAGCAATGGACGTTTGAGGGGCTTCGGGCTTTTTACCGGCTTTTTTCTTTTCCTCTGCTTCCTGTTTTAACGCTTTTCGTCTCTCGTTTACCGCCTCTTTCATGGAATGAAAGCTCTCAATGAGCCAGGCTCCGAGAGAAGTGAACATTTTTTTCAGAGAATCGATTACCCTGTCTGTACCCTTTTTAAGTACATCTGTAACCGACCGCCCTGTAATCAGTATGATGGCTGCAATAATCAGACCGATTGAAAAAGCGATGGTTCCGCCGGATGCAAACAAAAAGTGGGTCATACTGAAACCCAGAGCTCCGACCATCCCCCCGCCAAGGCTTTCAATGGCTGCATCACCGCTGAGCTGCATCATAAAGAGATAGTACGTATTCATAATAACAGAACGGTCTGTAAACGCTTCGGCTTCGGCGAGGGCTTCAAACAACCGTACGTGGGTAAGTAAAGCGATGGCAAAAACCAATACGTACATACCGGTCATTCGTCTCGTCCAGAACGTGGGCCATTTTCGTTTGATCATAAAATAAAAGGATAGAAGAAGAAGCCCGATCGTCAGAATCGTATGCCAGTCTCCAAGAACAAACCTGAACAGCTGGACGATGCCTTCTCCGGCAAATCCGAGCCGCGCAAATGCCACGGTGGATATGACAAGGAGAAAAACACCTGCAAGTTCGTATGTGAGCTGGGATTTCCATTTTTGTTTTTTTCGTTTTCTTTTTGTCATTTACAACACCTCAACTTATGTAAAGGCTCTCTTCATGTACTATTCGAGAACCTTGTATGAAAAGCCTTTGTCTTATTTTGTCAGCCTTTCTCCGCAATCTTTGCAGGAGAAGTGCTGTTATTCTAAAACTCCCACAAAGAAAACAAGCAGCCATACGATTGGCTGCCTGTCGAACGCTTGTTTTCATTTTATCATACCCTTACTGGTGAAGGAAGGGAGCATTGGCCTCATTTTCCTCTTATTCCAACCCTCCGTTAAGGTTTCCCGGATCGAGGAGACTTCCCGGCTGGTAATGACTGTGGAGGTACATGTTCGGATCGGTACTTAATAAACGTACTACCCGGTACTTCCCGGGACCTTCGGAAGCATTTACCGCTTCTACGACTAGAGAGCCGCCTGCTACAGGAATCGTCTGTTGCTTGGTGAACTCATCTTCACTTGCCGGGAAGATGAGGTTCTGTGCCTGGTACGTATACAGAATCATTGTACGACATCCCCTTCTGTCTGGGGTTTTGCATCATCAATGAGCTCATTAAGTTTTTTGATCGCCATCCCGATCCCGCCCACTTCATTAATCATTCCATATCGGACGGCATCTTCACCGATAACGTTTGTTCCGATATCACGGGTGAGGTTGCCTTTTGAAAGCATAAGGTCTTTGAATTTTTCTTCAGAAATCTCCGAGTTCCGGGTTACAAAGCTGATGACTCTGTCCTGCATTTTATCAAGGTATTCAAACGTTTGAGGCACACCGATCACCAGCCCTGTGAGCCTAACGGGGTGAATGGTCATGGTGGCGGTTTCTGCAATAAAGCTGTAGTCAGCTGCTACTGCAATCGGGACGCCGATGGAATGCCCTCCCCCGAGTACAAGGGTAACGGTTGGCTTGGAAAGAGAAGAGATCATTTCAGCAAGGGCAAGCCCCGCTTCTACATCTCCCCCGACCGTATTCAGGATAACGAGCAGTCCTTCAATCTTTTTATTTTGTTCTGCGGCCACAAGTTGTGGAATAACGTGTTCATACTTCGTTGTTTTATTCTGGGGCGGCAGCTGCATATGCCCTTCAATCTGACCCACAATGGTGAGGACGTGAATATTGGATTCTTCCATTTTAGGGACGTTCGTCGTTCCAAGCTGCTGTATTTTATCCAGAATCCCGTCCTTCCCTTTACCGCCCTCCTGAGGCTGGTTTGGGGCAGGGTTTGGCTGATCGTTCTGATAATAGTGGTTCATCGGCAGTTTCCTCCTCAATAAGACTCTACACGTAGTATGGAGAGATCCTTCCTGTTTCATTCCGGGATATAAAAAGAAAAAGAGGCTGTGACAGACGTGTTTTGGTCAACGAGAATTCGTACGAATAAAATGCGGTGCAAATAAATTGCTTCTGAAATATACTTCGCTTTCCGCGGGATACTGGTGAACTCGTGCTACGCAAAACCACTGAAAAAGTCCATTTTCTTTTAAAACAGGCTCTGTTAAAGGTAGATGTTGATTTTCGCTCCTTTGCCTCCCTTTCCGCAGCGGCGCCGGTGAGACTTCAGGAGGTTTATGCCTTGCTTCTTCCTCTACCGGTAACGCTACGCAGATATATGCGTCGAAGCAACCCGCAGCTTATTCGTGGTGTAACTGCTCGTTGCTCTTGCAGGAGCCAAATCGCTGCAATCAACGACTTTTTAAATCAACAATGACACATCATAATAAACTTAGCCTCCTACCCACTGTGGGGTCTTACCTTTGCTTTTCATCCCACAGGAGTCTGCGTATATTTCATCCGCTTTGTTATGGCATTGTTCGGATGCTCAGCTAAATGTTCCAATCACTTTCTTAAGCAACGACGAGGAAAGCCGCTGGCCTGCACGAGTGGGTTTCTCGTGCAGGGCCAGCGGCGGGATCCATTGCCAAACCACTTATAAACTTTTGAGACAACTTCTTTTACTTTGAATCCATGATGATCGGCATCACCATCGGACGTCTCTTCGTTTTATCAAAAAGGAACTTCCCTAAAGCATCACGTATACTGCTCTTAATCTGAGACCATTCCATAATCCGCTGCTCGCTGCAATGGGCAATGGTTTTCGTCACAAGGGACTCGGCTTCCTTGATCAAGTCTTCAGACTCCCGTACATAGACAAATCCCCGGGAGATAATATTAGGTCCTGCAATACACTCGTTGGATTTATTCAACGTTATCACGACTACGAGAATACCGTCTTTGGAGAGGAGGCGCCGGTCTCTCAGAACGATGTTTCCAACATCACCGACTCCTAGTCCGTCAATCAGTACATTACCGGCAGGGATTTTTCCGGACTTCTTTCCCTGGCGTTTTTCAAATTCGACACACTCCCCTTTTTCAAGAAGAAAGATGTTTTCCTGTTCAACCTTACAGCTTTTCGCGAGCATCCCGTGGGCATACTGCATCCTGAACTCACCGTGAACCGGGATAAAATGACGGGGTTTTATCAGGTTAAGCATAAGCTTGAGTTCTTCTTGATACCCATGTCCGCTTGCATGGACAGAATCTTTTCCATACACCACATCAGCCCCTGAACGGTGTAGAAGATCAATTGTCCTGGAGATGGATTTTTCATTTCCGGGAGAAGGTGCTGCGGAAATAATGACACGGTCTGAATCCTTTATTTTTATCTGCTTGTGCGTTTTTTGTGCCATCTGGGACAAAGCACTTAAAGGCTCGCTTTTACTTCCTGTTGTAAGGATAACAAGTTTATCGTCCGCATAGTTTCCAGCATCATCAGGATCAATAATCAAATCCGGCGGAAAAGTCAGGTAGTCCTCTTTTGAAGCAACATCAATAACCTGTTTCATTGTGCTTCCCACCGGCACGACTTTCCGGCCGGTACGGTCTGCTGCATCAAGTGCCTGCTGAATTCGGTCTATGTTTGTGGAAAATGCAGCTATAATCATTCTTCCCGGCGCTTCGTAAAAGGCGTCGTTTAAGCGCTGGCTCACTTTTGTTTCACTCAAGCTCACACCAGGTTTTTCAGCATTCATACTGTCTGACATCAGACAGAGAACCCCTTTTTCCCCGAGGGCTGCCAGTTTGCCAATCTCTGTTTCACGTCCATCGACCGGTGTCGGATCGAGTTTGAAATCACCAGTGTAGACAATCGGCCCCTGTGACGTATGAATACAGATGCCCAGGGCACCCGGGATACTGTGTGTGACGTGGAAAAAAGTGAGCGGCGTATTGCCCACTCTGATTTTCGATTCAGCATGAATTTCTTTGGTGTCTGGTTCGGGACAGCCTTTTAAATCTTTGCAGAGCTGTTTTACAAATGCGAGAGTCAGTCTCGTTCCATATACGGGCACATTCAATTCTTTTACGAGATAAGGAATGGCCCCGATGTGATCTTCATGGCCATGGGATAGAACAATTCCTTTCACACGGTCTTTGTTTTCAGTCAGAAATGAAAAATCAGGAATCACAAGATCGACTCCGAGCATATCATCTTCAGGAAACATCAGTCCTCCGTCAATAACGATTATTTCCTCATCGAGTTCCACTACATACATATTTTTTCCGATTTCTCCAATGCCACCGAGGGCAGCTATACGAATCTTTTCTGTTTGTTTCGACAATGTCGGTATCCTCCTATATTTATTTGGCACGTCCCGGTTACTGTCTGTAGTATAACGCACTTCGTTTTTCCATGACAAGAAGGGCAGGGAAAAAGAGGGAAATTATACATGTCAAACGAAAACCCCCGGGCCGATGTTCACGGAGTCCCGGGGGTTTTCGTACTGTTTTTCAGCTTTCTTCGATCATCAGCCTTATTTCATTAAATCGTATTAAGCACGTCGCTTAATTTGTGACGCTCATCGGATGTTAATGGAATCAGGGGCAGTCGTACGCCTCCTGTATCCAGTCCTTTTAGCTGAAGAGCTGTTTTTACCGGTACGGGATTTGGTGCTGCAAACAATCCGTTCATTACCGGCAGAAGCTTTTGATGAAGCTTGCTTGCCTCTTTGTGCTTACCGTTCAGGTGAGCGTTAATCATCTCCTGCATTTCATTTCCAAGTACATGAGAAGCAACACTTACTACCCCGTCGCCTCCAATGCTCATGATTGGGAGAGTCAGTCCGTCATCACCGGAGTATACAGTAAAATCTTCCGGCGTTTTGTAAATGATGTCCGTAATCTGATCCAGATCTCCGCTTGCTTCTTTTACACTGACGATGTTGTCTATTTTTGAGAGCTCAACGACCGTATCTGTATGCATACTCGTCCCGGTTCGTCCAGGTACGTTGTACAGCATAACCGGAAGTTTGGTTTTCTCGGCAATTGTTTTAAAGTGCTCAAACATTCCCTGTTGTGAAGGCTTATTGTAGTAAGGAGTGACGAGCATCACTGCGTCCACACCAGTCTGTTCCGCTCTTTTTGTAAATTCAACTGTCTGAAACGTATTGTTCGATCCGGTTCCGGCAATGATTTTCACACGGCCGCCGGCTACTTTAACGGCGTGCTCAAACAAGGCAAGCTTCTCTTCCTGGGACAACGTAGGAGATTCTCCTGTAGTGCCTGCGACAACAAGTCCATCAGACCCGTTGGCAATCAGGTGCTCAATAACCTTGGTTGTTTTATTAAAATCAATGTTCCCCTTTGAGTCAAACGGGGTGACCATTGCTGTCACAATGTGTCCGAAATTCATGTTGGCTCAACTCCTATTGATGATCTTAAACGTGTCCTAAAAATATTTCGTGCAGTGCGTTGACTGCAGCTGTCATGTCTTCTTCTTTTACCAGCACCCATATTGTAGTATGAGAGTCAGCTGATTGCAAAATCTGAATGTTCTTCATGGATAACGCTTCTACAATTTTGGATGTTACACCAGGCACTCCTGTCATACCGGCTCCGACAGCACTTACTTTCGCACAGTTTCTTTGTGCTTCCGGTTTGAAGCCGAGTTCTGTCAGGACGTGAATGGCCCGGTCGGCCACTTCATCCTTTACTGTATAAGCGACACCCATCGGCTGAATGCTGATAAAATCCACGCTGATATTTTCATTTGCCATTGCTTTAAATACTTTTGCCTGAAGGTCGTATTCCCCTTCCCGGGCCGCTACTTTTATCTGTGTTACGTTGTTTACATGGGCGATGCCTGTAATCGTCCGCTCTTCCACGTCCTGGCCGAGAGCTTTTGCAGTAGAAGTGGTAATCAGTGTTCCTTCTCCGTCCGAAAAGGTAGACCGGATACGAATCGGTACTTTCGCCTGCATGGCAATTTCCACTGCACGGGGGTGAATCACCTTCGCACCCTGATAGGCCATATTGCAGATTTCGTTATACGTTACAACACCGAGAGGCTTGGCTTTATCCACTACCCGCGGATCCGCTGTCATGACCCCTTCTACATCTGTAAAGATATCAACCACTTCTGCTTTCAGGGCTGCACCAAGAGCCGTAGCAGACGTATCTGAACCTCCACGGCCGAGGGTGGCTGTTGTCCCTTTCGGCGTGAGCCCTTGGAAACCGGTAACCACAACGACGTCAGCCTCATCGAGTGCAGCTGTCAGCTCTTCCGTTTTCATCTCTGTGATTTTGCCGTTCGTATAGTCTTCTGTTACGCGAAAGCCTGCCTGGGCACCTGTAAGGGCCAGTGCCTTAACCCCTTTTTCATTTAGGAACTGAGAGAAGACAACGGCTGATATTACCTCGCCGCAGGAGGCCAGAAGATCAAGCTCTCTTTTAGAAACGTTGGCATTTACACTTCCCCCGACGAGATTTAACAGTGTATCTGTCGCATAGGGATCGCCTGAGCGTCCCATAGCGGAAACAACGACTACAATCTTGCCTCCAGGCTTGAGTGCTTTTATAACATGATTTGCAGCCATTTCTCTCATTTCAGCTGTCTTAAGAGAAGAACCGCCGAATTTCTGTACAATAATGTTCATTGCCCACCTCGATCTTTACTTGAGTAATCCTTTTTTAACAAGCGCCTGGGCTATTTGAACACTGTTCAGTGCAGCCCCTTTGAGAAGGTTGTCAGAAACAATCCAGCAATGGAAACCTTTATCGTTATCAAGGTCTTTACGGATCCGGCCGACAAACACATCATCTTTTCCTGCAGCATCGACTGCCATCGGATACAGCTGCTCTTTCGGGTCGTCCATAAGTGTGACACCTTCAGCTTTATCCAAAACAGAAAAGATATCTTCTGTTGAAATACCTTCTTTACTTATTTCAAAGAACACACTTTCGCTGTGTCCTGTTTCGATTGGAAGACGTACACATGTGGCAGCCACATGAAGGCTGTTATCTCCTGTGATTTTCTTCGTTTCATTGATCATCTTCATTTCTTCAAACGTATATCCGTTGTCCTGGAATAAGTCAATTTGCGGAATGGCATTATAAGCGATCTGATAATGCTTTTTATCACCTGAAACCGGCAGAAGGCTGGCTTCTGTCTGTTTACCTTCAATCACATCTTTTGACTGGGAATACATTTCATCAATCGCATCTGCACCTGCACCGCTTACAGCCTGGTAGGTGCTTACGATGATCTTTTCAAGCCCGAATGCTTCTCTGATCGGCTCCAGGGCCGCTACCATTTGGATGGTCGAACAGTTCGGGTTGCTGATAATGCCGTTATGATCATCAAGGTGGTGAGGGTTTACTTCAGGTACGACGAGAGGGACCTCAGGATCCATACGGAACGCACTTGTATTATCTACTACGATAGCTCCCCGCTTCACTGCTTCCGGTGCGAGGCTCCTGGAAACCGAACCGCCTGCGCTGAAAAGAGCCAGATCAATGCCCTCAAAGGATTCGGGGGTCGCTTCCTTCACTTCAACTTCCTCACCTCGAAAGACCACTTTCGTTCCGGCAGAGCGTTTAGAGGACAGGGGAAGGATTGATTTCACCGGAAAATTAAGACGCTCAAGCGTCTTTAACATTTCTTTTCCTACAGCTCCTGTTGCACCGACTACTGCTACATTAAAATTATTTTTGTTTACCATTTTCATTTCTCCTCTCTCTATATCAATCAAATTTACTTGCCTGTTTACTCAAGGTTTATGGCTATGTATTATTACATACCCTCACCTTCGTTTTCAACACAGAGTAATTACAGATAAAAATAACATAACGTAGTTAAGGGCAGGCCCTAACTACGTTTATATTGTACTTAGCAGGAGCATGACCCTGCACTTATTCTATTTTAGCAATTGTTGAGGAATTTTTCATCATTGATTATATCTTTGTACTAAAACCGGCTGAATCTGCTCCCCGGAAATGGCTGCTTCGACAGTATCTGCCAGTCTTGTCATATCCGCTACAAGAGAGTTTGGCTTTTTGTAAGGATGATCCTGCCCAAACGGGATGAAGTAAATGTTCTTTGTTGCCATAAGACGCATGATGTTAACCCCGTTCAGCCCGAGCGCATCATTTGTTGAAATACCTAAAACCACCGGCTTTCCGTTTCGAAGCGTGGCCTTTGCCCCCATCAGTACCGGCGAATCGGTCAGGGCGTTGGCAAATTTACTCGTCGAATTCCCCGTAATCGGTGCAATGACCATACAATCAAGAGGTGTTGCTGGCCCGAATGGTTCCGCAAGAGGAATGGTGTTTACAATCGGTTCATCTGTAATGCTTTTAATCCGCTCAATCCAGTCCTCACTTTTACCGAACTTAGTATCAGTGCTTTGTACCGTATGTGTCACAAACGGTGTTACCTTTGCCCCCAGACTAACCAGCTTTTCCATTTCCGGCATGACTTCTTCATACGTACAATGCGACCCGGTTAATCCAAAGCCGATATGCTTCCCTTTTAAGGACATTAAGAAGTGCCTCCCCTCATTTTTTCCCACTGTTCCGCCAGTAGCAGCGACAAAACATTGGCTAAAATTCTTCCTGCAGTCTTCGGTGCTACAATACCGGGCAGCCCCGGAGCCAGTAACGCCTTTATGCCCCTCTTTTCCGCATAGCGAAAGTCGGTGCCTCCCGGCTTGCTTGCCAGGTCCACAATTAAAGCGTGTGCCGGCATTTTAGAAATTACATCTGCTTTTAACACTTCTGCAGGAATGGTATTAATAATGACATCCGCACTCTCCACATGAGCCCGCAGATCTGAAAGTGCAATGGGTTCAAGACCCTGTTCAAACGCTCTTGCAAGAAGCTCTGTTTCCTGTGCTGCCACTTTTACCTTTGCCCCCAGCTGCCTGAATGTTCTTGCAACCGTCATACCGACACGGCCGAAACCGAGTACGACCATTTCTGATGAATGAATGGTCGTGTCTGTATGCTGAATGACCATCATCACAGTCCCTTCAGCAGTCGGAACGGAGTTATAAATCGCCACATCATCACGGTTAAATACCTCGACAAACGGACGCTTGCAGATGTTAAGCAGAGCTTTTATTGATTCCGTTGAAATCCCTGAGTAGATCGTCGTCGTCTTCTTCGTACCACTTAACCATTTTGCATCTATCATAATCGGCTCTCCGGAGAAGATCGTCTCCACTTCACCTTTTGCATTCATTCCGCTTACCGGCAGGATGATCGCATCCACCCCTGCCGGGTCGAGTGTACTTATAAATTGTTTGTTTGCACCGGCGAAACCGTCATCCAACTGATCAAATCCGACTAACGACAACTTAGCATCCATCTGTGATAGTTTACGAATAATTTCCAGCTGCCTAGCATCTCCGCCGATGATTGCTATATGCATATCTGTTAACACTCGTTTTTTCTCCCCTTTCTCCCATATGTCTTTTTAAAGGGGACCCTCATTTGCGATGTTCTTCATCCACATACTATGTATTCCTGTAAATGAACGTGCGGGAGTAAGCGCAGTGTTCTCAGAAAAAATGCAGGCTTCCGCAAAAATAAAATTATTGGATACCCCCCCTCAACGAAGCATCTATGTACGGAAGGAGCTCCCTATTACAGGCCTGTTGCCGAGCATTCCACTGCTTTACCAACTGCATTGAAAAAGTCATCATTTTAAAAAGTTGGCTCTGTTAAAATCAATGCTCTTTATCAAGCCAAAAAGGTATATGCTGATTTCGCTTATTGCATTTTATCCCGGCAGTTGAAGAACCTCCTCAGCATTTCTTATTGCCAAAACACCCCGGCTCCTTGGAGTGATAAATAGGACCGTCATTTTAAAAGGTCTCTGTGGTCGGCTTGATCTGAAGACAGCAAAAAGAGGGCGACTCATAAGGTAGCAATTATACCTTGTGAGTCGCCCTCCAGAGCAATAATAAGAGCCATTGCCAACCTACAATTGGACTTTTGAAACAGCCTCTTTAAGGCTGAACTTCGATTATGATCATGTCTGTTCCTATTTTCTTAATCTGGTGCCAGTAGACAGTCACTTCTTTATCCCGTTTTCCGAGACCGAACCATTTTAATGTTGGAATAACAAATGCCTGGATCTGTCCCGTTCGTTCATCGATAACCAGGTCTGTCTGACCGAGAACACCAAGTCGTTCCCCTTTGTGAAAGTCAATGATTTCTTTATTGCTTATTTCACTCAGGCGCATGGAACCCCTCCTTTATAACCCTCTATATCCGAGTTTATGAATAAAAGGAGGCAGTCATGACATGTTAAGCTAGGGAACTTGGGAGTTTGCCGTCGGGACTTACAAGTGTCATGGCAAAATCCTTTGAAAATACATCGTGACTTATTGTTTTGACGTCTGATAACGATACTTTTTCTATTTCTGCAACAATTTCATCGAGCGTCCGGTGTCTTCCGAGAAGCAGCTCGTTCTTCCCGTTTCTGCTCATTCTGCTGTTTGTACTTTCAAGGCCCAGCATGAGACTGCCTTTAAGCTGTTCTTTTGCATTCTTCAACTCACGCTCTGTTATTCCATTTTCTTTAACTCCGCTCACAACTGAAGACAGGCATTCATACATGTTGTCCAGGTGTTTAACGGCTGTACCTGCATACAGTGTGACCATCCCTGTATCGTGAAAAGAGGAATGATAGGAAAAAACAGAGTATGCCAGACCCCGGTTTTCACGGATTTCCTGAAACAGTCTGCTGCTCATAGACCCGCCCAGAACGTTATTTAAAAGAATCAGGCTGTATATATCTTTATGGCCGATCGGAAGTCCTTCATACCCAAGGCAGAGGTGGGCCTGTTCGGTTTCTTTCTTCCGTGCCATTTTATTATGTTTAAATGTCGGACTCTGAAGGGATTTATCCGATTCAAACTGCCGCATTCCGTTAAATGTATCCTGAATAAATTCAACGAAAGATTCATCCACATTTCCGCATACGGAAATGACAACATTATCTGCATTGTAAAACTGATCCATATAGGATACGAGGGAATCCGTTGAGAACGTCTGCAGTGTCTCCTCTGTCCCGAGTATCGGATAGCCGAGGGGATGGTCTCCAAAGCCAGCCTGGCTTAACAGGTCATGGACAATATCGTCAGGAGTGTCTTCGTACATTTTTATTTCCTCAAGGACAACTCCTTTCTCCTTGACCATTTCCTTCTGATCGAAAGTAGAGTTAAAATACATGTCTGCCAGTACTTCCAACGCATGTCTTGCATGTTCATCGAGCACTTTTGCATAATAGCACGTATATTCCTTGGAGGTAAAAGCATTAACCTGTCCCCCGATGGAATCAAAGGACTCGGCGATCTGCTGGGCATTCCGTGATTTTGTACCTTTAAAAAACATGTGTTCAAGAAAATGGGACACCCCGTTCTGCATTTTTGTTTCAAACCTGGACCCTGTTCCAATCCATACTCCGATGGAAACTGACCTTACTGTATTGTTCGGTTCAAATACAATTCTCAACCCATTATCACACGTTACTCTTTTAATCAAATTACATCCCCCTAGTACCACGTCTGTTGTTGTTTTCCAGTGATGCGCTCTTCACTCAATGTCTCCGACACGGTGCCGAGATGCAACCCTTTTTCCTTCAGTCCGACTATCATCTGCTCCAGCCCCTCTTCTGCCGAGGCGGTCGGATGCATCAGAACGAGTGAACCTGCTTCTGATTTTTCGATGATTTTTAAAGCCATCTGGTCCGCCGGCGGGTTTCGCCAGTCAATCGTATCGACGGTCCACATGACAGTATGCATGGCTAACTCACTGGCAATGTCTACTGCATCCTGTCGGAAGCTTCCGCTCGGCGGTGCAAACCAGTGTGGTTTAATTCCGAGGGTCGCATCTATAATATCATTCGTTTTTACAAGCTCTTCACGTATCCGATCATTGGAGAGTTGTTTCATGTCAGGGTGAGAATAGGCGTGGTTTCCTATCTCATGACCTTCTTCTACAATCATTTTAGCAAGTTTTGGGTTTTTTTTCACCCATGAACCGTCTAAAAAAAACGTTGACTTCACATCATGTTCCTTTAATGTCTTCAACATCCCGGGTAGAAATTCATTTCCCCATGCCACATTGATCATGAGGGATACCATTGGCTTTTCCGGATTTCCCTTGAATATCGGGCTTGGAGGAAGATCATCAAGACTCACTTTTGGCCTGGTCTGAACGTATACAAGTTTTTTCGGATCAAAAACCCCGCCCGGCTTCATTTTCTCATACGAGGCTGTTTCATCAACTTCGAGTCCGTTAAGTCCCGGAATGGCCTTCCATACTTTATCAACTACCGCATCTGCAGCTGCTACTTCAAACTCAGTTTTCCTGTCTGAAATCTCCTGGTATAAAGGGTTTTTGCTTGAAAGCGCTTCTACGGAAGCCTCACTTTTCAATTCATATATATAACTCGAAGTTATTGGATTCTGGGTACTGATTAACGTCAGAAGAAGTATGAATAAAAATGTCGACCACTGCAGCAGAAATCGCTTAACCATAGGCTGTCCCTCCTTATTATCACACTATGCACAGGAAGGACAAGGTAGAACGGGGTTTCATCATTGCAGAGCTTTTAATAAAAGGCTGTGTTATCCTCGGGTGTTAATTTACGCTCATAGCACTTTCCCCAGGCGGTTCGTTAGCCTCATACACTCGCTGCTTCTTCCTCTGCCAGCTATGCTTTGAAGTTGGTCGGCGTCTAAGCAACTCGCAGCTTACTCATGAAGCAGCGCTCGTGTCTGCGGGGTCTCCCCGGAACTCACTTTTCCCAAGGGAGCCTCACTTGAAAACAGCGCCTGAGAGATGTAGCAAAACCCACAAAAAAAAAGCCGGTCTCCCGGCCTTTTTTATGAGCTTATTTCTTTGTTTCTTCCGTTAGAAGAATTTTACGGGAAAGGTTTACGCGTCCCTGGTTGTCAATCTCGGTTACTTTAACCATGATTTCGTCGCCGAGGGAAACTACGTCTTCCACTTTGCCTACACGCTCTTTTGCAAGCTGGGAAATGTGTACAAGCCCGTCTTTTCCTTTGAACAACTCTACAAATGCCCCGAATTTTTCAATCCGTTTAACTTTGCCGAGGTATGTCTCGCCAACCTCAACTTCACGGACGATGTCTTCGATGATGCCTTTTGCTTTGTTGTTCATCTCGGATTCGGTTGAAGAAATATATACTTTACCGTCCTGCTCAATGTCAATCTTAACACCTGTATCTTCAATGATCTGGTTAATCACTTTTCCGCTCGGGCCGATAACGTCGCGGATCTTATCAGGGTTAATGTTCATTGTAAGGATCTTAGGTGCATAGTCGGAAAGCTCTGTTCTTGGCTCTGCAATGGCGCTCAGCATGTTATCAAGAATCTTCATGCGGCCTGTCTGTGCCTGGGAAAGAGCCTGTTCAAGGATTTCACGGTTAATCCCATCAATTTTAATGTCCATTTGAAGAGCAGTGATGCCTTTTTTCGTTCCTGCTACTTTAAAGTCCATGTCTCCGAGGAAGTCTTCCATTCCCTGAATGTCAGTAAGAACAGAGACGTCATCTTCATCTTTAACCAGACCCATTGCAATTCCGGCTACAGGTGCTTTAAGGGGAACACCGGCTGCCATCATGGCAAGTGTAGATGCACAGATACTCGCCTGGGATGTCGATCCGTTTGACTCGAGTACTTCAGATACGAGACGAATGGTGTATGGGAAGTCTGCTTCTGAAGGAATAACTTGTTCAAGTGCACGTTCACCAAGAGCACCGTGTCCGATTTCACGTCGTCCCGGGCCACGGATCGGGCCTGTCTCCCCGACACTGAAGCTTGGGAAGTTGTAGTGGTGCATGAAACGTTTTGTTTCCTCGATTCCAAGTCCGTCAAGAATTTGAACATCACCTAATGCTCCCAGTGTACAGATGCTCAAAGCCTGAGTCTGTCCGCGTGTGAACAGCCCGGATCCGTGTACACGGGCCAGAATATCAACCTGGGAGTCAAGAGGGCGGATTTCATCAATCTGACGGCCATCCGGACGTACTTTGTCTTTTGTAATCAGACGGCGGACGATCCCTTTAAGAATTTTGTCAAGGATGGACTTCGCTTCTCCGCTTCGGTCTTCTTCCTCTGTTGCATATTCGGCTGAAATGCGGTCAATCACTTCTTTGATTGCCGTTTCGCGGGCATGCTTTTCAAAAACAGTCGCTGCTTCTTTAAGGTCAGCTTCTGATTTTTCACGAAGCTCAGCTTCGAGTTCAGGATCACCTGTCGCAAGCTTCACTTCCATCTTTTCTTTGCCGATTTTAGAGACGATGTCCTCCTGGAACGTAACGATCCGCTTAATCTCTTCATGACCGAACATAATCGCTTCGAGCATCACGTCTTCTGGAACTTCTTCTGCCCCAGCTTCAACCATGTTGATCGCATCTTTCGTACCTGCTACTACAAGGTGGATGTCACTTTTCTCCAACTGTTCTGTTGTCGGGTTGATGACAAATTCATTGTTAACACGTCCGACGATCACACCTGCAATAGGTCCGTCGAAAGGAATATCTGAGATAGACAGGGCAAGAGAAGACCCGACCATCGCTGCCATTTCAGGTGAACAGTTCTGGTCGTTGCTCATAACGATACTGATTACCTGGAGGTCGTTTCGGAAACCATCCGGGAACAGCGGACGGATCGGGCGGTCAATCAGACGGCTGGTTAATACCGCATTTTCACTCGGACGTCCTTCTCGTTTAATAAACCCACCAGGGATCTTCCCTGCTGCGTATAGTCGTTCTTCGTAATTACATGTCAGAGGGAAGAAAGGTAAATCCTTCGGCTCTTTTGAAGCAGTTGCTGTACAAAGTACTGCAGTATCGCCATATCGTACCATAACCGCACCGTTTGCCTGATTGGCAAACTTTCCGGTTTCAAATGTCATTGTACGACCGGCAAAATCCAATGAAAATAATTGTTTTTCTTGTTCCATAAGTACAAGTACTCCTCTCATTCACATTTCCTGTGAATCATACTACTCATTATTTTTGACTTAAATTTATGTAGTAAACATGTCTGACAAAAATCTTTAGCCTTTTTTATCATATCAGATGGCCAGTCGCCGGGCAACGTTCATTTGGCAGCTGTCACAAATGTAAAAATTTCCCTTTAACTATAACAAAAAAGCGGGATGAATCCCGCTTTTCCAAAAGTGTTCTTATCGACGAAGACCAAGTTTGTCAACAAGTTGACGATAACGAGCAACATCTTTGTTACGAAGGTAAGTCAACAAGTTACGGCGCTGACCAACCATCTTTAGAAGTCCACGACGAGAGTGGTGATCCTTCTTGTGCGTGCGCAAGTGATCGTTTAAAGTCGTGATTTGCTTCGTTAGGATAGCAACCTGCACTTCAGGAGAACCAGTATCGTTCTCGTGAGTTTTGAATTCGTTAATGATTTCATTTTTGTGCTCTTGTGATAAAGCCATCCAATCCACCTCCTTAATATATATCCCCAGTCGCCTAGCGGACGTCGGTGACTCGTTCCGCCAAGTGATGGTTAACATTGATCATGATACTAGTTTTGCCCGGAAAACACAAGGGCAGACGCTATATTTCTTTTATTTTCGCAAAAAAATCACGAACACAGCCCTCATCTGCCTTTAGCTGGGCGATGAGCTCGTCCACGCCGGAAAAGGCTTTTTCTGAACGAATCCGCTCATGCCAGCGGATCAGTACTTTCTTTCCGTACAGATCGCCGGTAAAGTCAAACAAATGAATTTCAACTGCCGGTTTATCCGGTGCTTTTTCGTTAAATGTCGGTTTAAAACCGATGTTGCACATTCCTTTGAGCCATTGGCCGTCTGAGCCCAGTTCAACGGCGTATACCCCCGGTTTCGGAATGAGATAAGCTTGGTCTTTATCTACATTGGCAGTTGGAAAACCGATTGTCCGTCCCCGTTTTTCACCGTGTACCACGGTTCCTGAAGTCTCGTAATTCCTTCCGAGGAGTTTTTTTGTTTCATAGAGTTCTCCTGACCGGATCGTTTCACGAATGCGTGTGGAACTGATCTTTTCATCGGCCTCGTCCACTTTCCCTACAACCGTATGGCTGAAGGCGCCACGGGAGTGGAATTCGATCGTTTCCATCGTACCTTTACCAAGCCGGCCGTAGGAGTAATCAAAACCAGCTACAACATGCTTTACGTTTAATCCAATTAAATAGTCATCACAAAAGTTCTGTGGTGTAAGCTCTGCAAATTCAGGTGTAAAATGGACCACAAAAAGGAAGTCCGGTCCGATTTTACCGATTTCCGACTCTTTTTTTGACAAAGGAGTAAGATAGTCAATGGCTGCTCCCTTTCGCAGCACTTCCTTGGGATGAGGATCAAAAGTCATGACTCCACTCTTTTCCCCACGCCTGTCTGCTTCTTCCATAGCTGTCTGAATGACTTTTTTATGCCCGCGGTGGACACCGTCAAAAAAACCGAGTGCAAGAACGAGAGGAGGAAAATCAGATTTAACAAAAGAATGAGGATGATTTATATGAATTGTCTGCACAGTTCCACCTCGAATACCGGCATGTCCTGAAAAGAGAAAGTTTCTACAGAATCTTAAGCATTTTCTCCGGTTTCATCATACCTTCTTTGTTTGGGTGCTTTTTATAAATGGCTAAGCATTCCCCCTGTTGATTATACAAAGTGAAACGGGATTCGTCCATTGTTTTTGGTAATGGAATGACAGCTCCGTTCATTACTTTTGCTTCTGTTTCTTTATCTACAGTGAGTTTCGGCCAGTCTTTGAGGGCATGTTCAAAAGGATAAAGTGACTCCTCCAGCCGGTTCAGTTGCTTCAATTCAGCAAGCTGTTCTTCTGTCAGGCACTGGTCGGAAGTAAAAGCTCCTGAAGCTGTCCTCACGAGATCGGACATGTGGGCAGGGTATCCGAGAAGTTCTCCCATGGTCACAGCCAGGGTTCTTACATAGGTACCCTTGCTGCATTTTACACGGAAACGAAAGGTTACAAGGCCGTCTCTTTGGACCACGGGTGATGTTCGTTCCAGTTTGTAGATTGTTACTTCACGGGACGGACGCTCTACTTCAATCCCCTGTCTGGCGTACTCATAGAGCCTTTTTCCTTTTACCTTTACTGCAGAGTACATTGGAGGTGTCTGTTCGATTCTCCCATTCAGCCTTTCCAGGACTTCATCCACATCGGTTTCAATTAAAGTTTCGGATACGTCTTTTTGTTCCACTTTTTCACCTGAACTGTCTTCAGTTGTTGTAGAGAAGCCTATTGTTGCTTCTCCTTCATATTCCTTGGATTCCGCAGTCATGTACTCCACAAGCTTTGTCGCCCGTCCGATACAGATAGGAAGAACACCTTCCACGTCGGGGTCCAGGGTGCCTGTATGTCCGACTTTTTTGGTGCCGTAAAGTCTTTGCATATCCCTGACACAGTCAAAGGATGTTTTTCCCCTTTTTTTCCATAATGGTACGATTCCCTCTGGATTCATTTTCTGCACCTCATTTATGCGCGTTCGTTTATGTAATTCATTTGTTTAGATTGTGGATATTATTTATTACTTCCCGACAGGGTAGATAGAGATGAAGCCTGCTTGGTTTTCACCTTCCGCGGCGGTGCAGGCAAGCCTCTGAAGACTCCATTTTCTGTTAAGGTTAGATGTTGATTTGCGCTCCCTTTCCGCGGGCGGTTCGGGAGCCTCCTCGACACACTGCTTCTTTCTCTTACAGCCAGGCTTCGAAGCCAATGCGTCGAAGCAACTCGAAGATTATTCATGAAGAACGCTTTTCCCGCAGAAGTGTCGCGCATTCGCTCCAATCAACTGTTTTTAAAGGAAGAAGTCTCATCGATTTCTTTTGCGACAACAGACACCTTTTCTCATCTATCCACACCATTGCGTATGGAAATAGGCATGCGGTCTATTTTCATGTAAATTTACTCAACACACTGTGCGTAGTTGAATGGGAATATGCGAGTCTGCGGATAGGGAGCGTATTCCGTTCAACGAAGCTGAATGTCAATGAAGGGTATTAAAACCCTTCCTAACTCTCTTTTTAAGGACAGCTTTTCAAAAAGAGCAGAATGCTTTCTGTACTAGAGAGCCTTATACATAAGAAAAAGGATGGCCCGGAGGACGTATGCCGACCTTCTGAGCCACCCTTAACAGTATTAGCGGTCGTTGAGTTTTCGTAAAAGCTCCTCAATACGGTTACCACGCTCGATACTTTCATCAAATTTGAAATACAGTTCAGGTGTTTTGCGGATTTGAATTCGTTTGCCGATTTCGGAACGGATGAATCCGGTGGCTTTTGAAAGACCATTTAACGTTTGTTCTTTCTGCTCATCTTCACCATAAACCGTGATGTATGCTGTGGCTTGCTGGAGGTCCCCTGTTACATCAACAGCAGTGACTGTTACAAAGCCCACTCTTGGATCTTTAATTTCACGCTGAATAATATCAGTCAGTTCTTTTTTGATCTGTTCTCCGATGCGATTTGCACGAACATTACTCATAGTGCGCACCTCCAAATTAGTTGCTGGAGCGGTTCTGCAAAAAAGAGATTCGCTCCCTTTTTTTACGATGTTAATCGTGACTCTATGTGCTTCGCTTTCCACACGGTGCAGGGAGAGCCGCCGCAGGATCTGCGAAACATTAGAACCATTCCCACTGTACCGAAGCCGTTTCAATCTCAGGAACGCTGTCAATGAAATGGAGTGCCCTGTTTAATTCCTGTTCCACCCGTGTACGGTCGGAACTGACAGAGGCTATGGTGATCTCTGTTCGCTGCCAGACATTCTGATGACCAGTCTCCGATACTGAAATATTAAGGCGGTCACGAAGGCGGGTAATGACGCTCTTTAGTACCCCGCGCTTCTCTTTTAAAGACTGAGCGTCATAGATAATCGCTTCAATCGTAAGGACGCCGATCATTAGCGCTTGATTTCTTCCATTACATAAGCTTCAATGACGTCGCCTTCCTTAACATCGTTGTAGTTTTCAAGTGTAATACCGCACTCATAGTTTTTCGCGACTTCTTTAGCATCATCCTTAAAACGCTTCAAGTCACGGATGGTGCCTTCGTGAAGAACAACTCCGTCACGGATAAGGCGGACACTGGAATCTCTTGTAATTTTACCTTCTGTAACATAGGATCCTGCGATCATGCCGATTTTTGAAACTTTAAATGTCTGACGGACTTCAGCCTGACCGATTACTTTTTCTTCATACTCAGGATCAAGCATTCCTTTCATTGCCTGCTCCACTTCTTCAATAGCGTTATAAATAACGCGGTGAAGACGGATATCTACGCCTTCCTGATCTGCTGTACGCTTGGCGTTAACATCCGGACGTACGTTAAATCCGATAATTATGGCGTTTGAAGCACTTGCCAGGATAACATCAGACTCTGCAATCGCACCTGCACCGGTATGAATGATGTTGACTTTAACACCTTCAACCTCGATCTTCTCAAGAGAGCCTTTCATAGCCTCTACAGAACCCTGTACATCGGCTTTGATAATAATGTTGATATCTTTAATATCCCCTTGCTGGATCTGGTTAAACAAATCATCCAGACTTACTCGGGAAGATTCACGGCGCTGTTCAACTTTTTGTTTCACGGCACGGGCTTCACCGATCTGACGGGCTTTTTTCTCGTCTTCAAAGACCATAAACTGATCTCCTGCCTGAGGCACGTTGTTAAGACCCGTAATTTCAACAGGTGTGGAAGGTCCGGCTTCTTTAACACGGCGGCCAAGATCGTTAACCATAGCACGTACACGGCCGAATGTGTTTCCGACTACAATCGGATCACCGACACGAAGTGTACCTGATTGAACGAGCAGTGTAGCAACAGCTCCGCGCCCGCGGTCAAGTTCCGCTTCGACGACTGATCCCCGTGCACGTTTATCCGGATTTGCTTTGAATTCTTCAACTTCAGAAACAAGAAGGATCATTTCAAGGATTTCATCAATTCCTTCGCCCTTGATCGCACTCACGTTGACGAAAATCGTATCTCCTCCCCATGCTTCTGATACAAGACCGTGCTCAGTAAGTTCCTGCATGACACGATCCGGGTTTGCTCCTTCTTTATCCATTTTATTCACGGCTACGATGATTGGTACTTCCGCTGCTTTCGCGTGGTTAATCGCTTCTACCGTCTGCGGCATAACGCCGTCATCCGCTGCAACAACGAGAATTGTAATATCCGTTACCTTTGCTCCCCGCGCGCGCATTGTTGTAAAGGCTGCGTGACCCGGAGTATCAAGGAAGGTAATTTTTCTGCCTTTTTCTTCTACTTGGTAGGCACCAATATGCTGGGTAATTCCCCCTGCTTCACCGGCCGTTACTTTTGTGTGTCGGATGCTGTCAAGGAGCGTTGTTTTACCGTGGTCAACGTGACCCATGATTGTCACAACTGCCGGACGCTCTCTCAAATCTTCCGGTGCATCCTCTTCTTCAATCGTTTCAAATTCAGCTTCATTAATGACGATTTCCTCTTCCACTTTCACTCCGAAATCTTCACCAAGAAGTTCAATTGTATCATTGTCAAGTTCCTGGTTAATGGTAGCCATTACACCAAGACCCATTAGTTTTTTGATGATTTCAGATGGTTCTTTGTTCAGCTTGTCGGCAAATTCCCCGACTGTTATCGGAAGGGTGTACGTAATTTCCGTCGGCATTGGCTTAGGAGCCGGACGGCTTGGCTGACGGTCATTTCTCTGATTGTTGTTTCGCTGGTTACGGTTTTTGTTATTATTTCTGTTATTGTTCTTTTTGCCCTGCTGATTGTTCGGCTTATTTGAACGGTTTGTTTGTTTTTTATCATTCATAGGTGACTGATCACGTCCTTCATTACTTTGACGCTTTTTCGCGTCATTTTTTTTCGGTTCATTCTTCCCCTTTGTCTCACTACCTGATTCGAGCTTCTTTTTTGCCTCATCAGTTAATACACTCATATGGTTTGAAACTTCCACATTAAGTGTTTTGAGACGTTCAATCACTGCTTTACTTGTCGTATTCTTTTCTTTGGCATATTCGTAGATTCGCATCTTTTTCATCTGTTTACCTCCTGAGATCATGGCACTCCTGCCCTGTGTTTTACAAGAGGTTTGAGCCATGAATCTTTATTCCAGTAACGACTGAAGCTTTTTTGCAAAGCCGCTTTCTTCTACTCCCAATACTACTCTTTCATTTTTTCCAATCGCATGTCCAAGGGTCTCACGGTCTCCTGTAATCACAAGAGGAACGTTATAGTAGGTACTTTTGTCTGCGATCTTCTTTTTCGTATTGTCAGATGCGTCTTCTGAGAGGATGACAAGATGCAGTTTTTTCTTGCGCATCGACTGTAATACAATTTCTTCACCAGTAACGACAGCTCTGGCCCGGTATGCAAGACCAAGCAGGTTAAGGGCTTTATCTTTCATTTTGACTTCCCTTCTGCCACTTCCGTTACGAGATAATCATAGAAATCATCGTTCACTTTCGTCTTTAAGTGACGTGAGAGAATATCTTTTTGTCTGGCTTGTTCAAATACTTCCTTCGATGCTGTTAAATACGCCCCTCTGCCTGATTTCTTGCTTGTAGGATCATAGATAACATCGCCTTCAGGTGTACGGACGATCCGCACCAGTTCCTTTTTCGGCTTCATCTCGTTAGTGACAACACACTTGCGTAAAGGAGTTTTCCTTGCTTTCATAGTCAGCACTCCTTATTTCTCAAAGTCCTCTTCTTCATATGAGGCTGCTTCTGTATAATTCTCTTCCTGATCGCCAAATCCTTCTTGGTCATGAAGGTCAGTGTCTTCCTTTAATGGTGCATTCGGATCATATAGGCCCAGCTCTTCAGCATCGGATTCACTCTTAATATCAATCTTCCAGCCTGTAAGCTTTGCAGCCAGACGGGCGTTTTGGCCACGTTTCCCGATTGCCAGTGAAAGCTGGTAGTCAGGAACGACAACCTGAGTCATCTTCTCTTCTTCATTTACTGTTACCTGAAGGACTTTGGAAGGGCTCAGGGCGTTGGCCACGTATTCCTTAGGGTCTTCTGACCAGCGGACGATATCGATCTTCTCGCCTTTAAGTTCGTTTACGATCATCTGGACTCGCTGACCGCGCTGACCGACACAGGAACCTACAGGATCCACTTCCGCATCTTCTGCGTGAACCGCAATTTTTGAGCGGTCTCCGGCCTCACGGGAAACAGACTTGATTTCCACTGTTCCGTCATAAATTTCAGGTACTTCAAGCTCAAAAAGACGCTTTAGAAGGCCTGGATGAGTGCGTGAAATCATGATCTGAGGACCTTTGGTCGTCTTCTCCACTTTTGTAATGAAGGCTTTTATGCGGTCATTATGCTTATACGACTCGTTAGGCATCTGTTCGTTTAAAGGCATGATCGCCTCAACTTTACCAAGATCCACATAAATAAAACGGTGGTCCTGTCGTTGAACAATCCCAGTCATTATATCTTCTTCACGGTCGATGAAGTCAGAATAAATAATCCCTCTTTCCGCTTCACGTACACGCTGGGTAACTACCTGTTTCGCTGTCTGGGCAGCGATTCTTCCGAAGTCTTTCGGCGTTACTTCAATTTCAACAATGTCATCAACCTGATACTGCGGGCTGATGGACTTGGCTGCATCTTCGGAAATTTCCAGCCTTGCATCAAACACTTCCTCCACAACCACTTTCTGAGCGAATACACGGATTTCACCGTGCTCCCGGTCAATGTTGACGCGTACGTTCTGCGCCTGGTTAAAATTACGTTTATAACCTGTAATTAAAGCTTGTTCAATGGCTTCCAGAATGATTTCCTTGTCGATGCCCTTGTTCTTCTCAATGCTCGTTAAAGCATCCATAAAATCACTATTCATGAGTGGTGGTTCCCCCTTTAAAAACAATTCCAGACACGTCTAATCACCCGCCGCAGAACGACCGGGACAGGACGGACTTTTAATTTCCCTACATGATGACTGCAAGTCTTGCCTTGGCTACTTTTTCGTACGGAACCTCAACAGAACGGGTTCGCGTTTTTACAACCATCTGAATGGTAAGCCTCTCACCATCAAAGTCGAGAAGCTTCCCCTCGAATACCTTTTCACCGTCTATAGGTGCGTAGGTCGTTACATTTACATTTTTGCCTATTGCTTTTTTTACATCTTCTGCTTTTTTGAGCGGACGCTCAGCCCCTGGTGAAGAAACCTCCAGATAGTATGCTTCCTCAATCGGGTCTTCCTTATCGAGGGCTTCACTCAGTTTTTCGCTCACTGCTGAACAGTCATCAAGGTCAACGCCTTTATCAGAATCAATGTAGACTCGGAGAAAGTAGTTTTTGCCTTCTTTGACGAACTCTGCTTCTACCAGTTCGAGTCCCATTTGTTCCACAATTGGTTGTGCCATTGTTTCAATTGTTGTTTTAATATTACCTGCCATATGTTTCGCCTCCTTGCTTTGAACGGGCTGGACTTTTGTTTTGGATGTTTGTTCAAAATCAAGGCAAACGTTAAGAAGATCGTTGGTCTGTAAGAACCTTTTACGCTGGTCTCCTTATTTTGAACGCTGTAAATCCGGTTCAGCAAAATGAGGGATAAGCCCGGAAAACCGGACTTATATCCAAAAGAAAGAGTGGGATGCTCCCACTCTTTCGGCTGCCGTTATTCTAAGTATTGCCATCTAACTATAACATAAACCTTTTTGCCGTGCAAACCAACGTGTGGCTTATCAGAACAGCGACAGCTGGTTTGAATCAGGAAGTCCTTCGAGGCATCCGTGATCGTCAAGGTTCTGAAGAACGGTTTTTGTAATCTTACTCCGCTTCTGCAGGTCTTCTTTAGAGAGGAACTCGCCGCCTTCTTTTGCCTTTTCAATGTTGATTGCCGCATTTGTTCCAACACCTGTAAGAGCATTAAACGGCGGGATCAGGCTGTCCCCGTCAACAACAAACTCAGTTGCCTTGGAACGGTAGAGATCGACCTTCTGAAAAGAGAAACCACGCTCACACATTTCGAGAGCCAGTTCCAGGACGGTTACCAGACTCTTTTCCTTTGGCGCTGCATCCAGGCCTTTCTGATAAATTTCTTCCATACGCTTTCGTATGCTTGCAGAACCTCTGTGCATGGTATCCAGATCAAAGTCATCGGCACGGACAGTGAAATACGCAGCATAGAACAGGATCGGATGGTGGACCTTAAAGTACGCAATACGTACTGCCATTAAAACATAGGCCGAAGCGTGGGCTTTCGGGAACATGTACTTGATTTTAAGGCACGAACCGATATACCAGTCCGGCACACCGTGTTTTTTCATCTCTTCAATCCATTCTTCCTGGAGCCCTTTTCCTTTACGTACAAATTCCATGATTTTAAAGGCAAGGCTGTCTTCGAGCCCTTTGTACTGAAGATACACCATAATGTCGTCACGGCATCCGATAACGTCTTTTAATACACACGTCCCATCGGCAATTAAGTCGGCAGCATTATTCAGCCATACATCCGTTCCGTGGGAAAGACCGGAAATCTGAACGAGTTCGCTGAACGTGCTCGGCTTTGTATCTTCAAGCATCTGTCTTACAAAACGGGTGCCAAATTCGGGAATTCCATAAGTTCCGGTCTTACACATGATTTGGTCTTCCGTTACCCCGAGTGACTCTGTACCGCTGAACAGTTTAAACACTTCCGGGTCGTCAACAGGGATATCCTGCGGGTCCATCCCTGATAAGTCCTGGAGCATCCTGATTACCGTCGGATCATCGTGTCCGAGGATATCAAGCTTCAAAAGATTATCGTGGATCGAATGGAAGTCAAAGTGCGTTGTCTTCCATTCTGATTCCCGGTCATCTGCAGGAAACTGAATGGGTGAAAAGTCATAGATGTCCAGGTGATCCGGTACGACAATGATCCCCCCGGGGTGCTGTCCGGTGGTCCGCTTGACTCCGGTACAGCCGGAGACAAGACGGTCAATCTCAGCTCCCCTCAGACGGAGCTGGTTGTCATCTTCATAACCCTTTACGAATCCGTATGCCGTTTTTTCCGCTACTGTACCGATCGTTCCGGCACGGTAGACATAATCAACACCGAACAATTCTTTTGTATAGTTATGGGCAACAGGCTGATAGTCACCTGAGAAGTTTAAGTCGATATCAGGTACTTTGTCTCCTTTAAATCCAAGGAAGGTTTCAAAGGGGATGTCCTGCCCGTCTTTTGTATATTCTGCTCCGCACTTTTCACAGTTTTTATCGGGAAGGTCAAACCCGGATCCGACTGAGCCGTCATCAAAGAATATACTGTGCTTGCAATCAGGACACACATAGTGCGGCGGCAGAGGATTCACCTCTGTAATTTCCGTCATGGTAGCTACAAAGCTCGACCCTACTGACCCCCGTGAACCAACAAGATATCCGTCATCAAGAGATTTTTTTACGAGTTTTTGAGAGATAAGATAAATAACGGAGAACCCGTTGCTGATAATGGACTTGAGTTCTTTTTCAATACGCGCTTCCACAATTTCAGGAAGATCATCCCCGTAAATGCTTTTTGCCATGGAATAAGTCATATCACGCATTTCATCATCTGCCCCTTCAAGATTGGGGGTGTAGAGGTCATCAGGTATGGGCTTAATCTCATCGATATCATCTGCGATCATATTAGGGTTCGTAACCACAACCTCTTTTCTCTTATCCTCAGAAAGGAAGGAGAAACACTCGAGCATCTCATCTGTTGTCCTGAAGTGGACATCGGGCAGAGAATGACGGTTCAGGGGGTTGGCGCCGCCCTGACTTGCTATTAGAATCTTTCGGTAGATTTTATCTTCCTGGTGCAGGTAGTGGACGTTTCCGGTTGCCACTACCGGTTTATCAAGCTTCTCACCGAGTTCAACAATGTTTTTTAATATCTCTTTTAAAGCCAGTTCATCCCGGACGATTTCTTTTTCAATAAGTTTATAATAATTGGCAGGAGGCTGGACTTCCAGGTAATCATAAAATTTTGCGATTTCCTCTACTTCCTCCGGTGCTTTCTGCATCATCGCATCGAACACTTCACCGTTGTCACATCCGGAGCCGACGATAATCCCTTCCCGGTTTTTAGCAAGCACCGACCTTGGAATTCTCGGGACTCTATGGAAATAATCAATATGGGCTTTTGAAACGAGACGGTAGATATTACGAAGACCGTCCTGGTTCTTTGCCAGAAGAATACAGTGATTAGGCCGTTGTTTTTTATATTCATCACCGGTGGACTGGTAATTCAACTGGTTATGGTTTGTAATTCCTTGCTCTCCGGCGTCCTTGACCATTTTCCAGAGAAGATGGCCGGTAGCTTCCGCATCATAGATGGCACGGTGATGGGAGACCAGCTCAATGTTAAATTTCTTACAGAGCGTATTTAACCGGTAGTTACGGTAGTTCGGGTAAAGAAGCCGGGCAAGCTCCAGTGTATCAATGACCGGATTTGCTGTTTTATCATAACCGATCCTTTTAAACCCGGCATCGAGAAAGCCCATATCAAAGCTTGCATTATGGGCTACAAGGACAGCATCCCCCATCCAATTGTGGAAATCTTTCAGGACATCTCCGACTTCAGGTGCCCCTTCAACCATGTCGTCCGTAATTCCCGTAAGATCGATAATGGTAGGACTGAGCTTTTCATGGGGATTGGCAAACGATTCAAAGCGGTCGATGATCTCTCCTTCTTTCACTTTTACAGCAGCAAGCTCGATGATCGTATTGTAAACAGCAGACAGTCCTGTCGTCTCGACGTCAAAGACGACGTACGTATCATCAGAGAGATTTCGGTCGGCTTCGTTATAGGCAATCGGCACACCATCATCCACCAGGTTGGCTTCGAGACCGTAAAGGATTTTAACCCCTTCTTTCTTGCCTGCTCCATAGGCTTCGGGATAGGCCTGGACAACACCATGATCAGTTACGGCAATGGCTTTATGTCCCCACTTTTTTGCCTGCTGGATGTATTTAGAGACACTTGTTACGGCATCCATCTGACTCATTGGTGTATGAAGGTGAAGCTCAACACGTTTCTCATCCTCAGGAGCAAGATCCTGTTTTTCAACAGGCCGTACTTCCTGGATGTCACGCGCCATCATCGTCAGGTCCCGGACAAACGTATCGTGCTGGATCATACCTTTTACTTTCAGCCACATACCCTTTTTGATTGCTTCAAGCGCAGGAACATCCTCTTTATCTTTTGAAAACATCTTAATCAGGAACGAATCGGTATAGTCGGTCATTTTAAAGGTCAGAAGGGTTCGGCCGCTTCTTAGTTCCCTTGTTTCTGCATCAAATACGTAACCTTGAAATACAATATTGTTTTCTTCTTCCTGTACTTCTTCCATTCGTTTAGGCTCGTCTTTAATCGGTTTACCGATGGCAACTGCCGACTGACTGCCAAGTTCTTTCGCTTTCTTTTCTATTTTCTGTTTCTCCATCATCGCTTCGACAACTTTGGAGTGATCTTCTTCTTGTTTTTTCTCTACAAACTTCTCGTAAGCTTCCTTCGATTCTTTCACAGTTGCATCGATCTGCATGGAAGGAAATCCTGTCTGAACAAGAAGGGCTTTCAGCGGTTCAGATACTTTTCGCTTCATCATTTCCGCTTCAGCATCATTTATAGCAGCAAGAAACAGTTTGTTCTGTTCAACTGAAGGGACCTGCTCTTTCAGACGGCGGATGAGGCCGTTTGTCGTTTTTTTCAGACACTCTGTAAAATAAGGCCAGTAGCTCTCAATATGACTCTTTGGATCGACAGGTTCCTCGTAACGGAGAGAGAGTTCAACCTTTGCGATATGCTTTAAGCCTTCTATAATCGTAGTCCGGAATACCTCAAATGCCGGAAATGGAAGAACAGCCGGCAGACAAAAAGCAAAGTGCCAGCGTTTTTCATTTTTATAGACTTCCAGCTTTTCTATGTATCCGCCTTTAACATGGTTATCGGTAATTGCACCTGGCATCGCTACTTGTTCTAACAGAAGCTCAAACCGTTCACGGCGGATTTGAAGCTCATCTTTCATGAAACGTTCCCCCTCTTTCTATCCTCTGGTCAAACATGTTCCTATTTACGCCTCCAAAAGGGGCTTCACGTTTTAAGGGTGCCCCGTCAGGCTGGAAACCGCCTTTTTTCGGGACACCCTCAAGTAATATCTTAAATCAGATTGATTACAGTTTCAAATGGCGTGAAATGGTATCCATCAGTTTATCTTTATGGACTTCCATTTTTTCTTCTTCATTACGAAGCTTCACTTCGAGAATACCTTCATCTGCTTTTTTCCCTACCGTTACACGGACAGGCATCCCAAACAGGTCGGCATCTTTAAACTTAACCCCCGGACGCTCTGCCCGGTCGTCAAACAGAACATCATAGCGGGAACTGAGGCTTTCGTATAGCTCTTCCGCAAGTTCCCTCTGGGCCTCCTGCTTCATATTTACAGGAATAAGGTGAACGTGGAATGGTGCAACGCTGTGAGGCCATACAATTCCGTTTTCATCATGGTGCTGCTCAATAATAGCGGCTACCGTTCTGGAAACGCCGATCCCGTAGCTTCCCATTACCATCGGCTGGGATTTACCATTCTCGTCAAGGAATGTTCCCTTCATCGATTCACTGTAGCGGGTTCCGAGTTTGAATACGTGTCCAACCTCAATTCCTTCCTTAAACTGAATCGTTCCTTTGCCATCCGGTGAAGGATCTCCTTCCTGAATTAAACGAAGATCACTGTATTCAAGATCAGAGAGGTCCCTTTCCGGATTTACATTCACATAGTGGGTGTCTGTTTCATTTGCTCCGCAAACGCCGTTAACAACTGATTTTACGGCATGGTCTGCAATGATCTTTAAGTCTTTTGCTGCACCTACCGGACCGATAAACCCTGTAATGCTGCCTATGTGCTGTTTCGTCTGTTCATCGTTTGCAAGTTCCACGATCTGTGCATCAAGGACATGCTTGATTTTGATGTCATTTACTTCATGGTCTCCCCGTACAAGAACAAGAACAGGCTCGCCATCTACGATAAACAGCATGCTCTTGATCAGGTCTGCAGGGTTTTTCTCCAGAAAATCAGCGACATCGGTAATGGACTTCTTACCTGGCGTATCTATTTTTTCAAGCTCTTTTAGAGGCTCGTCCCGCTTTTCATACGAAACATTAACCGGAGCGATTTCAATGTTCGCTGCAAAGGACGATTCATTTGAATAAGCGATTGTATCCTCACCGATATCACTGAGAACCATAAATTCGTGTGTGTCCTTTCCTCCCATCGCACCGGAATCGGCAACGACGGCACGGAAATCGAGTCCGCAGCGGGTAAAGACATTCGTATAGGCGTCATACATTTTACGGTAGCTTTCATCGAGACCTTCGAAGTCTTTGTCAAAGGAGTATGCGTCTTTCATAAGGAATTCACGTGATCTTAAGATTCCAAAACGGGGGCGTCTTTCATCACGGAATTTTGTCTGAATCTGATAGAGTGTCATAGGAAGACGCTTATAGGAATTCACATCATCACGGACAAGAGCTGTGATAACTTCCTCATGGGTAGGACCTAAAGCAAATTCTCTCTGGTGACGGTCTTTTACACGCATAAGTTCCGGACCGTACATCTCCCAGCGCCCGCTCTCCTGCCACAGTTCCGCATTTTGAATTGCCGGCATGAGCATTTCCTGGGCTCCCGACTTGTCCATTTCCTCACGGATAATTGTTTCCACTTTTTTCAGTGCTTTTAACCCTAATGGCAGAAACGAATAAACACCTGCAGAGCTCTGGCGGATTAATCCTGCCCGCAGCATAAGCTGATGGCTTTTAACCTCCGCATCACTTGGGGCTTCTCTTAATGTTGGCGATAAAAATGTGCTTTGTTTCATATGTATACCACCTCGTATTCAATTTGAATAAGCGATGAGGCCGGGACATAATGAAAGTGTTTAGGTGAGAACCTGACAAAGTACTGACTTAGCGGATGAAATATACGAAGACTCCTGCGGGATGAAAAGCAAAGGTGAGACCCCGGAGCGCGAAAGCGCGAGGAGGCTGCTTCCCGCGGAAAGCGAAGTATATTTCAGGAGCGGTTTATCAGCGCCGCTACGATTTGTTCGGATTCCCGTTGACTAAAACACTTCTGTGCCAGCCTCATGCTTTAAACTTTATTGGTTTGTTTTTTGTTTCTGATACTGCCTGCCTGCGCTCATTTATTGTTTTTTACAGGAAAAACTTATTGATGTCGTTCCATGTTACCACGAGCATCAGGAGCATGAGCAGGGCAAACCCGATGAAGTGTACCATACCTTCTTTTTGCGGATCAATCGGCTTGCCTCTAACAGCCTCAAGTCCGATAAACATCAGTCGTCCGCCATCCAGGGCAGGGAGCGGGAGAAGGTTGATAATCCCCAGGTTTACACTCAAAATGGCTGCCCACTGCATGAGTACCAGGATACCCATTGCTGCGACTTCGCCGGTATAGCTGTATATCCCTACAGGACCCGCAAGATGATCAAGGCTGAACTGCCCTGTTACAAGCATTCCGAGAGCTTCAACAATCAGGACAGTATACTCGTAGGTCGTGGTAAACCCAAAGAGAATGGAACCAAAAATATTAAACTCTGTGGGCGGGTAAATACCGACAACACCCTGAACCTGTTCTTCAGGACCGATTCTTTCATCAGGTACCATTTCGACCTGGAACGTCTCAGATCCTCTCTCTACTTGGAATAAAAGAGATTCGTTGGCACTTCCCTGAATAATGGTAGTCATCTCTTCCCAAGTGGAGACATTTTCGCCGTCAATTGAAAGGATCCGGTCACCCTGTTCAAGACCCGCTTCAATTGCTACTCCGTCGTCTGTTACATCACCTACAAGGGCTTCGTCAACGGGAAGTCCGGCAATCAGTGCATAGGCAGTAAGAATAACTGCCGCCAGGGCAAAGTTCATCATCGGGCCTGCAAAAATGGCCATCGCCCGCTGCGGAATCGTTTTTGATGGGAACTGGCGGTCATAAGGAGCAATCTGTGTTGCTTCCTCATCGTGGATAAAGTTCGCCTTTTCGTGTACAGGATACGTAACCAGACCTTCTTCATCTGCTACATAACCTTGTACAAAAAGCTTATGTTCAAGATCAATTTTTTCTACCTGAATCACTTTGCAGTCCGGATGTTTTGATTTATTGTTTACAACAATATCGGTCACCCGGTCCTGTTCATCGAATTTAAGGCCGATCTCATAGCCCGGCTTGATCTGTATCATTTCCGGGTCTTCTCCGGCCATCCTTACAAACCCGCCTAAAGGAAGGAGACGGATCGTGTAGGTTGTCTCATTCTTTTTGAAAGAAAAGATCTTCGGACCGAAACCGATGGCAAATTCACGGCATAAAATTCCTGCCCGCTTTGCAAAAATCAAATGTCCCCATTCATGAATGAAAACCAAAAGACCAAAAATTATCACAATAGCTATAAACGTATTCACGTTATCACAACCTTTTACTTCATATCGGTTTGAACAAAACGGCGGGTCATACGGTCTACTTCAAAGATTGTATCAAGATCCGGGTTTTGAATCACTGAATGGGACTCAAGCGCCTGTTCGATGATCGTTTCGATCTGAAGGAACTGGATTTTCCCATTGAGGAAAGCATCCACTGCCTCTTCATTTGCTGCATTAAGAACAGTTGGAGCTGTTCCTCCGATCCGCCCCGCTTCGTATGCCATCTTCAAACAGCGAAAACGTTCAAAATCCGGCTTTGAAAAATGAAGCGTTCCGATTTCCCACAAGTTTAACCTTTTCTTATCAGGCATTGCAAGACGGTCCGGGAGTGACAAAGCATATTGAATCGGCACTTTCATATCCGGCATACCGAGGTGGGCCAGTACGCTACCATCAATATATTCTACCATGGAGTGGATCATGCTTTCTTTATGAAGGATCACATCAATCATCTCGTAAGGCATATCAAACAGCCAGCGGGCCTCTATCACTTCAAGCCCTTTGTTCATCATCGTTGCCGAATCGATAGTAATTTTTGCTCCCATACTCCAGTTCGGGTGGTTCAGGGCATCCTCCACTGTCACACCTTCGAGCTCTGCTCTCGTTTTATCACGGAAACTGCCTCCCGATGCCGTAAGAATTAATCTCTCCACTTCCTTTTCGGAATTCCCTTCAAGGCACTGGTAAATGGCAGAGTGCTCGCTGTCTATCGGAATCAGCTTTACGTTATTCTCTTTTGCAGCACGGGTTACGATGTGACCCGCTGTCACGAGCGTCTCCTTGTTGGCAAGAGCTACATCTTTCTTGGCCTTCATCCCTCTGAGTGTAGGCTCCAGTCCGACACTGCCCATAAGAGCATTGACAATCGTGTCCCCCTCCGCCTGTTCCACGGCTTCAAGAAGGCCTTCTCTGCCATAGCCGGTTTTGACTGAACCAGGGATCATCGTTTTCAATTTTTCTTCGTCTTCTTTTCGTTGAACACATACAAATTCCGGTTTGAATTCCCGGATTTGTTGAGCTGCAAGTTCAATGTTTCTTCCGCACGTTAAAGCGTGGAGTCTGAACTGTTCCGGATGGGCTCTGATGACGTCCAGAGTCTGGACACCAATGGAGCCGGTCGAACCTAGTAAAATGATCGTCTTCATCGCTTTGACGCCCCTTTTATGTCTGTAGCCGCATACAAAGCGAAACTACTGAATGAATGATAGTAAATATAAAATCGGCATGACAAAGATTAAACTGTCAAACCTGTCAAGAATACCTCCGTGTCCCGGGAGAACCTGTCCTGAATCTTTCACAGAATAATGCCTTTTCAAGGCTGATTCCACAAGGTCCCCAAGCTGGCCCGAAACACTCACCACAAGGATAAACAAAAGCGTTATGAGCATAGAGTCGTATACCGGGAAGAAAAACGAATAAATAAATCCGAACAGGATCGCAAAGGCGATTCCCCCAAGAGAGCCTTCAATCGTTTTTTTCGGGCTGATATGGGGCCATAGTTTATGTTTACCGAGAAACCTGCCGCAGAAATATGCGCCGGAATCCGTTACCCACACAAGAATCAGGACAAAGAACAAAAAGATAAGTCCGTCTTCAAGAAAACGGGCAGCTAAAAAATAATGAAAACCAAAACCTATGTATACTGAAGACAGAATAATAAAACCTGCTTCATCAAATGTAAACGCATTTTTGGAGATGACCGTCAAAGCCAGAAGAACAATGATCATCAGCAGGAACGTCTCTGTTCTCTCAAGGTGTATGAGGTCAAAGTTTAATATGTTCTCAGGTAAAAGAAGGAGCCACATAAAAATAAATCCGATCGCCCCGCGATAGGAGAAAGGAGACATCCCTTTCATTTTAAGTATCTCAGCCATTGCAATGGTCGCTAGCAAAAAGATAAGGAAGGTGAATGGCAGCCCTCCAACGAGTATTACAGCTAAAAATCCGGCACCGGCAACGACACCGGTAATAATTCGTTGTTTCATTGTCCATCCACCTCCTATACGCCGCCGAAACGACGTGTTCTCTTTTGATAAACGGCAATCGCCTCTTTAAAGTGTTTTTCAGTAAAATCAGGCCACAGAACTTCTGTAAACCAGAATTCCGAATACGCGAGCTGCCAGAGCATAAAGTTACTGAGCCTGATCTCACCGCTCGTTCTGATCAGAAGATCCGGGTCTTTAAGTCCCCCGGTCATGAGATGGCTTCCTATGATATCTTCAGTGACGTCTTCAATAGCCAGTCTGCCACGTTCGATTTCTTTATAAACATCCTTCATGGCTTCAACCATTTCGTGTCTGCTTCCATAATTCAGGGCAAAATTCAGGATCAGTCCGTCATTACCGGAAGTATCTTCAATCGCTTTGTTGACGGCATCCCTGGTATGGCCGGGCAGGGCCTCTTTGGAACCTGTGATGCGCACCTGTACATTCTCTTCGATTAACTGAGGGAGTTCTGCTTTTAAGAACCGTTCCGGCAGCCTCATCAGAAAGTCTACTTCAGGCTTGGGACGCTTCCAGTTTTCCGTTGAGAAAGCATAAAGCGTCAATGTTTTTACGCCTAGTTTATTGGACGTTTTTACAATCTTTTTAATTACATTCATTCCCTCGCGGTGACCGGCAACCCGGGGTAGGCCCCTTTTTTTTGCCCAGCGGCCGTTTCCATCCATAATAATGGCCACATGCTCAGGAATATTCTGAGGATCGAGACTGGCTTCTTCTGAAGTATTGTTCTCTTCCTCTTTTCGGTTCGTCCATTTTTTTAACATCGTAAATCCCCCAACATATAAAAAACAAAAGTGACTGACCAGTCAGAATGTTACTGAATCTTTCACTTTATGAATCATCATTATTTAAGTGTAAAAAAACCCCCTTAATATAGAGGGTCTTTTACTCTGTTTATTTTACACGGTTTTCGGTTACACTTCCATGATTTCTTTTTCTTTGTTGTCGGCGATGCCGTCAATGGTCGTAACATAGCTGTCTGTTACCTTCTGGACATCATCCTGGCTGCGGCGGAGCTCATCTTCTGTCAGCTCACCGTCTTTTTGGAGCTTCTTAAGTTCATCATTACTGTCACGGCGGATGTTGCGGATAGCGACTTTCGCATCCTCTGAATAACGGCGGACAAGCTTAACAAGTTCTGCACGGCGCTCTTCTGTCAATGCCGGAATGGTAATGCGGATGATGTTTCCGTCATTTGATGGAGACAGACCGAGATCCGCTTTTTGAATCGCACGTTCGATATCTGCAAGTGAAGATTTATCAAACGGCTGGATTGTCAGCATGCGTGCTTCAGGAACTGAAATGGTAGCAAGCTGGTTCAGCGGTGTCATCATTCCGTAGTATTCCACCTGTACTTTGTCAAGGATGGAAGGGTTCGCACGGCCGGCACGGAGTGTTGCCAGTTCCTTGCGTAAAGATTCGATTGATTTATCCATTCTTTCTTTTGCCTGATTAATGGTTTCCTGACTCATGATTAATTCGTCCCCCTTATTACTGTTCCGATTTCTTCACCAATTACGGCGCGTTTAATGTTACCTTCCTCCATGAGAGAGAAGACAATCAATGGAATGTCGTTATCCATACATAGTGAGGAAGCTGTTGAATCCATCACTGCAAGACCGTCTTTTAACAGGTCAAGGTAAGTGAGGGACTCGTATTTCTTTGCAGTTGCATCCTTGGAAGGATCTGCCGAGTAAACACCATCAACGTTGTTTTTGGCCATAAGAATCACGTCGGCTTCAATTTCAGCCGCACGAAGCGCTGCTGTCGTGTCGGTTGAGAAGTATGGATTCCCTGTACCTGCTGCAAAAATGACTACGCGCTTTTTCTCAAGGTGTCTGATAGCACGTCTGCGTATGTAAGGTTCTGCAACCTGTCTCATTTCAATAGACGTCTGTACACGAGTCTGGACGCCGATGTTCTCGAGGCTGTCCTGAAGAGCAAGGGAATTCATAACTGTTGCAAGCATCCCCATGTAGTCTGCCGTAGCTCTGTCCATTCCTTTTGCGCTTCCAGCCATACCGCGCCAAATGTTCCCGCCACCGACAATAATCGCAACTTCTACATCAAGCTCTACGATTTCTCTGATCTGCTCCCCGATGGACTGAATGACAGAAGGATCAATTCCATATCCCTGGTTTCCGGCAAGCGCTTCTCCACTCAACTTCAATACAATACGTTTATATTTAGGATTCTCCATGTTACCCTCCAGAATTAGTCTCAAACAAAGGTGTGATAAAGCTATGGGATTGGTTAAAAAAGTTCGTTTACTTGGGAAAAAAGGGACACAATGTGCCCCTCTTGACTTGCCTTACTTCTTTACTTGTGACATAACTTCTTCTGCAAAGTTGTCTTCACGTTTTTCCATACCTTCGCCCACTTCAAAGCGTACGAAAGATACTACTTTTCCACCTTTGGACTCAACGTATTTTCCAACTCTTTGGTCAGAGTCTTTTACGAAAGACTGCTCATTTAAGCAGATATCTTCGAAGAATTTAACAAGACGGCCTTCAACCATTTTTTCAACGATCTTTTCAGGCTTTCCTTCGTTAAGAGCCTGCTGCTTAAGAACTTCGCGCTCACGCTCTACTTCTTCTGCAGATACTGCATCGCGTCCTACATATTTAGGGTTGATCGCTGCAACGTGCATAGCGATGTCTTTCGCAGTTTCTTCGTCAGTACCTTCAAGGACTGTAAGTACTCCGATACGTCCGCCCATGTGAAGGTAAGCACCGTAGTTCTGGCTGTCTGTTTTTTCGACAATAGCAAAACGGCGAAGGGAGAGTTTTTCTCCGATTTTTACGATCTGGTTGTTCATGTAGCTTTGAAGCGTGTCTTCGCCTTCAAAAATCTGCCCCAGAGCTTCTTCTGCATCTGCAGGTTTGTTAGTAAGAATGTGTTCTGCAACAGCTGCAACAAGGTTTTGGAAGTTTTCGTTTTTAGCAACAAAGTCTGTCTCGGAGTTTACCTCAACGATAACAGCAGTGTTTCCGTCAGTTTTAACTGCAGTAAGACCTTCAGCTGCTACGCGGTCAGCTTTTTTCGCAGCTTTTGCGATTCCTTTTTCACGAAGAAAATCAACGGCTTTGTCCATGTCACCGTCTGTTTCTGTGAGTGCTTTCTTGCAGTCCATCATTCCTGCGCCAGTCTTTTCGCGCAATTCTTTTACCAATTTAGCTGAAATTGCCATGGTTATTATTCCTCCTTGAGAATTCGGTTAAGTATTCTTTTATCATCTTTTCTTATAGGAGCGCTTGTTAAACGAGCGTTTCCTTTAAAAAAGGGTGATAAAGGGTCCGGCCCTCTATCACCCTTGTAGGACGTGCATATATTAAGCAGTTGTTTCTTCTTCTTGTTGAACTTCTTCTTCCTGACCTTGGTTAGCTTCAATGATAGCATCAGCCATTTTAGAAGTAAGAAGACGTACCGCACGGATCGCGTCGTCGTTACCTGGGATAACAACATCAATTTCGTCCGGATCACAGTTTGTATCAACAATTGCGATAACCGGGATGTGAAGTTTGCGGGCTTCCGCAATCGCAATCCGCTCTTTACGAGGATCGATTACGAATAGTGCATCCGGAAGTGTGTTCATGTCTTTGATTCCGCCTAGGAACTTTTCAAGTCGGTCCATTTCTTTTTTAAGAAGGACAACCTCTTTCTTAGGAAGTACTTCGAACGTGCCGTCTTCCTGCATACGCTCGATGTTTTTAAGACGCTGAATACGCTTTTGGATTGTTTCAAAGTTTGTTAGTGTACCACCAAGCCAGCGCTGGTTGATGAAGTACTGGCCAGCACGCTCTGCTTCTTCTTTAACAGAGTCCTGTGCCTGCTTTTTCGTACCGACGAAAAGAACTTTCCCTCCGTCAGCCGCGATGTTACGTACGTAGTTGTACGCTTCATCTACTTTCTTGACCGTCTTTTGAAGGTCGATAATGTAAATTCCGTTTCTTTCTGTGAAGATGTAGCGATCCATTTTAGGGTTCCAGCGACGAGTCTGGTGACCGAAGTGTACCCCTGCTTCTAATAGTTGTTTCATGGAGATAACTGCCACATCAAACACCTCCTTTGGTTTTTTTATCCTCCGCATGTATCGTCTTTATGCAAAACTGCGCTGTGCAGCACCATTGCATAAATCCACATGCGTGTGTGATTAACACCGAGAATTACTATACCACATGAGTGAGTGTTATAGCAAGGAATTGTCCTTTTTTATTTTGCTTTTTGCTGATACCTGTCTTGTTGTATTTAGGATATTTTTTCTGTGGTTAATGTGAGATGAAGCAGAAGGGCCCTTCGCTTTCCGCGGAGGTGCCGATGAGCCTTCTCGGCGCTTTGCTTCTTCTTCAATACTTATATAGCTCAGCTTTCCAATCACGACAGTCAGCAGGCGCCCTGCCCACAACGTGAAAAATACAATAAAGCAGCTTATTTATAAAACTTCAAAAAGAGTTCCACTTCCCCTTTACCCATGTTCAATTTCCTTGCGATGTCCTCGATACTGAACCCCTGATTGGATAAGGAAAGAACTTGTGCGGTCTGGGAGGTTTCGATCTTTTCCTGAGGCTCGCGAGCAACGGCAGGAGGCTTGTAGTCAGATTCACCGGATACTTGTTTTTCAGAAATCGTATCAGCGGGCTTTGGGTTGCTGATTTCTTTTCGAGCCGGCCGGGGAGATTCTGTTGAAACGTTTCTGCTCTTGTCTTGCAATTCCTTTACAAGGGCTTCGTTATTTTCTTTCATTTCAGTTGTATAGGCTAAGAGGAGATCCTCAATATCCCTGGCTGCAGTCTGCCCGCTGGTCTCTCCTTTGAGCTTCTGCCGCTGAAACAGAAGGATAATAAGGTAAAAACTCAGGAGGTGCAGCATAATGCTGATCATCAATATGTATTCCATTCGTTCCCTCACTTAAATAAATCGATTTGATTTCCTTTATAAGGATGTTCGCCTGATTCCTTCTGTTTCTCTTTGCTGCCGGAACCGGAGTCGTCCTTATGGATACGTTTGTGGCTTGTTTTTTCTGTTTTTGCTATATTTTTGCGTTTTACTTCATCTGTCCGGAGACGGTCCTTCGCAAGATAAGCCTGGGCATTGTTTCCCCGCTGCTGGAGCTGATCCTGAATCTTTCCGGCTGTCTGGGTTCTCGGCAGGGCAACCTGGAGCTCAATTGATTTAAGTCCGCTCATCTTTTCCGCCCTCTTTCTTATAAAATACCGGTCACGTGCCAGTGATTTCTGCCATGAACGGTTCCTGTCTGTTCTTATTTATCGGCTCTGTTAAACTCTGGTGCTGAATTACTGCGGAAGTACGAGACAGACGAGACCCCGCATGGGCAAAGCCCGGAGGAGGCTCGGCGCGAGTCCGCGGAAAGGGAGTGTATTTTTGTTCAACGCAGCTGAATTTCAATGGAGGGTTATAACACCCTGCCTGATTTCTTTTCTAGGTGGCTTATTTATAATGAAGTGAGAGTAATTTCACTATTATTCAAGGTTAACGTAACACGCTCGTGCCTGGCTACTATTTTTCTTCTGTACTTGCCAAAGTAAGCACTTACATTTGGGTGCAGATGCCTGTTGATTAAAAATGCCGCTTCCTCAGGGTGTTCCATGATTGATTTTGCTTTTTCATAATCATCTTTCGCTTTCTGATACGTCTCATTGACAGTAAGAATGTTATTCTGAACTTTTAGCATCATCAGCCTGTCTTTTGCACCGAGAGTAGATGTCAGCTTCTTTTGCTCCAGAACGCGGTACAGTTTGGACAGCTTGAGCATGGACTCTTTTGATTGTTCATACAGAGTTCTGGCTTCTTTTTCTTTTATCATTACATTTTCGTTTACACCTAAATAAAAAAGAGTCGGAGTATTCATCTGGTTGCCTGCTTCATTCACGTCAATTCCCTGGCCCGAAGAAATACTGCCTCCGACAACATTTCCCCTCTGCTCCTTACAGACCACTTTCCCGAGCGCTTCAATTTTGCTGTGGAGGATGGACTGGGATACAAACACATGGTTTCCTGCGTAAATAGTGGCCTGATTCGCAAAAGAGGTGTGTACATCCCGGTTTGCCTTTATATACCCTTTACCCTGGGAGACAATGCCTTCACAGACATAGACAGACCCTCCGCTTTCAAGCTCAGCTCCTTCTACTGAACCAAAGACCGTAATATCACCTCCGGCCTTTATCTTAAACCCGGAAGGTACGCTGCCCCGGATTTTAACGGTCCCGGTAAAATCGATATTCCCGGTCTTCATCGTCACATCCCCCGGCACCTCGTAAACAGGTTGAACATGAATCATTTTTTCGTCCGCACTCATGAGACCGTTGCAGGTGGCTATGATTTTCTCACCATCTTTATCGATGCGCGTATTTTTTCCGGGCCTTAATGTAAAATCTTTTCCGGGCTTTGCCTGGATCACTTCCCCAAATACATTCATGCCGTTAATGCCCCGGCCTGGACTTATTTTTTTTCCTACAACCATTCCGGATGTGACGTTCTCCAAATTGAGTACATCCCTGAGTTCTATCCGGCCGCCGGATTGCCCTTCCTCCTTACCGGTTGTGAAAATCGCAGGGGATAGCTTTGCAGGCGTTCCGTGCTCAACCGCTTTTCCCGACGCAATTACCAAGGGGGCGGAAATACGGCCGTTATCAGCCAGAAGTATAGCTATACTCTTCTTATTAATTCCGAAGATGATACCCTCTTCCTTTAAAAAATCGATAACTTCCTCTTCAGTAAAGTCTTCTTCTGGAATTTTATGTGCAATGAGTTTTGCTGTCAGTTTTTTATCATCTATAAGGACCTCAAAATAATCTTCAATCGGCATCGTCTGCCCTCCTGTGCCGGTGGCCTGATTTATGAATTACAGTATCAAACTTCAGATTTAAAGGCACGCTGCAACTTAAACAATGCTTTAGAATGAATTTGTGAAATGCGTGATGTCGACAGGGACAAAATGGATCCAATTTCAGTAAGTGTCAGTTCATCAAAATAAAACAGACTGAGGACCAACTGTTCATTTTTTGTCAGGTCTTTCATCTTTATAGCAAGCTCTTCATATTTATCCTGCGTCAGTATGTGTTCTTCAGGTGATTTCATCTGTTCATCTACAATGGTTGTAACAAACGTTTCATCAGACTGGCCGTCACCCGTCTTCTCATCAATCGAAAGCAGGTGGGAAGTGAGACTTTCATGCATGACATTCAGTACTTCTTTTTCCGGGAGAGAGCACTCATCGGCCACTTCACCAGCCTCAGGCATCCTCCCAAGCTGCTGCTCAAGGGCGTTCTGCGCTGCCTCGATCCGCTTGGCCTTTTCTCTAAGGGACCTTGGCATCCAGTCTTCCTGCCTCAGGCCGTCAATGATTGCCCCTCTGATTCTGAACGAGGCATATGTATCAAACTTGAGTTCACGTTTATGATCAAATTTGGCAAGTGCATCATACAGGCCCATGAGCCCGTGACTCTTCAAATCGTCATGACGGACATTTTTTGGCAGTCCGGCTGCTATTCGCTGTACATGAAAATCCACGAGGTGCATATACCTTTGAATCAGGTGATCACAGGCTTCCTTATCCTCAAACGCTGTCCAACGGTCCCAGTAAAGATCCGCCTTGTGTGCTTCTGCTTGTTTTGACATTATTCAGCCTCCCCACTGCCGCTGCTCATTTCTGAATCATTGCTTTTTTGAATCGTTTCCCTGCTTTCCTCCCGTTCGGGCTCCCCTTTTAAAGCCATTGGGAAAAGCAGGATAAGCAAGGTACCCGCTGCGCCTCCAATGACTCCGCCAGCAACGGCTCTGTATAATGAAACCGGCCAGTCATTCTTCATTAAAGACGAAACGAATACGATGATCATCGATAGGAGTATGGACGTAATCATGACAACAGACGTCACTCTCAAATCGTTTTCACCTCTTTGTTAACGGTCCTGACTTCCAGGAGACACGTTTTTGGATCAAATTCAATCGTCCGCCCGTTGCCCCCGCCCACATCTTCACTGATTAACGGAATATTTCTTGTTTTCAATTCCGTTCTTACAGCCTCGATATTCCGCGGCCCGATTCTCATGGCTTCGCTGGAGGAGGCAAAGGTAAACATCTGGGCCCCTCCGGCCATTTTGGCTTTCAGGCGGAAAAGCGGTGCCTGCTTTTTCTTCAGGTTAAGCAGGAGGTCCTCGATAGCTGTATCAGCATATTTCGCCCGGTTTAAAGTACCCTGCTTACTCAGCTTTGAAGAAGGAAGCATGATGTGGGCCATTCCGCATAAGTGGGACTTTTCATCATAGAGGATAATTCCAACGCAGGAACCAAGCCCCATTGTCCTGATTTTATTTGGAGGCTCGGCCATCTTAAGATCGGCCATGGTCACTTTTACAATGTTATCCATCCAACTGAACTCCTAATGAGTGAAGTAAAGGCTTGAACGATTCGGGATTTGGAAGAAAGAAGAAATGACCATTGATTCCTTTTATCGGAACATGACTTTTTTCACTTATTTTTGTATCGATCACAAGCGCATAATCACTGTGTTCAGAATGTGCGATTAATCCATGGCTCACAATGGCCATTGCAAGGTCTACCGCTGTCTGGGGTGGAGAAGGATACAGTTTTAAGTCTGTAAACGCTGTGAGAGCTGACAGATAAGACCCTGCCAGGATGTTTCCGACTTCATTAAAGGCGGATACTGCCATGTCAGAATAGGGAGGTGTATGCAGCGTGTCTTCTTCGTTTAAGGTGAGCTCCTGGACAAGCGTCGTTGCATCTTCTGCAGGGAGTATGAAGAATAAGCTCCCGGGTGCATCACCATTAACGTGGAGGAACGCAGCCGCTACAACCGCCTCCTCCTCTCCCAGGCGATCATTCATTTCTTCAAACGGAACAAATTCAACTGAAGGCACATTCATATCCATCGGCTTGTTCAATAACTGCGACAACGCCGTGGCTGCATGGCCGGCACCAATATTCGCGATTTCTTTCAGGACGTCGAGGTGCTTTTCACTGAATCCGCTCTCTTTCATCAGGAGCCTTCCTCGATCGTTTTAAGCTCCTCAAGCTCTTTTCTGCTCAGAACTTTATTCAGGTTAAGCAGGATCAAGAGTCGCTTCTCAAGCTTCGCTACACCGTGGAGGTAGTCGGCTTCGATTCCCCCGACAACTTCCGGCGGCGGCTCAATATTGTCCATCTCAATATCCATCACATCGTTTGCTGCATCAACGATCAGGCCGACTTCCATATCTTCAACAGATACGATGATCACCCGTGTATGGTTGTCGTGCTCTTTTTCTTCAATATTAAACCTCATACGAAGGTCAATGATTGGTGTAACGACCCCTCTAAGGTTAATTACGCCTTTTACAAATCCAGGCGTATTCGGCACACGTGTGATTGGTTGAATTCTTTCAATTGACTTTACCTGATCAACACTGACACCGTATTCTTCTTCTCCTAATTGAAAAACAATAACTTTTTGACTTTGAAGTACGCTGGTCATTTAAATCCCTCCTGGTTTCTTGTGCTTATCTAATAATTGTATTGCAGTCAATGATCAGGGCTACCTGGCCGTCTCCGAGGATCGTTGCGCCGGAAACCGCAAACACCTGGTTGAGGTAATGCCCGAGGGCCTTCAAGACGATTTCCTGCTGTCCGATAAATGTATCAACGATTAACGCCGCCATTTTGTCCCCTTTTCTCACAACAACAATGGAATAGTGCTCATCGGCCTGTCCTGGTTCTTTGGGAACGTTAAAAATCTTCTTCAAGTCAATCAGAGGAACAACGCGTCCTCTGAAATCGATGACTTCCTGGTTATGGGCTCTTAAAATATCAGACTTCTTAATAATAGCGGTTTCAATAATAGAGGAGAGCGGAATCGCATACTTTTCCTTTTCCACTTCCACCAGCATTACTGAAATGATTGAAAGAGTCAGAGGAAGCTGAACCGAGAATGCAGTTCCTTCATCTTTTTTCGAGGAGATTGTTACATTGCCTCCGAGGGACTCGATTTTGCTTTTAACAACATCAAGACCTACACCTCTGCCCGAAATGTCTGATATTTCATCTCTTGTACTGAGCCCGCTTGAAAACAGGAGGTTATATACTTCGCTGTCGGAAAGGTTCTCTTTACCTTTTTCCGGGACTGCCCCTTTGCTGACCGCCTTGGCAAGGACTTTATCCCGGTCGATTCCGGCTCCGTCATCAGCGACTTCAATAAACACATGATTTCCGCTGTGATAAGCCTTTAAATGTATGGTGCCTTGTTCCGGTTTACCTTTCTTAATACGCTCTGAAGGTGTTTCAACACCATGGTCGATCGAGTTTCTCAGTAAATGAACAAGAGGATCTCCGATCTCATCAATAACCGTCCGGTCAAGTTCTGTTTCCGCACCTGAGACTTCCAGGTGTACGTGTTTATTTAACTCTTTTGCAAGCCCCCGTACCATTCTGGGAAAACGGTTAAATACCTGCTCAACCGGTACCATACGCATGGTGAGTATGATGTTTTGCAAATCACCTGAAATTCTGCTCATATGCTCGACAGTATCTGTTAGTTCATGATTGTTCAGGTCAGCCGAGATCTGCTCGAGACGCCCTTTATCAATCACAAGCTCTTCAAACAAATTCATAAGAGCATCAAGGCGGTCAATGTTCACGCGGATCGTTTTATTAGCTGAGGCTTGCTTCTTCGTGTCTTGTTCCTGAGGTAATTCTTTTGCCGTTTCCTTTACCTCTTCATTTCCATCGTCTAAAGCAGGTTCAGGTTTATCAATCACAACCTCATCCACAGACACAGCCTCTACTTCACTCACTTTAAAGATGTGGGCTTTTACTTCCTCAGCGGATTCCTTCGATAGAAAGGTGAGCGTAAACTGACTGTCAAACGCTTCTTCTTCCAGCTTTTCAACCGGTGGGGTGCTTTTAATGACTTCTCCGATTTGTTCTAGTACATCGAAGATCATCACAACACGGGCAGCTTTTAAAATGCAGTCCTCCCGTAAGATAACCTTTACTGTATAAGGAACGTAGCCTTGTTCCATAGATTGAGAGAGGACCGTAAGTTCAAAGTCATCAAATGTGGACTCTTCTGATCTCGGCTTTTCCATTACAGCGGCAACTTCACTTTGTGCACCGTTGTTTTCAAGATCAAAGAGTTTACTCAGTACATCCTTTACATCTGCCTTCCCTGTTCCGCCTGATGCAATATCTTCTACCATTCTCTCAATGTGATCGACAGCCTCAAATACAACATCAATTAATGTGGTTCCGGCTTCGTATGTACCATTACGAATACCATCGAGGATGTTTTCCATCTGATGGGTAAGGTTGGTGATCTCTTCATATCCCATCGTTGCTGCCATCCCTTTTAATGTATGGGCTGACCGGAAAATTTCACCGATAATTTCCTTTTGACCGGGATTGGTTTCAAGATGGAGCAGATGATCGTTGATGGCTTGAAGATGCTCGCGGCTTTCTTCAATAAACATGTCCAGATACTGATTTTTTTCCATAATGACTTTCCCTCTTTTCGTTAATGCTGACCGAGTTCATTTGTAATGTGATCAAGATTTGTGACAGCGTCAGACAGTCCTGATTCAACGACTGCTCTTGGCATTCCGTAAACGACTGCCGTTTCTTCGGACTCTGTTATGACATAGACGTCACTGTTTCTTTTTAGCGATTTTATTCCCTCAGTTCCATCACTCCCCATGCCTGTCAGGATGACCGAGATCACCCTTGTTTTAGGAAGGGTGGCAAGTGAGGTAAGCATCACATCCACTGACGGACGGTGTCCGTTAACCGTATCACTCTCATCATCCAAATGAACTACGACTGAAGACCCTAATTTCTTCACCTTTAAATGGTAGCCTCCCGGGGCAATATACGCAATCCCTCTTTTTATGATTTCTCCATGTTCTGCTTCTTTCACCTTAATCTGAGCTTGTCCGTCCAGCCGTTCGCTAAGGGATTTTGTAAATCCCGGAGGCATATGCTGGACAACGAGTATCGGATAAGGGAAGTCTCTTGGAATATTGCCGAGGACCGTCTGAAGGGCTCTCGGGCCCCCGGTGGATGTACCGATTGCGACAATCTTGGTTCTTACCAAAGTCACAGGAGGCTGTCTTTTCCGGATAACCGGGTGTCTTTGATTTTCATGGGACCTTACCTGTACCGGCCGAACATTGGAAGCTGCTGTGACCTTTTCGATCAGTTCGTTCTGAACTTTATGTATGTCCAGTGAGATAGCCCCGCTAGGTTTCGTAATAAAATCAAACGCCCCGAGGCTCATCGCTTCCAGGGTATTATCGGCACCTTTTTTTGTTGTACTCGATACCATAATGACTGGCAGAGGGGTTTCCTTCATAATCTTTCTTAACGCGTCCAGCCCATTCATGACCGGCATTTCAACATCGAGCGTCACCACATCAGGCTTATATTTCTTTATCTTTTCGATCCCGTCTCTCCCATTGCGTGCTTTTTCAACAACCCGGATTCTCTTGTCTCTCTCCAGGAGGTCTGCGATCATTTTTCTCATGAATGCAGAGTCATCAATGATCAGAACGCTGATTTTGTTATCCGCACTCATCGTTTTTTTAACCACCCTTTAAGTTTCTTAACAAATGAATTCTCATTCGTTCCAGAAGGCTCACCGCAGAAACGGCCGGCTATCTCTTTCATTGCTTTACTGACCTTGCACTGTGGAGCTGCACTCATAAAAGGCTTTTGGGCACAGACCGCATTCCAGACAGCTTCATCTTTTGGCAGGAAGCCGAAAAATTCAATCTTCTTTCCCAAAAAAGAATCACACACCTGAGTGAGGTTCGCGGCTAAATGTGCAGCATGTTCTTTGTTTTTACACTGGTTAACCAGGAGGTGAACAGGTAAAGACGGGTTTTGTTTATGAATGTACTTAATCATGCCGTATCCATCTGTCATCGCAGTCGGCTCGGGAGTCGTCACAACGATCACATCGTGAGCAGCCATTACCATCTGGGTTCCGCCTCTGTTTATCCCGGCACCAAGATCAAGAATGATTACATCATATTCATTTTCCAGTCCTTCTAACTGACGGAGAAAAAAATCCAGATCATTTTCATTGAGCTCATAAATCTCCGACAAAGCCGTCCCCCCTGCAATGTAGGAAAGCCCTTCTTCTGTTGTCTCAATAATATCCCCGGCACGCATGCGCTGCTCAATCATATCAATCATCGAATACCGGGAAGCTTTCCCAAGGAGGATATCAATATTAGCCATACCAAGGTCAAGATCAATAATCAGGACTTTTTTATGCTGTTCAATCAGGCTCAGACTGAAATTGACTGTAAAGTTGGACTTCCCCACCCCGCCTTTTCCGCTTACAACAGCAAGAACCCGGGCGGTATTCCTCTTCATTTTTTCTCTTATGGGAAACGTTGAGGCTTGTTTTTTCATTGATTTTCTCAGTTGTGCTGCCTGGTCACTGTACATGGCATTTATTCACCATCTCTTCGATGATGCCCGTTTTATCTGCTTTTTTAATGTCATCCGGTACATCCTGACCTGTTGTTATATAGGATACTTTCATGTTGTGACTGCTGAGAACATTGAGGACGGCCCCATGGGATTTTGTTTCGTCCCATTTTGTGAAAAGGGCGTATTCAGGACCGATTGCCTTAAACTGATCGATAATTTCTTTCATATCTTCATATTTACTCGTTAACGAAAGGACAAGATGAGTTTCAAACTGTGAAGAAAAATCAAGAGTGCTCTTTAATTGTTTGATATATTCACTGTCCTGATAATTCCGTCCTGCCGTATCAATAAAAACAACGTCTTTATCTGCCAGTTTTTCGCACGCTTTTTTAAAATCCTCCAGTGAGTAGGCCACCTCGACAGTAACGTTAAGAATTCTGGCGTAGGTTTTCAGCTGTTCTACCGCTGCAATCCGGTACGTGTCCGTTGTAATAAAGCCAATCGTCTTTTTTTCATGAAGCAGAGCATGGGAAGCCATCTTTGCAAGGGTGGTCGTTTTTCCGACACCCGTGGGCCCGACCAGATTGATATATTTCTTCCGGTCTGCCACGGATAGAAAAGGCTCATCGGGAATTTCGGCTTCAAGGATTTGTTGCATCCACAGGCGAAGATCGGGCTGCCTCGGTGAGTCTTCTTTGTACCACCGTTTTACTGCACTGTTCATGCACGTATCTGTAAGTTCCCATGAGAGCCCCGCTCCGCACATGACCTCATACAGCGGCTGAAGCGGCTGAGGGTACTGTGTTTTTAAATTCATTCCAGTAACCGAGTTTCTAAGAGCAGCCACTTCCATTTTCAGATCCCCCGTCTCTTCTTTCACTGCCGACGGGGCAGTGTTAAGCGGTTTTTTCACCGGTTTAACCGGCTCAGGGTCTGCAGCTGCAATGACCTCGAGCTTTTTCTTTGTGAAAAAACCGAGGAACCCGCCTGTTTCAATTGTTTTGGAGTGAAGAATCACAGCGTCTTTTCCAAGTTCCTGCTTTATTTTAATCATGGCTTCAGGCATATCATCAGCCTGATATTTTTTTACTTTCAAATCCCTTTCACCACCCCTACACTCTGTACTTCTACACTAGGTTCGAGCTCGTTGTAGCTGAGAACCGGTACTTGCGGCATATAGCGCTCTATCAGGTGACGCACATACATCCTTACGGCAGGTGAGCATAGAATGACCGGCATGTAGCCCATCTCCTGCATTCTTTCAATTTCAGCCATCATCTGTTCGATCAATTGCTGGGAAGACTGAGGATCCAGAGCAAGATAGCTTCCATGCTCAGTCTGCTGAACGGCATCAGAGATCATTTTCTCTACAGCTCCGCTGACCGTTACTACGTGCAGGGCTTCTTTGTCCTGGACGAACTGCTTTGAAATTTGGCGGCTGAGACTCTGACGGACATACTCCGTAAGCATATCCGTATCTTTCGTCATCTGACCGTAGTCCGCAAGGGTTTCAAAAATAATAGGCAGATTCCGGATCGAAACCTTTTCTTTCAGTAAACGGCTCAGAACCTTTTGTATTTCTCCAATGGAAAGGGGAGAAGGGGTCACGTCTTCTACAAGAGTGCTGTAGGATTCACTCAGATGATCAACGAGCTGTTTCGTTTCACCGCGGCCGAGAAGCTCATCAGAGTGGTTTTTTATGACCTCAGTAAGATGAGTCGATACAACTGACGGCGGATCAACGACTGTATAGCCTGACAGCTCAGCCTGCTCTTTAGTATCCTCCGAGATCCATATCGCCGGCAGTCCGAATGCCGGTTCAACCGTCTCAATTCCTGTAACTGCTTCATCATCGACACCGGGACTCATGGCCATATAATGATCGAGGAGAAGTTCTCCTCTGGCTACTTCGTTTCCTTTAATTTTGATCGAATATTCATTCGGCTGGAGCTGGATATTATCCCGGATCCGAATAACCGGAACGATCATTCCCATTTCAATGGCCAGCTGCCTCCGGATCATAACGACACGGTCCAGAAGATCTCCCCCCTGATTTGTATCAGCCAGAGGAATGAGACCGTATCCGAACTCAAATTCGATAGGATCCACCTGTAGAAGACTTACGACACTCTCAGGTGAAGTCATATCCTCTTCCTGATCGCCCGGGTCATCGTCTCCTGCCTCTTCTATCTTTTGTGCTGCCTCTTCCTTACTCATAAAGAAGCCTCCTGCACCAAGCATCAGAGCTACCAGTGTAGGAATCGGCCAGGCAATTGGCGTTGCAACCCCCAGCAGAAAGATCGTAATTCCTGCAACATACATCATTTTTGGATAGGCAAACAACTGCTTTGTCACATCATGACCGAGGTTCCCTTCTGATGCAGCACGGGTGACAATAATACCTGTAGCTGTAGAAACGAGAAGTGCAGGGATCTGACTCACAAGACCGTCCCCGACAGTAAGGAGAGTATATTTGTCCGCCGCCGCAGCCAAAGGCATTCCTTCCTGAATCATGCCGATTACAAGACCGAAAATGATATTGATAATGACGATAACAATACCGGCAATTGCATCCCCTTTAACGAATTTGCTGGCTCCGTCCATAGACCCGTAAAAATCAGCTTCCTGTTCGATTTTCTTTCTTCTTTCCTTTGCCTCAATATCGGAAATCATCCCCGCATTGAGGTCTGCATCGATACTCATCTGCTTGCCGGGCATGGCATCGAGAGTAAAGCGGGCCCCTACTTCTGATACACGCTCCGCCCCTTTTGTAATGACGATAAACTGGATCACGACCAGAATAATGAAGATAACAAACCCTACCAGGGCATTACCTCCCACAACAAAGGATCCAAACGTTTCGATGACATTTCCTGCATCCCCGTGATTACCAAGAATGGCCCTTGTTGTGGATACATTCAGGCCGAGACGAAACAGGGTTACCAGTAAGAGCAGTGTCGGAAATATGGAAAACTGCAATGCTTCCTTTGTATTCATCGCTACTAAGATGATCAGAAGCGCAAGGGATATATTAATAATGATTAAAAAATCAATAATGCCAGTAGGCAGGGGAATAATAAGCATAATTACGATGGTTACTACCCCAAGTAAAACGGTTAAATCTCTCGGTGCCATTGCACTTCTCCTTTACTCCGTACTTACTGCTTTGCTTTTTGATTCAGACGGTAAACATAGGCGAGCACTTCTGCCACCGCTTTAAAAAGCTCCTCCGGTACTTCGTCACCAATCTCTGCCTGTGCGTAAAGTGCTCTCGCCAGCGTTCGGTTTTCCACAGTGACTACCTGGTTGTGCTTTGCGATACCAATGAGCTTAAGGGCTACATAATCAACCCCTTTTGCTGTTACTTTCGGTGCTGCCATATCTCCCTCATCATACTTAAGGGCTACAGCATAGTGAGTCGGGTTGGTGATGACAACGTCAGCTTTCGGAACTTCCTGCATCATCCTGCTTGTTGCCATCTGACGCTGTTTTTCTTTAATACGTGATTTAATGAGGGGATCACCCTCACTTTTTTTATGCTCATCTTTTACATCCTGCTTTGACATACGGATGTTTTTTTCGTGATCGTATTTCTGATAAAGATAATCAAGAATCCCCAGAAAGATAAGAAGCAAGGCAACTGCCAGCCCCATCATAACCGTGAGCGTTCCAATCATCGCAGCACTGTCGCCGACGGAGTACAACGACATTGTAAGAATATCGTCCATATAAACCCAGATAATCGTGAAGGTAACAATACCTACGAGGCTGATTTTAAGCATGCTCTTTAAAAATTCAACGAGAGCCCGGACAGAATAAATCCGTTTAAAACCCTGAATCGGATCAACCTTGCTGAGCTTCATTTTTATTGCTTCCGGTGCAAACAGAAAGCCAACCTGCATATAGTTGCTCACCACCGCCCCGAGCATGGCAATCAGCATGATGGGACCAGCTATCCAGATTACCTGGGCGGTCAGATCCAGAAACAACGCCTGAACGTTTCCGCTCGTAAGCTCCAGAGTAAGGAGGTTCTCGAAAGTGTAGGCACTCATGGTAAAGAGTCTTTCAGATGCAAAGCTGCCGATTAACCATAGAAATAAAAAAACAAATAATAGAATAATAGCGGTATTCACATCGGAGCTTTTGGCAACCTGTCCCTTTTTCCGTGAATCCTGTTTCTTTTTCGGTGTGGCTTTTTCCGTTTTTTCCTGAGAAAAAAATGTTAAATCAATTTTTTTGTACATTTAACCCAGACCTCCATAGAGCTCCAGAAGCGTTCTCATCGTCACCGTCATCGATTCGACCAGATATCCGACAACCACGAAAAACGGTCCCATGACAAGAAACAGCATGATAAACCCTGCAATGATCTTAAGGGGCAGCCCTACAACGAATACATTGACCTGCGGGACAGTTCTGGACACCATTCCCAGAGCCACATCAACTAAAAATAAGGATCCGACTATTGGCATGGCCATTTGAAAAGCAATCATAAACATCGTGTTCATGCTTGTAATCACATGCATAACGACGGCTTCTTCACCAAATGGGAGGAAAAGCTGGTCCAGAGGTACAAACTGATAGCTGTAAAATACGCCATCGATGAGGAGGTGATGAGCATTGGTCGCAAGTAAAAACAACAATGCAAATGTATACAGATATCCCCCCGTCATCGGGCTTTGGGCTCCGGTCTGAGGATCGATAACGTTCGCGATCATAAAGCCCATCTTGATATCGATAAAACCGCCGGCTACCTGGATAGCATACAGAATTAAAGAGGCAGCAAATCCGACTGTAAGACCTACCATCGCTTCTTTTAAGATAAGCAGAAAATACGTATGATCTATTTCAAGTACGGGCCATTCGTATGCAAAAAAGATAATCCAGGCCATAAAGAAGGAAAAACCTACTTTATAAAGTGCCGGGACATTCTGATAGGAAAATAAGGGCAATGTGATTACAAAGGCTGACATTCTGACAAGAACGAGGAGGAATGCCGGGAACCACTCAAGCAAATCAATCATTTACGCTACCCTATGTACAGGTGCAGGTTGGAGAAAATCTCTTCTGTGAAAGACAAAACCACATCGAGCATCCACGGCCCGAAAACAACGAGTCCGATCAGCACCCCGACAATCTTCGGAATAAACGCAAGGGTCTGTTCCTGGATTTGTGTGGTTGCCTGAAACACACTTACCAGGAGTCCTATTCCCAGTGCCAGAATCAACAGTGGCCCAGCTACTAAAATTACGGTAAAAACGCCTCGTTCCGCTAATGAAATGACCATCTCTGAACTCATCATTTACTCCCCTTAAAAACTTAATAATAATGACCTGATAACAAGGTGCCACCCGTCAACCATGACAAACAGCAGTATTTTAAACGGCAGGGCAATCATGACAGGAGGAAGCATCATCATCCCCATTGACATGAGAACACTTGCCACGACCATATCAATAATTAAAAACGGGACAAAAATCATAAACCCGATCTGAAAAGCTGTTTTTAATTCGCTGATGGCAAAAGCCGGGACAAGTGCAGTCAGAGGAATATCCTCCAGTGTCTCGGGTCTTTCCAGCCCCTGATACCCCATAAACAATGCCAGGTCCTTTTCCCTTGTATGCTGGGCCATGAATTCCTTAATGGGTCCGGCTGCAGCTTCAAAGGCTTCTTCCTGAGTGTACTCCCCATCAAACAACGGCTGAAGGGCTTCTTCATTAATCTCCTGAAATACAGGCGCCATCACAAAGAAAGTAATAAACAGTGCCAGTCCGATTAACACCTGGTTAGGCGGCATCTGCTGTGTTGCAAGACCTGTCCGGACAAAGCTTAAAACGATGACAACACGTGTAAAGCACGTCATCAAAATCAGGATACTCGGAGCAAGTGCCAGCACCGTCAATAGTAATAACAGCTGTATGGTTGATGTTAAATTTTGAGGATCGTCGCTGAATATATCCAATGCTGGTATTTCCGGCATTACTCTTTCTCCTTCAATTTGGCGTGGAGGTTTGTCTGTGATGACCTAACCTCTTTTAAGTTATCTTCAAGCAGGGAAGAAAAGGATGTAGGTTTCTTTCTCCCGGAAGAGACCGTTTCTTTCAGCCACCTGCCCGCTTTGTTCAATGGAATATCATAGGCATCCTGCGGACGGTGTTCTTCGAGCATTTTTTCAACTTCCTCTGGGTCTGTCACTTCCTTTAGCAGCTGTATATTTTCACCCACACCTACAACGAGAAGCTTGTCCCCTACTTTTATAAGCTGCACCGAACGGTTCGGACCCAGGTTTACGCCGCCGACGCTTGAAATGACGGAGTGGCTTTGAAACGTCTGATTCCTTTTATTAAACAGTTTCAGCAGGCCGTAAATCAGGGCAATGATAAAAGCAAGAGCGAGAAACATCTGAAAAAGAAGACCGATATAACTCTGCTCCCCCTGGGAAACCGGCAGTTCTTCTGCCGGGTCTCCGGAATTCAGCACAGCAGGGCTTTCGTCAGCTTCATCCGTCCCGTTACCTGACAAACCGTCTGAAACGGAACGGCTGCTTTCTCCGTAGTCAGTACTTTCAGCTGAAACCGGTTGTACAGGAAAGAAAAGAAAACTCATTACAATAATACAAATTAACGCGAGTTTAACAGCAGTAAAATTCCATGCAACCATCATTACCCCAGAGTTTTACCAATGGCTTCAAGCACTCGTTCAGCCTGAAAGGGTTTAACGATAAAATCTTTTGCACCTGCCTGAATCGCATCAATGACCATGGCCTGCTGGCCCATCGCAGAGCACATAATGACCTTTGCATCTCCGTCAAAACCTTTAATCTCTTTTAGAGCCGTAATGCCGTCCATCTCCGGCATTGTAATATCCATTGTTACAAGGTCCGGCTTGTGCTCCTTATAAAGTTCCACTGCCTGCTGGCCGTCCTGAGCCTCTGCAACAACCTCATAATTGTTTTTTGACAGGATGTCCTTGATCATCATCCGCATAAATGCGGCATCGTCTACGATTAATACTCTTGCTCCCATTTTTGTTTCCCCCAATGTGAATTTATTTCAGTTTATTGATCCGGTCATGCTGACTTACGATATCGGTTACTCTTACACCGAAGTTTTCATCAATGACAACGACTTCCCCTTTGGCAATAAGCTTCTGGTTGACGAGAACATCCACTGGTTCTCCGGCGAGCTTATCCAGTTCAATGATCGAGCCCTGGGACAATTCAAGGATGTCTTTAATCGATCTCCTTGTCCTTCCAAGTTCAACGGTGACTTCCAAAGGAATATCCAGAAGCATATCGAGGTTTTTCACTTCTGTTACTAGTCCTCTTCTTTCTTCCGTTTCAAAATCGGAAAAAGCAGCAGGTGCTACATTTGCCGACCTTTCATTGACATTGCCTGAACTGAAGTGAGGAAGTTCTTCTTCTATTTGATTGTATGAATCATACACATTCTGTGTCACCGGTTCCGTCGTTTCTTTAACAGGCTCGCGGTGTTTATCACCACTGCCCTTCTGTTCATTCAACTTTGTATCATCTTCACGGGCAGCAGCCACTTCTCCCCCGCTCTCTCCGGGGTTCATAAGTTCTTCGACCATTTCCTTTGCAAACGTGATGCTCACCAGCTGCATAAGCCTTGAATCGATCAGATCTCCGACTTTCAGGTCAAATGATATTTTTGCAAGGGCATCACCGTCAGGGAGTTTATGTATCCCTTTGTTTTCACTTACATCCAGAAGATCAATGCCAGGTGGTGAGATGTCCACCTTCTTGTTAAAAATCGTAGACATGGATGTGGAAGCTGAACCCATCATTTGATTCATCGCTTCCTGAACCGCACTGATATGCATTTCGGAAAGGTTCTCATCTGGATTCCTGCCGTCTCCTCCGAGCATAAGGTCTGCGATGATTGCCGCATCGGTTGTCTTAATCACCATCAGGTTTACCCCTTCAAAGCCGGTCGTATATTTAACATGAATGGCTACATGAGGATGAGGAAACTCCTGATCCAATTCTTCTTTTCTGACAATCGATACCTTCGGCGTTGTAATATCTACTTTTTCATCCAGGAGTGTTGAAAGGGCTGTTGCTGCACTGCCAAAGGAAATGTTGCCGATCTCACCGAGAGCATCCTGCTCAATGCCTGACAGGTAGTCTTCCGTGTAAAGCGCTTTGCTTTTGCTCTCATCATCAGGCTCATTCATTCCGTTTAACAAAGCATTAATTTCTTCCTGGCTTAACATTTCATCAGTCAATGTCTTCTCCCTCCTTTATCTCATCGGTAATTTGAACTGCCAGGTTCTTCTTCAGCTTCCCTGGCTGGGCCAGATACTTTGGTTCACTGCCAACTTTCACAAGGAGTGGTGTATCTGTTTTCTGATCGAGCTCAATGACATCCATCTTGTCGAGCTGCAGAAATTCCTGGATCGTGATCGACGAGCGTCCCAGCTCTACACTGATTGGCAGCACTGCTTTTTTTACATTCTTTTTAAGTGATGCCTCTTCGAAAGGAAGGCGTTCTTTTTGTTTTTCCTGCATCCATAAGTGGACACTGAGTTTTGGAAGCAGGTGTTCAATTACGACGTGGGGCAGACAGAAATTGATCATGCCTGAAGCTTCACCAATGGATGTTTCCAACGAAATGACCACGACAGTCTCGTTTGGAGACACCAGCTGAAGGAATTGAGGATTTTCCTCTAACTCCTCCATTACCGGGTCAAAATCACCCACTGAACTCCACGCTTCCTGATACGTATACAATGTTCTTTGGAACAGCTGGGTGATAATCTTTGTCTCAATCTCTGTCAGACCCTCACTCTTACTGAGCGCCTCCCCCTTGCCGCCGAGCAGACGGTCGAGCATGGCATAAGCAACGTTCGGGTTAACTTCCATAAGGAGACGACCGTCCATTGGAGCAGGCTCAAAAACCGTCAAAATCGTCCTTTTGGGCACGGAACGGATAAACTCCTCATAAGGAAGCTGGTCGACGGAGGCTACATGGATCTGAACGTACGTTCTCAGCTGCGCGCTCATCTGGGTGGTTAACAGCCGTGAGAAGTTTTCGTGCAGCCTGGTCAGCCCTCTGACCTGGTCTTTTGAAAAACGCAGGGCCCGCTTAAAATCATAAGTGCGGACTTTTCTTTCCGCTTCTTCTCTTTTCAGTTCATCGGCATCCATCTCACCTGTTGAAATAGCCGAGAGAAGAGCATCGATCTCTCCTTGTGATAATACATCTGCCAAAAATATTCACCTGCCTTTGCCTGCGGGGCTCCTTTTATTGGATAATCCGCTCCCGCAGATACACACTCTCCACGGAACCGGATACAAGCAGATCATTGAAAAGCCCTGCCAGTTCTTCTTCCAGTTCTACTATTGATTCGGATCCTTTAAAGTCACTGGCACTTCTGTCGGATAGTACACGGATGATAATATTCTCAACCTGGAAATCCCGCTTTTCAAATTCTTCTTTCGTCTTTTTACTGTCAAGCTGAATCACAAACTTCGTACGGATAACATTATTGGATAATAAGTTCGTTGTAATCTCATCAGTTTCCACACTCCACTGAATCATTTCATCGATTGTCGGTTCCGAGTCAGCGCTTGTTGGATTAACAAACTGGGTGACGATAACCAGTGTAATCGCCCCGATTAGTGTGAGCGTTGTTAGAATAATGACCATAATTCTGACTAGACGGTTTTTAAACACCTGCTCTATTCACTTCCTCTCCGGCCGTTACTTTCTTTTACTGTTGCGGGAGCCAGACCCACCTGTCTGTAAAAATCTGTGATTCTCTCTTTCACAGTTGCTTCTGCTTCTTTTACAACGATTGTTTTCCCGTTTACGAGTGTAATCGTCGTATCGGGAAATGACTGGACCTGTTCAACATACAGGGCATTTAATGTGAACACCTGATTGTTGAGGCGTGTAAGCTCTACCATAATAAAAGGCCAACCCCCTCCTGTTTGCTGCCGCCCTGAGCCTTATAAGCCCTGAGCGGCACAAGCCATTATCGTTTCAGGTTAACCAGTTCCTGTAAAAGTTCATCAGACGTTGTTATCATTCTCGTGTTTGCCTGAAACCCGCGCTGACTCACAATCATTTCTGCAAATTCCTGTGAAAGATCCACATTGGACATCTCAAGACCTGCCACCATCAGTTCACCTCTGCCCCCGTTACCGGGAACGCCAACCTGAGGATTACCTGAGTTGTTTGAAACCTGAAACATATTGGAACCCGCTTTTGTAAGTCCCGCCGGGTTATTAAAGTTAGCTGTAGCAATCTGTCCTAAAAGCCTCACATCGCCGTTGGAGAAGACACCGTTGATTTCACCGGAGCTGGAAATGCTGTAGCTTTCAAGAACACCTTCCTGATTGCCGTCCACTTCATCAATTTCCACGTTGGACGGGGAAGCATACTGGGTAAGCTGGGAGAAATCCAGCTGAAATTCTATATCTGCAGCGTCACCTAAAGGAAGCTGAACCTCCATAGTTGCATCATCACCGAGCTGACCGCTTGCAAAGTTCAGCTGCGTTGTTGCTTGGTTAACTGTCACACTCCAGCTGTTATCCCCTGTTTTTACGAATTCCACCGGAACCGAATGGGTCCGGCCGAGTTCATCATAGACCAGAAACTGCATGGGACGTGCAGCGCCGATGTCGCCTTCTGCGTTCAGGTTCCCCCGGAGTGTTGCGTTCTCCGTTGCCTGCGGTGCTGTTCCTGCACCTGACTGGATAAGAAGGTTTCCTAATTGTGTATCGTCAATGACCCCGTCGCCATCAGCCGGATAGCCTTGGATTCTCATCCCTTCTGAGTTCACGAGATTTCCCTGCTGATCAAGATAAAAGTTACCTGCTCTTGTGTAATAGTTTTGGTTACCATCGGCAGCAATAAAAAAGCCGTCCCCGGATATGCCAAGGTCCAGATCTCGCCCTGTTGACTGGATGGATCCCTGGGTCTGTACGGAATCAATGGAAGAGAGCGTTGTGCCGAGACCTACCTGCTGGGGGTTTCTGCCCCCCCGGTTATCCCCTGCCGTACTTGCACCGGATAACTGCTGACTTACAAGGTCCTGGAATGTTGCCCGCCCGCTTTTAAAGCCATGCGTGTTTACATTGGATATGTTATTTCCGATTACGTCCAGCTTCGTCTGGAAGTTCTTCATACCGCCGATTCCGGCGTACATTGATCTGATCATTCTCTTATCTCTCCTTTTTATTCTGCCGCATCAGTCAGTCCGCGACAGCCGGCTTCCTCTTAAGGTCCAGCCGGTTAATCTATAATGATCACTCCGTTTATACCGGTAAAAAGTTGTGACGATGCTTCTTTGCGCTTCATTGCTGTAATCACGGTTTCGTTTTTTGCGCTGATCACAAGGGCCGCTTCAGTTGTAAGCACGAGACTTTCATTGACCCCTTTTTGTTTTGCCTCTTCCAGTTTGCTTTCAATTTTTGACCAGGTTGTCTCACTCAGGAGAATGTTCCGGTCATTCATTCTTTTCTCAGCATGTTTGCTTACTTTAATCGACCCGGACAGAGTTTCATGTAAGTACGATTGAAACGCTTTACCTGACAATGGGTTGTTTTGCTTTACTGATGGTATCCTCAGCGGATTCAACAGATGATGCGTTGTGATTTCCACTTTTTCTCCCTCCTTTTGAGTGTGAGTTAAGGTAAGGAGATACTCAGAACATCTTTTGGTGACAGATGATGTTCACCGTCAACAATGAAGGACGTGTTTCCATCTTTAAAAGAGACTGTTGTCACCAGACCGGCCGTACGTTCCAGCTTTGTTGTTCCATCTTCATTTTTACCTTCTTTCTCCCATTCAATCTTCTTACCGATCATATCTCCGTAACTTGCAAATGGCTGGCTTTGGGAAGAATTGGCGATCTTTTCCAGAGTGGAATGGATATTCGTCATTTGCTCAAGGGAAGAGAACTGTGCCATCTGGGCGATAAATTCTTTATCTTCCATTGGGTTCATCGGATCCTGATTCTGAAGCTGGGTAATAAGAATCTTCAGGAAGGCATCTTTGTCCAGGTCTGTTGTTCCCCGGCTTGACTGCTGCTTTTTATAATCTTCGAGATAGAGACTATCAGTAACGGATGTCACCATAAGATCACCTTACACTTTCTCGTTAATCGAATCGTTGAGTAATTCTTTAAAATCGGCTTCCTGTTTCTCTTCATCACGTTCTTCGCGAGGTCCAGTATCCCGGCCATTGTCTTCTTGTTCCTGCTTTTCCTTAAAACCTTGCTGCTGAGTAACCTCAATTCGGTCCACAGGGAGCTGCTGGGAATTAAACGCCTGCCTCAGATGCTGAAGCTGAGACTCAATCAGGTCCCTGGCTGCTGTAGTGGAAGCCATAATGGTTGCCGTCATCACGGACTTTGACCTTGTAAGTGTGACATCAAGACGCCCCAGGTGTTCAGGATACAGCTTAATCGAAAGCTGCTGTACTCCCTGTCCTGTCTGCTTAAACGCACGGCTTGCCAGAATGTTTTCAAATTGTTTTATAAAATCATGAAGCTGCTGTGACCCTTGACGTTGCTCGCCCGTATGAATGACATGCTGTTGCACCGCATTGAAGGGCTGATTAAGCTGGTCCATCGTAACGATCTGCTGCGGGGTCTGAGGCAGCGGATTGAACTGTCTTGTAAAAGCACCTTCTGCTATTTCTCTTTGGTTGAAACTCTGTACGTTTGCAGGTTTGGCCGGTGCATTCTCAACAAAATCCTTTACTTTAGTAAGGAGCACTCTCCAGAAACCTGAGTTCCTTACATGTTCATCCCCGTTTCCTTGAACCGCCTGTGCCGTAATGGTTAATATGACCGGGGATTGTGAGATAAACTGGATAAGTTTTTTTGCAGCATTCTCATGGTTACCCTCATGCGCTGCAGCTATGACGCTTTCATCCTCAGGCTCGTTGATGAGAGCTCCGTGGGCACTGAGCAGCGCAAGCTTGATTTCTTCTGGCCAGCCTTCCTCCAAAACCTGGGAGACTGAGATCCCTTCCTGTATGGCATGAATGATGTGTTCAGATTCATAAAGGTGGGATAACAGGGATAACAGTTCATCATTATCAAGAATGTCCTCTGAAATGGTTTCTTCAGGATTCAGTAATTTGCCCGCTGAGTGAAGTAATTCAATAATTAAATCCACTTCTTCCTCCGGCATACCTGTTTCTTCTGAAGGAACCGAGACATCACCATCAGCAATCATGGCTTCCAAAAGGTGGCCGAACGTGTTTTTTCCAGATGGTGAGCCTGTTTTCTGCTCCATGACGGCTCCAGGAGCAGTAACAGATAAAACGTTCATGTTCATATGTTCACCTCCTTTAAGAACCCAAAGTTTAGTTTTTCATTAAGCTCATGAGCACGGCTGCCTTTTCAGGATCCATCCGCTGAAGAATCTGGGACCGGTTTGACGTACGCATCAGGTTCAGATAAAGAACCGCATCACTTTCATCTGTATTGGCTAAAATAGCAGCCGCTTTGGAGGCTGTCATATTTTCAAGGGTACGGACTATCTCCTCCAGATCAGAACCGGTGATTTCTTCTTCATCAGCCTCAACCGGATCATTATCCGGTCCTTGTTCTTCCATTTCTGAGATGATCCTCTCCAGGTCCGCTATTTCATTTTCCAGAGATCCAACCGCATTTGAATATGAGGCATTTTCTCTTTCAAGCTCTGCAATCCGGTCTTCAAGTGCATCCCTTGCGATCTCTTCTTCTGTTTCTATTAAGGACCCTACGACGGGCCAGGAACCTGCCGATTCAAGAACAGCCCCTTTCATATCATCATGAAGGATTGAAAGAATGACAAACCCGAAAATCACAATAAAGATGACGGGGATCAGGATAAGCATGAATACTGCCTGCAACTTGTTCGTTCGTTCTTTTGTTTCCATCTCATTCACCCTGCTTTACTTCCATGAAAACTGCTGCACGGCAATTTCATCCATTGCTTTTTGGTCATCAGCTTTTCTTTTTTCGTCATAATCGTGCTTTCTTTTTTCTTTTACTTTTTCGTATTTTTTTACATCCAGTGCTCTGCTTGTGAGTCTTTGCTCGCTTGTCTGCATTTTAAGCCTGGCTTTGTGTGTATCCTTCTGGCCAAGGTAGATGAGCTTGTCCATACTCTGAAGATTTGTTTCGTAAAGCCGCAGCCGGGATATGGAAGTGCCTGTTTCGAGTGCCTGGTGATACTCTTCCTGAAGCGTTTCTTTTTTCTTCATTAAGTGATAAAGGCTCGTTGCCACTTCCTCGAATTCCCTGGTTGCCTGTGTACAGGCTTCATCCGCTATTTTCTTATCGTATTCTTTTAGTTCAAGAACCTTCTGAAGAGAAAATGCAAAAGTCATTCGCTCACACCTTTCCAACTGTCTTTAAAAGCTGCCCGACTGATTCTTCAAACGTAACCAGGTCCTTATTGCCCTGCTTTAGAAAGTCAATAATGACCGGGTGCAGGGTAATTGCCTCATCCACACTATTGCTGGATCCTTTTTTGTACGCTCCGATGGTGATCAGATCTTCTGATTCTTCATACACACTGATCAGGTTTCTCATTTTATCGGCTGCATGTGAATGATTTTCCTTCACAATGTCCTTCATCACCCGGCTGACACTTTTAAGTACGTTCACCGCGGGAAACTGTCCCTTGTTGGCAAGCTTCCGGTCGAGGACGAGGTGTCCGTCCAAAATCCCCCGTACCGCATCGGCAATGGGCTCAGATAAGTCGTCACCGTCAACAAGAACCGTGTAAAATGCGGTAATTGTTCCGTGTTCATTTGTTCCGCTTCGCTCGAGAAGGCGGGGCAGAACGGCAAAAACGCTTGGGGTATACCCTTTTGTGGTGGGGGGTTCTCCTACTGCAAGACCAACTTCCCTCTGAGCCATTGCCACACGGGTGACACTGTCCATCATGAGCGTTACATTCATCCCAAGGTCCCGGAAGTATTCTGCAATTGCAGTAGCTGTCATCGCTCCTTTTATCCTCATAAGAGCCGGCTGATCGGAGGTGGCAACGACTACGATTGTCTTCTTCAGTCCCTCGGCACCAAGATCCCGTTCAATGAACTCCTTCACTTCCCGTCCCCGCTCGCCGATAAGGGCAATTACGTTCACATCTGCATCAGAGTTTTTCGCAATCATGGCCATCATCGTACTTTTACCAACACCGCTTCCGGCGAAAATTCCCATCCTCTGTCCTTTTCCCACTGTAAACAGGCTGTCCACTGCTCTTATGCCGAGGCTCAGGGGAGCGGAAATCCGAGGTCTTTCCATGGGGTTTGGCGGCGGATTATCCGTTGGGTAAGGTTTGCAGCCTTGAATGTCTTGCCCTCCCTGAAGGGGTCTTCCAATTCCATCTATTACCTTCCCGATGAGGGCTGTGCCGATATTGATTCTGAGTGGATTGCGGGTTGATTCAACGAGACTGCCCGGCGCGATGTCCTGTATGGCGTCAAATGGCATAAGAAGGACTTTTTCGTCTTTAAAACCGACGACTTCAGCCATGATTTTTCTTGACGGATGTTTTCCGGCGGTTATATAACACAGCTCTCCAATGGAAGCCTGAGGCCCTCTGGCTTCGATCATCAGTCCTGCAACCTGCGATACTTTTCCGTACCATTTAAAAGAACTGAGTTGTTCAATTTCATTAATGATTCGACTTGCCTTCATCGGTCTCATCCTGTCTCTGAATCTCTTTTAGCTGATGCTTTAATTCATGAAGCTGGCTGCCTAGGCCCGCTTCCATCTTTCCGAATGGCGTTTCAATTGTACATCCGGATAATGGAAGGTTTCTGTCAGGGTAAATATAGATATGTTTGGCAGAAAGAACGATCTGCTCAAGCTCCGGCTTATGTCTGAGCGTCTCTTCGTAGCGGTCGGGATGTATGTAGACAGCAATCTCCTGCTGATCCTTGACTTCTTCAACAGCCCGGGACACGAATTCTGCCCACATGGCTTCTTCAGTGAGCGTTGTGCCCAGGATTTTTTCTGCAGCAGCAAGGGCGATACTGAGAATATCAGGACTCGCTTTTTCCAGGGTATCGAGATAATCCTGTCTCGACCGTTTGACCGTTTCTCTTGCTCCTGCCAGCTCTTCTTCGCAGGCCTTGAGGCCTGCTTCATGTCCGTCACTGTACCCTTTTTCCCAGCCCTCTTTTTTTCTCATTTCATACAGAGACACGGCTTCTTCTTTTGCCCGCTCCCTTTGGGAGGCGAGTTCACTTTTCACCTGTTCCTTATAGGCATTGGCTTCCTCTATTAATCTGAATGCTTCTTCCTTTGCCCTTTCGAGTTGAACTGTTACGTCTTCGGCTTCCTCCTGTTCGAATAATAGATCATCAGACATTTTTGGTTCCGGTTCGGAATTAAGGGATTTGATCTGGATAATCGATGTTACGTTCGTTTTTTTTGCCATGGATGACTTAATGAATTTAGACAATCACATCATCTCCTCCACCACGGGCGATCACGATTTCACCTGTTTCTTCAAGGCGGCGGATGACGGATACAATTCGTGACTGGGCTTCTTCAACATCCTTCAGACGGACAGGACCCATAAACTCCATTTCTTCTTTAAATGTTTCTGCCATGCGCTGGGACATGTTACCGAACAGCATATTCTTCACTTCTTCTGAAGCTACCTTCAAAGCCAGCTGAAGGTCTTCATTTTCAACATCCCGTATGACACGCTGTATTGACCGGTTATCAAGAGTGACGATATCTTCAAACACAAACATCCGCTTCTTAATTTCCTCCGCCAACTCCGGATCACGTGTTTCCAGACTGTCCAGTATCGTTCGTTCAGTTGCCCGGTCTACACTGTTTAACACTTCAACAACCGATTCTATACCGCCCGCCTGTGTATAATCCTGAGTGACAGTAGCAGAAAGTTTCTTTTCAAGAATCGTCTCCACCTCGCTGATAATCTCAGGTGTCGTTCCTTCCATCGTAGCAATCCGTCTTGCCACATCAGCCTGGACATCCTGCGGGAGAGAAGAAAGAATCTGACCCGACTGTTCACTGTCAAGGTAGGAAAGAATGAGTGCAATTGTTTGGGGATGCTCTCCCTGGATAAAATTCAGAATCTGGGATGCATCGGCTTTTCTCGCAAAGTCAAATGGTCTGACCTGAAGATTGGAGGTGAGCCTGTTAATGATGGACATGGCTTCTTCCTCGCCAAGAGCCTTTTCAAGGACATCCTTCGCGTAGCTGATACCGCCTTGTGATATGTAATCCTGAGCCATCGCAAGCTGGTGAAACTGACTGAGTACTTCCTCTTTTGTTTCGGTATTTACTCTTCTTACACCGGCAATTTCAAGTGTAAGTTTTTCAATCTCTTCTTCTGTAAGGTGCTTATATACCTGTGCAGATACATCAGGACCAAGAGAGATCAGCAGTACTGCGGCTTTCTCTTTCCCTGATAATGTCTTTCGCTTGACCACACTTTACCCTCCTAATCCTCTGAGAGCCACGTTCTTACAAGCTTTGAAAATTCTTCAGGCTTTTCTCTAGCCATCTTTTCAAGCTGGCGGCGACGGGCTTTTTCTTCTGAATCGCGTTCTGTATTTACATCCGGAATATCAAAAACGGCTGTTTCCTGCTGAATTTCCCGTTCTTCTTCTTCAGTTTCACGTTTAGGTTTGCGAAGTAAAAGGAATAGAAGTACAAGAACTACAAATCCAAGTCCTCCTGCCAGTACATAACCTAAGTTTGAGGATTGTGCCGTGTCGTCTGCAAAGGTTTGTTTGCCGTTAAAAGGCTGAGCTGATACAAAGACCCGTTCATTGATATCCGTATCATCCCACCCGGCAAGTACGTCATTAGATATGGAAGTACGCACGACTTGTGTAAGGACCTGCTGAATATCATCCATTCGTTCCTGTGGCAGTGAGGCCATGTCTTCCGGATCGGGCGGTTCAACCATAACCTGGATACCGATATCCATTACCTGATAAGGACTCTCAACGATTTCCCGAGTGATGCGGTTAACATCATTGTTAATCCGTTCCTCAATGAGTTCGTAGTCTCCGCTGCCGGAGCCCGCTACAGCAGGGAACCCCGGTATATCTTCTTCCCCGGTACCCGCAATCCCGCCTTCTTCAGCGTTATCTCCTGTATAGGTTTCCGTAATTCGTTCCACGCTTACGGCAATACCTTCCATATTTTCTTCATCCACCGGCGTTACGAGGTGCTCTTCTCTGTTCTCTTTAGTGAAATCTATGTCAGTCGAAACCGTTACAAGTACTTTATCCGCCCCCATCATTGTTCCAAGCATCTGCTGAAGCTGGCGCTGAATATCCCGCTCGATATCCCGTTGAATGGAACGGTGCTGCTCATAAACTGAAAGTGTCGTATCAATGGTGGACTGATCCTGATATTCAAAATGGTTAAACATCTGATCCATAATCACAATATTTTCCACAGGGAGGTTCGGTATACTTTTGGATACCAGATGATAGAGTGATTTCACTTTATTCTGGTCCATGGAAGACCCTGGTGCCAGACTCATCACAATGGATGCGGAAGCCGTCCCCTGTTCATCTGCAAGCCAGATTGATTCCTCGGGGAGTGTAATCATCACCTGGGCCCCCTGAACCCCGTCTACACTCCGGATTAATTTTTCAAGTTCTGTCTGCATTAAACCCCGCTCAAGAACGTTAAATTCCTTATCCGTTGTTCCAAATCCCATGTTTTCCTGGAAGGAGCTGTAGTCAATACTCCCGCTTCTCGGCAGTCCTTCAGCTGCCAGTTCAACCTTGAGGTCATCGACAACACTTTCCGGAACCCGGATCGTTGAGCCGTCCTGTCCGACTTCAGAGTCAATTCCCCTGGCATCAAGTGTTGCTTTTATTTCTCCAGTTTCCTGAGCTGTGAGGTTTGTATAAAGAGGAACATAATACGTTCTCGATCCAAACCAGACCAATAGGAGAATCATGAGTATGACAAAAATAACGGAACCTACAAGTAACCCCTTCTGCCTGGATGTCCTTGATTGCCATAGCTCGACTGTCTTTTGTTTGTAGGTGGTTAATGTTTCGTTCATGGCTCCTCCTGTAACGCTTCGTGTTGATCTCTACGCAGCTTCGTTTATTGGTAAATGTTTTTTTTAAGAAAAAGTATTAAGTCCAGGATATTTTTGACGATATATAGATCATAGACACCCATAAGCAGATTGTTAAAGACGAAAGCTATATTAAACTTGCATTCTCATGATCTCCTGATAGGCTTCAATCGCCTTGTTACGCACTTCTACAGTCGTCTGCAGTGCTACACTTGCTTTTTGTGAAGCAATCATCACATCATGAAGATCAATGTTTTCTCCTCTGGCCATTTTTTCAGTGGCCGCTGTTGAAGCAATTTGTTTATCATTCACATCCTGTACAGCTTGATTCAGCCAGCCTGCAAATGCCTGCTGGGCTTCAAAACCGGGTCTTGCACTCATCTTTCCTGCTGCCGGTTTCATCATGCTGTTTTGTATGGATTGTACTGGGTCCATAATATTCACTCCTGTATTATCATTTAACGTCCAATTTCAAGGGCCTTTAAAAGCATATTTTTATGAGCGTCCAGGGCAGTTACATTTGCCTCATAGGATCTTGTTGCACTCATCATATCTACGACTTCTTTCAGTGGGTCCACATTCGGGAGCTGAACGAATCCCGCTTCATCAGCATCAGGATGCTCCGGCTGGAATACCTGTTTAAACGGTGTCTGGTCTTCCACTATTCTGCTCACTTTCACACCACTTCCCGCATTCTCATTCCTCGCGCGGTCCAGATGATTCTTAAACGTATTATTCGGCTCCATGACGACCATCTTTCTTCGGTATGGCTGCCATTCCCCATCCACCAATCTTCCTCTCGTTGAATCGGCATTTGCCATATTTGAAGATACCACATCCATCCGCAGCCTCTGGGATGTGAGGGCTGATGCTGACGTATTAATCCCATTAAACATCTATTCTACCTCCCTTGCCCGATCACAGTCTGAATTGAATTAAACCTGCCGTTCATTCTATCAATTAATGTATTATAGTAAATCTGGTTTTTAGCCATTTCCGTCATTTCAAGATCGATATCTACATTGTTGCCATTGTGGTTATATGCCGTATTTGTTCTTTTCTGAATCTCAACACCCGAGCTTCCCGCCTCTCTGAATGAAAGATGGCGGCTGTCGGTTCTGTGAGCGTCAAAATCCGGTTTATTCATGGCACTTTTCAGTTCATGGGAAAACACCGTTTTCTTAGCTTTATAGCTCGGTGTATCCACATTTGCAATATTGTTGGATATCGTGTTCTGGCGTGTCATCGAAGCATTTAATGCTGAATGGAGTAACTGATTTGTCGAATTATTGAATAGATTCATCATTTTACTCTCCCTAAAAGTGTTAAAATCTCAAAATACAGTGAAAAAATTCCTCTATCTAGTCGTATTTTATATAATTATGGTGGGATTGTCTAACTTTGAAGAAAATTGGTACTATGTCAATCAAAAAGACCTAATTCACTGTTTTGAGGTACTTGTCGTCCAATCTTCCTGTGAGCCTTGTCACACGTCCCTTTCTATTAAAAGTCACATTCGCCTCCTAATCTTTATTCATGTGACTTTTGTCCCAACACCATTCGGGACAGTTTTCAGAATCACATCAACTTGCTTACTGTTTTTTGTGAGCCATATACGCCTTCCATAATGTCTCACCTTTGTGTCTTTGCATGCCGGAGGTCCTCCACCGGTCGCACTGTATTAGCTGACATATATACTCAGAACCAGAATGGTATAAATGGCATAGGAGCGTGCTCCGGTTCCTCCTTCAGCGGAGCACGCATTCCCACACAGGAGTTACGGGACCGCTCGTCACCCTCTCAGGGATACCTCTTATACCGCCGGGTATTAAATATCGCAAAACAAAAAACGCATGGATTTCCATGCGTTTTTTATAGTGGTTCAATTTAGCTGTTCTTAAGTTTATCAAGCTCGATGAGGAACTTATCGTTAAGGACTTTAATATACGTCCCTTTCATTCCGAGTGAGCGGGATTCAATAACACCGGCACTCTCAAGTTTTCTTAAGGCGTTTACGATAACTGAGCGGGTGATCCCTACGCGGTCTGCAATTTTACTTGCGACAAGAAGACCTTCGTGACCCTCAAGCTCTTCAAAGATGTGCTCAACTGCCTCAAGCTCACTGTAGGATAAGGAGCTGATCGCCATTTGAACAACCGCTTTGGAACGGGCTTCCTGCTCAATTTCCTCTGTTTTTTCGTGAAGGATCTCCATACCTACTACAGTAGCACCATACTCAGCAAGGAGCAGGTCATCATTGTCAAATGAATCTGAAAGACGGGCAAGAATCAATGTGCCCAGACGCTGTCCTCCACCCTGGATAGGAACAACAGTTGTAAGACCGTTCTCGAAAAGGTCTTTGTTCTCTACCGGGAAAGCAGTGAATTCACTGTTGATGTCAAGGTTGGAAGACGTTTCTTCCACCTTAAACAGCCCGCTCGTATATTCTTCAGGGAACTGGCGGTCCTCAAGCATTTGCTTCATACGCTCATTTTCAATTTCCTGTTTAATAGCGTAGCCCAGAAGCTTACCCCGGCGGCTTACAATAAACGTGTTTGCTTCAATGACGTCTCGCAGTGTAACAGCAACATCTTTAAAATTTACTTGCTGTCCTCCTGTTTTTTGCAGTAATTCATTAATCTTTCTTGTTTTTGATAGTAAATCCATTACGAATCCTCCCGTGAATTATAAAATATATTGGCTCAAGTCGCGGTTTTCTACGACATTCTGCAATTTTTCTTCCACATATTTTGGTGTGATGACCACTTCTTCCAGATTGATGTCTGATGCTTCGAATGAGAGGTCCTCAAGAAGTCTTTCCAAAATCGTATGCAAACGACGGGCACCGATGTTTTCAGTCTCTTCATTTACACGTGTGGCAATTGTTGCAATCTTATAAACAGTTTCGTCAGAAAATTTCAAGTGTATACCTTCTGTTTCCATTAAGGCCTGATACTGTTTTAATAGAGCATTATCCGGCTCTACAAGGATACGGACAAAATCGTCAACAGTCAAGCTTGACAACTCGACGCGGATCGGAAAACGCCCCTGAAGTTCGGGAATAAGGTCAGACGGCTTTGAAAAATGAAACGCTCCGGCTGCTACAAACAGCATATGATCCGTTTTAACAGGACCATATTTCGTAACCACTGTCGATCCTTCCACGATTGGAAGAATATCGCGCTGGACACCTTCCCGGGATACATCTGCAGTCTGTCCTGAGTTTTTCCCCGCCACTTTATCAATTTCGTCTATGAAAATGATTCCCAGCTGTTCAGCCCGTGTGACTGCCTCCTGGGTGACTTCATCCATATCGATGAGTTTTTGGGCCTCATCTTCTGTGAGAACTTTCCGTGCGTCCTTCACCGTAAGCTTACGCTTCTTCTTTTTCTTCGGCATCATGTTTCCGAGCATTTCCTGCATATTCATACCCATCTGCTCCATGCCTGCCCCCTGGAACATATCCATAAAGTTCCCTTGCTGCTCTTCAACCTCAACGGTTACAACATGATCTTCAAGTTCTCCCATGGCAAGCTGGCGGGCGGAACGCTTCCTTTTATCCCGGATCGTTTCCTCTTCTTTTTGATCCTGGTTCGGTTGCTGCTGGTTTTCCTGATTGCCTCCGAAAATCATTTCAAAAGGGTTTTTATAATTGTTCTCTTTCTTTTTGGATGGAACGAGAAGTTCCACCAGCCTCATATTGGCGCTTTGTTCCGCTTCGCCTTTTACTTCAGCCATTTTCTGCTCTTTTTCAATTCTGATCGACGTTTCCACAAGATCACGAACCATGGATTCCACGTCACGGCCTACATAACCGACTTCAGTAAATTTAGTCGCTTCCACTTTGACAAAAGGTGCTCCAACAATTTTAGCGAGCCGGCGTGCGATTTCTGTTTTACCTACTCCGGTAGGACCGATCATGAGAATATTTTTAGGTGTAATTTCATCCCGCAGTCCTTCATTAAGCTTCGAACGCCGGTACCGGTTTCGAAGGGCGACTGCTACGGAACGCTTCGCCTGGGACTGCCCTACAATATACTGGTCAAGCTTTTCAACAATCTGTCTTGGTGTAAATGCTTCACTCATCGGGTTTTTCCCCCTTTTATATAATCAGGACTCTTTCAGTTCTTCTACAATAATTTCCCGGTTGGTATACACACAGATGTCGGCGGCTACCTCAAGAGCTGATTCAGCCAGCTCCCTGGCGCTCAGTCCTTCCCCGTGCTTTTTCAAGGCGCGGCCTGCAGCCAGTGCATAATTACCGCCGGAGCCGATGGCAATGATTCCGTCATCAGGTTCAATAACTTCACCTGTACCCGCAATAAGATAAAGGTTGGCGCTGTCCATCACAATTAGCATCGCCTCGAGTTTCCTTAAAACCCGGTCACTCCGCCACTCTTTTGCAAGTTCCACGGCTGCTCTTTGAAGATTTCCGCTGTATTCTTCCAGTTTGTTCTCAAACTTTTCATAAAGGGTAAAGGCATCCGCAACGCTGCCTGCAAAACCGGCAACAACTTTACCACGATAAAGGCGGCGGACCTTTTTAGCCGTATGCTTCATCACAACCGCATTCCCAAACGTTACCTGGCCATCTCCGGCCATGGCCAGGGACCCGTTGTGCTTAACAGCAAATATCGTTGTACCTCTGATTTGTTCCATGTGAACGCTCCTTTAAAGAAATCATCGTATCTATGCTCTCGGGTGTGACCGTTGATACATCTCTTTCAGCCGGTCTTTCGTAACATGCGTGTAAACCTGGGTAGAGCTTAACTGACTGTGGCCGAGAAGTTCCTGGACGGTCCGAAGATCAGCTCCTGCATTGAGCATGTGCGTTGCAAACGTGTGTCTGAACACGTGGGGACTGATCCTTGCATTCATGGAAGCATCATCAACAATCTTTTTCAGCATTGTCCGGATGCTTTTCGGAGTCAGCCTGCCGCTTCTGTAGTTCAGAAAGAGCGCTTCAGGATTTTCTTTACCGTCAATAATCTGTTTACGTCCGTCATTCAAATAAGTCTCAATGGCATCCATAGCAAAGCTGCCGACCGGTACATACCGCTCTTTCTTCCCCTTGCCTCTCACAAGAAGGGTTGCCATGTCACGGTCCAGGTCTGATACGTTCACACCTGCACATTCACTCACCCGGATGCCTGTAGCGTAAAGAAGTTCAATGATGGCCTTGTTTCGCTGGCCGAGGCTTCCGGTGGCGTCTATGTAGTTGAACAGAGTGTTCATTTCTTCCTCATACAGAAAAGTAGGCAGCCGCTCCCCGCTTTTAGGTATCGATGCCAGTATAAACGGGTTGTCCTTTACTGCTTCTTCCCTTAATAAGAATCTGTAAAACGAGCGAAGTGCCGAGATTTTTCTGGAGACTGTTTTCCGGGCATACTCCCGTTTATGGAGGACAGAAAGATATTCCCGTACTTCAGGATACGAAACTCCCGTCAAATCACTGATTCCATGGTTCTTCATGAATTCAAGGAAATCTGTTATATCTTTTCGGTAGTTTTCGATCGTATGAACCGAAGCATTCTTCTCTATTTGCAAGTATCGTATAAACGTTGTCGTCCAATCCTCAGTCATTTATACATTCACCCGGACTTTCGTTTTGTAGAAACACTCTGTTAATTTTCAATGCTGATTTCCGCTCCGGTCAACATTTTTTTCAATCACCAACCACCTGTCATAATGCTGGCAGAAAAGCCTCTGTAACAGGTGCTTTGGTGGTTTAATCACAAAGAGCTACTAAATCGTATCACAATTTAGCAGCTCTTTCAATAAACTTTACACTTTTTTCACAAAATTCTGAATTGTTGCCAATGCACGCTCACCGTGGGCTTCATAGCGCTCTTTTTTGTTTTTAATGCGCTTTTCAAATGGCGGAAGAAGACCCATGTTTGCATTGATCGGCTGGAAGTTATCCGGGTTTGCCGTCGTAATGTAGTTGACCATCGCGCCTGTCATTGTCTCCGCAGGAAAGACTGCCAGTTCTTCTCCTGCAACAAGCTTCGCAGCGTTAATACCGGAGACAAGTCCTGCTGCGGCGCTTTCCACGTACCCCTCTACACCTGTCATCTGACCGGCAAAAAACAAGTCGTCCCTGTCTTTATACTGATAGGTGGGGCGAAGAAGGTTCGGTGAGTTAACAAATGTGTTTCTATGCATCACGCCGTAACGGACAATTTCTGCATTCTCCAGTCCCGGGATTAATGAAAAGACTTCCTTTTGCGGACCCCATTTCATATGTGTCTGAAAACCGACAATATTGTAAAGGGTTCCTGAACTGTTGTCCTGTCTGAGCTGAACAACAGCATAAGGACGTTTACCTGTCTTCGGATCTTCCAGACCCACAGGCTTCATCGGTCCGAACAAGAGTGTTTTCTTTCCCCGGCGCGCCATCACTTCAATCGGCATACACCCTTCAAAGAACATCTCTTTTTCAAAGTCTTTAACCGGCACTGTTTCTGCATTGATCAGTGCGTCATAGAAGCGGTCAAATTCCTCTTCAGTCATCGGGCAGTTCAGATAAGCTGCTTCCCCTTTATCATAACGGGACTTGAGGTAGACTTTATCCATATCAACCGAGTCCGTTTCAAGGATCGGTGCTGCCGCATCATAGAAATAAAGATGCTCTTCTCCTGTAAGGGCCTTAAGTTCATTCGAAAGGCTCTCAGAGGTAAGGGGGCCTGTAGCAATAATCGTCGGGCCATCCGGAATCTTCGTAATTTCTTCAGAAAAAACCGTTACATTTTCATGGCCTTTTACACGGTCGGTAACAAGCTGGGCAAACTCATGACGGTCTACTGCAAGTGCTCCCCCTGCAGGAACGGAACAATCATCAGCAGACCTGATAATGACAGAATCCAGGTGCCGCATTTCTTCTTTCAATATACCGACGGCATTTGCCAGTCCGTTGGCTCTCAGGGAGTTGCTGCATACCAGCTCTGCGAATTTATCTGTATGGTGGGCAGGTGTCTGCTTTTTTGGACGCATTTCGTACAAGTGTACCTTTACGCCGCGCTTTGCAAGCTGCCATGCAGCTTCACTTCCCGCAAGACCTGCTCCTATTACATTTACGTGTTGTGTCATATTAATCCTCCTCAATAACAGTACAGTTATCCGGACAACAGGGATCACTCGACTGTTATTTGTTCACGAATCAGTTCTTACTACGCCTGCTAATATACCTTATCAAATAAAGAAATGCAAGAACAACAGGGCATACATGTATACACAGGAAAGAAGGGCTGCCCCCTGGAGCGGTTTTAAGGATTGTTTATTAAACGATCCCCTGTAAAAGAAATTATGGAAGGGGGTTATAACCCTTTATTGACATTCAGATGCGTTGTAATAATCAGGGGAACAGGATAACTCAGCTGAATAAGACCGCATACCTATTTTCATGTACAATATTGTGAATAAATCAGCATGGTTGTCTGTTTTATTCCCTCTTCCTTTAGCTTACAGAATTTAAGATTAAGCCAGCCCTTCTCTTTTCACGTGGAGGTGGTGCCGGTGACTCCTCGTCCGATTCAAAAAACCAAAAAGAAAAGAGCCCTTTATGGGCCCTTTACCTAATATGTTAGTTTTGTTCCTCTTTGTAATCACATTCGGAACATTGTACGTGGATGCCTTTTTTGGTCTTTTTCTCGACAAGCATTTTTGAACATTTCGGGCACGTACGGTTAATCGGTTTATCCCAGGAAATGAACTCACATTCCGGATAACGGTCACATCCGTAAAAAATGCGTTTCTTTTTACTTTTACGTTCCACAATATTTCCTTCGTTACAAGTCGGGCACTTCACACCGATATCTTTTACGATCGGTTTTGTGTTGCGGCATTCAGGAAAGTTGGAACAGGCCATAAATTTACCATAACGTCCCATCTTAAAGACCATTTCATGCCCGCATTTTTCACAATCCTCGCCTGCCGGTTCGTCTTTGATCTCTACTTCTCTCATCTCTTCTTCTGCTGTTTTCAGGCGTTTTTCGAAATCTTTGTAAAAATGATCAATGACCTGAACCCAGTTTTCCTTACCGTCCTCAATTGAGTCAAGGTCCGTTTCCATCTTTGCCGTAAACTCCACATTCAGGATTTCCGGGAAGAATTCAATGATAAGATCGAGAACGATGGTACCAAGCTCTGTAGGTACAAAACGTTTATCTTCAAGTGCAACATACCCTCTACGCTGAATCGTATCCAGCGTAGGTGCATAAGTTGACGGTCGCCCGATACCGAGCTCCTCCATCGTCTTTACGAGACGCGCCTCAGTATAACGCGGCGGCGGCTGGGTAAAGTGCTGGTTCGGATCAATCGTTTCCACAACGACCTCCTCCCCCTGTTCAAGTTCAGGCAGCCAGCGGTCTTCTTCTTTCTTACCATCATCTGTGCCTTCAATATACACTTTCATAAAACCGGGGAACTTCAGCTTCGATCCGTTCGCTCTGAAAATCACACCGTTGTTTGAGAGATCCACACTCAGGGTGTCCATCACCGCAGGAGCCATAAGGCTTGCTACAAGGCGATCCCAGATCAGTTTATACAGACGGTACTGGTCTCTGGAAAGATATGACTTGACGTTTTTCGGATCTTTCATCACAGAAGTCGGCCGGATCGCTTCGTGAGCATCCTGTGAATTGGCACTTTGTTTCGATTTTTTTTGTTCGGTATTAATGTATTCCTTACCGTAATTGGCTTCGATGTAGTCTTTTGTTTCATTTTGTGCCGTTTCTGAAACCCGTGTTGAGTCGGTACGCATATACGTGATTAAACCGACGGTACCTTCTTTTCCTACATCAATACCTTCGTAAAGCTGCTGAGCGAGCATCATCGTTTTCTTTGCTCTGAAATTCAGTTTACGGGCAGCTTCCTGCTGGAGTGATGAAGTGGTAAATGGTACGACCGGGTTGCGTTTGCGTTCCCTTTTCGTAACTTTATCCACGGTGAACGTATCACCTGACAGCTTGTTGAGAACAAGGTCTACATCTTCTTTCGTTTTTAATTCCGTCTTTTTCCCGTCGACTCCATAAAACTTCGCTTCAAATGATTCGTCATTTTTATTCAGTTCCGCCTGTATTGACCAGTACTCTTCGGGCTCGAAAGCTTCGATTTCCTTTTCCCGGTCAATAATCATTTTGACAGCTACACTCTGCACACGACCTGCACTCAGACCCTTCTTAACTTTCTTCCATAATAACGGGCTGATATTGTAACCGACAAGACGATCAAGAACTCGCCGTGCCTGCTGGGCATCCACTAAATCCATATTAATGGTTCTTGGTGTTTTAAACGAATCTTTAATAGCTTGTTTGGTAATCTCATTAAAAACAACTCGGCATTTTGATTTATCGTCAATATTCAGGCTGTGGGCAAGGTGCCATGCAATGGCTTCCCCTTCTCTGTCGGGGTCAGCTGCAAGATAAATCTTTTTTGCTTTTTTCGCTGCTGTCTTAAGTTCCTTAAGAACAGGGCCCTTTCCACGGATGGTGATGTATTTAGGGGTAAAGTTGTCTTCCACATCTACACCCATCTGACTTTTCGGCAAGTCAATAACATGTCCCATCGATGCTTTTACTGCATATTTCTTTCCTAAATATTTACCGATTGTTTTCGCTTTAGCCGGGGATTCGACGATCACTAAGTAATCGGACATAATGTTGTTCCTCCCCTTCAGAGGTAAAATCGTTCAAATATAGTAAAATCAAATCTCCACTATTATTAACTACACATTTATGGTTTGTCAAACATGAAAACGGAAAAAAACGGTTATTACTCCTTTCAAAACCACTTAAAGCCTTGTTGTATCTTCTTTTTTGAATTTTCAGGCTACACGTGTACTTGTTTGATATTTATTCACTTTTTTCCGGATTCCATACCTTCTTTTTTAAATTTCTTCTATTATATCTTCTGCAGACATAACCGTTTTTGCTCCTTCCTGGATGAGTCTCAGGCAGCCTGCGGCCTGCTTTTTTAAAGGTGAACCGGGAACGGCAAGAACCTCCCTGCCCTGTTCAAGTGCACAGCTGGCTGTAATCATCGAACCGCTTTTTTCATTGGCTTCGACAATGAGAACAGCTTTGCTGATTCCGGAGATGAGTCTGTTTCGCTGTGGAAAATGCCATCGTTGAGGTTTTGTTTCAGGCGGGTATTCACTGAGGATGAGGTTTTCTTTCTTGATTGATCTGGCTAAGGGTGTATGAGATGGAGGATAAATGTGGGTAAAGCCTGAGCCGAGGATTGCCATTGTCGCTACGTTGTTTTTCAAAGCCCATTTATGGGCAAATCCATCAACCCCTTCTGCAAGACCTGAGACGATCAGAAGCTCATCAGCGGGGATCGGGTTCAGCAGCTCTTCTATAATCGGCACAGCTTCAGGAGAGGGTCTCCTTGAACCAATTACAGCGAGGGGAGACGTTTTTTTAAGTATGCTCAAATTTCCTTGATAAAACAGTACAGCAGGAGGATCGTATATCATCTGGAGACGGACTGGGTAATGGGGGTCATTCCGGGTCAGGAAGCCTATGCCCTGCTTTTCCAGCTCCAAATGGAGGTTGCGGTGCCTAAGTTGCTGAATGTTTTTGTATATTCGTTCTGCCCGGTCCAGGCGCAGATTTAAGGCTGCCATAAGAGAGGCGGCCGACATTTGAAAAGGGGCTTTCAATTCAGGGTCGAGTGCGTACATACGTTCTGTTATAAGGGCATCAGCATGTGTCGCATAATGGAGGATCAGCATGCGCTCATTTAAATAATTCATTTGTTTACCTGCCTTCGTAATAGAATGGGGAATAACATAATGGGGCGCTCAGGAGGAATGAAAAAGAGGCTCCCCCGGAAGCCGGGGGAGGACTCAGTTAATACGTGTTATTTATGAGTAACACACTTTTCGTAAATACCGTTGTCTTTCAGGGAGCTGATAAGCGTTTCTCCCATAACTGCAGGAGTTTGTGCCACTTTCACACCGCATGCTTCAAGTGTTTTGATCTTCTCGGCAGCAGTTCCTTTACCACCGGAAATAATTGCACCGGCATGGCCCATACGTTTTCCTGGAGGTGCAGTCTGACCGCCGATAAATCCTACTACCGGCTTAGTCATGTTCGCTTTGATCCACTCGGCCGCTTCTTCTTCAGCTGTACCGCCGATTTCACCGATCATGATGACTGCATAGGTGTCATCGTCTTCATTGAATTGCTTCAATACATCGATGAAGTCCGTACCGTTAACAGGGTCTCCCCCGATTCCGACAGCTGTAGACTGGCCGATACCTTCAGTGGAAAGCTGGTGTACCGCTTCGTACGTTAATGTACCAGAGCGGGAAACGACACCAACGTGCCCTTTTTTGTGAATGTATCCGGGCATAATACCGATTTTACACTCGTCAGGAGTAATAACTCCTGGACAGTTCGGTCCGATCAGGCGTGTTTCTTTGCCTTCAAGGTAACGTTTTACTTTAATCATATCAGTTACAGGAATACCTTCTGTAATTGTAATAACAAGATCAATGCCGGCGTCTGCCGCTTCCATGATTGCGTCTGCTGCAAATGCAGGGGGAACGTAAACGACTGAAGCATTTGCTCCTGTTTTTTCAACAGCATCACTTACTGTATCAAATACTGGAATACCTTCTACTTCTGTGCCGCCTTTACCCGGTGTAACGCCACCTACAACATTCGTTCCGTATTCAACGGCCTGTTTTGTGTGGAACAGCCCGGTAGCCCCGGTAATACCTTGTACAATTAGTTTTGTGTCTTTATTAATAAGGATACTCATCTGCTACCCGTCCTTTCTTACTCTTTAACAAGAGAAACGATTTTTTCTGCACCATCAGCCATTGAGTCAGCTGCTGTAATGTTCAATCCTGATTCTTCAAGAATTTTCTTTCCAAGATCTACGTTTGTTCCTTCAAGACGCACGACAAGAGGAAGCTCAAGTCCCATCTCTTTCGTTGCTGCAACGACACCTTCGGCAATGATGTCACACTTCATGATTCCGCCGAAAATGTTTACGTAGATTCCTTTTACGCTTTTATCGGAAAGAATGATTTTGAACGCTTCAGTAACCTTCTCTTTTGTTGCTCCGCCACCTACGTCAAGGAAGTTTGCCGGGTCACCGCTGTAATGCTTGATGATGTCCATTGTGGCCATGGCAAGTCCTGCACCGTTAACCATGCATCCGATGTTCCCGTCAAGAGCAATGTAGCTGAGATCATGTTTGGATGCTTCAATTTCCTTTTCATCTTCTTCTTCAAGATCGCGAAGTTCAACAATGTCTTTTTGACGGTAAAGAGCGTTGGAATCGAAATTAAGCTTCGCATCCAGTGCCATGACTTTTCCGTCCCCTGTTGTAACAAGCGGGTTGATTTCTGCAATAGAGCAGTCTTTTTCTTCAAATGCTTTATAAAGTCCCATCATGAACTTCACCGCGTCGCGGACAAGCTCTTTTGGAATGTTAATATTAAATGCAAGCCGGCGTGCCTGGTACGGCATAAGACCTACAACAGGATCAACAACCTCTTTAAAGATTTTTTCAGGTGTTTTTTCGGCAACTTCTTCAATCTCTGTGCCGCCTTCTTCTGAAGCCATCATTACAATACGGGACGTATCGCGGTCTACAACGAGTCCTACGTAATACTCGCTTTTAATATCACAGCCCTCTTCGATGAGTAAGCGCTTAACTTCTTTACCCTCAGGACCAGTCTGATGCGTGACTAATGTTTTACCGAGAATCTCTTCGGCATATGTACGAACGTCGTCAAGATTTTTCGCCACTTTAACGCCGCCGGCTTTTCCGCGGCCACCTGCGTGGATTTGTGCTTTGACAACGGTTACATCAGTGCCTAGCGATTTTGCTGCTTCGACAGCTTCTTCTACTGTGTAAGCCACTTTTCCGTTAGGAACTGCGACACCATAATTTCTTAAAACTTCTTTGCCTTGATACTCATGGATATTCATTGCCATCCTCCTAACTTAATTGTCCCTGCATCTTCTTTTCCCTCTCGTTCAGAGAGTTCGCTAATCGTTCACAAACCCTTTTGGGAAAATAAAAAATTACAAAATATTTCGTGCGGGAAACGAAGAAATTTGTATATGCTTCGTTGCACAAGTTTTATTTTACTATACTTTTGTCAATTTTGTGAATCGATTGCTCAATTTTTTTCAGGAAATTTTGGAACCAGGTTGTAACAAGGGGTAAAAAAGGGCGTTATTTACTTTTTTGTCAGCTTTATAGAACAAGAAAAATGATTTTCGTTCCTGATCAATCAACACTTATATTGTCATTTATCAACTCTTGTTTAAAAAGACATAATGCAGCCGGGATGCCTGAGACTCTGGCGGTTGTGGGGGCTAGGGTGAGACCCCGCAATGCGGAGGAGTCCACTGAAAAAGTCAAAGTCCGATAATAACATCACCACTTTAGGGCTCTAATTGCAACATAAAAATTGGTTTTGATTTTTTATTGTGAAAAAGGTCATTTTCGTTTTTTAAAAAGTGTTGATTGGAGCGAATGCGCGACACTCCTGCGGGAGAAGCGAGTTCCGGGGAGACCAAGCAGACACGAGCGCTGCTTCATGGGTAAACTGCGAGTTGCTTCGACGCAGACCACTTCAGAGTATAGCTGGCAGAGGAAGAAGCAGTATGTCGAGGAGGCTCCCGAACCGCCCCCGGAAAGTGCAATGAGAGGAAATCAACACCTTCCTTTATTAAAGAAAGTGGACTTTTTCAGTGCCTCGGCGGAGCATGAGGAGACTTACCGGCACCTCCCTCAGAAAGCGAAGGGCATGAAGGCTGCATCAACCTTTTTTATAAACTTAGAAAATAACCCGATTACTGAAAGTCTTTTGTAACAAAAAAGAGATCACCCATACCTGGACGATCACTCTTTATAGCTGCGCTCCTGCATAACGCGGGCGTCAGTCTGTCTTTTTGTACCGGGGAACGGACTTTCAGGATTGATGGGGCTGCCTGATTTTACGTTTAAAGAATAACTGCTGCTCTCTTTGTTTACCTTCTTTTTTTCCGATTCGGTTTTTTTATTCCGGGATTTCATTTTTTATCATTTTTTAGTTTCTCGATTACACTTCGGGTTGCATTTTGTGTAATCTGATCCGATTCACCTACAGAGCGGTAAACGCCAAACTCCTCTGCAATTTCAGCACGGTAGCTGTTCATGTATTCCTCAACACCGTCGACAAGCAGGCCGTTACGAAAGTTTTGATTCTTTTCCATTATGTGTTCCTCCTTCAGGGCATTTATTCTTTTCTAACATGTCCTTTTCTAACGGATCTACACATGAAAATGTTTCCTGCTTCTTTTTCCTGTATTCTTTATCGAGATTGTATACGAATGCAAACACTTCCGCTACGGCATGGTACAAATCCTCAGGAACCTCCTCATTGATTTCAAGCTTACTGAGCAGTTGCACCAGTGATTCGTCCTCCAAAACAGGGAGATCGGCTTTTATTGCCTGTCTGATAATGTTGTGAGCCACATACCCCCGGCCTTTTGCCTTTACAACAGGAGCACTCTCCCGGTCATACCTCAGGGCAATGGCGCGCTTTCTTTTTATGTATTCATTCTCATTCATACTCTGATATCAATCCCTTTGTGAAAACCCTTCTTTTGTGGGATCGTTCTCTTGGTTTCTCTATTATGATCATCAGGCTGCTTCCAATGTACCGAGGACAGTCTGTAATCCCCTTTTAGGAGAGCAGCTTCAAGGAGCGGTTTGAATTTTTCCAGAGCAGTTACCGGTTCCGGAAATTGATTAAAAAGTGTCAGTGTTACAATACGCTGCTGGATATGAACATCAGCAATTGTTTCCTTTAAGCCCTCCAGCTCAAGATAAAAAAGGATTCGGCAGTGGTTACTGTCCCAGCCCCCCTCCTCATTTTTCCGTCCCTCCCACTGGATAGTAACGTCCTGTGTGAGGCCGCCAAACTTTACAGGAATATAGAAGAGATGGTGGTGAAGGGAGTGGTTTTTGTCTATATTCAAAAGCTGCATACCCGTCAGGCGGTGCACGAGTGAACGGGCAAGGCCTCTTTGTTCTTCAGTGATTCCCTTTTCTCCGAGAAACTGCAGCAGGCGCGCTTTCAGATTTTCAGCAGTTTCCCCGCCCGCTCCTTTTTGTTGAAGATTACGTTCATATAATAAGCCCATGCTGCTCAGAAACGTATGTAATGGTGGCGGGAAGATAGGACGGCCATTTGACTCGGACATTCCTGTAAAAGCTTTTTCAAGGCTTTGAACCAGGGAAGCTTGTTCAGGCTGGCCTTTAAGAGCTGTAAGGAGCTGCTCCAACGAACGTCCGGTACTTCCTCCCCCATCAAGGACTGCCAGGCTCATAAACGTCTCCTTTGTAAATGGAAGCTGATTCTGGGCCATATGGGACAAGGTATGAACAGTCGTTTTCTCAGGATACGGGCTGTTATGAAACAAAGATGCCCCCTCAATGATATGGCTCCTTGAGAAGGGAACTCCGGAAGCAGTAAACATTCGGAGCAATTTATCCTCCACACCGCTTTTTTGGAGTCTCCACTCGTTTACTAGAGCCTCAGGGGAACCGGGAAGGGCCTGCGAAGTGGCTGACTGGCTGCTATTCAGGACCTTGAGTTTCGGAATGCCTCCGGTGGAAGCAACCTCAAACCAATAAGTACGATCTCTTACCAGTCCCACTTCAAGTCTGGCATTTACAGGAATGCTGCCATACTGAATGGTGGCAAGGTTGTTCGGATAAAGCTGTTTGACTGTTCCCTGGAGAATTTGGCCTTTCCCAAGACGGAGACCGCTTTTTTCTATTCTCACCATACTTTCAAACGTCTGTTGTACCGAAGCAGCGTTCATCTTGAACCCACCTTTAACATTTTCACATGAGATCTTTTACAGGTGCAAATGACTTTCTGTGTTCTTTTGTAATTCCTGCCGTTCTTAATGCCGTAAGATGGTCTTTCGTTCCGTAACCCATATGCTTATCAAAGCCATACTCAGGAAGCGTGCCGGCCAGTCTGGTCATATACTGATCCCGCTCGACCTTTGCCACGACAGAAGCGGCTGCAATGCTTACACTTTTTGAATCTCCTTTGATCAAAGACATCTGTTCTGTCGTAACGGGCAGTGTCATCGCATCGAGAAGAAGGTAATCCGCTTCTTTTTTCATATCGAGTATGGCTCTCTGCATGGCAATTTTAGTGGCTTCGTAAATATTGTAATGGTCAATCTCCTTTGCCGTTGCCACACCGATGCCCACGGCTTCTGCTGTTTTCTTAATGATGCTTGCAAACTGCTCCCGCTTATCTTTGGATAACTTTTTTGAATCCGTAAGACCCGGAAGGTAAAAATCATCAGGGAGAATGACGCTTGCTGCAATAACCGGCCCGGCCAAAGGTCCTCTGCCCACTTCATCAATACCGGCAATGGCTTTAAATCCGTTATGTTTCAGGTTATCTTCATATGTATTCATGGTTGCAAATTGTTTGGCTAAAACTTTTTCTTCTGCAATGCGCTTATAATAGGACCGCAGGGCAACCTGCACGCCTTTGCGTGTGTCGTCCTCAAGAGCTCTTATAAATTCCGGATCTGCTGTATCGTGTAATTCCTCTTTAATTTTACTGATACTCATTTTTTTTATTTCGATCATGGTATCCTCTCCTTTAAATATCGGTACATTCTCTTTTTATGTTAAGCTCTGTATGGGTTAAAACATAATACTGTATTAGACATTGGTGGTGATTTACACCCCAATTGCTCCGATCAGTATCTGACACATCACCAATGGCCTGCAGACAAAAACAAAGAGGCTGGGACATAAAGAAAGCGTTTAGCTGAGAATCCGAACAATGCGCGAACATAGCGGATGAAATATACGCAGACTCCCTCGGGATTAAAAGAAAGCCACTGAAAAAGTACAAAACAACTTTTTCAGTGCCTTTTATTTGAGTGGCAATGGCTTCAGCGGTTGCGCGACTGTTACGAGAAACCCACTCATACCAGTCTTTTAAAAAATGCAACCGTTACGCTCATTGCTTAGAAGGCACTGGAAAAGTTAAGGATCGAACTTTTACAGTGCCTTCTGAAAAGCAAAGGTGAGACCCCGCAGTGACGAGCGTTTACTTCATGAAAATGCGACGAGTTGCTTCGACGCAGACAGTTGCAAAGGTTAGCTGGCAGAGGAAGAAGCAGGTGTGCTGGAGGAGGCTAACCCGCTTCCAGCGGAAAGCGAAGTATATTTCAGGAGCGATTTATTAGCGCCGCTTTGGTTTGTTCGGATTCTCGTTGACTAAAACTCTTACGTCCCAGCCCCAAAACAAAGGCACGCCATAGGCGTGCCTTTTCACAGTTTAAGGCTGTTCTAAAGTCAGGCGGCCGAGCTTTCCGGAACGAAAGTCACGGAATACAAGCTCCGCTGTACGGTCGTAATCCACACGCCCGCCGCTTACAAGGCATCCTCGTTTCTTTCCGATTTCATCAAAAAGCTCGACAATGTCATCAGGCACTTCAGTAAGATTATAACGGTCTTTCAGAATTTCAGGATACGCTTCTTTTACATACTTCAGAAAGAACACTGCAGTTTCCTGAAAGTCAAAGATCTCCTCTTTAATTGCACCTGTCAGAGCAAGGCGGAATCCAACAGCCTCGTCATCGAACTTCGGCCATAGAATCCCGGGAGTATCGAGAAGCTCCATTTCCTTGCCGACTTTAATCCACTGCTGACTTTTCGTCACGCCGGGACGGTCACCGATCTTTGCAATCTTCTTGTTTGCAAGACGGTTGATAAGTGTGGATTTACCAACGTTTGGAATACCGAGAATCAATGCACGAACCGCTCTTGGCTTCATCCCTTTACGGATCATTTTTTCGATCATAGCGGATGCCTGTTCTTTTACAGCCGGGGGAATGCCTTTAATGCCTTTCCCCTTTTGGGCGTCCACTTCAATAACGACATGACCTTTGTCTTCAAAGTGTTTGCGCCACACCTTGTTCATGTTCGGATCTGCCAGATCGGATTTATTCAGGATAATCATTCTCGGCTTACCCTGGGTAATCTCATCGATAACCGGATTTCTTGATGAGAGGGGAATGCGTGCATCTACAAGCTCAATGACCACGTCTATCAGCTTCATTTTTTCCTTAGCTTCCCTCTTTGCCTTGGCCATATGGCCGGGGAACCACTGTATGGACATATGTGACAACTCCTAGTTTACAATTCTGAACTCGTTAAACGGCCAGAACACAAAATTTGCTTTGCCGACCACTTCGTCATATGGAATCGTTCCTATATGGCGGCTGTCTTTACTGTGCTGGCGATTATCCCCGAGCACAAATACATGGCCTTCAGGGACCGTTGATTCCCCTGTAAGCCCTTCGAGTGTAAAGTCCCCAGTAAAGGGTTTGTTATGAGCGTTTTCCTTATAATCATCAAGGTAGGCTTCTTCCACAGATTCGCCATTAATGTAAAGCACATCGTTTTCATAGGCTACATGATCTCCTGGAAGGCCGATAACCCTTTTAATATAGTCTTTACTTTGTGTAGCATGAAAAACAACAATATCAAACCGGTCAGGCTCTGAAATGCTGTACCCGATTTTGTTTACGATCATACGGTCATTATGCTCTAATGTAGGCATCATCGATTCACCATCCACCACAATCGGCGCGAAAAAGAAATAACGGATGACAACGGCTAATAATAATGCAACAGCAACAGCTTTCAGCCATTCCCAGGATTCTGACTTCGCCATATGTACTTGCCTCCAGACAGATGTATACTTTCATTCTTTATTATTGTAATCGATAAACCTGCTGTTTTCCATATAAAATCCCCGTCTTGAAAGGAAGTGGGTCATTCACACTATGTGAAGGCACTGAAAAAGTTGTTTTGTACTTGGCCTCCTATGTAAAAAGGAGCCTCGGACAAAAGCCCAGGCTCCTCTTCTTTGTTCGTTTAAGCTTAGCGTTCTTTGATTCGAGCTGCTTTTCCGCGAAGTGCACGCAGATAGTATAGCTTCGCACGACGTACTTTACCTTTACGAGTCACTTCGATCTTGTCCAGACGAGGTGAGTGTACTGGGAATGTACGTTCTACTCCAACACCGTTGGATACTTTACGAACAGTGAACGTTTCGCTGATTCCAGTTCCGCGGCGTTTGATAACGACACCTTGGTAAACCTGGATACGCTCGCGAGTTCCCTCCACAACTTTCACGTGTACACGAAGAGTATCTCCGGCACGGAATTCTGGGAGGTCACCTTTTAATTGTTCTTTTGTAATATCGCGAATAATCTGTTCCATTTGCTGTTCGCCTCCTTCCCTCCAGATGTTCTTGTCATAGTGCGACAGCGGAGCATCTTGATAACTGCAGCTTTTTAGCCACAAGGTATATAATAGCACAGCAGAGCTGTGACTACAACTTTTTTTTACTCTTCTTCTGCACGAAGTCTGGCAATAAATGCGAGGTCTTCTTTAGTAAGTTCCATTTTGTCTAAAAGGTCAGGTCTTCTTGTAAACGTCCTTCTGAGAGACTCTTCCCTGCGCCACTGTTCAATACGCTCGTGGTGACCGCTTAACAGGACATCGGGAACGTCCATTCCGCGAAACGTTTTCGGCCTCGTGTAATGTGGATGCTCAAGAAGCCCTGTGCTGTGGGAGTCGGTTACGGCGCTCATTTTATTGCCCAGAGCACCTGGCAAAAGACGTGTGACACTGTCAGCCACAACCATCGCTCCCAGTTCTCCGCCAGTAAGTACGAAATCACCGATAGAGATCTCATCTGTGACAAGATGTTTCCGGATACGCTCATCATAGCCTTCGTAATGACCGCATAAAAAGATCAGATGTTCTTCTTTCGCAAGTTCTTCTGCTTTTTTCTGATCATAACGCGCCCCCTGGGGACACATGAGAATCACTCTCGGCTTTTCCCCTTCTTTACTATGGAGTTCAACCGCATCAAAAAGAGGCTGCGGTGTCAGGACCATTCCCCCGCCGCCGCCGTATGGATAATCATCCACCCGGTTATGGCGGTCTGTGGTGAAGTCCCTGAAGTTTACAACGTCAAAGGAAACGACTCCTTTTTTCTGAGCCTGCCCGAGAATGGAAGTATCAAATACCCCTGCAAACATTTCAGGAAACAGGGTGAGCACAGTCATCTTCATTCGTCGATCAAGCCTTCCATCAGTTCGATTGTAACCGTTTTTCCCGTAATATCCACGCGCTTCACAACGCTTTCAATATAAGGAATGAGGACGTCTTTCGCACCGCGCCGGGAGACAACCCAGACGTCATTGGCGCCGGGAGAGAGAATCTCTTTAATATCCCCGATCTGTTCCCCGTCTGTGGTTTGAACGGAACAGCCGATAATGTCGGAGTAAAGAAACTCTCCTTCTTCAAGTTCCGGGGTTTCATCTTTTGACACCTGCAGCAGGGAGCCTTTAAATGATTCTACATCATTCACATTGTCAAGGCCTTCAAACGTGAGCAGTTCAAACTGCTTATGTTTTCTGTGACTTTTTATCACAACGGGTTCCCGCTTGTTTGTTGTTTCGTTTTTAACGAAAAGCTCTGTTCCCGGTTTATATCGTTCCTCAGGAAAGTCCGTGCGGGAAATCACCCGGACTTCACCGCGAATGCCGTGAGTATTCACAATCTTACCCACGTTTAACCAATCAGTCGTCATCTTGCATGCCGCCTTTACGAATTTCATGTACCATGCCGTTTTTTACGACAATCTCGGTACCTTTCATAATTTCTTCCCAGTTATCGCCTTCTTCAACCTCTTCAATCATTTGAATAGAGCCTTCACGGACTTCTGATCCGAGCTCCAGTTCATCAAGCTGACTGAGTTTCATTTCAAGCTGGCGGATGCGCTCTTTACGACGCTGCATTTCCCTCTGGAAACTCTGCTTGAGGGAGTTCTGATAATTGGCGTTCGCTTTATTATCCTTCAGTTTTTTATGAAGAACAAATTCAAGCTGCTGAAGCTCTTTGTTCAGCTGGTACTGTTTTGAAAGAAACTGCTCTTTCAGACGGGTCTTACTCGTTTCTGTCAAGATCTGTTTGACAACCACCTTTTTTAAAATCTGCACGTTGTCACCTCCAACTATCCATAATGAACGCTTTGCATACATAAAAAGGGAGAGGAAATTCCCCACCCTTTAACCAATTTCCAAGTTAATACGCTTGTTCTGGCTTACTCCTGCTGCATAGACAACAGAACGAATTGCTTTTGCAATACGGCCTTGTTTTCCGATCACTTTTCCCATGTCGTCTGCGTGAACGGAAAGCTTAAGTGTGAGTGAACGGCCTTCATCGTTTTCAGTGACATGGACATCTTCAGGATGATCTACAAGGGCTTTAGCAATAGATTCTACTAATTCTTTCATAGTCACTCACCTCATTTATAGCAGAGGTTCAAAGATGCGGGTCACGCTGTCTTTGAACCTGGCTGCCTGTTAGACGAAAAACTTATTTTGCGTTTTTCGCGTTATGAAACTTTTCCATCAAACCAACGTTTGAGAAAAGGTTGCGAACAGTGTCAGAAGGTTTAGCTCCCTCTGTCATCCATTTCAACGCTTTTTCTTCGTTTACGTCAAATTTAACTGGGTTTGTTAACGGGTTATATGTTCCAATCTCCTCGATAAAGCGACCGTCACGTGGAGAACGAGAGTCCGCTACTACGACACGATAAAAAGGAGATTTTTTAGCTCCCATACGCTTAAGACGAATTTTAACTGCCATGTGTTTCACCTCCAAATCGAATTAACACAATTAAAGATATTATCATAGTTTGTGCGAGTTCACAACCCCCGTAAAGGAAAAAACCTTAACACAGGTAAAAAAATCTGTGAACCCTTATAAAAAAGGAGTTTCAGCTTACATAAAGGGGAATTTCATGTTGCCTAAGCCGCCTTTTTTCTTCTTGCCCTTCTGCTGCATTCCTGACATCTGCTTCATCATCTTCTTCATCTCACCGAACTGCTTGATAAGCCGGTTCACATCCTGAATGGATGTACCGCTCCCTTTTGCAATCCGGCGTCTGCGACTTGCATTCAGAATCGACGGGTCTTCTTTCTCTGCTTTGGTCATGGAACGGACAATCGCTTCAATCTGACCGATCTGTTTATCATCGACCTGCACATTTTTTAAGCCCTTCATCTTGCCTGCGCCGGGCATCATGTTAAGCAGTTCATCGAGAGGTCCCATGTTACGGACCTGTCCCAATTGCTCAAGGAAGTCATCGAATGTAAGCTCATTGGTGCGCATTTTACGCTCGAGCTCTTTGGCCCGGGCTTCATCTACGTTCGTCTGAGCCTTCTCAATCAGGGTAAGAACGTCTCCCATACCGAGAATACGGGATGCCATACGGTCCGGGTGAAACGGTTCGAGCTGGTCGACCTTCTCTCCCATACCGGCAAACTTAATCGGCGTATCCGTAACAGCTTTAACGCTCAGTGCCGCCCCGCCTCGTGTATCACCATCAAGCTTTGTAAGAACCACCCCGGTAATACCGAGCCGTTCATTAAAGCTTTCAGCTACGTTTACTGCATCTTGACCGGTCATAGCATCCACAACGAGGAGAATCTCGTCGGGATTGGCCAGTTCTTTTATCTCATCAAGCTCACCCATCAGATCTTCATCAACGTGAAGACGGCCGGCTGTATCAATGAGAACATAATCATTGTGATCTTCTTTTGCTTTCGCAAGAGCTTCCCTGGCAATTTCAACAGGGCTTACCTGATCTCCCATGGAGAAGACAGGCATATTAAGCTGTTTCCCCAACGTTTCCAGCTGCTTAATAGCTGCCGGACGGTAAATATCTGCTGCAACCATTAACGGATTGCGGTTGTGCTTTTTCCGCAGATGGTTTGCGAGCTTTCCTGTTGTCGTTGTCTTACCTGCACCTTGAAGTCCGACCATCATAACAACGGTAGGTGACTTCGGGGCTACGGCGATCTTGCTCTGTTCGCCGCCCATAAGTGCAGTCAGCTCTTCATTAACAATTTTAATAACCTGCTGTCCGGGTGTGAGGCTTTCAAATACATCTGCCCCGACTGCCCGTTCTTTTACACGAGCGATAAAATCCTTTACAACTTTAAAGTTAACATCCGCTTCCAAAAGGGCAAGCCTGACCTCACGCATCATTTCTTTAACGTCTTGTTCAGATACTTTCCCTTTACCGCGGATTTTATTTAAAGTTCCTTGGAGCCGCTCCGCTAAACCTTCAAAAGCCATTCGGTTTCCCCCTATTCAAGTTTGTCCAGGGTGTGGAGGACACGAAGGATCTCTTCTTTATCTCTCTTTGCTTCAATAAGCGTGCGAAGCTCTTTTAATGCTTCATTACGCTTTTGGTACCGCGTAAACAGCGAGAGTTTCTCTTCGTATTCTTCCAACAAAGCCTCTGTGCGTCGTATATTATCATACACTGCCTGCCGGCTCACTTCAAAGTGTTCCGATATTTCCCCGAGGGACCAGTCATCCAGATAATACATTCTCATGTAATTGTTCTGTTTGTCAGTTAACAGGGACTGATAAAAATCGTACAGGTAATTAATTCGGATTGTTTTTTCAATCACCGGACGCACCGCCTTGTTAAGTGAATATCCTTTACATACTATATCTTACAAGGTGCAGGCAGGGCTGTCAAGAAAAAATCTTGACGCTCCTTTAATCCTCTTCTGCAAGCTCTTCAGCCTGCTCCAGCACATCGGCAAAAAGACCGTGAACATACTGATCGGCTTCAAACTCCTGAAGATCTTCCATTCCTTCTCCCAGACCGACAAATTTAACTGGGATATCAAGCTCATTGCGGATGGCGAGAACGATCCCTCCCTTTGCAGTTCCGTCGAGTTTCGTAAGTACAATCCCCGATACGTCAGTTGACTTTGAAAACGTTTTAGCCTGGCTCATGGCGTTTTGCCCCGTCGTGGCATCGAGGACGAGGAGAACTTCATGAGGGGCATCAGGAATCTCTCTTGAGATGACCCGCTTTACCTTCTCTAGTTCGTTCATCAGGTTCACTTTGTTTTGAAGGCGGCCGGCTGTATCACAGAGAAGGACGTCCGCCTTACGTGACTTTGCTGCCTGGATCGCGTCAAACATAACCGCCGCCGGGTCACTGCCGGCCTGCTGTTTAATCACGTCAACGCCGACCCGCTCTCCCCAGACTTCGAGCTGTTCAATAGCCCCTGCACGGAAGGTATCCCCGGCAGCCATAACGACATTTTTCCCTTCCTGTTTAAAACGGTGTGCAAGCTTTCCGATTGTAGTCGTCTTCCCGACACCGTTTACTCCGACGAAAAGGATAACTGTCATTGTATCCTGCATATTCAGCTCTGTTTCATTCTCGGACTTCTGAAGCATTTCTGCGAGCTTTTCGGAAATGACCGGCTGAATGTCTTTTGCATCTTTAATGTTCCGGCGTCTAGCTTCGTCTTTGAGCTCATCGATTAGGTCCATAACGGTATGGACCCCCACATCAGCTGAAATGAGGATGTCTTCGAGTTCTTCAAAGAACTCTTCATCCACAGTCCGGTAGTTTTTCACGAGTTCATTCATCTGACCGACAAAGGAATCTCTCGTTTTCGTAAGGCCGTCCTTAAACTTATTCGTTACACTGTCTGTCTGTGTTGTAATTTTTTCTTTTAATTTTTTAAAAAAGCTCATTTCTTATCCTCCGTCCTAGTCGGAGCCGACTAAGGCTTCCGTTTCTTCCAGTCTGACACTTACCAGATTTGAAACTCCCGATTCCTGCATCGTAACCCCGTACAGAACATCTGCTTCTTCCATCGTTCCTTTACGGTGGGTAACGACAATAAACTGGGTGTCCCTGCTGAATTCCTTAAGGTATTGGGCAAAACGGGCCACATTGGCGTCATCGAGAGCGGCTTCCACCTCATCAAGAACACAGAACGGAACCGGTCTTGTTTTTAAAATACCAAACAAGAGAGCGATCGCGGTAAGTGCCCTTTCCCCTCCTGACAGAAGGCCGAGGTTTTGAAGCTTCTTCCCAGGGGGCTGGGCAACAATATCAACTCCGGTGGCAAGAAGATCGTCGGGGTTTGTCAGGACAAGATCTGCCCTTCCTCCGCCGAACAGCTGGACAAAAACATCTCTGAAATGCTCCTGAATCTGGTAAAACGTTTCTTTAAACCTGCGGATCATTTCACTGTCCATTTCTTCTATTACCTGAAGAAGAGTGGCTTTACCATGCTCCAAATCCTCTTTTTGTTCCTTCAGAAAATCGTGCCGTTCTTTAACTCTGTCATACTCCTCGATCGCTCCGACATTTACACTTCCGAGCTCTTCGATCGCAAGTTTAATGAGCTTAACTTTTGTCCGGGTTTCTTCAATCGACAGTGTGGAGTTGTCTTTTGCCTTTGCTGCTTCAAACGTGAGTTCATATTCACCTTCCAGCTTAGCCAGACGATTGTCCAGTTCCACGTCTGTGCGGTTTACGAGCACTTCTGTTTCATGAACAGCATCTGACATCTGTTTCAGCTGACGCTTATATTCCCTTAGAACCACTTCTGTATCATCGTGATCCTGCTGCAGGCCTAACCGGTCGGATTTCCGTTTGGATATCAGCCTGATCGTCTGCTCTTTTTCCTGCTTTCGTTTGGCGATGATTTCTTCAAGTGTTTCCCCGTCATCCGCCTGCGAATCAATTTCCCGCCTGAGCTGGTCATACTCCTCTGTCCGGTAGGAAAGATCTTTTTTTACATCGTTGAAGGACTCGGTCAGTGAAGTTAATGACTGCTCAAGATAGTGAAGCTGTTCCTGCTCTTTCGTTTCCATGATCCTCAGGTTTGTGAGTTCTTTTGAAAGGCTTTCTTTTGATACAGCCTGTTCCGCCTGTTTCTTGGATACTCTTTGAATCTCTTTATTTAATGCTTCGGTCTTTTCTACTGCGGCAGTAATTGCCTCATCGAGTTCTTTCAGGCGGGATTCCTTTTCTTTTCGTTCCCGCTCAAACTCTTCTTTTTCCTGATCATATATTCGAAGGCGGTCATTTAAACTGTTGATCGCCAGTTCCAGCTCTTTGGACTTCCCTTTTTCATCCTGCTCCTGATCTCTTGTTGCTTCGCCTCTTTTCCTTGCAAGGTCTGCTTCCTGCTGGAGGGCTGACAGCCTTGCTTTACGATTCTTTACATCCGCCTCGGCTTTTTGAACATCCTGCTCGAGTCGGGTAAGCTTAGCCGTCATCCTTTCCAGTTCCTGCTGCCTTCCAAGGAGCTGGCTTTTCTTTTTAACCATGCTTCCGCCGGTCATTCCGCCACCGGGATTAATCACATCCCCTTCAAGAGTGACAATTCTGAAACGGTAACGGACGAGCCTTGCGATTTCATTGGCCCCTTTCAGGTCCTGTGCGACAATCACATTGCCAAGAAGCTGCCCGATGACATTTTCATAGCGTTCGTCAAAGGAAACAAGATCTTTAGCCACTCCTGCAAAAGCAGGGTGATTGGAAACCGCCGTCAGGTCTCCGGATGGAAGTGTCCGGGGCTTCATAACATCCATAGGAAGAAAAGTTGCCCTTCCCAGGCTGCGTTGCTTTAAGAAACCAATTGCTTTGCGGCCTGTGGCTTCATTTTGTACAACTACGTGCTGCTGGGCTGCACCCAGGGCAATATCAAGAGCGGTTTCATGCTCTTTTTTTACATCGATAAGCTCTGCGACTGCTCCCTCAATACCCGAAGACTTCCGGTCCCGCTCTTTCAGGATTTCTTTTACACCCTGGAAGAAGCCCGAGTAGTCATTCTGCATGTCTTCCATAAACTCTTTTTTCGAGCGAAGCTGCTCTGCATGACGGTAAGCCTCATAGAGAAGAGTTTCTTTCTTCCGGTATTCCTGTTCCTCATGTTCAAGCTTTGCCTGAAGGTTACGGAACAAGGTGACAGACTGATCGATCTCTTCTTTTATCCGGGCATAGTATTCATCCTGCTTCTCTTTATCACGCGTGTAATGCTCCCGTTTTACAAGAAGGTCCTTGTTTTCCTGTTCAAGGCGTTCTTCTTTAAAGGACTGTTTTTCGAGCTGTTCGGTGAGATACCGCTTTTCGTTCTTTAGAGAAGCTGCTTCATTTAGATACTCTATGTACTCACCTTTAAGGCTCTCAATTTTTTCTTCTGTATCCTCCGAAAGCTTTTCGTACAGTGCCTCTTGTTTTTTTCGTTCCTTTTCTGTTCTCTTCAGCTGCTTCTTGGCGGCTTCTGCCTTTTCGGACTGAACGTAACATTCACGGGCGAGCTTCTCTTTTTGTTCCTTAAGCTTTTCCAGCTCTTCTTGAAACTGTTCCCGGTTTTTTGCGAAGTTTTTTTTCCGCTCTTTCCAGACCTGCTTCTGGCCTTCCTGCTTTTCGAGTTCTTCACTCGTGTTCAAAAGAACGTCCTGAAGCTTCTGAATGGAGTCCTCAATGTCCTGGATGTCGCTTCTGAATGCTTCTACCGCATCCTCTTTTTCTTTCACAGCACGGGTAAGGTTCTCTTCTTTTTCACGAAAAGAAACGAGTTTTTCTTTTTCCGCAGTCCATTTTTCGTGGAGATGTTCAATTTCCTTTACAAAAAGGCCGATTTCAAACTTTTCAAGTTCTGCTTTTTTCTCTAAATATTCTTTCGCAACTGATGCCTGCTCACGAAGTGGTTCAACCTGACCGTGAAGTTCGTGGAGAATATCATCTACACGGTTTAAGTTGTCCTGCGTATCTGCAAGTTTCTTTTCTGATTTCAGCTTTCGCGTTTTATATTTGAGTACCCCTGCAGCTTCTTCAAAGATTTTACGGCGTTCTTCAGGTTTACTGCTCAGGATTTCTTCAATTTTCCCCTGGCCGATATTAGAGAAGGATTCTCTGCCGAGTCCTGAATCCATAAACAGGTCTACGATATCACGGAGCCTGCACGGCTGTTTGTTGATCAAATATTCACTTTCACCTGACCGGTACACCCGGCGCGTTACACTTACTTCACTGTAATCAATAGCCAAATGCTGCTCTTCGTTATTTAACGTAAGCGTGATTTCTGCCATGTTAAGGGGCTTTCTTAAATCCGTACCGGAGAAGATAATGTCTTCCATTTTTCCGCCCCGGAGATTTTTTGCTGACTGTTCGCCGAGTACCCAGCGAATACCGTCTGATATATTACTTTTACCACTTCCGTTCGGACCGACTACAGCCGTCACCCCGGAAACAAAGTCGATCGACAGTCGGTCGGCAAACGATTTAAAGCCGACCAGATCGAGACGTTTTAGGAACAATGCCATCCACCTCATTTAACTTATTGCATCGACGAGGGGTTTTTCGTCTTAACTCGTCTATTTTACCATAATTAAATTTGATTTTGGAACGGGCTTGGGAGAAAGGCTTTTCAAATATGGGAACCATGTTAAAATGGGAGAGAAGTTAATGTGAATTTTGAAAGGGTGACACGGATGAATTTAGACCAGAAAACAGAGGAAAATATTAACATTATGCTCGATGAAATTAAACAGAAGCTTCAAATTGTAAACGCAGGGGCCATTAAAGCGGAGGCTTTTGACTTGAATAAATATGACGACCTGAAAGACATCCATGCTTATGTGATGAGCAAGGACAATTTCAGTGTGAATGAGATGGATGGGATTGTAAGTGAATTGGGGCAGATGAGGAAGTAACCATTTTGGATTAAACTGTTGTTCATGATCAGAATTATTTACATTAACTCTTCAACATTGGAAATTTAATGATGAAGCCTGCGTACCTTTCCATTTCCGCGGGAGTGGCGGTGAGCCTCCTCGCGGAAATGGATAATCCACAAAATTTTATATTTTTATAAACTCTTTTCAAATCAGGTGTTGATTTCCCCTCATTGCGCTCCAATCAACGCCTTTTTAAAAACAATGAACTTTAACACATCGGTGAAAAAGGCGCTTAGCCATTCCTTTCTAACGAATGGCAGTAATCCAACTCTTTAATACAGTTTAAGGGAAAATACTTATTTTTAAAAAAGCGTAAGGCGGCGACTCTGGCGGGAACAGCAACAGCTACGAGCATAACAGCATGAATTAGCTGCGAGTTGCTTCGACGCATATACATCGAAGACTACGCTGGCTAGTAGAGGAAGAAGCAGAAGGCAACTCCCCGGGGAGGCTGAGGCGGTCCCGCAAAAAGCGTCCTCCTGGAGCATTTTTTATCTCGGAAATGCGTTTTAACTAAAACATAAAAATCCCGGCAGTAAGTGATGCATTTAACTTACTGCCGGGATTTTTTATTTTTCTTCCTTTGCCAGCTTTTCCAGCGCCTTTTGTGCTGCGTGTTGCTCTGCCTCTTTTTTCGAACGTCCTGTGCCGTTGCCGAGGTTTTCTTCCTCGAGCCACACTTCGCTTACAAATTCCCGGCAGTGGGCCGGTCCCTTCTCCTGAACGATCCTGTACTGAACCTGTCCGTGACCTTCCCGCTGAATGTATTCCTGAAGCTGACTCTTAAAGTCCATCATATGGGAGAATGCACCTTGTTTAACTTTTGGATAGACATTCTCTTCCAGAAAGCGGTACACAGCATCAAGACCCTGGTCGAGGTATAGGGCCCCGATAAACGATTCAAACACATCTGCCAGAAGGGCAGGACGTGTACGCCCGCCAGTCATCTCTTCTCCTTTACCAAGCAAAACATGCTCTCCGAAGTCGAGTTCGCCTGCAAACTTGGCTAATGAAGGCTCACATACGATGGCAGCTCTGAGTTTGGTCATCTCACCTTCGCTCATGGAGTCAAAAGTTTTAAATAAAAACTGAGAGATGGCCAATTCCAAAACCGCATCGCCTAAAAATTCGAGACGTTCATTGTCGTCGTGGGGACGAATACGATGTTCATTTACATAAGATGAGTGCGTAAAAGCCTGTATAAACAAATCCTCATTTTCAAACTCAAACCCTAGTGAGTGCAGGAATTGCTTGTAGTCTTCTTTTTGTTCTTTGGTTATCTGTATTTTCTTTTGTTGTCGTCTTAACCCTTTTCTGCGGACTTTTCGCGACTGTTGCATGAGTACCCCCATCTATCTTTTCCCTATTCATTTACGAAAGCCCGAGTCCGCCGGCTCAATAAAGAGCACGGGGCAGACTCAGGCTTTTATTTACTATTGCTGATTGTCTATGTAAGTGATCACATCACCAACAGTAGCGATTTTTTCAGCGTCTTCATCGGAAATTTCCAAGTCGAATTCGTCTTCAAGTTCCATAACGAGTTCCACTACATCCAAGGAGTCTGCACCTAAGTCTTCTTTAAACGTAGCCTCAGGCTTCACTTCTGATTCGTCTACTCCAAGACGCTCAGAAACGATTTTGGCGATTCGGTCAATTGTAGCTGCCATGTCTTTCACCTCCCCTCAAGTCATTATAGGATAACTTTGTTAAAAAGACTAGTATGGATTTACATCACCATGCCGCCGTCAACATGAAGCGTCTGGCCTGTCATGTAGCGGGCTGCATCACTTGCAAGGAATGTAACGACCTGGGCTACATCTGATGCGGAACCGAGTTTTCCGAGCGGAATCTGGCCAAGCATCGCTTCTTTCACATCTTCGCTTAAAGCATCTGTCATATCTGTTTCAATAAAGCCGGGAGCCACAGCATTTACATGAATATTCCGGTTTGCAAGCTCACGGGCAAGGGACTTGGTAAGGCCGATTACACCTGCTTTACTTGCTACGTAGTTTGCCTGTCCGGCATTTCCTAATACACCGACGACCGAACTAATGTTAATGATACGGCCGTAGCGCTGCTTCATCATATGGCGCGTTACCGCTTTTGAGCAGTTAAACACACCTTTCAGGTTAATATCAATAACAGCATCAAAATCCTCTTCTTTCATGCGCATCACAAGACCGTCTTTTGTAATACCGGCGTTGTTCACAAGAATTTCAAGAGATCCGAATTCTGCCAGAACGACTTTAATCATATCCTGTACATCTTTTCCGTCCGCAACATTTGCCTGAACGGTAATGGCCTTTACTCCATAGGATTCGCACTCCCGGGCTGTATTAAGAGCACGCTCTTCGCTGCCTGCGTAGTTAATGGCCACGTTGGCTCCGTTTTTCGCAAGGTGAATCGCAATTTCACGGCCGATCCCACGGGATGCCCCCGTTACAAGGGCTGATTGTCCTTCAAATAACATTTACTTTCCCTCCTTCAGTGCTGCGACTGCTTTTTCCAGTGTTTCTTCGTCATAAACGGGAAGCACTTTCGCCCGGCGGTTTACCTTTTTCACAAGTCCGCTGAGTACTTTGCCGGGACCTGCTTCAATAAAGGTATCTACACCTTCGTCAACGAGCCTGCGTACTGTGTCTTCCCAGAGAACAGGAGAATAGATCTGTTCGTAAAGAAGCCGCGAGACCTCATTTTTGCTTTTTACTGATTCTGCAGTGACGTTGGCAATCACGTTCATCACAGGATCGCCAATGCGGAGATTCTCAAGGGTTTCCTTCATCTTCTCTGCTGCCGGCTGCATCAGGCTTGAATGAAAGGGGCCGCTTACATTAAGTGGGAGAACCCTCTTTGCTCCTGCCTCTTTAAGGGCTTCAGACGCTTTTGCAACCCCTTCCGCGGAGCCTGAGATTACGATCTGACCCGGACAGTTGTAGTTAGCCGGCTGAACAGCACCTGCGGTTTCAGATACTTCTGCTGTGATACGGTCAACTTCCTCACGCTCCATGCCGAGTACGGCAGCCATGGACCCCTGTCCGCTTGGGACGGCTTCTTCCATAAGTTGTCCCCGACGGCGTACGGCTTTCACCGCTTCTGAAAAAGGGAGGGCTTCTGCGGCAACAAGTGCCGAGTATTCCCCAAGACTGTGTCCTGCTGCAAAGTCAGCTGTGACACCCTTCTCCTTTAGCACTTCCCAGATTGCTGTACTGGTTGTCAGGAGGGCGGGCTGGGTATTTTCCGTACGCTTTAATTCTTCTTCTGTGCCATTAAATACGAGTTCCTTTAAAGAAAAGCCGAGGGCGTCGTCTGCTTCATTAAATATACGGTCTGCGACTTCATACTTTGCTGCAAGTTCTTTTCCCATGCCGATGGTCTGTGATCCCTGGCCCGGAAAAAGGAGTGCTGTTTTTATCATCTGCAACTCTCCTATTCTTCATTTGATTTAATTTCTTTTGTAATTAATGCGACTACATTTTCATCATGCATCGTACGTGCCTGGCGGATGGCACTGAAAATGCCCTGGGCATCAGAAGAACCGTGGGCTTTAATAACCGGTGCTCTCAATCCGAATAATCCGGCTCCACCATATTCAGAGTAATCCAGCTTCTGTTTGATCTGCTTAAACGACGGCTTTAACACACCTGCAGCAAGCTTATTTTTAAGCGAGGAAGTAAGCTCTGCTTTTAACAGGGCAAACATAGACATGGCAGTACCCTCGATCGATTTTAATACGAGGTTGCCTGAGAATCCGTCACAGATTACAACATCTGCAGCTCCGCTCAGCAGATCCCGGGCTTCTACGTTTCCGATAAAATTAACCGGAAGTTCCTGCAGCTGGGCATATACCTGCTTTGTAAGGTCATTGCCTTTTCCTGCTTCGCTGCCTACGTTTAAAAGGCCGATACGCGGTTCCTCAATCCCTCTTACCTTCTGCATGTAAATACTTCCCATCGTTGCGTACTGAGCAAGGTGGGCTGGTTTTGCGTCCATATTCGCCCCAACATCAAGGAGGAGGAATCCTTCTCCTCCAAGGGTTGGGAGCATCGGGGATAACGCGGGTCTTTCAATTCCTTTAATACGGCCGACAACAAGAAGTCCTGCCGTCATGTATGCCCCGGTATTACCTGCAGAAATACAGGCATCTGCCTCTTTGTCCTTAACAGCCTGTACCGCACGGACCATGGAAGAATTCTTTTTTCTTCTTACAGCACGCACCGGTGAGTCGTCGCTTGAGATCACTTCATCTGTGTGATGTACGGTAACTCTATTGTTTTCTTTCAGGGTTTTATTAATTTCTTTTTCATCTCCGTAGAGAATCACTTCCAAGTCTTTATATTCGAGCAAGGCTTTTTCAACGCCTTGTATGACAGCCTTCGGGGCATGATCGCCTCCCATGGCATCAATTGCAAGTTTCATTTTTTCACCCTTCTTTCTCCTCTGCATGTTCTTGTCTGAACATTGTGAACTCCCCTGTGAAGACCACTTCCCGGTCTACAAAACTGTTTACCATAACGGTCGTTCTGTCTAGATTAATTAATGTTACTGAGGCTTTGGCAACGACCCGTTCTCCGCTTTTCACCTGACGTTTAAAGGAGACATCGGCAGTGACAGTAAGGGCAAGTTCATCATCGATAATGGCTGTTGCCAGTGAATTGGCCTGGGCAAAAAGATGATGCCCGCGGGCAATCCGTGTGCGGGAAAAAACATGTTCTTCTCTAATATCCAATATGGAAATGGCATGTTTATCAAGCTCCAGGTCGACAACTTCCCCGATTACTTCTTCGAGCTGGAGGGCTTTGACAGTATCGTACTGTTGTTTGGCCACATCTTTAATTCTCTCACGTACTTCCGGGATATTCATTTCAAGACGGTCCAGCCGGACCGTCTGAACACTCACCCCAAAAGCCTCTGCGAGTGCTTCATCAGTTGTAAACGGATTTTCTTCGATCTGCTGCTTCAGCTTCGGCTGGCGCTGCTTTTTTGAGAGTTTCATTCCATCACTTCCACACTTCTATGACTAGGTACTAATAGTAGTATATAATTGCACATCTTACTTTTCAAGGAAAAGTCGTGATCAGTCCAGACGGTCAAGATCAAGAACCCCTTCTTCAAGGAGCCAGGTTCTGAGCTGAACATAGTCTTTTGAATGCCAGAAGGCTTCAGAATTCACCAGTTTTGCGGCGTCCTGCCTTGCCACTTCAAGAACACGGTAATCATGAACCAGGTCTGCTACTTTAAATTCCGGAAGACCGCTTTGTTTATGACCAAAGAAGTCTCCTGGACCTCTCAGCTCCAGATCTTTTTCGGAAAGCTCAAATCCGTCATTTGTTTCTGTCATGATTTTCATTCTTTCTTTCCCGTTATCTGATTTAGGGTCGGCAAGAAGGATACAATAAGATTGTTCACTGCCTCGCCCGACACGGCCTCTGAGCTGGTGAAGCTGGGAAAGACCGAAACGTTCCGCATCATAAATAACCATAACAGTGGCATTCGGAACATTTACACCAACCTCCACGACCGTTGTGGACACCAGAACCTGCGTTTCGTTTCTGGAAAAAGCATTCATGGCATCTTCTTTTTCCTCCTGAGACAACCTGCCGTGCATCAGCCCAACCTTCCAGTCCGACAGTCCGGAACCGAGCATGGCATGCACATCGATGGCGTTTTGGACATCCAGCTTTTCAGACTCCTCGATTAGAGGGCAGATCACATACGCCTGCCTTCCTTTATGAATCTCCTTTTCCATAAATGAAAGAACACGGTCAAACATAGACGGCTTTGCCCAGTATGTTTCAATGGGCTTCCTGCCTTTTGGCATTTCATCAATGACCGATACATCCATATCTCCAAACACCGATATGGCAAGAGTCCTTGGTATTGGTGTGGCAGTCATAAACAGGACATCGGGGTGAAGCCCTTTTTCTCTTAATACTCTTCGCTGGTTAACTCCAAAACGGTGCTGTTCGTCTGTAATAACAAGGCCGAGGTCTTTAAAGTCCACCCCTTCCTGTATAAGGGCATGGGTTCCTACAAGAATATTTACTTCTCCTGTTTTTAAGCCTTCAATCACTTCTCTCCGCTCTTTTGCTTTCGCACTCCCTGATAAAAGCCGGACGGTAATGCCTTCCGGTTTTAAAAGCTCTGACAGTGATGCCATATGCTGCTCGGCAAGAATTTCAGTTGGAACCATAAGGGCTCCCTGATAGCCTGCTCTTACGACAGCATATAAAGCAATAGCGGCAATAACGGTTTTACCCGATCCAACATCCCCCTGCAGAAGTCTGTTCATCCTGAATTCCGACTTAAGATCATTGAGGATTTCCTGTTTCACCCGGTTCTGTGCTCCTGTCAGCGGGAATGGCAGCCTTTGAACAAACGCCTCAACATTTTTAACGGGCAGATGCTTTTTGTCACCTTTTTGCTGCTCCCGCTCCTGCTTTCTGTACGTCTGCATTTTCAGCTGAAAAAGAAGCAGTTCTTCATATGTCATCCTCCGCTTCGCCTGGCTCAACGAATCCTGCGACTTGGGAAAATGAAGGTGACGGATCGCTTCCTTGCGATCCATGAGGCGGTAGGTATTTACGAGCTGCTCCGGAAGTTTCTCTTCAATGAGATCACCATAACTCGTCATGGCTTCATGAATAAATTTACGGAGAGAAGCCATTTTCATATCCCCCTTCAGGGAATAAACCGGCTCGAGACCTTCTTCATTCGTTTGTTTTTTCGTCGTCATCACTGCCGGGGAAAGACTGGCCCGGTGCTGGTCCCACTTACCTGTTATGACAACTTCCTGTCCTATCACAAATTTATTTTTTAAATAATGCTGGTTAAAGAAGATTGCTTGAATAAGAAGACCGTCCACGAGGACGCGAACGGTTAATCTGGATTTTTTCTTACCGTAAAAGCGGACAGCAGGTTCACTTTGTACCTGTCCGCGGATAGTCACCCGCTCCTCGTGCTGGACTTCTGCAAGAGGGCGTACGGCATAATCCTCATGCCGGAAAGGATAATATTCCAGCAGGTCTTTGACTGTATGTATACCAAGAGAGGAGAGCTGCTCTTGGGAGTGCTCTCCTACACCTTTAATTTCTGTTACGGGAAGGTACAGGCTCATGGGATCAGCGCGGAGACGAACCGAAGATTTCCTGCTGCAGTCGTCTTCCGGTCGGCGTCGCCGCAAGCCCCCCTTCTGCAGTTTCTCGTAGAGCAGAAGGCATTGTCTGACCGATTTTGTACATGGCATCAATCACTTCATCAGCCGGTATTCTGCTCTCAATCCCTGCCAGTGCCATGTCTGCAGCTACAATCGCATTGGATGCCCCGAAGGCATTACGCTTTACACAAGGGACTTCAACAAGCCCTGCAACCGGGTCACAAACAAGACCGAGCATATTCTTAAGAGCGATTGCCATTGCCTCTGCGGACTGCTTCGGTGTTCCTCCAGCCATTTCCACAACTGCAGCTGCAGCCATACCGGTAGCAGAACCTACTTCGGCCTGGCACCCTCCGGCAGCTCCGGAGATAGATGCATTATTGGCAACTACGAATCCGAACGCACCGCTCGTAAATAAAAAGCGGATCATTTCTTCGCGGCTCGGATTCAGCTTGTTCTTTACAGAAAACAACGCCCCTGGTACCACACCGGCAGAACCTGCCGTCGGCGTAGCACAAATGGTTCCCATAGCAGCATTGACCTCATTTGTGGCCATCGCTTTAGCCACGGCATCAAGGAGAAGGTTTCCTGCAAGGGTGTCGTTATTCTGCATATATTCATAAAGCTTTTTACCGGCACCGCCAGTGAGGCCGGATACGCTTTTGACTTCTTCTTCAATCCCTCTTTTAACTGCCTGTTCCATGACAGTCAGGTTCCGGTCCATCTGTTCGATAATCTCTTCTCGTGACCGGCTGTGAATCTCCATTTCCTGCAAAATCATGGCTTCGGAAATGGAGATATTACGTTCTTCTGTCAGCTTGATCAGCTGTTCAACGTTTTGAAACATCGTAGTCACTCCTCTCTAGTCATGGATTTTCGTTACTTTATCAACAGAAGCAAGTGCTCCGACTTCAGTAAGAAGCTCGTTACTTACATTTTGGTCTACTTCAATCACCATCAGTGCTTCTTTTCCTTTATCCTTTCGGGATACTTCCATATGACCGATGTTGATTTCGTTTTTGGCAAGCACGGCTGAAACGGATGCAATCGCCCCGTACCGGTCGTTATGAACAACGAGAATCGCCGGATGATTACCGCTGAGGCGAAGCTTAAAGCCGTTTAATTCCTTGACTTCAACTTTTCCGCCGCCAATTGAGATCCCTACAAGCTCCATCGTATCCTGTCCTTTACCAAGACGGATCTTAACTGTGTTTGGGTGATCGTGTTCATCAGGTTCTTCAATAAACCTTACTTTTATGTTTTTCTTTTCGGCCAATTTTAATGAGTCGGGAATTCTGGAATCGTACGTATCGAATCCGAGCAGTCCTCCCACAAGCGCCACATCGGTACCGTGACCCTGATACGTTTTGGCAAAAGAACCGTAAAGGTGGATATCCGCCCACTCCGGTTCTGTCTGAAAAAGATGCCTTGCAACCAGTCCGATCCTTGCAGCTCCGGCAGTATGTGAACTCGATGGCCCGACCATAACCGGACCGATAATATCAAAGACACTGCGAAATTTCATGTGTCTAACCTCCTCTGTTAACAAGCGCGCTGAGATAGATAACTCCTCTCCTATCGTAACAAATCAAAGGTGAAAGGGCTATCATTGGTTTCTGGTAATTTCCCATATAAAAAACCTCCTCGTGAAGAGAAGGTTTTTTAGTACAGGTCTGACCCTTTTAAGCAATGTTATCCATAAGGGTTATTCTGCTTTGGTTACGCTGATGGAGAGGGTGCCGGGACCGACGTGGGCCCCGATAACAGGTCCGATTGATGTGATTACCGATGAGGCTGTAGTCATGCGCTTTTCAATCTCCTCAATAATGATGTTCGCTTCGTCCTCTGCCTGTGCATGAGAGATACCAACATGAACAGAACTTGATCCGTATCTGGTTTCAATTTCCTTATAAATCCTGGCAAGGGCCTTTTTGTTTCCTCTTGCTTTTTCGAAAGGATACACTTCCCCTTCGTCGTTTAAAGAAAGGATCGGCTTTATTTTAAGGAGAGAACCGAGTACCGCAGATGCTTTACCGATACGTCCGTTCTTTTCAAGATACTCAAGGGTATCGACCATAAAAAAGACAGAAGTATCACTCAGAAGCTCCGTAAGACGCTGCTCACACGTTCGCTTGTCAGCACCTTCCTTAGCAAGGCGTGCGATTTCCGTAACCATAATTCCGATGGCATAGGACGCTTTTTTTGAATCTACAACGGTAATATCGATGTCGCCTTCAAGTTCCTGAGAAGCGATATGGGCCGACTGATATGTCCCGCTCAGCCTGGAGCTGAGGTGTATGGAAAGAATCTGAGCTCCATTTGTTTCCTGGGCCAGTTTTTTGTATACTTCTTCAAACTGGTGCGGGGTTGGTTGTGACGTACTCGGCATCAGGTTATTCTGGTGAAGCTTATCATAAAACTGTTCCGGGGTCAGATCTACTCCGTCCTCATACATATCCTCACCAAAATGAACTTTAAGCGGCACGACAGTTATATCCAGCTCTTCAACAAGTTCCTTAGGTATATCTGCAGTTGAATCTGTGACAACTTTAACGATACTCACTTGTGCAACCCCCCTCGTAAAATTACTTACTCAACACTGATAATGTAGGAATACAGCGGCTGGTTTCCGTTATGAACTTCCACTTCCACATCTTTATAACGCTCTTCAAGGTAGGACACGAGTGCTTCTGCTTCTTCTTCAGAGCGGTCCACACCATGAATAATGGTTATGATTTCACTGTCTTCGTCAACCATTGTGTCAAGAAGATCCTTGGCTACTTCCTGGACCTCGGGGCCGGTCGTAATGATCTTCTTCCCTTCAATTCCCATAAAGTCGCCTTTTTTAATTTCAACACCGTTCAGGCTTGTGTCACGGACAGCATAGGTTACTTCTCCGGTTTTCACATCAGTCATGGCGTCTGTCATTGTTTCTTTATTATCCTCAAGGTCTGTTGTCGGGTTAAAAGCAAGAAGGGATGCAAGGCCCTGCGGTACTGATTTTGAAGGTACCACAACAACTTCTTCATCCACCACACTGTTCGCCTGTTCAGCAGCCATAATGATGTTTGAGTTATTTGGCAGAAGGATGATCTTTTTGGCATTTGCCTCTTCAATCGCCTTTACAAAGTCCTCTGTAGACGGGTTCATTGTCTGGCCGCCCTGTATGACTCCGGTAGCGCCGAGTCCTTTAAACAAAGAAGCAATACCTTCACCCATGGCAACTGTAATAATGGCATATTCCTGCTTTTCTTTCTCAGCCTCTTCTTTATGTACGGACGTTCCAAGCTCCTGCTTCATTTCATTTTCGAGAATCGTTGTATGCTGCTCACGCATATTCTCGATTTTCACGTGTGTGAGAGCACCGAACTTCTGTGCTTCTGAAATGACGTTGCCCGGAAACTCTGCATGGATGTGAATTTTCAAGAGGTCTTCGTCGGAAACGACAAGAAGGGAATCTCCGTATTCACTCAGCTTGTTTCGGAATGCGTCTTCGTCGTAAGCGTTTTCATTCGTTTTTTCTGTTTCAAACTTAACCATCACTTCTGTACAATAGCCGAACTCAATGTCTTCTGTAGACATATGACTCTGGGCAGACTGATGATGTTCAACCTTAACCAGCTCGTCCATGGACGGTGTCTGCGGTACCGTAGTAGAGACTTTTTCGCCCTTTAAAACAGCGAGGAAGCCCTCATAAATGGTTACGAGACCCTGTCCTCCTGAATCGACTACGCCTACTTCTTTTAAAACAGGCAGAAGGTCCGGTGTCCGTTTAAGTGACTCTTTCGCCTCTTTAAGTACTTCTTCCATAACCGCAATCACGTCATCGGAATCCTTGGCGAACTCCACACCTCTTCTTGCCGCATCCTTGGCTACAGTAAGGATTGTTCCTTCCACAGGTTTCATGACTGCTTTGTAAGCCATTTCCACACCGTAATCAAAAGCACTGCTCAAATCTTTGGCAGTGAGGGTTTCTTTCCCTTCTGCTGACTTGGAGAAGCCTCTGAACAGCTGGGATAAAATAACCCCTGAGTTGCCCCGTGCTCCCATCAGCAGCCCTTTAGCAAACGCTCCTGCTACTTTACCGGCGTGAGCGTCGTTCATTTGTCTTACTTCTTTCACCCCGGACGTAATCGTCAGGTTCATGTTCGTACCTGTATCCCCGTCTGGAACAGGAAACACGTTTAATGCGTCAATTGCCTTAGAGTTGCTCGAAAGGTTGTCTGCTCCTTCGAGGAGCATTTGAGCAAACTTTTTTCCTTCAATGTTCTTGATAGTCACTGATGTTCCTCCTTACTCAATATCCCTATGGATTAGTCACTCGTACACCTTGTACAAAAATGTTAACCGAGTCAACGACCAGTCCGAGCATCTGCTCAAGCTGATACTTCACTTTTGATTGTACGTTGTGTGCGACTTCAGAAATCTTAGTACCGTAGCTGACAATGATATACATGTCAATCTGAATTTCGTCGTTTTCTTCACGAATGACAACACCGCGGCTTAAGTTCTCTTTACCCAAAAGGTCGGTAATGCCGTCTTTCAGCTGTTTTTGTGAAGCCATTCCTACAATACCATAACAGTCAATGGCTGCTCCGCCGGCGATCACGGCAACAACTTCTTTCGATACATCAATTTTTCCATAGTTCGTTTTCATTTCAATCGTCATGCCAAAAGCCTCCTTTTGGTTTTGCCTTCTTTGGCTAACGTCATTTTACTATAATCTCCTTTAATTTAAAAGAAAACCTTTGATATTTGGCTTTATAATAGGGAAATTATCGAAAAAAGAGGTTTTTCGTCCATGGATTGCTGCGGAGGATGACTTAATAAAGAAATACTGCTAAAGGTCAATGCGAGTACCTAACCTGATTAAAGAGGCGGTAAACCTGTTTAATGAGACGCTGAACCTGTTTAAACACTCCCGAAACCTGTTTAATCTTCCCCCGCGCCGCTCCGGCTCTCCCCACTATAGCAGCAACATAGAATTTCTGCTGTTTGATTATGATTACTGCAACGATTATCCGGCCTTTAAAAAGGTGTCAAGAATTTTTCCTTGATAAACACATCATATCCTCTTGAAATATGAAAAGGGCTATGCTAAGATTACTTAGTATTTTATTGCAACCTATGATGATTGTTTTTGCAATGTTCGTTTTTAATGAAGGAGGGAAATAGTCATGGCACGAAAATGTGTAGTAACTGGTCGCGGACCTAGCTCCGGTAACAAACGTTCTCACGCATTGAACGCAACAAAGCGCCGCTGGGGTGCTAACGTTCAAAAAGTACGTATCCTCGTTAATGGTAAGCCAAAGCGCGTTTATGTATCAGCACGAGCGTTAAAATCAGGTAAAGTTCAGCGCGTATAATAGTGACAGCGGTCACTACTCAACATAACAGATAAACGCTTATGAACACGAAAAAACGGCGCCCTCGGGACGCCGTTTTTTGTCATATGTTTAGAGAAAGTGCGGGTTCAAAAAGGAGGAAACGGGGGGTCTCCCTTGTCCTCCGTCCTTTCTGAACTGATGAGTTTTACCCCTTCTTGAACGTCCCCAGCATCGCCCGGATGACACCGCCTAAAAACTTGGGCAATTTGATCGTATAAAACTTCATGTTTCCCCCTCCTTGAGTGAGCTCCCGCCTATTCCTAATGTAAAATGGAAGTAAAATAACGTGCTTCGTTATTAACAAGTATATTCACGAGACAAAAAATAGTACCACTTTTTAATCGTCCCACGTCTCCATAAACAAAAGAAACCCTTCCTCAAACGTTACCATTCCTGTATCTTTTATAATTTCATTACTTACACAGAGCGTCGTCCCTTGAATCAGAGTATGCCTGTCAAGCTCATACTTAAACCCCGTCATGGAGAGAGCTTCCACTTTTGAGGATATGGGAATAAACGAAAAATATGTTTCCTCACGCCTTTGCAATTCGTACGTACCCGGCCCTTTCAGCTCAAGACGGTTCTGACGGTCAATCAGGGTAACCGGCACATTTTCTTTCAGACCCTTAAACAGGAGCTGTACGTTGGCAAACAGATGATCCAGGCGTCCTCCCGTAGCACCGTAAATATAAATGTGATCCGGCTGTTCAAGAAGCGCCCGGTTCAGAGCAATCTCCAGATCGGTTTCATCTTTTTCTTCCGGGTAGACTTCAAGTGGGAAGGCCTTATCTTTTATCCATTGCCTTTCTTCTTCAGTTACCGAGTCAAAATCCCCAAATGCTGCCTGGGGCGTCACACCGTTTTTCAGCAGAGTATATACGCCCCTGTCCACGCCGATCCACACGGCATTCTGGTGCTTTCTTCTGAGAAGGTCAACTGGAGGGACTCGTTCTGCGGGCCCTCCTGCCATAATCACAATCGCTGTCATATGAACCTCCTTTTGTTATGCATTGGCATGAACAATTTTTTTGTTTGCCTTAACCAGAAACAGCATGACCAGAAGACAAATGACAAATGACGGTGCGAGGTACGTAATGTTATACACAAATGAATATATATACGCATTCGCTGTATCAGGGGCAAACACATCGATCCAGATCACTCCGGATAGAAAATGGGCAGTAAACCGGAGAAGCGAACCAAAAAACACCCCAAGCACAATGAACATCATTTTTTTTCCTGCACCAGCCTCCTCAGAGAACGCAAACAGACCTGCAAAGCCGGCCACAAGAAAAGCTACTGGATAATCAAGAATCGCCTGGGCGGGGTGGACGATGAAGGGGTTGAATGACAAGTTAAGCAAACCTACGATAAGTCCTGTAGCAAGTCCTGCTTTTAATCCTCTTCGAAAAGCCATAATAAATATAGGCAGCATCATCAGTGAAATGGATCCTCCCTGAAGCCAGGCAAAACCAAAGCTCAGGAAATCCAGCAGAAATCCGATTGCCCCCATCAATGCTACTTCCGCCATTACAGTTACTTTTGAACGATTATTCATCTCTCTCTCCTTTTTATTTATACCCACACACTTAAAAAAGCAACTGCACGGTATGCAGCTGCTTCGAATCGCAAGGAAAGCAGACCACATCCCTGCGTAAGTGTGAACTTACAGGTTCAAAGGGTCGAAGCGACCAGCTTCCTCTCAGCCTTTCTGAAGACTCCCCTCGTGGGCTAAACATGTAATCTTTCTGTTTCCAGTATATCTTTAACCGCGGATTTGTTCAATGGCCTGTGCGCGGTCTTCCTGGTTGTAGACCGCCGAACCTGCCACGAGCACATTTGCTCCTGCATCTACACAAAGTCGGGCCGTTTCAGGATTGACTCCTCCGTCAATTTCAATATCCATATCTGTCCGGCCTGCACGGTCACACATTTCCTTTACCTGACGGATTTTCGGAATCACGCTTTTAATAAATGACTGACCCCCAAAGCCAGGATTTACCGTCATGAGAAGGATAAGGTCCACATCATCGATCACATGCTGAACCGCATCAACAGGTGTGGCAGGATTGATGACGACACCTGCTTTTACCCCCTGATCCTTTATCAGCTGAACCGTTCTGTGAAGGTGCGGGCACGCTTCTGCGTGGACAGAAATAATATCCGCCCCTGCCTTGGCAAACTGGGGAATATACTGATCCGGATTTTCGATCATAAGGTGAACATCCAGGGGAAGGTCTGTCACCGGGCGGATCGCGTCTACAATAAGAGGACCGATCGTAATGTTCGGAACAAAATGACCGTCCATCACATCTACGTGGATGTAGTCGGCGCCTCCTCTTTCTACATCTTTAATCTCTTCACCAAGTTTCGAAAAATCTGCAGATAATATCGATGGTGCAATTTTAGTCATGGTGATTAGTACCTCCGTTTTTGATTTTTTATTTCTTCTGCGAATTGAAGGTAATGAGTATACCTGCTTTTTGCAACGGTACCTGCTTCAACTGCCTCTTTCACCGCACATTTTGGTTCATTAATGTGTGTGCATCCCCTGAATTTACAGTCGTTCATACGCTTACGCATCTCCGGGAAACAATACGTCAGCCCTTCTACATCCATCCCTTCAAAATCAAGGGAACTAAAGCCTGGTGTGTCAGCAACATAACCGCCATCCACCGGGATCAGCTCCACGTGGCGTGTCGTATGCTTTCCCCTGCCGAGACTTTTTGAGATCTGGTTGGTTGCAAGGTTGAGTTCCGGCTTCAGCGCGTTTAATAAAGAGCTCTTCCCCACACCTGACTGGCCTGCAAATACAGATACACGACCGCTTAAGTAGGGTCTCAGCATTTCAATCGTTTCATCAACAAAGATCGATGTACTGATTACGGTGTATCCAAGACTCTGATAAAGGGCTTCCGCCTCATTCATCGCTTCTTCTTTTTGCTCATTCAAAAGATCAATCTTTGATAAGCAGATAACAGGCTCAATTTCATTCGCTTCAACATGTACAAGAAATTTGTCCAGTAAAAGAGGGCTGAAATCCGGTTCCTGGGTTGAAAAAACAAGCACAGCCTGTTCAACATTTGCGATAGGGGGACGTACAAGCTGGTTCTCCCGCTCATAAACATCAAGCACATAGCCATCCGTCTTATTTGCTGCTTCGAAAGCCACACGGTCTCCTACAAGGGGCGTGATTTTTCTTTTACGGAAATTACCCCGCCCCCGGCACTGAAAGATGCCATCTTCATTTTCTACATAATAAAAGCCACTGAGCGCTTTAACAATTCGTCCTTCTGCCATGCAATCCTCCTTCATGGTGAACGGTTATCCGTTATTTTCTTCTTTACTCTTTACATAGTCATACGTAAATTCGAAAGGACTTTCTGCGTTTTCTTCATCGTCCTGATAAAGGTAAATGTAACCGATATCGTTTTCGTCCTCAAGGGTCATGGCAATTTCAAACACTTCAGAATCAGAAATTTCTTTATCCACCACAACGACAGGATCATCTGTCGTTGAGTCGGCAACTGCAATACGGATATGGTGAACCTGACCATTGTTATCCTCAGGTACGTTCACCGTAAACGGCACATTTGCAACGGCAGGCGGGGAGTCTTCTTCCTCTTCAGCAGAATCAAGTTCGGTCTCGGAAGCGGCTTCCGGTTCCGTTTCAGGCTCCGGCTCAGGCCCTAATGAAAACACAACTCTAACAGTTGTAATCTCATCCACTTCCGTTCCCCAGTCCGGCTCCTGTGAAATAACCGTTCCTTCCTGGACATTATCGCTGTATTCTTCTTCAAAGTCTCCTCTCAGAAGACTTTCTTCAGCAATATAGCCCAGCACGTCCTGCCTTGTCAGGCCTCTCAGATTCCGCATCGTCATTGCCGGCTGCTCACTGACAATCAGACGCACTGTCGTTTCCCCCGGGATTACAGGATCGAGGGGATCTGGCGATTGTTCAAGCACGGTTTCGTCATCCACGCTGTCATCCACCCGGGTCTGTACTTCTATACTATCAAATTCCGCAAGAGCGTTTTCTGCTTCTTGCAGACTCATTCCGGTAACATCTTCCATAGGGACCTGTTCTGCACCCAGGCTCACCCTTAATGTCACCAGTGTATCTACTTTCACCGTTGTCCCTTCACGGGGAGTATGACTGATCACCGTTCCTTCAGGTGCTTCTTCATCGTTGAATTCTTCTATTTCGACGCGAAGAGCAAGGTCAGTCAGTTCCTGGGAAGCTTCCTCATATTCCATTCCGACCAGGTTATCCGGAATGAGGACTTCATCAACATGAAGCCACTGAGGCAGCCAAGTAAAAGCAATATAAATGGAGCCGAACAGGAGAGCCAGAACAATAATTGAGGCTGTCAGCCACTTTTTCCATCCAGCCTTTTTAGGTGGGGCAGCATCATTCGATGCTTTGGCATTCACAAGAGGCGTCCCCGCAATCATCGTTTCTTCTTCTGGTTCTTCTTTTTCCTCAGAGACAACAGGCACTGCTTGCGTATGTCCGTCACTCAGCTGGTCGACCAGATATTTACTCTCATTCACTCTAGACGGGCTCAAAACCGTACTCAGATCTTCTGACATGTCCAGTGCTGTAGCATAACGGTAAAAAGGATCTTTTGCTGTAGCCTTAATAATCGCATTTTCCACACTCTGTGGAATGTGGGGCTTGTTTTCCCTGATCGATGGAAGGGGAGCCTGCAGGTGCTTAATTGCAATTGATACTGCGGTATCACCATTAAACGGCACTTCCCCTGCCAGCATTTCATACAGCACGATCCCAAGAGAATAAATATCGGATTTATACGTTACATGTCCGCCGCGTGCCTGTTCAGGTGACAGGTAGTGCACCGAACCCAGTATGGAGTTCGTGTGCGTAATCGTGGCTTCACTTATCGCTCTTGCAATGCCAAAGTCCGTAATTTTAGGCGTCCCGTCTGGACCGATAAGAATATTATGAGGTTTGATATCCCTGTGTATGATTCTGTTTTCATGGGCGTGGGCAATAGCGGATGACAAGCTTGCCATGATGGAAACCGCTATATCAACCTTCAACCCATCCTGCTCCTGTATATATTGTTTAAGTGTCGGTCCTTCTACATACTCCATTACAATATAGTAGAGCCTGTCCTCTTCACCCACGTCATATATATTAACAACATTCGGGTGGGCAAGGCTTGAGGCGGATTCTGCCTCTCTTCTGAAACGGCGGATAAAGTCATGGTCCTGTGAAAACTGGTCTTTGAGGACTTTAACAGCCACATCACGGTCCAGAATAATATCGTGGGCCAGGTATACGTCAGCCATCCCGCCGCCACCGATGAGTTTCAGGATTTTGTAACGATCATTCAGACGCTTTCCAATCATGATGGGGCCCCGCCCTCTGCAGGGGGAACAAGCTGAACAATCGCAATTGTCACATTATCCTCTCCGCCCCGTTCGTTGGCTAGTCGGATTAATTCGTCTGCAGTTTCGTGCAGGGATAAACCTGCATTCATATGATGTTCAATTTCATTGCTCTGAACTTTATCAGTTAAGCCGTCAGTACACAAAAGCAGTGAACTGCCGTTGTCCCATTCCACCGTTTCAAGATCGATCTTCACTTCAGTCTCTGTTCCCAGAGCGCGAAGAACAACATTCCTTCTCGGATGGAACATCGCTTCATCTTCTGAAATCTGACCGGATTTTACAAGCTCACCGACGAGTGAATGATCGTCTGTAAGCTGACGGAAAAAATCCCCGTTTTTAAGATAAATCCTTGAATCCCCCACATGGCCGACTGTGACAAATTCCTCCGTGCAGACCGCGGCAACAATGGTCGTGCCCATTCCCTGGCAGTCTGAATGATTCTGCGAATGGTCATAGAGCTCTTTGTTTATCCCTCTGATACTCTCGCCGAGCCATGCTTCTGCATCAACCGGCTTTTCAAATGCCGCTGCATCGAGCCACTTTTTTAAGAGCAGCTCTTTCGTCATCTGACTGGCTACATCACCTGCCTGGTGTCCGCCCATCCCATCAGCAACCAATACAAGCATCTGCCCCTTTTCATTTACAGCAAAGGCCCCATCGTCTTCATTGTGGGCCCTTACCCGGCCTACATCTGTCTTAAAGACAGCTTCCATCATTGATCCCCTCTTTTCTTCTTTAACAATCCCATAAACCCACTCGCCTGCACGTTCTCTATTTATTACCATGCCGGTCGTTACAACCCTGACTTTTATTCTTCACTGTCAACGTGTATTAGTTCGATAAAAACCATGTTTTCTCCTTTTGGAAAAAGGAAATTGTATTATGTTAACCTTTCGTAATGGCACTGATAAAAAAGCCGTCTGTATCAAAATCCCCCGGGAAAATCTGAACTTTATCCTTTTCAGTCATTTGCTTTTGGACATTCTCCGGCAGTCGGGAATAGAGGTTGTGATCGCCATTGGCAGAAGACTCCCCTTTCAGGAAATCTTCTATGACGTTGTCATTTTCTTCACGATCGATGGTACAGGTACTGTAAACAAGCGTGCCTCCCTGCTTTAACAATGGCCAGACATTTCTTAGAATATCAGCCTGAATGGAAGCAAGTCTCTTCACATCTTCCTGTGTTTTCGTCCACTTTAAATCCGGTTTTCGTTTAATGACACCCAGACCGGAACACGGTGCATCCACCAGAATACGGTCAAAACTCTCATGTTCAAAATGGTCTTTTGCCTCTCTGGCATCCATCACTCTTGCTTTGATGTTGTTAAGATCCAGACGTCCTGCCTGTTCTTCAATGAGAGATACTTTATGTTTGTGAATGTCGAGACTTTCCACTTCCCCTTTGCCGTTCATCGTTTCGGCAATGTGAGTACTTTTGCCTCCGGGGGCAGCACAGGCATCTAAAACCCTTTCCCCTTCCACAGCTCCCAGCGCATGAGCCACAAGCATGGAACTTTCATCCTGTATCGCAATATAACCTTCTTTGAAAGCACGGGTTTTTGATAAAACCCCTTTAACAGCTGTAAATGCTTCCGGGACGACAGTGCTTTTTTCCGCCTCAACACCGTCTTCTTCCAGCATTTTAAATACCTCTTCAACCGTTGCTTTCGTACCGTTGACTCTCGCCGTCTGTTTCGGATGTATGAGGTTTGCCTCACAAATATCCTTCGTCTTTTCAAATCCATACTGATCTGTCCAGCGCTCGACAAGCCATTCTGGGTGGCTCGTCTCTACAGACAGGCGAACAATCGGGTCCTTGATTTCTTCAGGATCAGGAATCCCTTCCCGCTGCATCGATCTGAGCACCCCGTTTACCATACCGGAGATGCCTTTATGACCGCGCTTTTTTGCAATCTGTACAGCTTCAAAAAAAGCCGCACGCTCAGGAATACGGTCTAGAAAGACAGTCTGGTAGACGGTAAGCTCAAGGAGGATTCTCACCCAGTCATCAAGCTTTGAGAGCGGTTTTTTCACAAACGGACTTATGTAGAAATCAAGCGTCTTTTTATGCTGTATCGTTCCATAAACGAGCTCCGTAAAAAGCCCTGTATCCTTAGGACTGAGCTGGTTTTTATTAATTGTGTCATTTAGCAGGAGGTGGCTGTATGCCTGGTTCTTTTCCACCTTTAAAAGCACGTCGAGAGCTGCTTCCCTTACATTTCCTTTACTCATGGTTTCCTCCTAAAACAATCCCTGTCTCAAGTTTGTTTCCTGCACCGTGGTAGAACGTTTTTGCGTCCATACGCTTTTTGCCGGAAGGCTGAAGATCAGTCAGTTTAACACCTTTTTGATCTCCTGCCACAACGGTTACACCAGACTCGTCCAGATGAACGATCGTACCGGGCTTCTCATCAAACACCTTATCCAAAAGCTCGGTCCACCATACTTTCAAACGGCTGCCTTCCAGCGTCGTATAGGCAACCGGCCACGGATGCAACCCTCTAACAAGGTTATAAATGTTCTCGGCAGGTGCTTCCCAGTCGATGCGCTCCATTTCCTTTGTAATATTGGGAGCGTACGTTACAAACGCCTCATCCTGTGGCTGAGCCTGAATGGATCCTTTCTCGATTTCAGGAAGGGTTTCTTTCAGAAGCGCTGCACCAAGAGTGCTCAGCTTCTCAAACATTGACCCTGTATGGTCATCTTTTTCAATTGGAATCGCCCGCCGGGAGAGAACATCGCCGGCGTCGAGGGCTTCTACCATGTACATAATTGATATGCCGGTTTCCTTTTCACCGTCGATGATGGCCTGATGAATCGGGGCGCCTCCTCTGTATTTAGGAAGAAGGGAGGCATGAACATTCACACAGCCCATAGGCGGCACATCAAGAAGCCCCTGAGGCAGAATCTGGCCGAATGCAGCTGTGACAATCAGATCAGGTGCCAGGTCGTTGATTTTATTCCATTCTTCTTCAACTCTTATTTTTTCAGGCTGAATGACTGGAAGGCCGTGCTTTATCGCTTCTGTTTTAACAGGAGGAGGTGTAAGTTCCCGCTTTCTCCCTTTTGGACGGTCGGGCTGAGTAACAACTGCTGCTACGTCATACCCTTCTTCTATTAACATTTGAAGAACCGGAACAGAGAAGTCCGGTGTACCCATAAATACGATTTTCATTATGTATGTCGCTCCTTTTCTTTAAGACTGTTCCCGTACACAGTTAACGCAGATGAAGCCTGCAAAACCTTCACTTTCCAAGGGGGGCAGGTGTACTTCCTCACGCTCCGCGTTTTTGGTCTCAATTTCGCTTCACTTCCGCAGGAGTTTTCATGTATTCCGGCTTCCTGATCCTAATAAAGAAACGCTTTTTTCGTAAAGATTGTTCTCTTACAATGGTAAATACCGCTACAGATTGACGCTTTGTGCGGGCATCACTTCAGCAGATGATATTCCCGCCGGAGCCACTGCCCTTCGCTCCATTATAATGTTGAAATGCAACAATTTATCCTAAAATCTATAATAATAAAATTCGCACCATTGCTCATGAAAATAGGTATTGCATTTTTTTGTCTGAGTTATATTTCTCCTCTGATTTTCACAATGCATAGTGCGCAGTTGAACGGAATACGCGAGACTCCCTCGGGAAAAGTTGATGTACCAGGGGTTAAGATCCCTTCTAGTTCTTTTAAAAAAATTATTTATTGAGGTGGTGATCCAATACTCTTCTTACCTTTTCTAATTTTAGAAAAGAAAGGGAGTGAGATTGACGCGTCGCGGTAGGAGATTGGAAATCATCTCCTTATTCCGATATAGGCACATAGGAT